>NZ_JADEWI010000042.1 GCF_015207705.1 Nostoc sp. LEGE 06077
TTGCAGCTAGCAAGGTGGGGATCATTAATACGCCAAACCAGCCGATGTATAGGCGGTTGTTGGTGCTGGTGATCCACTCGCAGAACTGTTCCCATACGTTGGCGCTTTTGCGCTGTTGTAAGGTTGCTGTCATGTTTTTATGATTGCGTCTGTTATGAATGTTGCAGGTGTTTTCACCTGCTGTTACATATCTTAAAGGTAACTATTGCATTTTGTAAAGCGATTTCAGAAAATATTTCCTGAACACATATATAAGCTAAAGTTATATTTACTCTTGCCAAAATTTTGGGGTGAGGGTTTGATAAAGCCGCTCACCCCAAAAGAATTATTCTGGAATTGTCTAAGATGATGAAAAATTAGCGATCGCCGGACAACAATCTACCTAAACTATTTGGCTGATTGTTTCTTTTTCCGAGCTAACAAACCCAATCCAAAAACGGATAAACCTAGCACAGCACTAGGTTCTGGTACTGGGTTAGCAGTGTAAGCAACACGTTGAACGCTGTTCGCCGCAATCAAATTTTCAGCGTTAACAGTGAAAGCATCTACTACATATTGCAATCCTAAACCCTGACCTGGAGGAACCTCTCCCAAGAAATTGGTGAACACAGCAGCTAAAGAATCATTAGCTTCTGTGTATGTCTGACCACCGTAGGTAGCATAAATTCTTAAGCCTTCAGCAACTGTTACCAACTGGTCATCGGCCGCTGCTGCTTGGTCAAAGGAAAAATTACCAATCAGCGTTCTATCACTATTTGAGAAATCATATCTAATGATTGCTGCTTGGGCAGGAAAGGATTCCCCAGCAGCAAAAATTAACACAGTTCCGATTGTCGCAGCTGCTAATTTTTTCAACATTATTTTTCGCTTAGATAAACAATGGGTGGAAATAATCGAAGTGGCGTTTTGCAGCAGAGAAGTAGTAGTAGTAAACATCTCTGCAAAAGGAGTAGGGGCTAAAGACTAGTTTTTAAGTCGGCCCATCACAGAAAAACTCACAAACCTTCTTTTCTCGCCCCTAACCTTTATGATTAAGATGCCGAGCCTGTCAAAGCAGCTTTCATCGCTTGGAAGATATGGCTTTGATCAACGACTCCGCGAACACCAGGTGCAGTATAAGTGCCAGAACTATCTGTAAACTCGACATTTTGACCCAAAAATTTTGTCAGAGTTGAAGAGTAAGCACCTTGGTAGTAAACAGGTACAAGCCGACGGCTGTGGCTACCCCAGAGGTATTTTTGCCGTGGGTCAGAACCCCAGAAGTGACCAGCATCACGAGGATTTTGTCTGTTGTATGTAATATCTTTAGCGTTATACTTCAAACCTCTAGCTTGATTTGGGTTGGGGTTGGGAGTCAGTTTAGAAGCAAAGTCATTATTGAGAGTTAAATAGTGGTCGTGGTCAGCAGTAACCAGGAGTAGATTTTTGCTCCAACCACCATTGCTATTAATCCAGGTGATAACCTCTTGGACTGCTTTATCAAAGTCATTCACAGCACCAATCAGGTTATCCATATTATCGTCATGAGCTGCCCAATCAATATCGCCACCTTCAACCATCAACCAGAAGCCGTCTTGGTCTTTACCAAGAACTGTGAGTGCAGCTTTGGTTAAATCAGCCAAAGTTGGGTTTTCGTTAATTTCTCTGGCAATGAAACTAGCATTAGTTTCACCAGGAGATAAAGGACGAATTGTATCAGGTGCGGGGGCTGGAACTGGGTTCCCATTTCCATCAATCACAGGCACACATTCGTTAACTGAAGCCGGAATGTATTGACCTGATGGACAAGCGGCTGGAGTTGTTGCACCTCTAACTACGGAGCTATAGAGAGAGAAGTTATCTAGACCCGTAGTACTATAATCACCCTGAGAAGAACTAGTAGGAATATTCCCATTTTGTCCACGCGCACCATAGAGACCAAACAATCTACCACCTTGATTTGGGTCGATCTTAGCCGCTGTGTTTAGCAGTGTTTGGGTTGCATTGGGGCCACGTTCCAAGAAAGTATAGCCGTATCTATTAGTTGCCGGAGTCGGGTTATTTTTGAGATGCTCGTAAGTATCTTGTGTAATGTACTCGTAGGTATAGACTGGGCCAGTATTAGTTCTATTTTGATAGTCTAAGGGATGACCACCACCGAACAAGACATTGGGCTGAAAGTTCAGCAATACTTGTTGCAAAATGCTGTCTTGGTTGCTGAGGGCGGGGTTATAAACGCTGTCGTACTTACTCCGACGATTGACGAAAGAAGCCGCCGCCGCAGGGGTGGCGTGGCTAACAGGTACAGAGGTAACTAGACCTGTAGCTTTACCGTTTTGCTGGGCAATTTCTAAGATAGTTGTTAACTTTTGTTCGTAAATGTCTACTCCCAAGGCGTTGTTATAGCTCTTTACGCCTGTATAGAGAGTTGTGGCGGTGTTAGCAGAGTCAGGATAGCTGTACTTGATGTACTCTGGGTTGTAGCTACCAGGATTAGCGGGTGTGAGGGGAATCCAAGGTGCAGGGCCTCCTTGAGTGATGTCATAGCCTGTTAAGTTACCACTTGCTGTGGTATTACCATCAAGGCGAGTGCCTGGGTTAAATGGAGTGGGCAAAAATGAGAAACCAGGACGACGAGGACTTGTACCTGTGATGCTACTGGAGCCATCTAAGGCCGAGTTACCTGTGAGATGCACCTGATTGGTTGGGTTAGCTGGTGTAGTTCCTTGAATGGTTGTACCGTAAGTTGTCACTAACCCATAACCAGTTAAATTTTGAAAGCTTAAACCAGAACCTTTCCCACTGGTGTAGAAGGGAGCGCCTTTGGCTATAGCTGCGGCTCTCGCCATATTCCAACCCATCCCATCACCAATCATGATGATGACGTTAATTCCATTACCAGCGGCTAGAGCCGGATCGGGATTACCAAAGGTCAATAGAGTACTAGAGAAAAAGCAAGCCATAGCAAAGCTAAGTACTCGCCTGTACTTTTCCAAAAATGAAATCATTGCAGTGTGCCTTGTAAATTAATTGCGGAAGTATTAGCCGTTAGCTATTGATAAAAATTGTGTTCCAGATGTTCAGCGTAAAAAGCTGGGGGTAAGTTTGCTTGAGGCTGGGTTACAACCTGGGAATGAATTGGTTGAGCCGCAATAGCTGGTTGTTGCACTGGGGTTCTCAAAGATATTGAGACTGTCACAACTAGGCCAGCTAAAAAACAGGCCAATAAGCGCCAATGTTTTTGAAATAAGGAAATCATTAAATTAGCTCCTCTAAGGATGGAAACAAAATTTTCTCTGCTTGATCGCGATCGCCACATTCTTCTGCTGGTAAATTACACAGACAAGCAGCATTCGTAATATCGCTAATTTGACCGCGCAAGCATTTAACACTCTGAATTACTAAATAAGCTGCAAAAAAAGCAATCAGCGTTGCTACTAATAAACTGATAACTCCATCCGCCCATGTCCAATTCAGCCAAATAACTGCGATCGCAGCTAATACTGCACCAACTGAACTGGCGACATCCGCCACAAGATGAAGAAATGCACCTCTAATATTCAGGTCTTGATGACTGCATCCATGTAGATAGAACGCATTAAAGCTGTTAATTCCCAAGCCAATCAAGGCTGTTGCCAACATTGGTAAACCCAGAATCTCCACATCGGGAGATTGCAACCTCACTATGGCTTCTTTGATAATCCAGCCAGCAATACAAGCTAGACTGATCCCGTTAACTAAGGCTGCTAAAATATCTAATCGATAGCGGCCAAATACATTGTGTTTGGATATGGATTGAGATAGCCAGGATGCAACTAGTGCTAGACCCAACGCTGCGACATCGGTCAAAATGTGTTCAGCGTCTGCTAATAGGGATAGACTGTGGCTCCAAATTCCTGCACTCAATTCCACACAAAAAAATACACTGAGTAAAACTAAGGCAGTCCACAAAGCCTGAAATTTTTGCTTTACCTGGCTTGATTGCATCGAATCTGACCTGATATACGTACTGGAATTTATCTCCAATAATAAGCTATCAGTCAGATGCTCCCCCGCTGAAAGCACCATTCTTAGATACCTGAATACCTGTACATTCCCGCGTTTAATCTACCAGCCTCAAGGTTAACGATTAAGTAAATCAGGTTTAACTAAAGGTAAAAATCAGTAAAAACTTGTAGAGATATATGATAATGATTATCGTTTAATACCCTGAGAATTGACTGTAGTCTAAGTGCAGGCGTACAAGAGGTATTTGTAGCGATAGGGTAAATCTATAAATTGTGCCGTAATCTACACCAAATCATGAGATTTGTGGAGCTAAAAATTCAACCGTAAAAGATGGCGATCGCATAAATTAAGTTGTAGAAAATAGCAACATACTTGTTTAGAGCGATCGCCATCGGCTAAAAGTGGTATTTCTCAGTTTCTACTGAATGTTTCAAACACCCAGTAGGCTATCTGTTATACCTGTCGTTTCTGTCATACCTGTCGTTTCTGTCATACCTGTCGTTTCTGTCATACCTGTCGTTTCTGTCATACCTGTCGTTTCTGTCATACCTGTCGTTTCTGTCATATTTGTCGTTTCTGTCATACCTGTCGTTTCTGTCATATTTGTCGTCTCTGTCATATCTACCATCTCTGCCATACCGACCGTTTCTGTCGTTTCGGTTATTACCAACTGCAAACTCAGCGCGGCAACCATTTCGTACCCAGACCCGATTTCCTCTGGAACCCCAATTATCTCGACAACTAGCGTTGGATAATTGTCTAACAAATCTGACTCTACCTCTACCGGGTACGGAACAAGTATTTCTCTGATTGTTCTGACTAGAACAAGTTATGATCTCCTGCGCTGAAGCTGGAGTTGTAACACCCAAAAGTGTACCGATGCTAACACTGGCAGCTATGAAGGTAGCTGCAATTATAGGAAAACGTATAACCATATCAACTATTAGACTTATTCAAGAGTTTGCAACAAGAACTATAGTCATTGTAGCGGATTCTATTAATAGGCATTTTTGCTTTTGAATTCTGAACTTATTTATTTAGGGAGGTATATAAGAAATAGGAAACAAGGAATATAAAAACCGGTAAATGTTAAATTTTATAGGTAGAGCAGGGATTTTCAGTTAAAGTTTCCATCAATCTCAAATATAGGAATGAATACCCAGCAGATACCAAATAAAAAATGTTTGCCACCAATACCCCACCAGTGCTGACGCGCACTTACCCTTTACAATGTGAGGTATTTTCTCCATCTGTTACATTATTTGTTAAAATTTGGGTGAGAAATACCTAAGTTTTTTCTCATATCAAATATAATTATTCTCTCCAATTTAAATGCAAATATTCTTTGCATTTAAATTGGAGAAACTTTAGCTGGAAAGTGAAAATTCATATCAAATAATTAAATATTATTAACTACATTTAAGAAGAGATACTTTTCCCAGAATTAATAGTTATCTTGAACCTGACAGCAAAGTGAATTTTTTCTGCTGAGATATTTTAGCTTTAACAAAAGAAGCGGAGAAATTATCAAGGGTATTAAAAAAAGAGTAAGTAAATCTAATTAAGTTTTATGTAGAATTAATTACCCAAATTTTTGAAAAAAATACCAAATTTAAGATTTTGCTGTGGCACTAAAGACAGTAGATTACAGGTGAATTAGGAAATTATTTTTAGCATAAAGCCATATACCAAGAACGTTCAACATTGTTTGGCTGGTGAGTGTAGTCAAACAATGCCGAAAAGTTCCCTATTACCTGTTCCCTGCTGTATAAGTAAAACACTATCAACGAAGGAGTATGCGATGGAACAGCTTGACCTGAAATGGATACGTAGCCAGTTTCCAGCATTAACGCAAAAAATCAACGGTCAACCTGCTATTTTCTTCGACGGGCCAGGTGGGACTCAAGTACCTGGGGCAGTATTAGATGCGATGAATGACTATCTAGTCAGGTCAAACGCCAACGCTCATGGGTATTTTGCCACCAGCGCGCGTACCGATGCAACTATTACCTCTGCCCGTGCGGCGATCGCCGATTTTCTGGGATGCAATAGTGATGAGGTGGTATTGGGTGCAAATATGACCACCCTAACCTTTGCATTGAGTCGGGCAATTGGTCGAGAACTGCAACCAGGTGATGAAATTATTGTGACGCGGCTGGATCACTACGCGAATGTTTCTTCTTGGTATGCCTTAGAAGAACAAGGGGCAATTATCCGCGTTGTAGATATTCATGTTGATGATTGCACCTTAGATATGGAAGAACTAGAACGGCTGATTAACCCAAAGACAAAGTTAGTCGCCGTCAGTTATGCTTCCAATGCTGTGGGTACAATTAATGATATTGCCGCGATCGCACGTTTAGCTCATGGAGTTGGGGCTTGGGTATTTGTTGATGCAGTCCACTATGCACCCCACGCGCCCATCAATGTCCACGGCTTAAATTGTGACTTTCTCGCTTGTTCAGCTTATAAATTCTTCGCCCCTCACGTTGGTATTTTGTATGGGAAACGAGAGCATCTAGAACGGTTGCAACCTTATAAAGTCAAGCCTGCACCAGATGAAGTTCCCTCACGCTGGGAAACCGGAACTCTTAATCATGAAGGTTTAGCCGGGGTAGTAGCGGCGATTAACTATTTAACTAAACTAGGTTGTCATGTTTCACCTACAATTGATAACGAACTCGTTGCGGCTTTAATTGAAGCTGACAAAGAAGGATTACAAACATTCAGTTGTCCCCGCTTTCTCAAATCATCAGAACAACCAAGCATCACCTCGGCTTATCACAGTCGGCGTGCTGCTTTAGTTACAGCCATGTCCGCCATCCAGCAATACGAACGCGAATTAAGTCACAAATTAATTGCTGGATTATTAGAAATTCCTGGGTTAAGCTGCTATGGTATCACCGACCCAACTCGTTTTGCTTGGCGAACACCAACAGTAGGCGTGCGACTAGCAAATAAAACGCCTGAAACTATTGCTAAAGCATTAGGCGATCGCGGTATTTTTACATGGCATGGTCATTTCTATGCGCTAGGTTTAATAGAGCGGTTAGGTGTAGAAGCTAGTGGTGGCTTACTGCGAATTGGATTAGCTCACTACAACACCGTCGAAGAAATTCATCAGTTGTTGTATCTGTTGCAGGAAATAGCAGCGCTTCCTGATGATTAATATTTCTTTTGTCAGATACGGGGTTATTTCAACCCCGTGAGATTTTATGAATACCAACTTAAATTACTACGACTTAGTATTACTAAATGGCTGGGTAATTGACCCCAGTCAATCACTTAATGGGCGTTTTGATATTGCAATTCGTGACGGTAAAATTGCCGCAGTTACCCAACAGCTAAAAGCTTATAAAGCTCAACACAAATTTGCCGCAGGTAATTATTTAATTTGTCCTGGATTGATTGATTTACACGTTCACGTTTACGAGTGGAAAACAACTTTTGGTGTACCATCAGATGATGTTGGGATTAATGCGGGGGTGACAACAATTGTTGACCAAGGTAGTAGTAGTCCGTTTACATTTTCTGGTTTTAAATCCGATATTATAGAAAAATCACAAACAGATGTCCGTAGTTTTTTGTTAGTCAATCATGCAGCTACGCAAACTATAGGTAACACAGTTTCTGGGTTAGAAAATCCCGCAAACATAGATAGAGAAATTTTAATCAAAATAGCACAAGAAAATCCAGAGATTGTTTGTGGGTTTAAAGTACACGCTGATTCTGGCTCAATTTCGCGCTGGGGGATGGAAGTACTAAAATTAGCAAGAGAAGTAGGCGATCGCACTAATTTACCTTTATATGTTCATACCGGAGAATTATTTCCTGTCGATGAAGCCAATAGACCGCATCCAGACAAAGTAGTAGAAAATGCGCTGTCATACATGAAAGCTGGAGATATCCTCGGTCACTGCTACAGTTGTCAACCAGATGGATTAATGGGAAAACGTACCCAAGTTCCAGAGTGGTTGTTTGCAGCGATTGAGCGAGGCATACTTTTAGATTTAGGACACGGACTAAAATTTAGCTTTGAAACTGCACGGCGGATGATAGCGCAAGGAGTTTTACCCCACACTATTAGTAGTGACGCTCACGGTAATTTTAAACAGCTTCATGATGATTCAACGCTGAATTATAGTTTGTGTGGGGCGATTTCTAAACTCTTAGCTTTAGGATTAAATTTAGCAGATGAGATCGCGGCTGTCACCATCAACCCGGCTCGCGTTTTAAAAGCCGAAGCCGAAATTGGAACGTTCAAAGTTGGTTCCATTGCAGATATCACAATTCTCAAGTTAGTAGAAGGTGATTGGTTATTTGTTGACGCTTTAGAACAGCCATTAAAAGCGAAACACAAACTTATTCCCATTGGGGTGATACGTTCAGGCAAGTTAATTCAACCTAATTGTCGCTTGTTACGAGACTTAGTGGCGATCGCCTGATGCAGCAGGTTACAGGTTATAGGTTATAGGTTACAGGTTCGCCATTTGCCTGGACGAGGTTCCCAATTTGAGTAAAGTGGCGTTGAAATGAAGTGTAAATTAACAAATGGTGTTGGGTTACAGCGCAACATAGATTTACCATGTTGCCATCAGTATATCTTGTGCGCCTAAACCCAAGCTATTTTTTTCAAGTATGTTATTCCCCAGTAATCGACAGTTCCTCAACCCAAACTCTGGGAGAAACACCGCCTGGGGTTAATTCTGCTTCTTTTTCTAGGTAAACAATTGACTTGAGAACTTGTAAGAAATCACCAGCAACTGTTGCTGACTCAATACTTGTCTTTACGCCTTTATTGACTAGCCAACCATCAAAAGGCAAAGAAAAGGAGCCTTGTAATGCTTTCACCCCAGCGTGTAAAGCTTGCAAATCATCAATTAAAATGACATTTTCCGCAGTTTCTAAACTCAATTCTTGTTCAGGGCTTCCAGCTGCAAATACATGATAAAAATTGGGGCTGACGCTAACTTTAGCACCAATACTGGCATTACCTGTAGGTTGAGCATTCATTCTTTTCGCAGTCCCAGCACTGTGAAGAAAGCCTGTTAAAACACCATTTTCAATCAAGGCTACCTTCCGGGTTGGAGTACCTTCACCATCAAAGGTTTCTGCACCAACATTAGCTGGATGCAGTGCATCATCATAAACCGAAAGTAAAGGAGATGCTATTTGTTTGCCTAAATCATCTGGTGTAGAGAGGCTTTGATTATCTAAAATGCTTTGGGCGTTGAATAAATTAGAAAAAGCACCCAATAAACTTAAAAAAGCATCTGGAGAAAACACAACTAAATATTTACCAGACTTGACTTTTTCGTAATTTAAGTGACTAATAGTTTTTTCTGCGGCTTCTTTAATACAACCGTTAATATCCAGATTATCAACACTGCGGCTGATTCTAAAACTATTACCACTGCGAGGCTTTTTATCTTCTTCTTCAGTTTTGCTGTAAAGATAAACTGAAGCAATAGAGTGAGATTCAGTTCTGACTGCGCCATCACTGTTGAGATAAAATCTGTCAATATCTCTTTGTGCCAATCCGTTGTAAGGTACACCTTTAATTGCTGGGTGAGCAGTTAGGAGTTCTTTTTCTGCTACCACTAGTTTTTCTATCAGTTCCGCAACTGGGGCTTGGGGCGCTTTTTCAACTGGTGTGTGAGGAATCGATACTGTAGCCTCTGGACTAAAATCAGGGACATTTTCTTTAACACCAAAGAAACTGGCATCATAAGCAGTTTTTAATGCTAGTTCTAATCCTTGGGGATCTACATCTGTGGTGCTGGTAATCCCAATTGTGTTTTGCTCATTCCAAACACGCACGGTAACGCCAGAGCGATTTGAAGCTTTAACTTGTTTTGGTTCACCCTGATCTACTTGGACACTGGTTTCGTCTATAGTTGAGCCATAAATGTCAAACTTTTTGATGCCAAGTTTATCAGCATTTTCCTTGGCGTAATTGGCGATTTCTTTGATATTTGGCATAGTCAATTTTAGATTTTGGATATCTTGTCCGCCTTTGAAATGAGACAGGTGAGTACACCCGTCCCACTAGAATTTAGGATATTTTTTATTTAGAAGTCTCTAATTACCGACCACCGACGGTAATAGAATCAACTTTGATGTGTGGTTGTCCGACTGTGGTGTAAATGCTGCCACTGACGGAACCGCAGAATCCTGGAGCTAATTCTAAATCTTGGGAACACATGGAAATTTTATTCATAATTTCCTTGGCTTCACCAATTAAAATTGCTCCTTTTAATGGCTTCGTAATTTTGCCATTTTCAATTAAGTAAGCTTCATCAACACTAAAGTTAAATTGCCCTGTCGCGCCAACACTACCCCCGCCCATTTTTTTACAGTAAATGCCTTTATCAACGGAGGCAAATAAATCTTCGTTGGTGTATTCGCCAGTGGCAATATAAGTATTCCGCATCCGGCTGGCAGCTGCAAAGGTATAATTCTGGCGGCGGCCACTACCTGTTCTGGGGTGTCCGGTACGCCAAGAACCGGCTCTATCGGCTAAGAAGTTCTTGAGAATGCCTTTTTCTATTAATAAAGTTCTTTGTGCTGGCATACCTTCGTCATCCATATCGATTGTCCCGAAGGCATTATCAGAACGCCCTTCATCCCAAGCTGTTAAACTTTCGTGGGCAATTTTTTCGCCTTTTTTATCAGCAAATGGAGTGGTATTGCGCTCTATCTGGGTGGTTTCTAGCAGGTGTCCGCAGGCTTCGTGGAAGATCACCCCACCAAAGTGATTAGCCATAATGATGGGGTAAGTACCAGATTCCACATAATCTGCATACAACATTTTGCCAGCAGATTCGGCGATTTGCTCGGCGGCTTGGGTATAGTCCCAAGTTCTCAGGAAGTTAGCATCACTGGTGTTTCCGGCACGTTCCCCAATGGAAGAACGATTTGCCCCATCGGCAGATAGTAAGTTAAATCCTACCGATTGGGTGAGGCGGATGTCACGGGCAAAGGTGCCATCACTGGATGCAACTAACACTTCTTGCCAATCTCGAAAATAAATGGCGCGGCGAGATTGCACATGAGTGGCTTTTTGCTGGAGGGCGGCATTTCCATCTAAGAGAACTTCGCCCATTTCACGGATAGAGCTACACAGCCCCAACCATTCATCTTTACCGCGTTTTGTGGCGTAGTCTCGCAATAATTCCAGGTTGATTTCTGGGATGAAGGAATAAGGGGCGGGTAGTTGTAACCCTAAAATCGAAAGTCCTTTTTCTAAAGCTGCTTTTAACCCACCAAAGGAAAGGTCATTTGTACTCACATAGCAATCACCTTTGCCACGAAAGACTCTCACCCCTGCACCTGTGCCTAAACTGGGTGAAATGCTGGTGATAGCATTATCTTCTGCCAAGCAATTAATGTAATTGCGGCGCTCTAAGAAAAATTCGATGAAGTCAGCACCGGCGGCGCGTCCTAGTCCCAAAAGGGTTGCCAGGGGGGCTTCCCACGTTTCATCGAATCGTTCTGTAGTGGAGGAGTATTTTAAAGTCGGTAGTTGGTTCGAGAGAAGTAGGGTACTTGTAAGCATGGGTAGCCTCGTCTGCTGGCTGAATTTCAGAGATTTAACTGAAAAATCCTAGTGTGTTCACTCTAGCAAATTTACCCAGAATCCAGGGGATGAGAAGTGGAGAATGGAGGGTGTTTTCAGCTAACTGTATAAGAACGAACAGACAGATAAAAGTACTGAAACACCTACGATTGGCCAAGCATTACCAGAAATCTCAGACTACCGAAACATAAATGGATGCAGTCTATCTATATATAACAAGTGTAAAGGTGGGACAGCGATCGCCATAAAACTATCAAACTACTTTCGCTCTGGATGAGCTATCTCCTCTTGTGAAGGACTACCCATTTGATTAATAGTGGCAATCATCTGATATAAACGCCCTAAATCTCGTTGATTGAAGTGCAAAATTAAACGAGGTAATTCTAGAGTTTCATCTTGAGCTTCTTGAGGTAATGCCTGACTTTTTTCTATTTGGCCTTTTACTAAGATGTCAATGAAATTCGCATTCAGTTGTTCTACCTCAGCATCTGATAAATCGCAACTTAGGCGAATCACCAACTGATTACTCACGTAGCGGCTGGAGTGATAAACCTTGTAAAAATTTGTGATGGCATTGCAAGCTACTTCTAGGTTATCTGTCACAGTGTAAAGGCTAGGGTCTTCTGGACTTACCAGACCTTTTTGCACTAGTTGTTGATCAATATAATCGCTCCAAGACCGCCAATAATCGCCACCTGGATGGTCAATTAAAACTAGAGGTACAGGGCCAAATTTGCCAGTTTGGCTTAAGGTCATACACTCAAAAGCTTCATCTTGAGTGCCAAATCCACCAGGAAATAAGGCAACTGCATCACTTTCTTTAAGGAGGAATAGTTTGCGGGTAAAGAAATACTTAAAATGAATTAGCTTGGGATCGCCCTCAATAATCGGGTTCGCTTGCTGTTCAAAGGGTAACTGAATATTTAATCCAAAGGAATTTTCTCGCCCAGCGCCTTCGTGACCCGCCTGCATAATCCCGCCACCACCACCTGTCATCACCATAAATCCTAACTGAGTCACAGCGCGACCAAACTCCAGCGCCATTTGGTACTCTGGCGTTTCTGGCGACAGCCTAGCAGATCCAAAGATAGTTACTTTACGTACATGACGGTAGTTGTAAAATAACTCAAAGCCTCGCTCCATATCCGCTAACGCAGACGATAATATCTTCCAATCAAGGCGATCAATATCACTCTCAGCCAGGCGAATTATAGTAGCAAGTGCCTGTTGGATAAATTGACGATTTTTTAACGTCGGTAGGCGATCGATTAGGTCAGCGATATCCGCTTGCAGAGACTCTAATATGTCAAACGAGGCAGATGAGGTCATGAGAACTGCTGGCGCAATGGCATTACATTTTACCTAATTTTGGGGTACGATTTGCAATGTTTTCTGAATCTGTCGAACTGGCTAAACTTTAGACTCTCTCCAAAAACAAAGCCCCTCTCATGATGATCTTAGAGGGGCAAGATGTGGGTATGTATAAGTTCAATTATTTTCAAAATTACGCAAAGACCTGAAAACACGTAAATTTTTCCGCTTATTCTGCTTGTGGCTCGTTAAATAATTCTCAGCGTAACGAGAAGCTGCCTCACAATCGTAAGCAGCGATCGCTACAGCTTGCAAAAAAACCTGAATGGGAATTTCAAAACTAGAAATTCTTTCTGTTAGCAGCACTAATTCCCGATCTGTTGCTGATACAGCAGTTTCTTCTGCCCATTCTGGCTCATTAAAAATGTCGTTAATTAGCGCTTTGGACATTTTGCACCTCCCCAAGAGCATAAGAAGCAAAACCTGCGATGAAATTTAACTGTTCTTCACGAGTTTGCAAATTAATCGGCAGTTCAGCACTAGGAAATCCTAGTTCTTTTAAAATATCTAAACAGTAAGCACTGGTTTGACTGTATGATGCTTGCTCCCATTTGTGAGCTACTTCTTTTGCCATAACCAAATTGACTTTAATAAAACTCATCGCAGGGTTTGTCATAAGTTGCACCCTAGTGAACTGGATATTGGCAGTTTTGATCAGAACCCCAATTCAGCGTAACCGTGATTCTGCTGAATTTATGAAGATGGGCAATTTTAGGATCAGCGCATTTGCGTAATCCCCAGATCAGAGAATACGGGGATGGCGCAGGATAAACAAAGACGCGTAATCGCAACTATACGTAAATACGGACAGTATCTACTGACAAATGACTATTGACTAATTTGCACTTCTTCCGCAACGCGTTTGAGGCGACGCAATTGGGATTGCATATCTTCCTTTGTCCAAGATGCCGCAAAATTGTTGAATCCCCAACTTACTATGGGGTTAGGAATAGCAAACTCGAAGCGATTGACTAAGCGTGTTCCCTTTGCTACTGGTTGACATTCCCAGCGATCGCGTCCTTGAAAAAATCCCTGAAATTCCCAAACGACTAAACCCGGCTGTCTTTCGACCACAACGCTTTTCAAAGTCGGTTTCACTAGGGGAATTTGAATGATAAAAAGACTTTGACTGCCGATATCTGTACTCCAAACCTCATCCACTGGTTCGCAGCGTAGCACAGGATTCAGCCAGCGAGACATCAATGCTAAATCCGTAATACAGCGTTCTACAACTGCTGCTGTGGCATTAATTTGAATTGATTGCTCAAAAACTTGGGTCATGCCAATTAGTAATCCTGTTGCTGCCCTTAGATTAACCCAAAATTGGCTCCTGTCTGCAAGCTATGACAAAGTGCAGAGTCTCCAACCAGTCAAAATTAAAAATATTTTTTTATTTGTAACAAATTTGCCTATCTACCAATTGCCTATATATATTTACTGGTAAATTGATACGCAAAATCCGCGTGAACTTACTAGAGTGTAATTGGGCAATATCAAATCTACTCTACTGAGTTGATCAGTATTTTTAACGAACACATAAACTTAATTCCAAAAAACCATGAACACAACTTGGACAGGGATAACCCGGTTGATAGACATGGGTTTGTCGATAAAGGGGCAGCCATTTTTCGGACAATCGCCCAATCTGCCACTAGATCAACCGAGTGTAAACCAAGGAATTGCAGAACTCCAAGGAATTGGACAACAAGTAATTCTGTATACACCAAGATTGCTAGGGGCAGTGGCAATTTTGTTGGTAGGAATACTGGTTGCGCTGGTGATTGCAGCCATTACCAGAGGCATCCTGAATCGCACAGACATTGATAATCGCATTGCAGCAGGAGTGACAGGACGCAGAGATGTTCCTCAAGTTGAGAAGTTTATCTCTAATTTGGTTTTATGGAGCATTATTTTAATCACGGTAGTAGCTGCTTTACAGGCGCTAGGTCTGGAAGTCGCCTCTCGACCCCTGAATAATTTTCTTGACCAACTCATAGGCTTTTTGCCAAAAGTTTTAGGTGCAGGCATTTTGTTAGGAGTTGCGTGGGTCTTAGCCAGTATTATCAAAATTGTGACTTTGCGAGGATTACAAGCATTCAAGCTAGATGAGCGTTTAAATCAAGACTCACCGGGAGATAGCATCAGTCTCGATCGCATTTCTTTAAGTGAGACGATTTCCAATGCTTTATATTGGTTTATCTTTTTACTATTTCTCGCCCCAGTTCTCGATACTCTCGGACTCAGACAGGCTCTTTTACCCGTACAAGCCTTAATTACCGAAATTCTCTCAATTCTCCCCAATATTTTGGCGGCAATTTTAATTGCGGTATTGGGCTGGTTTTTAGCTAATATTGTCCGCCGGATTGTGACTAATTTATTAGCAACCACGGGCGTAGATTATTTAGGTAGTCGATTTGGACTGTCGTCGGCAATGGGCGCACAGTCTTTATCAACAATTATCGGCACCATTGTCTATGTTTTAATTTTGATTCCTGTGGCGATCGCCGCCTTGAATGCTTTAAAAATTGAGGCGATATCTGTGCCAGCAATTACTATGCTGCAACAGATTCTCAATAGTTTGCCGGCGATTTTTACAGCCGCAGCTATCTTAATTATTGCCTTTTTTGTTGGGCGCTTTGTAGGAGATTTGGTCACTAGTATTTTGACTAGTTTGGGCTTTAACAATATTTTTGCGGTGCTTGGTTTACCATCACCTGCTAGGCAAGAAATTCACACCGAAACACAACCATTAACCCCACTCCGTACACCCTCAGAAATTGCTGGCATTATTACTTTAGTCGGCATTATGTTATTTGCCACAGTGGCAGCAGTGAATATTTTAAATATTCCCGCCCTGACAACACTGGTAACAGGCATTTTAATTATTTTGGGGCGGATTCTTGCCGGATTAATTGTGTTTGCCGTTGGATTATTTTTGGCGAATTTGGCTTTTAGTTTGATTAGCAGTTCTGGCGATCGCCAAGCTAAAATCTTAGCTCAAGTAGCGAGAATTTCCATTATTACTTTGGTTTCGGCAATGTCATTACAACAAATCGGTGTTGCCAGCGATATTGTCAATTTAGCATTTGGTTTATTGCTAGGTGCGATCGCTGTGGCAATTGCCTTGGCTTTTGGTCTAGGCGGCCGCGATATTGCGCGCGAACAAGTTAAAGAGTGGTTGGATTCTTTTAAAAGTAAAAGCTAAATTCACCTATTAAAAAACCCGCTTACAGGAATGGGTTCACCATCTTGGGCGGGTTTAAAAATACCATTATTGTGATGTAATTCTATGGTAGTGAGGACATAGGTAAATGATCCAACTTAGATAACATCAAACTTTTAAATCTGTTACCCTTCGGGTTCGCCACTTGCTTTATGCCGGGAAACCCGTCCACCGCAGTGGTCTCACCTATCACCTATCACCTGCTATATTACACCAGCATCAAATCAGGATACTCTGCTAATAAATCATCGGCAGTGAGAGTATCACCTTCAGCTTGGGGAGTCCACAGAACTTCAATTGCTAACAGTTGCTCACCGGGAATGCTCCCAATTTGGCGCAAAACTTGACGTAAGCTTTCTGTAGAGTTAATAGCTGGAGTTTCTAATTTACCTAAAGTTGCCGCCAACAAGGTAACAATAATATATTCTCCAGGGCCTTCACTAATTAGCCGAGTTGGGTTGTCAAGTTCACTATTAGCAGGTAAAGCTTCTTGAGCGAGAGCGGCTTTGAGTTGATTATTGACGTTAGAAAGGGTTTCTTTGCTAAATTTGCTGCGTTCTGCCAATGCTAAACGGTTAAACTGACTTTCCGCAGAGCTTAACTTCGCTTGTTGTGTACCACCGCCTGCATATACCCAGTATTCTGGATGGCGAAGTAAAGCGAGGCTAGTTTCTTGCATCACTGCGGCTCTACCTTCGGGCGAGTTAGTATCAGCAAGTTCAGCAATTTTGTTGAGTTCGGGTTGCAAATCACGAGCTTGAGCTAACAAACCAACTTGCAAACGAGTTACAGAAACATTGGGGTTGCTACCATAATCCACTCCTTCTGCTCCGTCACTACTGTTACGGCGGAAAGTTTGGACAAGGAAGTTAGCGATCGCAATAAAGATTAAAATCGAAAACAGACCGCCAAATCCGCCACCGAACCCCCACAAAGGAAGTAGGAAGGGAAAGCCAAATCCACCACCACCAGGATAGTATCCGCCACCACCAGGAGGTGCGTAGGTGCGTGGTGTATAGGTACGGCTACTAGAAGGCATTCTAAAAGAACCGCCGCCAATGCGACCACCACTGCGGGCGGCTAATGCGCCGTCAGCATGACCTAGGGCTAAAGTTAAAACTAGGCTGAGGACAAAGAACGTTTTTAACAGCGGTTTGATGGTTTGTTGTATTTTTTTACGCATAACACAGTCGCTTGAAAAATTTTATTACTGAATATTGCATCCTATTTTGGTAGGATTTTTGCGGTGTGTAGCTGATGCCAGCCCGCGACTAGTAAGCGAGTATGTAATTGGCAGTAGCTTTTTGTAACATCATTGATTTGTTGCTACATCTTCAATTTACCGCGTCTTATCTTAGGCACACAGCAGACGGAGGGGGGATTTCTGTAGTAGATTACCGTACCTTGGAACTCATGCTTGATAGTAGGAACTTTGGGATCAATTAATAATTGCCGTAAAATCAGGCCATAGATGGAAGGCAGACTGTTAAGTCTAAAGTCAATCTAAACTACGGCGATCTCTCTGATTTTAAATTGAATTATTTGTCACTAAGCTTATACTTGTATCGATATTATTATTCAATACCAAAAATTTCTTTCCTCGTTACCCTAGCTTAACACCTATCATTTCTATTGAAAAATTCTGTGGCATTTTGGCTACCTATTAGGCATAATCTCAGCTAAACTATGATATCTAAAGAGTTTTTGGCTTTTTTCTATCTTCTGTTAGAGATGCTTGTAGCCAAAATTGCTAACTATTGCCTGAAGATAAACTGCCTAAATAGAGTCAATTGTTACCAAAATATATAATTAACAAACACTTCACACAAACAACAAGTAAATCTCTATATTTATTGTTTTAAAATATCTTTTAAAGCTTGTTAATACATTTACTCAAAATAAGAGGAATTGAGCATGATGTTTTCACAGGCTGGGATGACAATATGGGAATACAGAATGGCAATATCTTGCGGGAGTCTAAATTAGTTACAGTTTGTAACTAATTTAGACGAAAGTTATAGCTATTTATAGCTATTTGACATTGAGTGCAATCCAAATTCTAAATTTGGATAAATGATAAATAGGCAAAAGTTAGGTTACATAAAGCCAAAAGTACAAAGTAGCAACTGCTAAAAGCAGATGGCGCTTCGCTTTTTACAATCTCGATTGGCTAAAATATCCTTAAGGGGAAAATTAGATACATAGTTCATAATTGACCCAATGGCAAGATAGAAATAAATTCTGATTCCACATATAGTGGAAATAGGACTAAGCTTCAGCCGAATTATCAGAGCAAATTTCTGACAACAACAACTTAGAGTAGTAGGTTTCACCTTGTTTAACTTTATTAAGTTATGGGTGTTCAGAACTACTATTAAGCAATTAATTGATTTTGCTATTAATTCTGCTGAAATATCAAGAATCAGGGCAGATTTTGGCTGAGATCAACTTCAAAAAACAAAGACGCTCATAAGTTGGCAAATTCCATGCCTTAGAGCTAACTTACCAGCGACACTTCACTTAAATTTAATATGCAAAAATCCAGGTTTTTTAATTAAACTTACTAAAGTTAACATGGAACATATTTCTCAATTAGGAACAAATATTAGAGAGAAAACTTCATTCCCCGATATTTTAGTCATATCTCGTCTATTCTTACCGCAAGAAGCGGTTATTAGCGAATATATCTATAATCGTTGTCTACAAGATCCAGAACGGATTATTGTGTTAGCTGCGAGTTGTGCAGGAGATAAAAAATTTGATGAGACTCAGCAATTTCCTATCTATCGCTGGCCAAGCTTTCAATACTGGCTAGGGGGGTTTTGGGGGAATCTCCTCCAGCCTTTGGTGAATCTAGTTGGGTCATTTATTTTAGCGATCAAACTCTATTTTCGCTATCACTATCGCTATATAGAATGGGGACATAGCTACGAATTTCCGGCATTATTATTATTGAGTTATCTGTTACCTATTCGCTTTTTTATTTATTTGCATGGTCATGATATTCGCACGGCCTTAAGCAACCCAGTATGGCGATCGCTCTTTAAATTAACCCTGTCCCGCGCCACAGGTATTGTTTGTAACAGCGTCTTTACCAGAGATTACCTCAGAAACACTTTCCGCCTCCCAACCCCTACCCATGTAATTCATCCTGTGGTCAGACCTGAGAAATTTAGCATTGGGACAAACCACAGCAATCTTGATGATTTACGCGTGAAAGTTCGTCAAATTTACAACATTCCTGAAACAGCAATTGTCATTCTTTCGGTTGGACAATTGGTAAAACACAAAAGTTTTGAACGGGTGATTGAGAATCTACCACTCTTACTAACTATCGGGATAGACGTTCACTACATACTTTGCGGTCAAGGTGCTTGTGAAACGGAACTGAAAACTTTAGCGCAACGCTTGCGTGTAGACCAGCGGGTACACTTTGCTGGCCAAGTATCTGAGAGTGAGTTAGCAGGTTATTATGCTGCTTGTGATATCTTTGCCATGCTGACTTTGGATAATGCCAAAACGAGATTTATGGATGGTTTTGGTGTGACATATTTAGAAGCCAGCTACTTTGGTAAACCTGTAATTGCTTCGCGTTTAGGTTCGGTGATTGAGGTTGTGAGTCACGAAGAAAATGGTCTGTTAGTGAACCCTAAATCTGGATATGAGGTTTTTCAAGCCTTTAAACGCTTGTGTCAAGACCAGCAATTGCGAGAACAACTGGGTCGCAAGGGTAAAGAATTTGCGAGGCGCAAAACTCTTCACCGGATGCTTTATCAAGAAAATTAACCACCGCCGACAATGGTGACAACTTCCAAGCGATCGCCTGGTTGTATGATAGTTTGTGACCAAAATTGGCGATGTAAAATTTCCCCGTTATACTCCACCGCCACTAAGCGCGGATTGAAACCTAACTGTTGTAATAAATCAGGTAACAAGGATGGAGTTGAACAAACGCGAGTTTCCCCATTTACCTGAAGGGTAATTTGCTCGGACATAACTGCTGAGTGCTGAGTGCTAAATGCTGAGTAAGTTTAATTTTGAATGATTTCTGGTTGTGGTTTGACTCGATTAAGCTGAGATAGCAGGTATTGGGTAACTAAAGTTGGCTGTTCTGCTTGCATGAGCGATCGCACCACCGCCACTCTTTCGGCTCCCGCATCAATCACATCATTGATATTATTGGCATCAATGCCACCAATGGCAAACCAAGGTATCTGACTATTTTGGGCGGCGTACCGGACATATTCTAAGCCAGCTGCGGCCTTACCTGCTTTTGTGGGAGTTTCATAAATCGGGCCGACACCGATATAATCAGCACCTTCGGTAATGGCTTTGTGCATTTCTTCCGAATTAGTGGTGGAACGACCAATGATCTTCTGTGGCCCTAATAATTGTCGCGCCATAGCGATGGGCATATCTTGTTGTCCCAGATGTACACCATCGGCATCTACAGCTAAAGCTAAGTCTACGCGATCATTCATAATAAACAAAGCACCGTAAGCATGACATAGCTGCCGGAGTTTAGTCGCGTTTTCTAGCCGTACAGTATCATCGTTATTTTTATCGCGGTACTGTACTAGAGTCAATCCGCCTTTCAGAGCAGATTCTACCGTGGCTAACAAAGTATCTGATGGGGATGTAACTAAATATAAATGCGATCGCCATAATAATTGATGGCGCTGATAACCCATCAAATTACTTTCTAGGGTGTAAACCCGATAGCGCATCTGCTTAAAAGCTTTGCCCATGTTTGCACTATATAGCTTGCCGTATTCTTCCAATACTCGCAATGCTTCTTGGACACGGCAAAAGTTAGCTTGCAATAACAACTTAATACTAGAGCGTTGTTCTTCTTGGGGATGGGATAATTCAGTACCGATATCTCCGACTGTATCTCGCGCCGCCCGTATTTCCGCCGTATGCCATTTTGCTAACTCTTGTCGCAGGTATTTGCATTCCCCTGCTAACTGGACATTATTCAAGCCAAAACGACACCACTCCTCGATGATGCGTAAGCCTTCACGAGTGCGGTCTAAATTAGCATCTAATATGCGGTAAACAACTTGCTGTATTTGCTCTTTTTGGCTATACGGCTCGACCATTACCACAACTCCATTAGTGCTTTCATAATAGTCAGCCTCTTTCATATGTGCAATGTTTTTAGCATTATTAATTTACTAAGCAAGAGGTATTAAGAAGAGAGAAGTAGTAAATGTAAAGTATGAAGTATGTAAACACCCTTTGGGTGGCTTCCCTACGGGTAATTTCATCTTTCAGCCTTTATCCTTCACCCTTAACAATCCCTTCATTAATTACTTTGTCTTCAAAATAGCCAATCGGTCAATATTGTGGGTAACATTATCGACATATTACTGTCTAAGGGTATAAGACTTTATTGTTATTTCTCAGGAGTATTGTAAAAATGGTTTCCCCCAATGTGTCTGGTCAACATCCTCGACTAGCGCTCAAGCTAATGACCCTTGATCAACCACATCCATCGTTGGACTTAGCTATACCGATAGCTTTTGGTTACTCACTTTTGCTTTATCTGTTTGGTATAGGAGTGGCAGGCTTAAGTTTGCTGGCAATCAACAATAGCGCCGTTGCTCAGATGCCATCGATACCAGATCGGATGCCCCTGGGTGAAAGAACACTCTCTCAGGTTAATGTCCTATTTGTCAACCCAAGTATCGGGGATGACACTACAGGTAATGGGAGCGATCGCACTCCTTTAAAAACTATTACCCAAGCTCTGCGTGTTGCTACAGGGAATACAGTAATTATGCTGGCTCCTGGTCATTACAGTGCTGAAGCTGGTGAAATGTTTCCCTTAATACTGCGTCCTGGCGTTTCCATTCAAGGTGATGTAACTAATAAAGGCAGTGGAATTACCATTCAAGGTGGTGGCTTGTACCTTAGTCGCAGTTATGGTGGGCAAAATGTGACAATTGTCGGTGCAAACCAAGCGGAGTTAACCGGGGTGACAGTCAGCAATGTTAATCCCCGTGGTTATGGTGTGTGGATTGAATCGAGTAATCCTGTAATTTCGGAAAATACATTTACCGGAAATACCCAAGATGGTGTAGCTGTCAGCGGTAATGGCGCACCGACAATTAGTAAAAATTATTTTTATCGTAATGGAGCCAACGGTATCACCCTCAGTGGTAATTCCCAAGCTCAGGTACAGGAAAATATCTTTCAAGAAACAGGTTATGGGGTAAATATCACCCAAAATGCCGCACCTGTAGTTATAGGTAATCAAATTCAGAAAAACCGTTCGGGAATTTTAGTCCAAGGAAAGGCGCGTCCAATTGTTCGGAATAATTTAATTGCCGATAGTCAAGAAGATGGTTTAGTAGCGATCGCTCAAGCTCTGCCCGACTTAGGTACTATTACAGAAGCTGGTGGTAACGAATTTCGCAATAATGCTCGCTATGATATTAACGCTAGTGCAGCCAAAGAAGCGATCGCCGCCACAGGCAATACTTTAATTGACAACCGCATCGCCGGTAAAGTAAATTTTAACGCTCAAACTGCTGCTATTACTGATAACCCTCAACCAACTCCACCAAACACAGTTACCTCAGCAATTCCAACTACTCAAGAAATTACCTTTTCGGCAACAGAAGTTCCTCCTACACCGAATCCCGCCGCCACATTACCCACAAAACCCATTGCATCCAAAAAATCTCCCCAACAAAAATTAACTCCTCCCCCTGGAGGTTTCCCCATACCCAGCAGCTTAGTTGGACAACAACCACCAACCAACACTCAAGTTGCTCCCACAGCTAAAATTACAACCCTACCAGTTCTGCAACCATCATCTCCACAGTTCAATTACGTGCAGATTGACCCTAAAACCATTGAATTTACTGCACCCGATTCTATCCAAACACCGACGACAACATTACCCAGTCGGGGTCAAGCATCAGCCTTGATTTCTCCAGGTAGTACAGCCCTTTTACCTGTTCCCAACGGAAATGTTCCCCTTGGCAATACGCGCAACCTGCGAAAAGTTCCAGTTCCCCAAACAAATACAACTGCTGACACTCAAAGTTATTTACAGCCTACCAATGGTATCCGTTACCGCGTCATTGTCGAAGTAGCCAACGAACAAGAACAGGAATTAGTGCGATATGTTGCTCCAGGTGCATTCTCTACCATCTGGCAAGGGCGCAAAGTTATGCAAGCAGGCGTATTTAGCAATCGTTCTAACGCTGATGAAATGTTAAAAAATCTCACCAGCAATGGCTTGCGAACCATTATTGAACCTTTGAATTAAAGGTATGGCAGGGGATAGGGGACAAAGAACAGGGAACAGAGTTAAAAGTCTTTTATTGTCTAAGTTTTATCGCTTACCGATGTCCTAATACCAAATCTCTGTAAGTTTGCACTAAATAATTATTTTTGTCTGTTCCCTGCCTACACAAGTAATTTCAATAATCAAGTCGGATTCCTATATGTTACGCCGTGTGCAACTTTATCTCAAACCTAACGCCCAAACCCTTCTCTGTCTTTGCTACGCAACGCTAACGCGAACGACACGCTGCGCGAACGTAGGGAAGGGGAGCAAGATTCAAAGCCTCTCTCCTTGTAGGCTAAGGTGTACACACAAATGTTCGTTAACTGCATCTGTCCCGCCTCGGAATGAATTCCGAGTCTTATAGCGCAAGTCATCTTCAGATGACTCAACCAGAAATACATTCCAGTCCACGCTTTGTGGACTTTGGCTATGAGCCTGGAACTTTAGTTCTAGGCGGGATGTGGCTGAACATGAAAATTTTTGACTTGTGTGTATACGGTAGGGTAGCTCCTTGCAGGGGAGAGGAATGGAAGTTGGGTTTCAAAAATATGCACATCGCGTTATGTTCTAATAAGCTACCCAGACCTACTTTATTGAGGTCTGGGTAGTTAATTGAAAAAGCTTTGAGTGAGCTACGGAATGCAATCAGAGCAAACATTTTTCGCCGTTCAACGACCAGTCATTTGCTCCAACTTTTCGGGGTATCTAGCTCCTTGCACAGTGATCTTGGAGGCGGCATCATCGATGTCACGCAGATCGTCGGGCGTGAGTTCGACTGAAACTGCCCCGATGTTTTCGTCCAAGCGATGTAGCTTCGTGGTGCCTGGAATCGGAACAATCCACGGCTTTTGAGCCAGCAGCCAAGCAAGTGCAATCTGAGCAGGTGTCGCCTGTTTCTGTTCTGCAATGCTACCGAGAAGATTAATCAAAGCTTGATTCGCCTTGAGTGCCTCCGGCGTGAAGCGAGGCAAAGTGCTGCGAAAGTCGGAACTGTCGAAGGTGGTTTTCTCGTCCATCTTGCCAGTGAGAAAGCCTTTGCCCAGCGGACTGTACGGGACAAAGCCGATTCCCAGTTCCTCAAGGGTCGGTATCACTTCTGCTTCAGGCTTTCTCCACCAGAGTGAGTATTCGCTCTGAAGAGCAGTGACCGGCTGAACCGCGTGTGCGCGACGGATTGTTTGCACCCCTGCTTCAGAGAGTCCAAAGTGCTTCACCTTACCTGCCTGAATTAGTTCCTTAACGGCTCCAGCTACGTCTTCAATCGGTACGTTCGGGTCAACCCGGTGCTGATAGAGCAGGTCAATCACCTCCACCTTGAGTCGCTTGAGTGAACCCTCCACGGCTTCCTTAATATGCTCCGGTCGGCTATTTAGACCGGGTGAACCCTTCATCCCACGGGGATCAGAATTAGGACTGATGTCGAACCCAAATTTGGTGGCAATGACCACTTGCCCACGGAAGGGAGCGAGGGCTTCACCCACAAGCTCTTCGTTCAAGAAAGGGCCGTAAACCTCAGCTGTATCAAAGAATGTCACACCGCGTTCAACGGCGGACTGGAGAAGATTGGTCATTTCTTGGGTGTCTTTGGGTGGGCCATAAGAAAAGCTCATTCCCATACAGCCCAGCCCGATCGCCGAGACTTCTAAGTTGCTGTTTCCCAGTTTACGCTTTTGCATTGCTTGCACTCCTGTCTTTGAGAATTAAGGTTTCACCATGACTTTGATCGCTTCTCGACTATCCATTGAGGCATATCCTTTGGGGACATCATCAAGATCGACTGTTAAATCGAGAACCGCAGAAGCATCGAGTTTGCCTGCCACTGTATCGGCTAACAATTCTGGAATGTAGGCACGGACAGGAGCAACACCACCTCGCAAAGTGATGTTTTGCCTAAATAAACGACCCAAATTGAAATTATGGCCGCTGCCGTGCGGCACGCCGACATAGCCGATCGCTCCACCAGGACGCGCAATACCGATCGCCGTTGCCATTGCAGACTCACTGCCCACACATTCCAGTACTGACTCTGCACCGCCTTGGGTCATTTCTTGCACAGAAGCGATCGCTTCCTCACCTCGACTGCTGACAACATCCGTTGCACCAAACCGACGGGCAATCTCCAGCCGCGATTTGTGTCGCCCCAAAATAATGATGCGTTCAGCACCAAGTCGTTTGGCGGCAAGCACGCCACATAAACCAACTGCACCATCGCCAATAACTGCAACTGTACTGCCTGTGCGGACTCCTGCTGAGATAGCAGCATGATGTCCGGTAGACATCACATCAGTAAGCGGCAGAATGGCGGTGAGGAGGTCATCATCATTCTCAACGTCCTTGGGAATGACGACTAATGTGCCATCGGCCAAGGGCGAACGGATGGCTTGGGCTTGTCCACCATCGTTTGTGCTTCCCCCCCAAAAACCACCATGTACGCAAGAGGTTTGGATTCCTTTATGGCAGAATTCACAGGTGCCATCGGAAAACGCAAAGGGAGCAAGGACGCGATCGCCTTTTTTCAGCGTATTAACCTCAGAGCCAACTTCTTCCACAATTCCCATCCATTCGTGTCCTGTTCGCCAACCTGGTTGCCACTCTTCTTCACCCCGATAGAACCAGAGGTCAGAGCCGCAGATGCAGGCGTGAGTAATCCGGACAATGGCATCTGTGGGCTGTTGAATCATGGGATCGGGAACAGTCTCCACTCGAACATCACCAGGGGCATAGTAAACAGTTGCTTTCATCGAACAATCTCCGAAGTGAAAAATGGATACTTAGGTTTGTTTGTCAGTTACGTGTTTTTAGAACACTTGGCTCATGGGTTAGAACATCATCTCGTTCATATCCATAGCATCTGGCTGGCTTATGGCGCAGGTGACTGCCTCGAACATCACTGCACCGTTTGGCCGCCGTCGATGATCATGGCGTGTCCAACGACGAAAGCAGCCGCGTCCGAACACAGCCAGACGACGGCCGCAGCGATCTCCTCAGGCTTGCCCATCCGTCCAACCGGCTCCTCTGCAATCACCTTCGCGCGCCCTTCGTCCGTGCCGCCGGTGAAGCGACCCATCATCGGGGTGTCGATGTAGCCGGGACAGACGGCGTTGATGCGGATGTTCTGCGCGGCATAGTCTAGGGCTGCTGCCTTGGTCAGTCCAATCACACCATGTTTCGCGGCGGTGTACGCGGGGCTGCCCTTGATGCCGATGATTCCAGCACCCGATGACGTGTTGACGATCGCGCCGCGTCCCTGCTTGAGGATCAGCGGGATCTCGTGCTTCATACAGAGGAAAACGCCGCGGAGGTCGATGTCAATAATCCGGTTCCATTCATCCTCCTCATACTCCGCAGTCGGAGCCGCCTTCCTCGGCTCGATGCCCGCGTTGTTGAAGGCGAAGTCCAGCCGCCCGAAAGCATCAACAGTCTTGTCCAGCGCCACCTTCACGTCCTCACCCCGTGTTACATCGCACCTGACTGCGATCGCCTGACCGCCGAGTTCTTCGATCATGCGTGCCGTTTCTTGATTACTCGGTTCTGAAACATCAGCAACCACCACGCTGGCACCCTCACGGGCAAACGCCAGCGCTGTAGCTCGACCGATGCCGCTCGCTCCTCCGGTCACAAATGCAACCTTTCCTGTGTAGTTTCCATTCTCGTTCGCAGTCACTATTGTTCTCCTTCGATTCTTCGCGTAACAAGGTCTTAAAACCACCGGATGTGGTGATTAGATGGAGTATTGTTCGTCGCTGACTTGTTCCAGCCAATCCACAGGCTTGCCGTCGAGCGCCTCCTGATCAGCCGATCCTTTGGCGGAAGGCTGTGAGCCACTTCGTTTGATGTCCATTTTTCATTCCTTCACTTGATGCCATTTGGGCTGCTATTCAATCGTAGAGATTGATCGCTTATCGTCTCTTCTATCGGTAGGGATGGGATTTTTTAATAAGCAAGGTTAGCCTTGATGCCATTTTGGTTGTTAGTAGGCGAATCTCTTGCTCAATCAAAACTGAGTTTTCTCTTAAATAAAAATCCAGACCCTTGCAAGAAGCCGGAATCGTTTTTCATTGCTTTAGCTTTATCTTAGGCATTTTGGAGGATAAGCAATAAAACGATCGTCTAAGATTGTTGTACAATCCTGCAAACTTAGAAATGAATGCTGTCAAAACGAGTGAAACGTCCGATATCAATTTAATGAACGACCCGCAGGCAAAGCGCGAGGCAGCCAGAGCGCAAGCCCACAGAGACGAACTGACTGAACGAATTGCCCAGGCGATTCCTCATGATGGGACGATTGAGCCGCTCAAAGGATTGCACTTCAACCGCTCCTCCTCGCCTTCGGAATGCGTTCATAGTGTCTCTATCCCTGCATTTTGTGCGATCGCTCAGGGCAGCAAAGAAGTTATGCTGGGTAGCGATCGCTATCAGTACGACCCGATGCATTATCTGCTTTCTACGGTTGAACTGCCAATTATCAGCCAAATTCTGGAAGCGTCCAAGGAGCAACCTTACCTTAGTCTTCGCCTCGATCTTGACCCCACCCTCGTTGGCTCAGTGATGGTCGAGGCAGGGTATCCCTCATCGCGCAGTCGTGCTGATGTGAAAGCGATTGATGTAAGTCCATTGAATACAAATCTGTTGGACGCTGTAGTGCGTCTCGTCAGGCTTTTGGATTCCCCTACTGAAGCTCATGTTCTTGCGCCACTGATTAAGCGGGAAATCATTTACCGGCTCCTGATGGGAGAGCAAGGTAATCGGCTCCGTCATATTGCAGTTCTGGGTGGCTACACTTACCACATCGCCAGAGCCGTCGAGCGACTTCGTAAAGACTTTAACGAGCCGATCAAGATTGAAAGCATCGCACGAGAACTGGGAATGAGTGTATCGGGCTTCCACCATCACTTCAAGTCTGTCACTGCCATGAGTCCCTTGCAGTACCAAAAGCAACTACGCCTCCAAGAAGCCCGCCGTCTGATGCTGGGGGAAAAGCTTGATGCTACCAGTGCTGCCTACCGCGTGGGTTACGACGATGCCTCGCATTTTAACCGAGAGTACAAGCGGCTCTTTGGTGCCCCACCGATGCGCGATGTGGAGCGGCTGCGAGAAGCTGCTAGAACACCTATTCAGTAATCAGAAAAGCTAGTAGTAATTTTTTCCTTAGACTTTCAACTTCAATTGCAACTCATCTTTAATGCGGTTAAGAATGGAAGCTTCATCTAGGTTAGCCAAAATTTTACTGATGACTGCTTTTGGCCCCTCTGGCCCCCAAGTTGCGCCATTGGCTAAATAAGCTTTAGTAACTTGGCCAATGCCGTAAGAAGATACACCAGCTACACCTGCTTGGGTTAATGCGACTGTTACATAAGGTGCCAGGGTAGCGCCTGCTGTAACTGGTGCAGAGATCCCAAGTAAGGTTTTTAAGCCGCTTAGTCCTAAGTTTGCGAGTAATTCGCTAACACCAATACCGCCCATACTCAAGGCAATTTTTTGCAGTAATTTTATGGCACCAGCTTCGGTCATTGGCATGGCGTAGAGTTTGGATAGACCTAAAATTAAAGCAATATCAATAACTATACTACTCAGTATATCTACTACTGTGACTGGATTGAGAGCGATCGCCAGTGCTTTAGCCATAACTGCTTTCCAAATCAACTGATTGGCGTTCTGTTCCCGAATCAAGAGTTTACGTTGTACCAGTTGCTCATTTACTGTGTCTGCATACAACATCGAGTTAAGGGCGACTAAAGCTTTACCCTCACGCTGCAAAATCTCTAATATTTTCAGCTTCAATTCTTCTACTTGGGCATTACCTGTACGCATCTGTAAGCCTCTACTCCCATCAGGGCGAATTACCGCTGTTTTGACTAATGGTGAGGCGGCTGACATAACAATTTCTAGAGGCGTAAGTAATTCTTTTACCCGTTCATCGCGAATTTTTTCATAAATTGCCAGGCGATCGGCTGCGGGATATTGGTCGACTTTGTTAAACACCAAAATTATCGGTTTCCCTGCTTCTCGCAACTGCGAAAGAGCTTGGTGTTCAATTTTAGTCATATCTCCCGAAATCACAAACAAAATCAAATCGGCTTGTTTGGCGATTTGTTCCGCCAAGGCTGCACGAGTATCACCATCAACTTCATCCAATCCAGGCGTATCAATGAGTTCTACTTGCGATTGACCAATACTAGGTAAAGTGACTCGCAAAGCTCGTTCATTTGTCCCAATAATTTCTTCGTGAATACTCCAATTAACCCGCTGTGCTGCACGAGTGACACCATGTAAAGGGCCAGTTTCAAATACAGGTTGTCCCACCAACGCATTTAACAGAGATGATTTACCCCGTCCTACCATCCCAAAAGCTGCAATCTGCACAACCATTCGGTCTAACTTGGCCAGCATGGTTTCTAAATCAGCCAGTTCGGTTTCTAACCCGGCTTTTTCTCGTGGTGTAAGGTCAAGATTAGCTACCAAGTTTCGCAGTGCTGTTTGGGCTTGTTTATAATTCAGTTCCGCTTGAATGTCTTCAAAGCTAAAAATGGCACTATCTAGTTCTTCCTCCCAGTTGGGTGAGTTGCTTTGGTCTGGTTCTGGCAATTTAGAGGGCATGTTAATCAGAGATTTTTGATTTACCTCATTTTTAATCCTAGTTATTTTTACAGGATATGAGGGAAATTATCTTCATCGGCTGGCACTAATGAAAATAGGACTCACTTCGCGATCGCTATTTAAGCTTTTGATGGGCTTGGAGTGTCATAAAAAGTAGTAGATTGAATCCCCAGAGAGTTAAATCCTAGAGTTTGCGATCGCGGATCATCAAACCAGTCTTCTCGGACAAGTGACCAGCAATTTGATCAACCCAGTCTTTAAGCCGATTACCTTGGTGCTGCAATAGCTTGTCTAAGCCATTGATCCGATATTCGTAATGCTCATTCTTTGACTGATAGTCGGTGAGATTGATGTCAAGCTTTTTATCGAGCAAACCAATTTTAGCAACTATATTGGCTTTCATTCTCGCTAAATGATAAATTCCACCAATGAGCATAAAGGCTAAAGAAATAATAGTGAAGAGATTGTTAACGTCAATTTTCATTATGAAAACAAATCGCAAAAACTTTTAAGTAAAAATTACTTAAATAAAATATGTGACCAAATATCAACAATATCTACCATCTTGTCAGCGCTTATACCCTTAACTTGTTTTTTAGCACTAGCAATTGTTACTCTGGCTATTACATCTTTTAGAGATTCAAATTGTTTCTTCTTCCGTGCTTTTTCAACGCTTTCAGCAACTTGAGCAGCTTTTTTATCTGTAAATCCAGCCGTTCTTAATCTTAAAGTGAGTTCCAGTAGATTTAAACTATTAAATGCTTCTAATGGTGTAATCTGCTTGGGTATTTGAGTTTCAAGTGACTTTATGTATTCATAGAGTTTTTGTCTTTCTTGCCTTTCTTGTGCTAACTCTACCCTTAAGTCATTAATTTGCTTTTCTATTAAACTAATTTCACTACTTTGGGTAGGTATTACATCTGTTTTTATTGGCTGATTTACAATTTCTGGTAAATTATCACCATATTCTATTTTTTTAAGAAAGTTAGCTTGCTTTAATACTACTTCTTCTTTATTAGGTGAAACAATTAAGGAATTAACCATTTCACCTTCACTGGGATTTTTTTCTCTAGCCCTTACAGAAGCATAGTATTCAAAATGTCCATCAATTACTGCATATTTCTCAAATCCAATTTTTTTTAAAACCAGAGGTCTAAGAATACCTTCTGATTTTAATATCATATCTGCAAGATTATCTAAATCAGCTTCTTTAAAATTTGAACGAGGAACATTTGAAATAACACTGGCAACATCTACCATCAAAAAATCAGTCATTATTCCATCTCCATTTTTGTTAAAACTTCTATAGCTAAAGATTCAAACTCAGCAGCAGATACATTTGCGGAAGGATCATTAGTAGCAAAATCAAGAATAGATTTAGGATCAGGAATGTCCATATTCCCCAAAGGTATAGTTTTGTTAATACAAGCTGATAATGCGGTTCTTTCCGAAATAACACTGTCCATCAGTGGAAGATGATAGCGTTCTGTAATTACACTTTTATGTTTAGAGAAATTGTACTTCAGATACTGAGCATTAGTTGAAATTTTAGACGGTAGAACACCTAGAATCGTAAGTGGTGGTTTTCCTAATCCTTCTTTATTCTCATTAATCTCTTGTTTAACAAAGTTTTTAACACTAGATAAACCCTGGTTTGAAAATGGCTTTAAATCTGAAGGTATTATGAGATAATCAGCAGCAGTCAAAGCGGCTTCCGCATATAAATCAAGAGATGGAGGCGTATCAATAATTACGATATCATAGTCCGTTTTTACCTTTTCTAGCTTTCTAGCTAATCTACTCCTACTAGCTCCAAATTTTACCAAATTAGACTGAAGTGCAACTAGGTTTATATGCGAAGGAATAACATCAATTTCTGGATTATTAAAAAATTTAGATTGCCTAACAATATCTGGAATAAAATTAAATTCGCTTTTTTCTAATAAATGATAAACATTACTATCTCTTATATCATCATCTTCCTCAAATTGAAATTTAACTAAACCTGTAGCAAAAGTTGAGTTAGCTTGAGCATCTATATCAATTAAAAGAACTCTCTTTCCTTTTTTACTCAATGCCGCAGCTAAGTTAATAGCTACTGTAGTTTTACCAACACCACCTTTATGATGATAAATTGCTATTGTTTTCATTACATTTTTCCTTTTATTATCAAAAGTTTCAGTTATTGGGAAATTGGATTCATTAACAACTTCCATAACTTGTTCTTTTAGCAAACTATCTCTGCCAATGAAATCTTTGATTTCTTCTAATTTTTCCTCTACTTCTTTCCCAGAACAAGAAAAAACTAACTTAACATCATCCGCTAATTTTTTATAGATTCTAATTTCCTTACCATTAGTCAATAATCCATATTTCACATTCAAGCTGGTTAAATAATGCCTGAGCCGAAGAAAGTGATTATTTAAGTTTTGTTTAGGATGCTTTGCCTCCATCACCACACTCAATGGTGAGTTAGCATCTATGACGAAAGGTAAGACTTGTGCTGCAAATGCTAGAAAATCTAGGCGGATGCTACCAACGGCAACTTCTTGATGCCAGGTATCGGGGGTATATCCTAGCTGGGGTAGCAAATATTGGACTATGAGTTTGCTTTCAACTTCGCTTTCGTTACGGCATAACTCAGGATTAAAAGGCAAATTGTTTACCTCTATAGACTTTACTTTATGGAAAAACACTTACATTTGTTTGATTTTGCCACAAGTTTACTGATAAAGGTCGTGTATCAATATTTTTTAAATATTTGTAATTTAGATGCGTTTTAGCTAACTGTGCAAGCGATCGCATTCCCCAATCTCAGCGTAAAATTTGCTCAATCATCCGATTGGCTTGGGAAGCATAACCACCACCAAATAAATTGAAGTGGTTCAAAATGTGATACAGGTTATACAAAGTTTTACGACGTTCATAACCTGTATCTAGGGGAAAAGCTGCGTTATAACCTTGATAAAAAGCGGCTGGAAAACCACCAAAAAGTTCCGTCATCGCAATATCCACTTCGCGATCGCCATAATAAGTGGCTGGATCAAAAATGACTGGTTCTCCTAACACCGTACATCCAGCATTACCACCCCATAGATCGCCGTGGACTAAGGAAGGTTGGACTTCGTGTTCTGCTAATATTTCGGGAATCGCTGCTAGTAATTTATCTTGTTTAGGGAAATTACCACCCCGCCTTCTCGCTAATTGAAATTGATAGCCGAGGCGATGCTTGCAATAAAAATCAATCCAATCTGCTGTCCAAATGTTGATTTGAGGAGTGGAACCAATAGTGTTATTCATCTCCCAACCGAAACCATTTTGGCTGGTTGCTTTGTGCATTGTGGCTAACTTGCGTCCCATTTCTACCCATGATTTGGTGTCACCGCCACCCATTTCTAGCCATTCCAAGACAATGTAGCCAGAATCACCAGATGTTCCCCAACAAATCGGCTGTGGTACGCGAATGCTATTTTTCGCTAACATTTGCTTTAAACCCAACATTTCCGCTTCAAACATGGCAACTTGCGAAGCTTGATTGAGTTTGACGAAGTATGTTATTTCATGGTTAGAAACGGCGTAACCTTGATTAATACATCCGCCACTGACAGAACGTCGTTGTTGAGTTTGAAATGTTTCGCCAGTTACCCTACTAATATGGGTATCAATTTCAGTCCAAATCATTCTGAAGTATGAAGTATGAAATTACTTGAGCTATCAAATAATGGGATAGTTAGCATAGTCAGTAGTCAAATGACTATTGACCATTGACTAAAATTTACATCGGTTTCATGACTACTACACCATAAGCTTCTGGGCAGAGATATTGATTAGCTGCTAAAAGTAAATCGTTGGCTTCTTGTTGTTGGATGTGTGCTGGGTAGTTGAAAGCTGGTTCTAAATCGCCTACTAATGATTGATAGAAACCATATAAGCCACTGCGATCGCTTGGGGTTTCGTTACCAAAGACAAATCTGTTGGTGACGCGTTTGCGGATGCGGGAGATTTCTTTGTCAGTGACTAACTCTGTTTGTAGTCTGCGGATGTGTTGGGCGATCGCTTCTTCTACGATGGCTAAGTTTTCTACTGCACATTTAGCAGAAATATAAAATGTCCCCTGGAGTAAATTGCTCATATTGCTAACGGCGATGGAAGAAACCAATCCTCGTTCTTCCCGCAAATCCCTCACTAATCTTGATGTTCTTCCATGTGCTAACACTCCTGCTAAGACATCCAATCCATAAGTCTGGTTTAATTCGGCTAACCCTGGAACCCGCCACACCATCACGAGTCTTGCTTGCTGAAGGCTTTTATCAACAAATTCTCGCCGCACGATTTCGGTAAATGCAGATTCACGGTTGATTTGTAAGTGCTGAGTCACCGAAGTTTGCTCAACGGGGGGAACCCCCGCACGCAACTTCTCGCTGAGTGCTGTTAGCGGTAGCGGGGCGTTCAGCCCGTGCTGAGTTTTACCAACCTGTGTAAATCCTTCAGCAACAGTTTCAATTAGTTGTTCTACAGGTAAATTCCCTACAGCCACAGCCGTAATCGCTTGTGGTTGATACCAATCAGCATGAAAATCTCGCATCTGCTGGGGTTGTAGCCCAGATATTACTGATTCTGTCCCCAATACGGGACGGCGATAGGGTAATACATCAAACGCCATTTCCATAGCGCGGCGAAAAGTCCGGCGATGGGGGTTATCTTCAGAACGGCGGATTTCTTCTAAAACGACAGAACGCTCACGTTCAAAAGCATCATCAGGAATACTAGGATTAAATACGACATCAATTTGCAGTGGAGCCAGTTCAGCAAAATCTTGGGGCGCAGTAGTTATATAGTAATGAGTATAATCTTGACTGGTAGCCGCATTAGTTACAGCACCTCGTTCTTCAATGCGACGTTCAAACTCTCCACTAGCAAGTCGCTCAGTCCCTTTAAAAATCATGTGTTCTAAAAAGTGAGCCATACCGTTGATAGCATCAGATTCTACGGCTGAACCAACTTTAATCCAAAGATTGAGGTTGACAACATCAATGGGCATTTGTTCGGCAATGATTGTCAAGCCATTAGGCAACTTGTGTAGGGTTGGGGAATTGAGACGAGAAGATTTGAACAGAGTTGAGGTCATGGTTTGTGGTGAGTGAACAGGGTTCTTATTCCTTTATATTATCCGTCACCCCAAAATATCTCTTGTTGTTGCATTAGCCTGATATTTTCTCTACGAAAATAAAATTACCATGAATTTATCATACCTAAACTGGCTAAATGAATAAACTAGTGTACGTTACAGTGAGACATTCTTTGATTGAGACGGTCATTAGTCATTAGTTATTAGTCTTTTGTAAATACTCATGACTAATAAAAAGCATATTCTTAAAACATATTTTCAGGAACAATCAAAATCTTTACTTTGTCATTAATATTAAACATGAAAATTTGAATTATGCTTAATTTATCTAAAATTATTGCTTTGACTTTCATAAGTTCAAGTTTTTATAGTGCAACTATATCAACATTATCAAAACCCGTGTTAGCTGGAGAACCTATTATCGATAGAAACTGCCGCCGTCATCAGAGAACACAAGCAGTATTTCAGAAAATACCACCACAGAACCAAGCTAGAATATTGATGACATCTCCTTTTCAAGTTAATCATCAAAAATACACTCTACAACTACTAAAATTTTCTAACTCTACAGGTGTTTTGTGTTTTTGGAAATCTAATTCTCGTTCACCACAAAGATTAAACAATGTAGCTATTATCCAAGACAAGGTGATTGAAAAAATTGAAAAAGATTCTGATCTACCAGCAAATTATATAGTTACAGTCAGAAGTGAGAAAAATGAAGATATCTTCAGAACGACTTATCGATTAAACCTCATTAATCCCTATCAACCAACAGTGACACCAATAATCAGAATTTACAAAAATTAGACGAGTTTTTTTGTTTGGGGATTTTTGTAAATTATCCCCTAAATTCAATGTCTTCGCCATTTTCTATGTAGCTTTTTTAACCTAATAAGCCTTTTCTTGAGGATGAGGTAATCGTCATAGCGCAATTAATCTTTCTGATTAATCTAAAATTATGAATAGAAATATTAAGAAATATAAACTAGATATCAATGTCCAACGATGCTATTGACAAAAGTAAATCTCGTGTTGTGGTAATTGGTGCAGGGATTGGTGGGCTAACGGCCGCAGCATTATTAGCCCATCGTGGTTACAACGTTTTAGTCCTTGACCAAGCGATTGTACCGGGAGGCTGTGCTTCCACATTTAAACGTCAAGGGTTCACCTTTGATGTCGGTGCAACCCAAGTTGCTGGGTTAGAACCAGGGGGAATTCACCACCGCATCTTTGCAGAACTAGAAATTGATTTACCAGATGCTACCCCTTGTGACCCTGCTTGTGCAGTTTATTTACCTGGGGAAACCACACCGATTAATGTTTGGCGTGACCAAGATAAATGGCGCGAGGAACGACAACGGCAATTTCCTGGTAGCGAACCTTTTTGGCAGTTAATGGCAACTTTATTTGCTGCTAGTTGGGAATTTCAAGGACGTGACCCAGTTTTACCACCGCGTAACTTGTGGGATTTATGGCAATTAATTCAAGCCGTACGTCCCAACACCTTGATTACTGTGCCTTTCACATTATTAACAGTAGGTGATGCCTTAAGGTTATGCGGACTGGGTAATGACCAACGTTTGAGAACTTTTTTAGATTTGCAACTGAAGTTGTATTCTCAGGTCAGTGCTGATGAGACAGCATTACTCTATGCAGCCACTGCTTTAAGTGTCTCCCAATTGCCTCAAGGATTGTATCACCTCCAAGGGAGTATGCAGGTGTTGAGCGATCGCCTAGTCACCGCTTTAGAAAGAGACGGTGGGCGGTTATTAATGCGTCATACCGTTGAACACATCAAAGTAGAAAACGGTCAAGCCAGCGCCGTTGTTATCAGAAACCAGAAAACAGGCGAAGTTTGGACAGAACCCGCTGACCATGTTGTGGCTAACGTGACAGTCCAAAATTTAGTGCAGTTATTGGGTGATCAAGTTCCATCAGGATACAAACAGCGTGTAGAAAAACTGCCGCCACCATCAGGGGCTTTTGTGGTGTACTTGGGTGTGGATGCGAGTGCGATTCCTGTAGATTGTCCGCCCCATTTACAATTTCTCTACGACGCTAATGGCCCCATTGGCGAGAATAACTCTTTGTTTGTTTCCGTGAGTCATTCTGGTGATGGTCGCGCACCTGAAGGTAAAGCAACAATTATTGCTTCATCCTTCGTTGATTATCAACAATGGTGGCAGACTTCAGATTATCAAGCATTGAAACAAAAATACACCGAAGATGCGATCGCCCATCTCAACAAATATTTTTATCTCAAACCCGAAACCATCATTTATCAAGAAGCCGCCACACCCCGCACCTTTGCCCATTACACCGGGCGCGATCGCGGTATAGTTGGGGGCATCGGTCAAAGAATCCCCACCTTTGGCCCTTTTGGTTTTGCTAACCGCACACCAATTAATTTGCTGTGGTTAGTCGGCGACTCTACCCATCCCGGCGAAGGTACAGCTGGCGTAAGTTACTCAGCGTTGACAGTAGTCAGACAAATTGAGGCGCAAAGTTAAACAAATATTTGAATCAACAGATAAACACTGATAAATTAGCAGTGTCTAAGTAGGTAGACAGAATTATAAGTCAATACGGTTTAGTTAAGATCCCTGCACCTGCGGCGACCCCCTTCACAAGGGGGTAAAAGAGGCTTATTAGCCCCCCTTTTGAAGGGGGGTTGGGGGGATCTAAAAAAATTAAACCGTTAACGAACCGTATTGAAATATAAGTAGGATGCAAACCAGAGAAACTTTCCCTCCTGCCTCCTGCCTTCTGCCTCCTGCCTTCTTATCTGTGTTTATCTAATGAATTACGACACAGCCCGCAAACTGCTTGTCTCGCAAACAATCACAACCGAAGAAAATTCTGATGCTTTGTTGATCCGGATGAAGCAGGGAAAACCACCTGTTCCCGGTCAGATTACCTCAATTTTGTTGGCATTAAAAGTCGTGTTTGAAGCCCTCAAAGATGCACCCAGTCTAGACCGAGAATTAATCTTTGCTCTTTATCAGTTAGGTATCAAGACCCAACAGTTATATGTAGCTGGGCGGAAAGCTGGTGTAGATTGGCCGCCCCTACTTAAAGAAGATTTAATTAGAATTTCTTTAGCTACGGAAAGTATCTTTTCTGATGTATGGCAAACCCCGCCATCGGGTGGGTTTGGCGGGGGTTAAGGTTCAACGAGTTTGCAATTCTTTGAGCAATTTTTCAACATCATTTTTGAGTAAAACTGTCATTTGTCCAGTGAAAGCTTTACCGCTGCGAGGTTTGGCTATTTCTATCCAATAAGCGTAGCGATCGCCTATACGTAATTGTCCCTGTAATGCTTCCTTAATGGGAGTTTTGGCAAAACGCGCCGAGTTGACTTCACCTTGGCTAGGGTAGTCATATACCACTTGACCTTGATTAAAATCTTGATAGATATCGTAACCGTAAATTACCCGCAAAGATTCTTGCAGACGTTGAAAGCTCATGCCATTAATAGCATCATACATAGCCAAGCGTTCGTAACGAATCCGACTGCGGTCTTTAGCAAACTCCACCTTACCAGGAGGTAACACCGAAGCTTGAAAAGTGAATCGCTGGGCTGCTGTGTCACTTTTCTGCACATACAATTTTTCACCATTTCCTGGACGCAGAGTGGGATGGGCGTTCATCCAAGTAGTTACTTCTTCCGTACTTTGTCCTGGTAAAGCATTGGCTCTGGAATCAAAAAGCATTCCCACGCCCAGCCAGGGAACTAGAGAAAAAGACAAAATTAAACTATTAACCAAATATTTTTTTAGCATTTTCCTATTCGGGACTTACATGGAAATTTCCCCAATTAGGGGTTAATCATAGTTTTCCCGTTTTCTTAAGAGATGATGTCATTGCGTTATCAGACGCACAGCAAAATACATTAAGTAAAATTACTTAATGTATTACCTTTATTCTAGCCACGGTGTGAATAATGGGTTTAAAATTATTCAGTCATAAGCTTAATATAGTACAATTAAACTATTCAGATATCAAAATTTTTCTAGAGTGAACAGGTATTGCCAGCATCACCCTATAAGTTGATATATCTTAAGGAATGCTGAAGGAGGTTGTGAATAGTGTTGTCATGTTTTAACATAACCGATTACTTTATCTGGTTGGCAAATCAAACAGGCTCTTTTATTAGTAATCTCAAGCTGCAAAAACTTATATACTATGCTCAAGCTTGGCATCTTGCACTTTATAAAATTCCTCTCTTCCCAGAAGATTTTCAAGCGTGGATACATGGCCCCGTAATACCTGCTTTATACCAAAAGTACCGGAGTTTTGGATGGCAGCCAATTTTAGAAGATGCTAATCCAGAATTACCTCATGAGGTTCGAAAGTTTTTAGATGAGGTTGCACAAGAATACTTTGCCTGTGATGCTTATGAACTTGAGCAGATGACTCACATAGAAGAACCCTGGAATTTGGCTAGAGTAAATCTACCGCCTGATGCACCTTCCAGTGCAGTTATTGAGAAGGAGTGGATGAAGGAGTACTACGGATCTCGTGTCGAAGAAGATTAAAAAGACTAAGTTTTCTCAAGACAGCACATTAGGGATTAAACCAACTAAGCTGAAACCACTCCAAGGTATCAGCTTTTCATTTAAATATTATCAGGACAGTCACAATAAGTTTTCCTGTAGCGAAAAAGAACTAAGCTACTGGCTAACTCTACTGGATAGGTTAAAAGCTTTATCTAGCCTGTCGGCTCAAGAATTATTAGTGAATCGTAGCAGTAGTCTGAGATGTCATCCTATCAAATGAGAAGATACTAGCGAAAGTAGATCTGGTTTGCCAAATGAAGAACAATTAGTTGATACGCCATATCAATTTTCTCTGTCATCAAATGAACATGGTCGGGTACATGGGTTCTTGATTGATGAGGTTTTCTATGTTGTTTGGCTAGATCCAAATCATCTTCTCTACTCTGCAAAATAGTAATTCTGTTCAAGTATTTTCCTGATTATTAACTGCTAAAAAAGCCACTTTGGCTGCGGCTTGTTCTGCGGCTTTGATAGAACGTCCTCTACCTTCACCAAGTTTTTTGTCGTAGAGCCAAACTTCCGCTGCAAATCGCTCTTGATTGCGGTTGGGATGATTAATTTCCTCGACACGATATTCTGGTAAAACTTTAAATTGTGCTTGAGTCCATTCTTGTAAAGCAGCTTTATAGTTGAGCCGAGCCGGATCAAGCCGAATTTCTGTTGCTAGTTGCTCAAAGTGAGAATCTAACCAAGGACGTATGAGATCTAAATTATTTGTGCTGAGATAAAGCGCACCCAACACAGCTTCAAAAGCATCAGCCAAGCGTGATTCTTGACCAACTTTATCACTGGTTGCACTACCAGCGACTAATAAATATAGCTCTAAACCATATTCTCTAGCTAATTGGGCGAGGATGCGATCGCTCACTAATACCGAACGAATCGCTGCAAAATCGCCGACTTGGCATTCTGGATATTTTTCCCATAAAATCACAGCCGCCGCCAGCCGTACCACTGCATCGCCAACAAACTCTAGTTGTTCATAATTTGCTGAATCAGATACCGTTGGATGAGTCAGCGCCAAATCTAAAAGTTGCCATTTAATGGGTGCATCCAATGGCAAACCAAACTTTCTTACTAAGCTTTCGAGTTGTCTTTGACGACGAGGATAAACAATAGTCATTAGTCATTAGTCATTAGTCATTAGTCATTAGTCATTAGTCCTCAACAAAGGACACAGGATGAATAACTAATGATCAGAATAGGAGAGAGAGTCGGTAGTAAGCCGGGTTCTGTTATCTATGTAAAAAATTTTACATGATGGCAGTTATCTATCTGGGACGTTTGTTACCAAACGCCTCTAGCGGCTCTCATAAACGGAACTGGTAAAAGACCAACCATAGTTCCTCTGACCTTGCTCCCAACCGGGGTTTACCGAGCCACGACCTCTCGGTCGTGCTGGTGCGCTCTTACCGCACCTTTGCACCCTTACCAAAAATAGGTTAGAGGTTATAGGTTACAGATTACAGTTTCTTCCCTGTTACCTGTCCCCTGTTTCCTGTTAACTAATTCTGGCGGTATCTTTCTGTGGCACTATCCTCACGATCGCTCGCACTGGACGTTATCCAGCAAGTTTGGTCTTTCGGGAGTCCGGACTTTCCTCAAAACTATCATTAATGATAGTTCTGCAACTGCCAACGCCTACTCTCTCCCTAACTCCAGTGTAATCCTGGATGGCATTATGTGTCTGATTTGAGTTATTTCTTCTTCTTATTCCAAGGTAGAGCGTAAGTCCAAGGTAATTTCTTGATAGTGAAAGGACAATTAATCAAGTGCATGGGAGGAATATTCATCCCTGGAGCGATACCAACGCGAAAATCAGATATTCTTAGCACTAATTGTAAAGAAAACTCCAATTCTTTGCCTCTATTCATAAAGTCGTTATATAGCTTCTTTTGAGGCGGGCCGCCATTTTTTAAACCAGAGATCCCGATTAGTGGTTTTTTCGCTGAATAAGTTCCTGCGACTGCATCCAGTTCTAAAACATCTTCAGCTGTCACCTTCTCCGAGATGCTTTTTTTGGGTGTAATTAAACTCGGAGTTTGGGGTATTGCTAAGTCACGGGTGAGATATGGTGAAAGGCGAATTACACGGCGCGATTGCTTGTTGTATTCTAATGTGCTGTTTTCCCAATCGACATAGACTGCTAAATTCTCTGATTTATTTTCAATAGTAATTTGCAATTCTTTCACATCATCTAACGAGTAAGAAGAATTGAACTTAAAAGAAATTCCAATTTGGTCTTGGAGATTTTGTTCAGTTAGTTGATTATTGACATCTGCACCTTTAAATTGATATTGGACTTTATCATCAATCGATTCAATCATTCGATTAAATGTATAAGATACGCCAATAATATAAAGCGTCAAGACAACTAAATTTTGGTCGCTGCTCCCTGTTATCATAAAAAATATTAACTCCTGTAATAATTTCCGATATTTTACTGTTAATCATGCTTAATGTTAGAAAAATTTGCCAGCCATCCTCTACGCCAAAATAGGATGAGTAAAATAAGTGCGATCGCTACCATTAAAGCCAAGCAAACTGGATATCCCCAATACCAATTTAGTTCAGGCATATTGTATGGCGATTTATCTGGATTAAAATTCATCCCATAAACACCAGCAACAAAAGTTAAAGGAATAAAGATAGCTGAAACTACCGTTAGTAGCTTCATAATTTCATTCATTTTGTTACTGACTGCTGATAAATATACATCCATTAATCCTGATGCCAATTCTCGGTATGTTTCCACCATATCCATAACTTGAACTGTATGGTCATAGCAATCTCGGAGATAGATTCTCACATTTTCACTAATTAAATCGCTACCATCTCGAATCAAAGCATTTATAGCATCTCGTTGCGGCCAGATAGACCGCCGCAATTGTAAGAGTTCTCGCCTAATTTGATAAATTTGCTGGAGTGTTTGTGGGGTGGGTTTGATAATTACTTCTTCTTCCAATTCTTCGATGCGTTCACCATACATTTCTAACACTGGGAAAAACCCATCAATAATTGCATCTAGCAAAGCATAAGCTAAATAATCAGCGCCTTCTTTGCGAATAATACCTTTACCTTTGTCTATTCGCATTCTTACACTGTCAAAACAATCATGTTCTGGTTCTTCTTGCACAGTCAGCAAGTAATGCTTACCCAAGACAAAACTTACTTGTTCACTATAAAATCCACAGGTATTTTTTTTAGGAACTACCATCCGAGCAATTATCAATAATTGGTCTTCATAATCTTCAATTTTAGGTCGCTCCCCCATATTGACCACATCTTCTAAAACTAGAGGATGTAACTCAAAAACTTTACCTAAACGCTGTAATATATCTTGATTACCTAAACCTTGGACATCTACCCACGAAACAGATTCTGCATCTAAATAACTCAGACACTCCTCTGGGGTAGCAATTTGTTTACGGATAAAGTTTGTTTGGTTGTAATCAAACAAAACAATTATTGGTGCTTCTGCATCTTCATCAATAATCAGTGTTCCAGGTATGGTTCCTGGTTGATGATAAAAATCCGGGAAGTTTGGCTGACGTACTTTTTTGGTGAGACGACGAATTTTGCTAATCATTTGTTAATTGTCAATTGTCATTGGTAATCGATCATTGGTCAACAGCGATTAATTGGCATTATTCCAAATTGTATATAGGAATCATATTTGACTTTTGCAAAAAAATTAGTCCACGCCGAAAAGACTTCTTCTCTACTCCCTAGCAAATCAAAGCAGACTACCATAGCTGGATTGCTAATAAGTAAGTCGGTGGGAAAAAATAAAACTAAGTTAAGAAAGGTAAACACAGCTAATATCCTCTTTACTCCTGCCTTCTGCCTTGCCATAACGATAATTTTTAACACTGAGCTACTTAAATCAGCCAGTGTATAAAAAAACAGCTTGCCTTGGCAAGGCAAACTGTTGAAAAAGATAAAGATATTTATCTGGTAAGAGACTGAGGACTAGAGGGTAGGGTATGAGAGTAATAAAAATTATTTAGCACTCAGCACTTCAAGGTAGAGATTACATCATACCCATGCCGCCCATACCACCCATACCGCCCATGCCGCCCATACCACCCATGCCGCCCATACCGCCCATATCAGGCGCAGCAGCTTTCTTCTCTGGTTTTTCGACGACGATCGCTTCAGTAGTCAAAACCATCCCCGCGATCGAAGCGGCATTTTGTAAGGCAGAACGTACAACTTTTGCTGGGTCAATGATTCCAGCCGCAATCAAGTCTTCAAATTCTCCAGTAGCAGCGTTGTAACCGATGTTGAACTCGGTTTCTCTGACTCTGGATACAATCACAGAACCTTCATCGCCAGCATTATCAGCAATTTGGCGCAGGGGAGCTTCCAAGGCGCGTTTGAGAATATCTGCCCCAATTTGTTCTTCTTCTGTGAGGCTGGCTTTAATCTCGTCTATTTTGTTAGACAAGTGAATTAAGGTTGTACCACCACCAGGAACAATCCCTTCTTCTACTGCTGCTTTGGTTGCATTGAGCGCGTCTTCAATTCGCAGTTTGCGGTCTTTGAGTTCAGTTTCTGTGGCAGCACCGACTTTGATGACTGCTACACCACCAGCTAACTTGGCAATGCGTTCTTGCAGTTTTTCTTTGTCGTATTCAGAATCAGTTTCTTCTAACTGCTTCCGAATTTGACCAATCCGCTTTTGAATTTCTGGCTTGGTGGTGCTACCAGCCACAATTGTGGTGCTTTCTTTGTCAATGGTGATTTTGCGGGCAGTTCCCAACATTTCCAAAGTAGCGGTATCTAAGTTGAGGCCGATTTCTTCAGAAATTAACTGACCATCGGTAAGGATGGCAATATCTTGCAGCATGGCTTTGCGGCGTTCACCAAATCCAGGTGCTTTAATTGCTGCTACAGTCAGCACACCCCGTGCCTTGTTGACTACTAAAGTTGCTAAAGCATCTCCTTCGACATCTTCAGCAATAATCAACAGGGGTTGACCCAAACGGGCAACTTTTTCCAGCACTGGCACTAGTTCTTGAATGCTGTTGATTTTCTTATCGGTAATTAGGATGCGGGCATTGTCAAATTCAACAGTTTGCCGTTCGTTATTGGTAATGAAATATGGAGAAACATAACCTCTATCGATTTGCATCCCCTCGACTACTTCTAATTCAGTCGTCAAGGATTTGGATTCTTCAACGGTAATGACACCATCTTTGGTGACTTTCTCCATTGCTTGCGCCAGCATAGCGCCGACTTCTTCATCATTACCTGCGGAAACTGTGGCAACTTGAGCGATCGCCTCGCCTTCCACTGGCTTTGCTACTCTGGCAATTTCTTCTACCAGTGCTTCGATAGTTTTATCAATACCACGCTTTAAGTTGATGGGGTTAGTTCCAGCCGCAACGTTTTTCAGACCTTCTTTAATTAATGCCTGTGCTAAAACTGTGGCGGTGGTGGTGCCATCCCCAGCAATATCCTTTGTTTTGGATGCTACTTCTTGGATGAGTCTCGCACCAGTATTTTCTAAAGGGTCTTCTAATTCAATTTCTTTGGCGACAGTAATACCATCGTTGACAATTTGGGGCGCACCATATTTCTTTTCTAAAAGGACGTTACGACCTTTTGGCCCCAAGGTAATTTTCACTGCATCGGCTAAGGCGTTGACACCTCGTTCTAGCGCCCGCCGTGATTCTTCATTAAATGAAATAATTTTAGCCATGTTTCACTTCTCTAGCGCTTCCTTTAGACAATTTAGCACTCACAGACTAAGAGTGCTAATAACCAAAGCTGGTCAGATTATAAATGGAAATGATGAGGATTGGTACTGGCATGAAGCGTAAAGTGTAAAGACTGAAGTATGAAGTTCTTCTCTGGCATCTTCAGACTTGAGTAAATACCAGTACCTTTTATTAAAAAATTGATTAATATACATTTGATGCTCATGTAGGATACAGGCAGTAATGGTTGAATTGGGAGATGAATCTATACAACTCCCTTAAGTCTCTGGGTATTGCTGACCCAAGCGGCATCGGCTGGTTGGCAGTAGTGTTTACGTTTCTCTTTGCTTGGCTAGTGACATGGCGTTTAATTCCAACGGTACGTAAGTTTGCCCTGCGAGTTGGTTGGGCTGACCAACCAAATGCGCGACGGCTAAATCGGGAACCTTTACCGAATGCCGGGGGTTTGGCTATTTATGCAGGAGTAATTGCCGCGTTAGTTCTTGCTAGTCTGTTACGACCGATTGAATTACAAAGTGTCTTGGCACAGGTGTTGACTGTGCTACTAGGAGGTTCAATCCTAGTGTTGGTGGGCTTTATTGATGATCAGTTTGGTTTACCACCTTCTGTACGCTTGTGGACACAGATCATCACGGCCTTGTTGCTGGTAGCCAATGGCATCAGCATCAAAGTTGCCTTCGGCACGCCTGTTGACTCACTCTTGTCAATGTTTATTACAGTATTGTGGGTGGTCGGGATTACCAACGCCATCAATTTGATGGATGGTATGGATGGATTGGCCGGGGGGATCAGTTTTATTACGGCGATGAGTTTGTTGGCAGTTTCCGCCCAATTTCCCAACAAAGCGGCAGCAACCTTAGTTTTGGCTGCTTTGGGAGGTGGGGCGTTAGGTTTCTTGCGCCACAACTTCCACCCCTCACGCATCATTATGGGTGACGCTGGAGCATACTTTTTTGGTTATGTTTTAGCTGCTACCAGTATTTTGGGTGATTTGCAGGTGACTACTGTCTTTTCTTTAGTACCGACAGTTTTATTTTTGTTATTACCAGTCTTAGATACTACCCAAGTGTTTTTACGGCGGCTATTAGCAGGAAAAAACCCCCTCAGTACTCCTGGCAAGGATCACCTCCACCACCGTTTATTAGCTTGGGGGTTCTCGCAAAGTCATGCGGCATTTACGCTCTGGACAATTACCTTAATTGGTAATTTGCTGGCAATGCACATCCGCGATATGCCTGTAACTGTGATAGTTGCTACCAGTGTGATCATTATTATTTTGTTGGGCTTTACCGTTTGGCAAAGAATATTACACAATTCTTAATTTTGAATTACATCACCATACCGCCATCAACATTAAAGACTTGACCAGTAATGTAATTTGCGGCGGAATCAGCAGCAAGGAAGCGCACCATCCCAGCTACTTCTTCTGGTTGCCCATAGCGACCAAGGGGGATAAATTTTAAAATTTCTTCGGTGTTGTTGAGATTGCTGGTCATATCGGTGGCTATGAAACCAGGGGCGACGGCGTTAACAGTGATTCCACGAGTTGCTAATTCTTTGGCAACGGTTTTAGTAAAGCCAATAACTCCTGCTTTGGCAGCACTGTAATTTGCTTGGCCAGGGTTGCCCATTTGTCCAGCAACAGAGGCAATATTAATAATTCGCCCAAAACGTTGCTTGAGCATGATTTTACTAACGGCGCGGGTACATAAGAAAACGCCAGTCAAATTCAGGTCAATTACGGCTTGCCATTCTTCTGGCTTCATCCGCAAAAGTAATGTGTCGCGGGTAATTCCGGCATTGTTAATTAAGATATCAACTCGACCAAATTTTTCTGTGGTGGCGTTGATTAGTGCCTCTACTTGATCTATTTGGGAAACATCAGCTTGCAATGCGATCGCCTGTCCCCCTACAGAGGTAATATCTGTAACTACCTCATCTGCTGCCGTACTGGAACTAGCATAATTAACAACAATACTAGCCCCATATTTCGCTAATTCAAGTGCGCTCGCCTTTCCAATTCCCCGTGAACCACCAGTAACAATAGCTACTTTTCCTTTGAGACTTTGCAAGTTTTCTGGCAAAACTTCCATAAAATATTCCTTAAGCTTTTGAATGACCGCGCTAATTATCTTATGGTGATTTGTGCTTGTTAATTCATTCAAAGGCAAGATTTTTGAGAGAGAATATCACACTTTAGATAAATGACTATTGACTATTGACCCTCGACTATAAAAATAAAATAATGTTGCAGCTATTCTTGAAAGCACGCATTAAGATTAAAAGCAATCCATAAAAATTCGGTGTGTGTCATATGGCCACTAAAAAACATTTCAACAGTTTTGAAGAAATGCTTTCTGGTTCCGATGTACCTGTATTAGTAGATTTTTACGCTGAATGGTGTGGCCCTTGCAAAATGATGGGGCCGATTTTAGATCAAGTTAATGCCCAATTGCAAGGCAGTATACGTATTGTTAAAATTGACACAGAAAAATACACCGAATTGGCTACTCAATATCGTATTGAAGCCTTGCCAACACTGATGTTATTTAAGGAAGGTAAGCCTGTGGATAAAATTGAAGGAGTATTGCAAGCACCCCAGTTAGTGCAACATCTCCAAACTTTAATTTAGATGTAACAGGTGATAGGTAACAGGTAACAGAGTTCAAATTTTTTGCTTAACCACCTGGCCTATTGCTACAGATTAATTTTCGAGTTTTGATCAAACAAAAATGGCTAATAGCTGTTCATGATCAATGATTAGCTATTAGCCATAAATACAAGTACAAGTAAGTTACAGTTTTTCTGGTTCTTCTAGAGGAACTGTACTTACTTTGGTAATTGTTGCTTGTAGGATTTGCGTATGCGAGATGGAATTGTTTGCCAATGTGAACAATGGATTTGACAAAATTCCGGCTATGGTAGTCGCAACTAAGCTGACCACTAAGCCTACTTGTAAAGGTCTTAGTCCAGGCAAATCCCAACGCACTTCGGGATAGTTCTTCACTACGTCGGACATTTCTTGGGGTTCTTTAACTACCATCATCTTGACTACGCGAATGTAGTAATAGATGGAGACAACACTAGTTACCAAACCTAGCAGAACTAATCCATAAAGACCAGCTTGCCAACCAGCCCAGAACAAGTAGATTTTGCCAAAAAATCCAGCCAGCGGTGGAATACCACCCAAGGACAGCAGGGAAAGACTCAATGCTAATGTCAACAGTGGATCTTTTTGATATAAACCTGAGTACTCGGTAATTTGGTCGGTTCCGGTGCGTAGGGAGAAGAGAATCACACAGGTAAAACCGCACAGGTTCATAAACAAATAAACCAGCAGGTAAAATACCATACTGGCGTATCCCGCCTCTGTACCAGCAATCAAGCCAATCATCACAAACCCAGCTTGAGCAATGGATGAATAAGCCAGCATTCGTTTCATGCTGGTTTGGGCAAGAGCCACCACATTACCCAAGATCATGCTGAGAATAGCTAGGGCTGTAAAGACAAATCTCCACTCGTCAGCCACCATTGGGAAGACTGTAGTTAGTAGGCGAATGGCGAGAGCAAACCCAGCCGTTTTGGAACCAACAGATAAAAAGGCAATGACCGGAGTCGGAGCGCCTTCGTAAACGTCTGGTGTCCACTGGTGAAAGGGTGCAGCAGAAATTTTGAAGCCAATACCTGCAATGATGAAAACGAGGGAAATCACCAAACCTAATGATTGGCTGACGTTGGCTGTAATGATACCATCGGCGATCGCACTTAATTCTGTTTGACCACCAGATAGACCGTACAGCAGCGAAACGCCGTATAAAAATACTGCTGTACTAGCAGCGCCAATCAACAGATATTTCAACGCCGCTTCGTTAGAGCGTGGGTCGCGCTTAGTATAGCCTGTCAGCAGATAAGAGGAAATACTTAAGGTTTCTAGTGAGATGAAAATCATCACTAACTCACTAGCCCCAGATAAGAACATTCCGCCTAGAGTAGCAGTCAGCAATATGGCGATGAATTCTGCTAGAGCAGTACCACTCTGCTCGATATAGCGAATTGACATCAATATTGTGACAATGGCAGACAACGCGATAATACCGCGAAACACAATACTGAGGTCATCACCAGTGAAGCCACCGGTAAAAGAGATGGGATTGACCGCATCCCATTGATAGTACAGGGCGACAATTGCAGCTAGTAAACCTGCGATCGCTGGATATCCAATCCAACGTGCGGATGTACGCCCTAAAATCAAATCAATAATCAAAACTCCCAAGAGGGTAACAATGATAATCCCCTCTGGTAGAATCGTTCCAGCATTTAACTGGGATGCAAGATTAGCAAAATCCATGAGATATATAGGGTTTGGCGATTAGACATTAAGGCTAACTTTGTTCATTTTATCTATTGTTCATTACCAAAGTTGCATTTACCTTTCTGTCTTAAGCATAGACTGACTCTTGTGTAAAATTAGCTTAAAAGAAGCGTACCAGCTAACTACCACTCAAGACTCTATCATTATCATTAGATTAAATTATAGTTTAAATTTTGAATTGGGCATTTTTTAAATATAGATGCTAGTCCAGGTATCCGTTAAACATGGTGACTAAATCAACAAGCCTTATTGCTAAATATACTTGTCGACAATTAACTTATACTAATTAGTTCTATGTAAAATTTCACTTAATAATTCCGCTTGTCTTCCTTGACATTCTTGGCAGTTAGTTAAAAAATAAATGCCTGTTTATCGAGAATTGCTATCAGTACAATTTACTATTTCATCAAACATTAAATATTTCAGGACTTACGCACAAGCTAGGTAAAATCTAACCACAGAGACCCAAAGCTCTCAGAGTAATGAGAGTTTGAGAGATTTTTGCGTAACTTTAGTATTTTAAATTATTCCGTTCTCGATATTAAATCTTCCAGTTCTTGAGGCAAATTGAAGTATCCATTAACTTCTGAGTTAAAATTTATAACTTGAGTAACAGCATCTATATTTAAATTTCCATAGATGTGAGGAAATATTTCTCCTGTCTCAGCAGCTTCGTAGCGGATTTCCGACTTAACTTTCTTCCTATCAATCAACAATATAACTAATTCTTTTTTATGATAAAAAAATCTGTTAGCTACTTGGATAATTTGGGATACTTTTGAGCAATGAATAAAACCTTCATTAGCTAGAGATTCTGCAATATATATATCCTGATCTTGAGCTTGTTCCCATTGTAAGCGTTGTGTAATGTGTAGAAGAAAGGGAATATTAGATTTGGGGATTTCTGCGTTATCTAATAGTTGGATAAAATCGCATTTATCTAAGTCTTTAATTACTATTTTAGCTCCAGCATCGAGTAATTTTTCTGCTGCTTGATACTCACCTATACCAATGAAACTGATATTTAAATTTTGGGCAGCCTTGACATCCCAAATGCCATCACCGACAAATACAATTTTTAGGAAATTGTCAACATTGTAAATATTTTTAGCTTCGATAATAGCAGTATTAATAATATCTTCTCGTGAAATGCCATCATCAGATGAAGCTAATGGGATATTTTCTATTACTAAGGTTGCTTTTTGCAGTTTTAATATAGCAGAATCATACCATCCACCAGTAGCGATCGCTACACACCATGTAGAAGAATTTTGCAGTTCAGCCAATCTCTTATCAGCGCCAAGAATACTTGTAAATAGATATTCTTGTGTACTAACTGCCTGTTGAAGTTGAGTAATAAAAGACTTTTTTAACCTTTCAATCTCTGTTTTGGATGGAACATGATTTAATCTTTCTTGAAAAATTTGCTGAGTAATGCCAGAGTCTGTAACATTTTTATAATCATACCAATTTGGATTAATATCCAAAAAATCAAATTCTGATGCAAAAGCGCTGAGAAAACAGTCTTCATCAATTTGATTTGTACTAGTGAGTGTGCCATCAATATCAAAAATTACTAAGTTCATATAATGCTCATATTTGATTTCTGAAAAAATTATATATCTGTAAGGTAGTGATTAACTACTATATTCTCCATAGATTAAGAGTTATATTAAAAATTTCCACGCTGCATATAGCTCGAAAATCTTTTTGCGGCTTTGCAACTATCCTGCAAAAATGGGTTGGATAAATTATAAAACTCAAATAAATCAACAATTAATTTTCATTTTCTACCAAAAATAAATGATTTTAATCTCTAATTAACGTGGTATACAAATATCTGGCGCACATAAACCAGAAAACTGCATTGTGGTTACTGCAAAGGTATTTAAATCTACGCAGCGAATAGCGTGATTATTGGTATCACTAATATATAAATGTGAACCCATAGAACTTAGTCCAGAAGGTTCAAAAAAGCGACTATCTTTACCTTGACCATCTTGTAAACCAGCTAAACCATCTCCCAAAATTGTTTGACAATTACCTGTATTCGGACTAACTAATTTAATTTTGTGGTTGTATGTATCTGCTACCCACAAAAAATTTTTGACATATTCCACGGCCATACAGTGTTGTAATCGCACATCTGTAGTTTGTCCATCTACATCACCAAAACCAAATAACTGTTGACTACCACAAACAGTTCTGACTTGAAATGGTTCAATAATTTTTACACTGCGAATTGTGCTGATTTCGCTGTCAGCAATATATAGTTGTTGTCCATCTGTGGTGATTCCACTGGGTTGAGCAAAAACCGATTCTGCAAGTGAACCATCAACACAACCTTCTGCACCTCTACCAGCATAAGTTTTGACAATGTTGGTGTCTAAATCCATTTGCCAAATTTGGTGTGAACCCGCCATTGCAATGAATAAAATATTTTCTACTTTGGCTAAATCCCACGGGGAATTTAACGCAGTTTCTAATCCAACACCGCTATGAGGATGAATGTTGCGGCTTTGTTCACCAGTTCCAGCAATTGTTTCGACTAATTGGTGTTTTAAATCTATTCGCCGCAAGGCATGATTTTCGGTATCAGCAACGTAAAGAATTTGATTTTCACGATCAAATACCATTCCTTGTGGTGCAGAAAATTGCGCTTGACTAAAACTACCATCAGTTAAACCAGATTTTCCTGTACCAATGATGTGGAGAACTTCGCCATCAAGGCTACTCATAACTAAGCGATGATGTCCAGTGTCAGCGATGAATAAACCTGCTGACGTGGCTAAGACTTTACCAGGAAAAGCTAAGGGTGAAATTATTGGCTGTTGCTGCTTTTCTAAAATATGGTTGATTTCTTGAAAGTTGATAGTGCCTTTTTTTTGGTGTTCCTCGATGACTTTTGCAATTAACTCGTCTAAAACTTCACGCTTACCTTCACCAGAAACGTACCCAACTACATAACCTTCTGGATCAATAATCATAAACGTCGGCCAAGCACGCACAGTATATTCTTGCCATACGCGAAAATTTTGATCTCCTAAAACAGGATGTTCAATGTCATAGCGGAGAATGGCTTGGCGGATATTTTCAGTTTGTTGTTCATTGTCAAATTTGGCGGAGTGAACCCCAATCACTGTCAGATTATCTTGATATTTCTGTTCTAGATATTTCAAGTCGGGGAGAATATGCAGACAATTAATACAGCAATATGTCCAAAAATCTAAGATGACAACTCTACCCCTAAGTTGTTTTAAGGACAAAGGTTTGTCAGTGTTCAGCCAAGCGTAATTTTGGGGAAGTTCTGGCGCTCTGACGCGGGGAGCCATGAGGTATCCTTTGGTGTTAAGGGTAGAGATATATAGAAGGTGACAGGTGACAGGTGACAGAGTTAACAGTCTTAATAAAAAACTGGATAAACTGACTACCACTGATTTAGCGGCTTGGGTACAACAAGCTAAGATTCAGACTGTACATGGAAAAGTATGCGATCGCATTCCACAATTATCTGTCGCTAACCCTGCTTGGTTTGCAGTTCACATCTGCTGTGTCTCAGGAAAAACTTACACTTCAGGCGACACAGATTGTGTGTTTCCTTTAATGAGTGTAATCAAAGTATTTTCCTTTCTGTATCTGCTAGAAATCATGGGAGTCGATACAGTTTTGCAATGGGTGGATGTTGAACCATCGGATGCGGCTTTCAATTCTTTTGATCAATTGATTACCGATAACGGACAACCCCGTAACCCGATGATTAATAGTGGTGCAATTACCCTAGCTGATAAATTACCAGGAAAGACAGCCAGCGATCGCACTCACAACTTATGTCAATGGTTAAATAAGTTAACAGGTTCCCAACTATTTTTAGATCAAGTCATGCTGGCTTCAGTACGCGCTTCACGTTCACCAGTTAACCAAGCCATTACAAATTATCTAGCCGAAAAAAATCATCTCGAAAATTCTGACATAGCTCTTGACACCTACGAGCAAATATGCTGTTTATCTGGAAGAGTAGAAGATTTAGCCTTATTAGGAAAAGCCTTAGCGAGTGGGAATAACTTACAGCATCATCGAATAGTTAACGCTGTCATGTTAACCTGCGGACTGTACCAAGACTCTGCTAAATTCGCCGTCAAAATTGGTTTACCAATGAAATCAGGCATTAGTGGAGGACTTTTAGCCATAGTACCAAACAACGGAGCGATCGCTTGCTACAGTCCCGCCTTAGATCCAGTGGGAAATTCTGTAGGTGCGATCGCTTTTATGGAAACTTTAGCCCAAAAATTAGAATTGAGTATCTTCTAAAAGAACTCCGCGTAACTTTGTCTTGAAAAGTTTGCTCAACGGGGGGAACCCCCGCACGCAACTTTTCGCTGCGTTTACCTCAGCGCCCCTTTGCGTTTAAAAATCCCATCTCTCATTCCTCCCCTTGAGGTGTGGGAATTGAACGACGCTGAAAATATTTACCCAACCTAGATTTTAAAGGCTCAGTTTTTGGTTGCTCAGGAACTTCTGTAGCTTGAGGCGTAGGTGTTACCTCTGGTTCTGGAGTAGGTGATTCAATAACTTGCGGTGTGGGTATTACATCTGGTTCTGGTATTGGCGACTGAGTAGCTTGAGGCGAAGATGTTACCTCTGGTTCTGGCGTTGGTGATTTAATAACTTGAGGTGTGGGTATTACATCTAGTTCTGGCGCTGGTGACTTAATAACTTTTGGTTCTGGTAATTCAGTAGGTTGAGGAGTTGGTATCACCTCTGGCGGTGTTTCTAGTGCTGGTGATTCAATAACTTGAGGGGTGGGTGTCACCTCTGGCTGTGGTAACTTAGTCGGTTGCGGTTCAACTACCTCTGGAATTTCTGGTGTGGGAATTGGTTCTGGTGTCGGTGTGGGAACGGGTGGCTTGGGAATATAACTTGGATCTACAATGCTGCGTACTTCATCAGCCTTAAGTTCACCCCTGACAATTCGAGAAAGTGTATCTTTACCCTTCGGTTGGTAGTTAACTAATCTCACAGTAGTGTTAAAGGCATTTTTGACAGTGTTACCTTGGTTATCCAAGAATTCCAGCTTCACCCAATTATTTCCAGGTTTAAAGCCTTTGAGGTAAACTGCTTGCCAGCGATCGAACACAAAGCTTTCACCATCAATTGTGCAACGAATCCGCCAATCACTGAACAGGTCATTAGGACTATCTGTAGCTCCTAAGCGCAGTGGAGCGTTGGTTAAGTAAAAGTCCAGCAAAATTGGTTCAGCACCATAACTACCTTGCGGACGGATATAAGTTAGCAGGGGCAAGCGAGAATCAGGACTGTTATCATCAGTTTTTGTAAAAATGTGAAATGTTGTCTGAGTATAAGCGCCTTCACTTTTAAAGCTTTCATGCCAAGGACGAGAGGCGAAAACCCGTAAAGTATGTGTACCAGGAGATAAATCAGACAAAACCAATGGCTGGCTTAAATCGTACACGGGGATGTAAGGCTGATTGTCTAAAATTACATGGAGATGAGGGCCTAATTCCCATTTTGGCTCTTTAAATATCGGTAAATCTTTTACCTGAAGCCGGACTGTAACTTTAGTGTCTGGGATGATCTCATCAAGTTGCGGCGTGACTATAGTCACCTGGGGGCGATACACTTCTAAAGTTGAACGTAGTTCTTGAATTACCTCTGGTGGCGCGACTTCAGTAAACTGCTGCGAAGTAGGTTGATATTTTTCGGTATGGCTAATAGGTGCATCTTGAGTAACAGCTTTCTCTGCACAGCTGTTTAAATTCAAAACCAACACTAGTATGATTAGCCACTTAAAAATAGTCAGACTCCTGGGGAGGATCTGCTTTAAAGCCTTCACGCACCACAAATTCATACCTTACACCCAGTTATAGTCTGCAAAAACTGCAAAATTATTTTGCCCTAAACCACCTATCGGACACCAGAGCCTAAAAGGTAAAATTTTGTTCAGTTACTATATATTTTTTCAAAATGCTAGGAAATTAGTAATTTTTTTGACAATTCTCGCTTACAGATATCTGACTCTCGTACCAAAAATATCTATAACTACAGTCCAGAATACTGAGTTTGTGCATATTATATCCATGAATCATAAATTTAACGAATTGTTATTCTTTGTAAATTAAATGAAGAAAGTCTTGACTTTTGGCTCAAAAGTTTAAAGTTAAAAGCTAGATCAGACAATTAATTTGGCTATTTTGAATTATTGTTAAAATCTCTCCAACAATGTACAAGTAAAGACTTTATAATTCAACAGAAACAAACTTCCACATAGCGTCTTCATCGCTCCTTCAGCCACTACTCTGGAGAAAGCGGCTAAAGATCAATTTGTGATTTCATGATTCCTCATTCCTTATCACGAGAGGAGGTCGAATGACGATTAGTCCTCCGGAGCGAGAGGAGAAGAAAGCAAGAGTAATAGTCGATAACGACCCGGTACCTACCTCATTTGAAAAATGGGCGTTGCCAGGACACTTCGACAGGACTCTAGCTAGAGGCCCAAAAACCACCACCTGGATTTGGAACCTCCACGCCCTCGCCCACGATTTTGATACACATACAAGCGATTTAGAAGATATCTCCCGCAAAATATTTGCGGCTCACTTCGGACACCTTGCCGTTGTGACAATCTGGTTGAGCGGGATGATTTTCCACGGCGCGAAGTTCTCTAACTACGAAGCCTGGTTAAGTGACCCGTTGAACGTGAGACCCAGCGCTCAAGTCGTTTGGCCCATTGTGGGACAAGACATTTTGAATGGTGATGTCGGTGGTGGATTCCACGGCATCCAAATCACTTCAGGCTTGTTCCAAGTATGGCGTGGCTGGGGTATAACTAACTCCTTCCAGCTTTACGTAACAGCTATTGGCGGCTTGGTATTAGCAGGCTTGTTCTTATTTGCTGGCTGGTTCCACTACCACAAACGCGCTCCCAAACTGGAATGGTTCCAGAATGTGGAGTCGATGTTGAACCACCACCTGCAAGTTCTACTAGGCTGTGGTTCCTTGGGATGGGCTGGACACTTAATTCACGTCTCAGCACCAATCAACAAGCTTTTGGATGCAGGGGTAGCTGTTAAAGATATCCCCTTACCCCATGAGTTCATCCTGAACAAGAGTTTGTTGATCGACCTGTTCCCAGGTTTTGCTAGTGGTTTAACACCTTTCTTCACCTTGAATTGGGGTCAGTATGCTGACTTCTTGACCTTCAAGGGCGGTTTAAACCCAGTAACTGGTGGTCTGTGGCTGACTGATATTTCCCATCACCACCTAGCGATCGCTGTACTCTTCATCATCGCTGGTCATCAATACCGCACAAACTGGGGTATTGGTCACAGCATCAAAGAGATCCTCGAAAACCACAAAGGCCCCTTCACCGGGGAAGGTCACAAGGGTCTTTATGAGAACCTGACCACCTCTTGGCACGCTCAATTGGCAACTAACCTTGCCTTCTTGGGTTCGTTGACCATCATCATCGCGCATCATATGTACGCGATGCCTCCTTACCCATACTTGGCAACTGACTACGCAACTCAGTTGTGTATCTTCACTCACCACATTTGGATCGGTGGATTCTTGATTGTGGGTGGTGCGGCTCATGCTGCCATCTTTATGGTGCGGGATTACGATCCTGTTGTGAATCAAAATAACGTTCTGGATCGGGTGATTCGTCACCGGGATGCAATTATTTCCCACCTGAACTGGGTGTCTATTTTCCTAGGCTTCCACAGCTTTGGTTTGTACATCCACAACGACACAATGCGTGCCTTGGGCCGTCCCCAAGACATGTTCTCAGACAGCGCAATTCAGTTGCAGCCAGTATTTGCTCAATGGGTGCAAAACCTGCACACCTTGGCTCCTGGTGGCACAGCTCCCAACGCTTTAGAGCCTGTTAGCTATGCCTTTGGTGGCGGTATCTTGGCTGTAGGTGGCAAGGTCGCTATGATGCCCATCGCTTTGGGTACTGCGGACTTCCTAATTCACCACATCCACGCCTTTACCATCCACGTAACTGTTCTGATTCTGCTGAAGGGCGTACTGTTCGCCCGCAGTTCTCGCTTGATCCCCGATAAAGCTAACTTAGGCTTCCGCTTCCCTTGTGATGGCCCTGGCCGTGGCGGTACCTGCCAAGTTTCTGGTTGGGATCATGTGTTCCTCGGATTGTTCTGGATGTATAACTCCCTGTCAATTGTAATTTTCCACTTCAGCTGGAAGATGCAATCTGATGTTTGGGGAACTGTAGACGCAGCTGGTAATGTGTCTCATATTACTGGTGGTAACTTTGCCCAAAGTGCCATCACAATCAACGGCTGGTTGCGTGACTTCTTGTGGGCGCAAGCTTCACAAGTAATCAACTCCTACGGTAGTGCTTTGTCTGCTTACGGATTAATGTTCCTAGGCGCTCACTTTGTTTGGGCATTCAGCTTAATGTTCCTGTTCAGCGGTCGCGGCTACTGGCAAGAACTAATTGAGTCCATTGTTTGGGCTCATAATAAACTGAAGGTAGCACCTGCCATCCAGCCACGCGCTCTGAGTATTACTCAAGGTCGTGCTGTTGGTGTAGCTCACTACCTCTTAGGAGGAATTGCTACAACTTGGGCATTCTTCCACGCACACATTCTTTCAGTAGGATAGCAATCAGTTATAGGGAGTGCTGAGTGTTGAGTACTGAGTGCTGAGTAATTAAACTCAAAGCTGAGAACTCATAACTCAGACTTCCAAAAGCTGAAACCTGATGGCTAAGGGTCAGAGGAAATATCAAAGCTATGGCAACAAAATTTCCAAAATTTAGCCAGGATCTCGCACAGGACCCAACTACGCGTCGCATTTGGTATGCGATCGCGATGGGCAATGATTTTGAAAGCCATGATGGCATGACCGAAGAAAATCTTTACCAAAAGATTTTCGCTACCCACTTCGGACATCTGGCAATCATCTTCCTCTGGGCTTCCAGCCTCCTGTTCCATGTAGCCTGGCAAGGTAACTTTGAACAGTGGATTAAAGATCCTCTACACGTCCGCCCCATCGCCCACGCGATTTGGGACCCCCACTTCGGTAAACCAGCAATTGAAGCTTTTACCCAAGCTGGTGCTAGTAATCCTGTAAACATTGCTTACTCTGGTGTCTACCACTGGTGGTACACCATCGGTATGCGGACAAACAGCGAACTGTACGTCGGTTCACTTGGTCTGTTATTATTCGCAGCCGTATTGTTATTTGCTGGTTGGTTGCACTTGCAACCCAAGTTCCGTCCCAGCCTTGCTTGGTTCAAGAGTGCCGAATCTCGCCTGAATCACCACCTTGCTGGTTTGTTCGGCGTTAGCTCTCTGGCTTGGGCTGGTCACTTGATTCACGTTGCTATCCCCGAAGCTCGCGGACAGCACGTAGGTTGGGATAACTTCTTAACAACTGCTCCCCACCCAGCAGGCTTGCAGCCATTCTTTACAGGTAACTGGAGCGTTTACGCTCAAAACCCAGATACAGCAGGTCACATCTTTAGTACATCTACTGGTGCTGGCACAGCAATTCTGACCTTCTTGGGTGGTTTCCATCCTCAGACAGAATCTCTGTGGTTGACCGACATCGCTCATCACCACCTAGCGATCGCTGTATTGTTCATCGTCGCAGGTCATATGTACCGTACCAACTTTGGTATCGGTCATAGCATCAAAGAGATGATGAATGCCAAAACTTTCTTTGGCAAAAAAGTTGAAGGCCCGTTCAATATGCCTCACCAAGGCATTTATGACACCTACAACAACTCTCTGCACTTCCAATTAGGTTGGCACCTAGCTTGTTTAGGCGTTGTCACCTCTTGGGTAGCGCAGCATATGTACTCCCTACCGTCCTATGCGTTCATCGCTAAGGACTACACCACCCAGGCAGCTTTGTACACCCACCACCAGTACATTGCGATTTTCCTGATGGTTGGTGCTTTTGCCCACGGAGCAATTTTCTGGGTACGTGACTACGACCCCGAACAAAACAAAGGCAACGTACTTGAGCGCGTATTACAGCACAAAGAAGCGATTATCTCTCACCTCAGCTGGGTATCGCTATTCTTAGGCTTCCATACCCTTGGTTTGTACGTTCACAACGACGTAGTAGTTGCTTTCGGCACTCCTGAAAAGCAAATCTTAATTGAGCCAGTATTTGCTCAATTCATTCAAGCTGCTCACGGTAAAGTACTCTACGGCTTAGACACATTGTTGTCTAACCCCGACAGTGTCGCCTACACAGCTTACCCCAACTACGCGAACGTTTGGTTGCCTGGTTGGTTGGATGCCATTAACTCTGGCACTAACTCTTTGTTCTTAACAATTGGCCCTGGCGACTTCTTGGTACACCATGCGATCGCCTTGGGTCTGCACACCACCACCCTCATCCTAGTCAAAGGTGCTTTGGATGCTCGTGGTTCTAAATTAATGCCAGACAAGAAAGACTTCGGCTACGCATTCCCTTGCGATGGCCCTGGTCGTGGCGGTACTTGCGATATCTCCGCGTGGGATTCCTTCTACCTATCCTTGTTCTGGGCATTGAACACAGTAGGCTGGGTAACATTCTACTGGCACTGGAAACACCTAGGTATTTGGCAAGGTAACGTTGCTCAGTTCAACGAAAACTCTACCTACCTGATGGGCTGGTTCCGTGATTACCTGTGGGCTAACTCTGCACAGTTGATTAACGGTTACAACCCCTACGGTATGAATAACCTGTCTGTCTGGGCGTGGATGTTCCTATTCGGACACCTCGTTTGGGCAACTGGCTTCATGTTCCTCATCTCCTGGAGAGGTTACTGGCAAGAGTTGATTGAAACCCTAGTTTGGGCGCACGAGCGTACTCCTCTAGCTAACCTAGTTCGCTGGAAAGACAAGCCCGTTGCTCTATCTATCGTTCAAGCCCGTGTAGTTGGTCTAGCTCACTTCACCGTTGGCTATGTCCTCACCTACGCTGCCTTCCTCATCGCTTCCACTGCTGGTAAGTTCGGTTGATCTGGCTACTAGTTTTGTAGGTAAGTAAAAAAATCCCCTGCCGCAAGGTGGGGGATTTTTATTGGCTCGGCATCTTACCCACTCTTTACAATAGACCTCTTGCAAAAGTCCCATGAGCGTGGGAAAAGTAGCTGAGAGCTTTCTTGACATCTATGAGCTACGAAAAGGTAAAGAACCTCAAACCAGAAGAATTCAAACGGCTGTGTGGTGTGCATCCAG
>NZ_JADEWI010000110.1 GCF_015207705.1 Nostoc sp. LEGE 06077
GCTCTCTTCTGTTCCCTGGCGCAAGCACAAACTAGGGCTTAAATGCCCATGAAGTTGCGAAACCACTGCCCTACTCGACTAATCCCAGCAGTACGGCTGTAGTTTGGCTTGGGTATTCTGTCTGTTTTGGCTTCACTACCGTTTGTCCACAGTGCGCCTGTTACCGCATTTTCATAAGCGCGATCTGCTGCGTCTTGGGCTTCGGGCAGTTTATTAGATGCCTTGATTAAATCCGCCTCATATTTTGCTAGAGCCATTAAGTCAGCCGTCGCCCCCGATATTTGAATCAGGCTTGACCGTTGAGCGTGACGGGTAGCCTCGGCAGTCGTAGCGTTAACGTGTTCAGACTGCATCTCGGTCACTTCGTTTTTGAAACGCTGCTCACCAATTTTCGATGTGTTGATAGCTTTGAGGGTTTGCGTTCCATGCTTCTGGGTCAGTTGCACCAACTCCGCGTAGGCTTGATTCACATCCCCAGTGGTTTCAATGATTTTCCGATATGCCTCCAATGCCTTGGGTAAATTGGCTTTGGCAGTGTCAGACAATCGCGCCATGTCTGCAATTTTGGTGATTACCGTTTGGTCGCCCTGCACTGCTTTGTTAAAGTCTTCTGCTGACACATCAAACAAACTGCCCATTGCGTTGAGCGTACCAGGGGCATTATTGGGGATATGGTTTTTCAGCTTGGCGGTTCCATAATTACGAGCCATGTTTCACCCCTAGCATTGGTATTTGAGTTGATTAATCAATGCTTCTGCCAATCCCAAGTGGTCGCCTATTTTGACTCGTTTATGGAGACCTTGGGCAATGGGAGAAACTGTTGAAAGTGCCTCTACTGCTGCTGAACCGCCAGAGACATTTATCTCTGCACTCAAGAGATTTTGGACAACCCCATGTAACAGCAATAGTTTTTCTACCTTGCCCAGTTGTTCAAATGTGCTGCCGTACTGTTGCTGAAGCTCATCCAGGTATGAACCATCTCCCGGCATGACGCTTGTGAAGTAGCCTATGGGTTTATTCATTCTTGGTAAAATCCTTGTGTAGTGTATTCTTCATTAGGCGGAGATACATTCATGAGTGGGTGCGAACGCAGTAGTTTCTCAGGCTGTGCGTTCGCTCCTCTGTTATTCATCAACATCAGAGAAAGTTGCTCTAGCTATTGCACTGGCTAAGAAACCTCCACCACAAACAAAGATTCCGCCAATACTAAAATCCCTATGCTTTGCCCAATTAACACGACGAATCAAGGCATCTTGGGCATAGTTGTTAGCTATGAGATTTAAACCATGACAAATCATTGCTCCGCTTGCGAATAATCCGACCGAGATAAACAGTGCAATCGCAATTGCCTGTAAGACATTATCAAGATAATCAATCAGCTTTTTCATTGATGAAAACCCTCTCTCGAAACATCCACAGTTGAATCTGCGGCTGTCCATTGCAGTGTGTTGAAAAACTGGCTTACGTCCCCAAGGGTCACATCACAATCAAAGTTCAACCTTTGATATTGTGGATGCTGCCGAATTTGGTTTACTAATTGTTGGGCTTGTGCAATCAATTCTGGTAGCGGTTGAGTGTTCATAATTCACCTCAAAAAATCGATAATTGCAGTGATTTTTGACTGATGACACTTAGGCTAGTTGACATTCCTGCGACCTCATAACAGCGAGAAGTTAAAGTCTTGTGATTGAGCAGTAAATCAGCCTTCTTTCGTTGTCCAGCTAAAGGGCAAAAGTGATACTTGGGATGCTCTCTTGTGCCTGTTTGATAGAGGTATTGATACAGTGTTATATCAATCTGATAAACCTTGGAATTGGTTAGTAGGGTTGAGTCATAGACTGGATTTAAGTTATTCATTGCTGCCTTTTAAAGACTTAACAAGGGTGTCACCGTAATTAACCAACAAGATGGTAAATAGCTGAGAATAAGTGTTGATTCCTGTCTGTTCAATGATTTCTTTGGCTTTAGAAATGTGCTTTTCGTCCAGGACTACGCGGGTTTGACTCATAATTTAAGACTCCTCATCAATGCTTGACCTTTCGGCTTATCTATTGTTTGTGTTTGTTCAATTGGTGTGACTTCTGTTTGAATTTCTGACTGTTGAATCACAGTTTTTGTTAGAGGTGTTTGAAAACTGCTGACATTGCCTGCCAAGTATTCCGAAATTAATAAATTTGTGGCAGAGGCTATATTTATCCCTCGCTCTAACCCGTATTGTGACAACCAAGCATAATGGCGTTTATCTAGTCTCACTCTTGTTTCACTTGTCTCAATCTGTGACAAATTAGTTAATTTCAAGTCCCATTTATGTTTGATTGCATCCAACAGCAGATTTACGGTGTCACTCAACTTTAAATAGTCAAGTGAAATTCTAATTCCCTCCACTTTGGCGGCAACAATAGCCGCTAAACGTACTTGCATTTTTTTACATAGCTAACAATGCTTGAATGTTGGACAGATGAGGATCAACTGGAATATAAAACCCTGGTTTGGCACTCAATTTATGGCGTACTAGATTTGCACATCCACCAATCAGCATGATGTTGGTTACATCTGCCAAGTAATCATTAGCGGCTGTGGTAATGCCGTCCATCAACCCGTTAAACCAGTTTTCTAATAAGCTAGGGAAGACGGAACTGAAATCATATTTCCGCCCGTAAGTTAGGGAACCATCCGCGACTGCATCCATCATCTTGGCCACTTTGAATGCAACGTTATCGCGCAAGGCGTAACTCTGCATTAAGTCAGAGTTGATGATGTCGTTAGCCAGGGAGACACCGCCCACCTTCGGGATTGAACGACGAGTGAGAATTTCACCATTCGGGGTCATCACAACATAGTTAGTAGTGCCACCAGGGGTTTTTGGGATAAACCCTCGAAAAGGGGGATTATGAAAAGTGAGTTTTGATGCTATCACCCTATAACTCTTGCCAGATAAGATTCTTGGCTAAACCCCGTCTCAGAAAGTATACAATTTGAGACAAGTCTGAATTATGTCTCTTTACATGTCTCAAAATACCATTCTTAGATCGTCTAAGAAATAGTGATACTCTTCACACTGACTAGCTTTCACCGATCGCGTACTAATCAAAAGAGTGAAGTACCATTCAACAACAAATTCTAGAATCCCCCTTTTCGGGGGTTAATGCAAAAAACCCCCACCACCGATGTCTATGGCGAGTGTGTCTCCTTCCATATCAAGGAAACCTTTTTTGTAAGAGTTGACGACAGCCACATCAGTTTCTAGGTAAAACTCAACATTCTTAATGCGGTGTTTATAGCTTTTACCGTTGACTGTGACTTGATGATCCGCAATCAATGTTTGACGGATAGCATCTTCTTCCCAATGATTACGCTCTGGTACTAAGAAGCGGACTGTTCCCTCAAAATCTTGTCTGAGTCCTGCCAGGGTGAAGGGTTTGACGAATTCTGGTAACTGTTTGCCTCGCTCGGCGGCGGTTTGCGGGTTTTTCTGCTTGGTAGCACGTTCGCCCAAGACTAATACTTTGTTGTCTAGTTTGACGCTGGGTGAGTCTTCGGTGTCGTAGTCCCTGGCACTGGTGTAGGTTACATCTTGAAATACTGAGCGCATCACACGCGGCTTTTCACCTTTGAGGGCAGTAATGCTGGTGAAGTTGCCAATATCTGCAAAGTAAATGTTGTACACTTGCTTTCTCCTATAAAGCTAGTAGCAGCCACATTGCATATATATAGATGTGGCTGTTGCTAACCTTTTTGGATAGATTCTTGAGAAGCCTGTATCTGAATTACGCTAGGCGTTTTACTTTTACGTGTGTTCGTCCAGCGTCTATAATTTCATACTAGCAGATATTAGCAGATAGTAAATGATATTATCCGCTAGTAAAAGTTATAGATTTCCGCAGAACTATTAGTTACACTGATGATACTATCCGCTAGTGTCTGATCTGATGTATAAAGGTAAGAAGTTTAGCATTGTTACCCCGATGGGGATTTACAACCTCGTTACAGAGTTAGCCAAAAAAGAAAGCCGCACAGTTTCTCAAATGGCAACACTTTTAATTAAAGATGGTTTACTAAGTCGTGGTTTGGAGATCCCAGAAGATGAGTAGTGATGGCTATTAACTTTCACTCAGTACATAAGCATTCTTATTTAGAATTTATTTACTGCTGATTTGTTTAAATTGCTACACACTCAATCTTTAGAGAACACGTCAGATAAACATAATTATTTTCATATCACCTTACTAATTTTTTTTGTTGGGTGATAGAAAGTTGTTTTTAATTATTAATAAATAAACTTTAAAAGTATAGCTATATCTTCCTTTGAAGATAAAAAATAAATTATTTTATTTTCGCAACTTAGATAATTTACTATCTATTTTTATTGAAGATCACTTATTATGAAAGAGGACTATACCCTTAGTCCATCTTTTCTAAGTATTTTGTCTATCGATATACATAAGAAAAGAATGCCTCCCTGGACTCAACTTGTTGGAAGCAAGTTGTTTAACAGTCCGAGAAGACAAACCTCACAAAAGTTATTTAAATTTCTTTATAACCCAATCGTAACAGTTCCGATGAACAGTAGCAACGGGTTATAGAGAAATTTGATTAAAGCCTTGGTGAATCTTCAGGGGGGGGTAAAACCTACATCATTTACCCCATAAGGATTTCACAATGGTAGCTCTGTTAAAAGGACACGAAACCGTTGACCACTCCGCTATGGCAGGAGCGATCGCCTCCTTTGACATTCGCAATTTCGTAGACCAGCTAGAACCAGCCAAAGAGAAAAATAAATACATCTGCCCAGCCTGCGGTGGTCATAACTTAAGCGTCAACCCCAGTAACGGCAAATACAGTTGTTACAATGACTGCCTTCACCGAGATATTCGAGAAGCAATCAAGCCTTGGAGTGAGGTATTAGAAGAAAGAAAACTTGGTACTTACACACCACTACCCAGATTCAAGCCCCTGACGGCGAAAAAACCAGCCTTCCCACCCAAGGTTTTAAATGTTGACCCATCGCAGTTAAAGGTATGCAGACTCAACGCTGAAATCACCACACCACAGCCCTTTTCACCCGATTTCGTTCCCAAATCCGTTGCCATCAGGCTATCAGATTCAGGAGCCACAGCAGAGGAATTAAAACAAATCACAGTTATTGAATACGACTATAGCAACGGGCGAAAAGCTCACAGATTCTCTTGTCCTTGTGCTGCTGTCCCCAAAGGCAGAGTCAAAACATTCTCCGTCAGCCGAATTGACCCCATAACTAATAAGGTTGCCTGGAAGAAAGAAGGAAAATGGCCTGCTTACAGACAAGATGAGGCTCAAGCTATCATCAAAGCCACAGACGGCATCCCCGTACTGTTAGCCCATGAAGGTGAAAAATGCGTCGAAGCCAGCCGATTAGAAAACTTAGCCAGCATTACTTGGGTAGGCAGCAGTTCTGACGGTGACATCCTCCATTCCTTAACCCAAATCCAGCACAGTACAGGTAAAGATTTTTTACTGGCTTACTGCACTGATAATGATGAAACTGGCTGGAACAAGCAACAGCGAATTAAAGAGCTTTGCCACCAAGCCGGAGTAAATTTTGTGGCCATCGACTTGCTAAAAATTCAACCCAACCTGCAAGATAAAGGAGACATAGCAGACATTTTTGAGTCGGGCATGACAGGCGACGAATTAGTAGAGCTACTACTCCAGCAGATTGCAGAAATTACAGCCCAACAGCAACAACAACTAGCCCAAGACCCACTAGATGTTGCTGACTTGGGCGATGAGGAGCCGGACAGCACATTCCTCCAAAAAGGCTTTAACACCCTTTACGGTGAAAGCAAATGGATTTGTGCCGATGGCAAGCTGTACTACTGGCATGGCAAAGGCTACAGATACTCCCCTGATGCCGTTGAGCGTCGGCGCATCACCAATTATTGCAATTCCTATTCGGTAATCAAGAAAAACGGCGATAGTTATGTCATCACCTACCCCTACGCCAAACCCAACAAGGTAAAAGAGTTGCTGGAGTGGGTGAAGCTGCGAGTGGAAATTGACCCGCAATTACTCAACCCGCCAGGGGTCAACTGTACCAATGGCGTGTTAAGCATTGATTGGTCAGGCGCTATACCCCAGCCTGTGTTAGAAGAACACGACCCTGATAGACACTTCTATACTTATGAGCCATTGGTGAAGTATGACCCCAAGGCTAACTCTAGCCACTGCGATCTTTTGCTGGAATGTTTAGACGAGCCACAACAGCAAATTTTATTAAGGAATCTGGGAGCAAGCCTTGATTTAGCCCAAGTTCGCAAGCGTCGCGGACGAGAAACAAAGGTCATACTAGCTTGTGGCTTGGGTGCAAATGGTAAGGATTCCATACGTTCGGTAGTATCTATTATTTACGGTCATCAAGGCATGACCAGCTGCTCCTTAGCTGACTTTGTGGCTTACGATGAAGGGCGAAAATTTGCCTTAGCTGCACTCGTCAATAGTCGGGTGAATTGGGCATCAGAGAACCCACAAACCACAAGACTCGATAAAATTCAATCACTCAAGTTATTTGCTACTGGTAACATCTTACACTCAGAACGCAAAGGCAAAGACCACATCGAATATGACCCCACAGCCATCGGCATTTTCAACTTGAATGACACTCCGCCATTGCACGGCACAATTCAAGCTACTCTCGACCGCATTGTTGCCCTGCTGTTCCGCAAAACATTTAAGACCAATCCTGACCCCAACAACCCCGATGAGTTACTAGCTGACCCCCGGTTCGCTTATGACGTGGATTTTGTGCGTGAGTGTGTCGCCCCGGCATTTTTAAACAAGATGATTGCTGGACTTCAGGCATTAATCACAGAGGGCATCGACTACAGCTGCACTCAGCAAGCATTGGAGGAGATTCAGGCAGAAAACTCGCACCTGTTCCAATTCTGCAAGGATACGGGGCTGGCTTACAACCCCAGTGGCATTGTCACAGCCTTTGATATTTGGCAACGTTTGGAGAATTGGTACATGGATAACGGTACTTTGTCGTTTGAGGAATCTAGCAATGGCAAGGTGAAAGCGATTTGGCAGGAACAGTCCAAGCCCAGTGATAAAACAGTCAAGGCGATTAACCAAGCCCTACCCAGAATTAAGACATTATTCCCCAAAGCCAAATTAGGCACTGTTCCTCACCCATCGGGTAAGCGGAAATTACAAGCACTGCTAGGAATTAGTTTTGATCATGTGCCAACGGGGCAGGGTGTAGGGGATAGGGTGTGGGGTGTAGGCGATAATACAGCCCCAACAACCGCGTTGTCTCCACCCTCATCTTTTCAGGACGACTGCATTGATCGAGGCTTGAAACCTCAACCA
>NZ_JADEWI010000043.1 GCF_015207705.1 Nostoc sp. LEGE 06077
ACCCAATTGCAGACCACTGAAATTCAAAACGAGTGTGAGGATGTTAAACCCTTTTTGGCAGAGAATACAGACGGATTGACTGCACAGGAAAACCCTCAAACCAACATTCTGCCTTCTGCCTTCTGCCATGCCACTTGCTTCAAGTCGGCAAAGCCGCCCAACGCAGTGGCTCCTCTGCCTTTCCCCGATAACCTTTCCATGATTGCTGAGACTAATAAGAGTCCAGTTGTGCCAAGGTTTCCCCAAAACACATCTTTAAAAAGAAAAGTTCAATCCGCCAAAGCACGGGATAGACGGAGGGAAATCCATGAGCAAGTTTGGAGACTGCGGTCTATTGGCCTGTCAGGACTAGCAATCGCTCAAGAGCTGGGAGTTTCTAAAACTACCGTATTCAATTACTTGCGTAGCTCAACTTTTACCGAACGTCGTGAACGTAGCGACCACGGTCTGAGTCTTCTCAACCCTTATCATGATTACCTCCTCAGTCGCTCGAATAGCGGGAACCACAACACCCAAGAACTGTTTGAAGAAATTCGCACCTGCGGCTATATCAGTGGTTATGCCACGGTCGCTCGCTTCACTCGTTATCTCAAGACCTTGCGCGGATTTAAGCCAGCAAAGTGTTCAAAGAAAAACGCGTCCCCCAGGGTGAGTTCTTCCTCCCATCGTCCTCTCACCCCCAGTCGCGTCACAGCTTTAGTCTTGCGACGACCAGAATTTATACAGCCTAATGAGCGTGAAATCATCGCTCAACTACAAACAGCCCATTCTGATTTGAAGTCAGTTATTGAACTAGCTCAACAGGAGAGCATCTCTTGTACGTCAACGTCTACCTGAGCAGCTCGATGCTTGGTTAAACACAGCTAAAAACAGATCTGTTTCTTTGTTGCGCTCCTTTGCTGTTAGTTTAGAGTCTGACTACGATGCTGTGAAAGCAGGTGTAACTATGTCAGTCAGCAATGGCCCCGTTGAAGGACATATTAATCGACTGAAAATGTTAAAGCGGCAGTCCCCTATTAAATGAAGTTGAGGAAATGCAAAGTATATTAGTTGCCAGTTTAAATAAACTCAAAGTTTGAATCTATAATTTCCTTCTGACTCCTTCTGCCTTCTGCCCTCTGCTTTCCCTCAACTTAGATCACCAAAAGTTGCCAAGAACCCATAACTTTGCCGCCTCTGGAAGCATAACTTTGCTACTAGTCCAAAATAGAAGGATAAGCCTGCCGTGAGTCCAATCAAGCATAGAAAGCAGGAAAGGGCAGGATTTTTTCTGAGTAACTACTGGCGTAGTATTCTGAATAAAAGGATTAGTTAATCTTTTTATTCAGAATACTCGGAAAGTGACACAAGAGGTATACTTTCAGCTTTGCCACCAATCAAACTCAACATCTACATCATTAATATTGTCATCTAGTTTATGTATGGGTAATTTTGCCAGTTTTTACCAAAATTTTTGTAGGCTCTTATTTTGGCAAAGGTATTGCTAGTGACTCTAATATTTCTCAATATAGTCAACATTCAAGGTGGAATCAGGTACAACATGCAAGAGTGCCTTGAATAACCTGAGATTGATTATTCAACCATATATTTTTTACTGTTTAATTCAACCTTGGCTGACAGTATTTAACATTCCTGGTATAAAACGTTGCTTCTTAAAATTAATCGACTTCATGAATGACTTTCGTGCTTCTCCAGTCACTTTTTCCATTGCTAGTTAATATTTTTCTCCCTAAAGTAACAAAAGAGGGATGAGTAGCGATCGCTCAAGATTTTTTTATGTTTCTTTGAGGTGTGCAGAATGTAGAGTTTCCAAATCCTCGAAATCTTAGCCTTGGGTTACTCCTCAGAGGAAGTCTAAGTTCTTCACGCTAACCTTCGCTGATGAAGGCGATCGCTCGATCTACATAGCGGTAATACAGACCTAACTCCTAACCCCTTCCCTTCTAGGGAAGGGGAATAAAACTCAACGCCTCTAACGCCAGTTGCTACCCTACTCGTTTTTTCTCCAACTTCAGAAAATCGTATTGCTTCCGAAGACTGTACGTTCTTCCAAGTGATCTATAATTTCCTGTCGGGTGCGCCAAACAGGACGCAATTCCTGACGCGCAAATAATTGCAGTTGATCGCCAACATGAGGTGAATTCGGTTGAGTCGCATTACCATAGCTAGTAAGAACCTTAGCTTTTACTGGCTGGGAAAACTCCACCGCAGCAACGAAAGAATCACCATGAACTGCTTGAAAGTGTCTATCATCTGTTGGGGCGAAAGTGAGTACGCGAAAGACACCTTTTTCTCCATTACCGCCATTAGCAGGTAAGTCTACATTGCCATAACGCAATCGGAAAACCTCGCCCCAAGGAACATCTAGAGTTCCATAGATCTGCTCTATTTTTGTCGCTGCATCTACCAAGGCTGTAACAGCTTTTTCAGGATCAGCCAAACCATCTGGTGTGGTGCGAGGAGATTTTTCATTCCACGGAATACTAAATGCTGTATTTAAATCGAGATTGTCAACCCAAGAGTTAAACAGTACAGCGCCTCGACTATTGGCATCTGTTTTGCGATCCCACTTGGCGAGAACTTCAGTGGCGCGGCGTGCTAATTGATTTTCTGATTTTTGGGCAGCAGGAATCAAATCATCGAGAATTCTGTCTGCCAGTTCCATTTGCGTAGAATGCTTGTAAGCAATCATTTCTGCAAAGGAAATGCTTTTATCTTCAGCTAACATTTTGGCAGAACGCTGCGCTCGGAAATCCATTGGCCCCCGTGGTGCCATATAAGCTGGATAATTGTCGGCTTTGATGGCAATAGGAAAAGTAGTAGTCCAAGGTGGGTCATTGGTATTTTGTAACCAACCACTAGGCGGATCAATTACTCTCGGTAAATCTCGATAGAGGTGCATTTTCGTCCAGAGAGTTTTAGAGGTATCACCAGGAATAATATTTTGCCAGTAAGCAAAGTCTCCTTGTTGACGCACAGGAACTAGAGCATTGAACAGGTGCATAATATGCCCTTCACGGTCGGCATACATGACGGTAAACATGGGTAGCTGTAAGCGTTGCAATACTTTCTGAAATTGAGTGAGATTTTGAGAACTGGCCATATCCCACCACTGTTCTAAAACGCCAGGATTGTTTTGACCAACAACTCGTAGTGCAAGGGTTTTACCTTGTTTAGCGCTAACTACAGGGCCGTGAATAGAACTTTTGACTGAGAAGATTTGCTCTTGCAAAGAGCCATTTTTTTGTTTGATTTTTAAGGGAAAGTTTGTTGTTTCTAAGGAGCGAACTTTGCCATCAAAAAGATAGCCATCCTTTTGTAATTTGAGTTCGTAGGTATCCCAACCATCGTGAGTATTGACGGTATGAGTCCAACCTAAATTATTATTGAAGGCGATCGCTAAAACAGGAATACCCACCAATGTTGCCCCATAAGCATCAATTCCTGGGGCAGTAATTTGGGCTTCGTACCATAAAAATAAATCTCCCCAAGGTAAGTGGGGATTAGCTAATAGCATAGCTTTGCCGCTGGCTGACCGTTTTGGTGCGATCGCCCAACCATTAGAACCCAGTGGAGACTTTGTATGTGTTGTATCAGCTACCCGTCCTGGATCGACGACAAAAGTAAATAGCAGTACTCGTTGCAGGTGACTGAGTACATCCTCTGGTGTGATTGGTAATACTACTTTTACTTCATTGTCAATTAAATCGGGATGCTTTTTGGCATAAATATTAATTCCCGTGGCAAAAGCCTGGAGATAATTGCGAAATGCCGGACTTTGGGCTGCATACCAAGCATTTGCCCGTTTGGGTACACCCATTGTTAGTACCCATTTATCTGAGTCGAGATACTCTTCTCCCCAATATTCCGCAGCTTTTCCCCGCGCTTGACCGTAGAGGCGTAATAGTAAGTTTCCGTGACTTTGCATCTGCGCCCACCCAAAAGCTTGGAAAGCATTTTGCGTGCTATTTCCATATATATGCGGTACGCCGTAAGTATCCCAGAGAATTTCTGTAGTTCTGGTGACAGAACTGATACTTTGACTACTGCTCACTAAAGTAAAGATGATACCGAGTAGGAAAGGTAAGATTCTGCGAGATATTTTGTTCCAGCGAAAAGTCCACACTGGTTTATCTTTAACAAAAGAAAACATTATAGTTTGAGTGTTTGATTTTGGTGAATTTCTACTAGTAAATATTTAGCTAAACTTGTCAATAAACCATATTGAGCAGAATGCAGAAAAAAGTGATCGCCGGGAAACATATCTAAATTAAAATTAGTCTTTGTCTGCTCTTGCCATGCTTGCAGTTCATGACAATCAACTTCTGAATCTTGTAATCCCCCAAAAACAGTAATGGGACATTCTAAAGGTGGTTCAGGAGTATAAGTATAAGTTTCTAAAACAGCAAAATCAGCCCGTAAAATTGGCAGAAATAGCTGCATTAATTCAGCATTTTCTAGTACTGCTGGTGGTGTTCCGTTGAGATGACGAAGTTCTTCTATAAATGCTGGTTCAGGGAGGTTATGAATCGGCGGTTTTACGGGAGGGATTTGTGGCGCGCGACGACCAGAGATAAATAAGTGAACTGGGAGGATATTATACTTCTGCCGCAGTAGACGCGTTAATTCAAAGCTGAATAAGCCACCCATACTATGACCAAAGAAAGCGAATGGCTTGTCTAAATATGGAAAGATCATGGAGGCGATCGCATCTACAAGCGCATCCATATTATTACATAGCGGCAATTTTATTTGCCTACCGCGTCCGGGAAGTTCAATAGTACAAACTTCTACAGAGAAAGGTAAATAATCTGACCATCTGCGAAAAATCAAAGAACTACCACCCGCATAAGGAAAGCAAAATAAACGCAAAGCTGCTAAAGGATTTGGCTTGGGACAAATTATCCAAGAGTTATCACTTGATATGTTTGTTTTCATTACAAGTTGAATTGGCTGTTGAGCCTACTCCTCCATTTTTTTCCTTAAACTTAGAGGTCTCATATCAGTCCAAACTTCCTTAATATATTCCAGACATTCTGATTTGAGTCCACTTTTACCTGCATCTCTCCAACCAAGGGCATTTTCTCTGTCAACTGGCCAAATGGAATATTGCTCCTCATGATTGACTACAACTTTATAAATTGTTGTATCCTCTGAAGTTGTTTGGTTCATTTTTTTATCCTCATCTATATGTTTTGTTGATCACAATCTTAATTATCAAATTCAGAAACTAACTCAGTAAAAAACCACCTGCTTGCAGTTCATTGACACTATCTTGAACAGCCTGAATAATCAAATCAATATCTTCTTCTGTATGGGCTGTGGATAAAAACCCATCACCTTTTGGCATAAGAACACCTCTATCAATCAGATGATGAAATATGAGTCTAAGACCTATTAAAAATGAAGGCTCTGTTAATAAATCAGAAGTTTCTGAGAAATTAGCATTGAAAAACGAGCCAAAATTTGATAGATAAATGGGGAGTCTTTCTAATTCAAAATAAGCATTCAGTCGTTCTACAAATTGCGATGTACGTTGGTTCAACTGTTCTTGTAGACTGACCCCTTGCATTTTTAAATGCTGCAATAAAGCACGCGCAGCAGCCAGGGAAAGAGAATGTCTACAGTAACTGGTTCCAGACCATGTAATCGGTATATGAGGATAAGATGCGTCTCCATAATTCCACATACCACCATCAATTGTATCCATGTAAACAGCTTTACCTGCAACTGCGGCTAAGGGCATACCACCACCTACTATTTTGCCGTATGTTGCGATGTCTGCTTCAACTCCAAACCATGCTTGTGCGCCACCTGGATGGATTCTAAAGCCAGTATTCATTTCATCAAAGATTAATGGTATTCCTAATGCTTGAGTTAATTGGCGCAGTTGTTGAATAAAGACTGTAGGTTGAAAGCCCAGCCGATTTTGCTGTACAGGTTCTACAAGAACAGCGGCTAATTCTTGCTGATAGGTTTGAATTATCTCTAACGACTCAGGACTTCCGTAATCTAAAACCAAAACATCCTCAGCAGTATTTGGTGTTACTCCTGGATACTCTGGAATTCCTCTGGGACTTCCATTTGTCGCTTCTGCTTTCACCAAAGTTCCATCGAAAATCCCATGATAAGAACCAGAAAATAAAACAATCTTATGACGATTTGTTGCGGCTCTTGCTATGCGTAGGGCTAACATCATTGCTTCTGTACCTACACTACAAAAAGTTACCCGTTCCATCCCCGTCAGTTCAGAGATTAACTCAGCAACTTCACCAGCCAGCGCCGCTTGTGCGCCGCTTTGTATCCCATATTCAAGTTGCTCTGAAATAGCTTTTTTGATAAATGGTGGATTGTAACCGCATAAATGTATGCCATATCCACCAGTCAGGTCTATATATTCATTACTATCTACATCCCACATTCTGGAGCCTAAAGAACGTTCAGTCAAAATCGGATAGAACATTTCTTTTATAAGAAAATCAAACCCGACAGAGCCTCGGTTATTAGCAAAAACAGGACGATATTTTTGAGCTAGTTGTTTTGATGTTTTTGTGCGTTGATTGTACCGGAAAATTAATTTTTCTAAATGCTGCTGTTGGCGAAGATTAAGTTCTGTTGTTAGATTCTGATTTGTTGTTTCGGCAATTGTATTAGTTGGTAATTCCAAATGTTGTAAATTAGATGTACTGATGCTATCCATAAAGTTAAATATTGGTGTTGGCGTAAGTTATGGTTATTTTACTTAACAAGTAATGTATGCTCTAATTGATTTAGGCACATCTTTAGTTGTGCTGCTAAAACTTGGGCATGAGGTTGAGCCAGCATCGTGTAATGATTACCTGGAATTGTATGAATTTCCACTGGTTCAGATGATAGCTGACTCCAACCCCAACTAGGATCGTTGGGATAATCACAACCTTCATTACTATCCCTGCCTTGCAAGAGAATCATACGATTTGTATATACCTGTGGTTCATAGTTACACACTGCTTGCAGGTTACTTTGATAAACTTGAAAAAACAGGTAAAAGTTCTGAAAACTAAAATTAGCTGGGATTAAGTTAGCTACTCGCAATTGCTCAAAAACATACTGCAATTGCTCGTCATACTGCATTTGTTGAAAATGCTCGGATGATACTGCTAAATTCTTACCAGCAGAACTAGCCAAATCATAGGCGAAACTAGCAAGAATCCGAGAATTATCATTTTGCTGAATCACTATAGGTTGGCTGGGAAAAGTGGGTGCTGCATTATCTAATAAGATGAGTACAGGCACTTGATGTCCTTGCTTTTGTAATTGTTGCGCCATCTCAAAAGCAATGATGCTTCCCAGTGACCACCCTCCTAAATAGTATGGCCCTTGTGACTGGACTGTACTTATTGCTGCCAGATAATGAGCAGCCATATCTTCAATTCTGGTATGTGGTTCATATTCTCCAAAAAGGCTTGGTGCTTGCAGTCCATAAAAAGGTTGATCTGAACCTAAGCAATGAGCTAATTCTTTGTAACAAAAAACATTACCACCGATGGGATGAATAAAGAATAAAGGTGTTTTAGAGCCTTGTGGCTGAATTTTGACCAGGGGTGCTGCAAGTTCTTTTTGGCTAAACTTAGTTGTTGTCAAATTTGCAGTCATATAATTAATATTTGTCGAAATGGGGGAAGGTGGTAAAAATTCAGCTTTTTGCATTTCTACCACACTATTTTTGACTGCCAGAATAATATAATCTATATCTTCATCAGTATGGGCTGTTGATAAATAAAAAGTGCGCCCTTCCCAGACATAAACTCCTTTTTCTAGCAAGTAGTAATAGAATAAATTGTTGAGTATGGAATTATTCTGGAAAGCAAAACGGAAAAGTGAACCAAAATTAGCAACTCTTATAGGTACTTGCTTTTGCTCAAAGTAATAATTGAGATTTGCTGCTAATTTTGTGGTCTTTTGAGTTAGTTCTTCTTGAAGTTTATTTCCATAATTCTGAATGTGATTTAATGCAGCCCAAGCAGCGGACATCGCTAGAGGATGTTTGAAAAAAGTCCCTGCAAAAACGGTATTTTTTGCTTGAGGATAAGATTCATCGCCATAGTTCCACATCCCACCATCCAAGGCATCCAGGAAAGCCGCCTTGCCAGCTATTACCCCAATTGGCATACCAGCAGCAACCGCCTTGCCGTAGGTAGTGATATCTGCTTGAATGCCCCACAAACCTTGTATACCTGCTGGGTGCATCCGAAAGCCTGTAATTACTTCATCAAAGATTAAGACAATTCCTGTTGCTTGGGTTAGCTGTCTCAACTGATGGAGAAACTCTTGAGGTTGTAAATCTGGACGACTGCTTTGTATTGGCTCAACTAAAATTGCTGCTAACTCGTGGGCATGAGCTTGAATAATATCTAATGATTCAGGAGTACCATAGTTGAGAATGATGACATTCTCAGCCATATATTGAGGAATACCTAAAGCTTTCGGCACAGCATACAACTTTTCATCAGATGTCATGGCTCCTTTCATCAAAACTTCGTCCAGATTGCCATGATAAGAACCAGCAAATAAAGCTATTTTGTAGCGTCCTGTAGCTGTGCGTGCGAGGCGTATTGCGCCCATCACTGCTTCTGAACCTGTGTTACATAAAGCGGCTCGTTCTGCACCTGTTAATTCGCAAATTAATTTGGCTACTTCTCCAGCAAGACGCGATTGAGGGCCATGTAATATCCCATATTGAATTTGTTGTTGGAGGGCTTCAATTACAAAAGATGGTGAATGACCAAATAATAGGGTACCAAATCCCATAGAAATGTCTACATATTCGTTACCATCCACATCCCAAAGTCTGGCTCCTTCTCCACGCTGTCCGTGAATAGGATATATCATCTCCTTAATATCAGGGAAAAAACCTGTTACGGCTCTGCTATTGGCATGATAGGAACGATAATCTTGGGAAAGTCGTTTGGATTCTTGGGTTTTGTTAACAAAATTTGTGATTAAAGTATCTAAATATTTTTGTTGATGGAGAGTCAAAAAATTCATTGATTCTTTTGGAATTTTTTGGGAAGTAAAAGCTGTTTTATTAAGTTCTAATTTAGTTAATTTAGATTTTAAATTGGGATTTTGGCTATTAGTTGAAATTTGCGTAACTTGTTCGTTGAAATGGATGGTTTTATTTAGAGAACTATTCTCAGGTAATAAGTCTACTAATTTAGACATTATCTGAAGATGTTGTAAAATAATCTGCTCAATATTCCTATTTTCACCTTGTTCTGATTGGTGATTTACTGCTAATAGAGGCTGATTCGCCACTACTAATGGTGTAACGGTGGGTGTTGAATCTTGAGGTTTGTCTTTAGCTATATGCGCTGCTAATGATTCAATTGTTAATGAATCTTCTAGAAATATGTGAAAAGGAATTTGCACCCCTAACTGTTCTTGAATAGCACGGTTGATTTGCAGTAATAATAAAGAGTCAACACCCATTTCCAGAAAGGGAGATTGAATATTAATTTCTGATGATTTTACACCTATAGAATTACTTAAAATTTCTGTCAGCATTGATAGAATTTTATTATACTGAGATGTTTTATTTATAAATATTGGTTGTGGCACCATAGTTTCTTTTTCAGAAGATGAATTGTCTGCACTATTCACTAAAGGTTCAATCCAGTATTTTTTCCGTTCAAAAGGATAGGTTGGTAAGGGAATCCGATAAGGTTGTTCATGCTGATAAAATGCTAACCAATCGATTTGGATTCCCGCTAACCAGAGTTGCGCGAGTGTATTGAGTAAGAACGCCTGATCTGATTGTTGATTTTGTGGATGTCTTAAAGAAGGAAGTACTATTTGTTCTGTAACCTTCTGCTTGTTCACTAAGATAGTTAATGCTTTTCCTGGGCCTACTTCTAAAAGAATTTGTTCTGGCTGTTGCAGCAATTTAGCAATTCCTTCGCTAAAACGCACTGTTTGACGGAGATGTTGTACCCAATATTTTGGATCTGTTGCTTGTGTTGCGGTTATCCAAGTACCTGTGACGTTAGAAACAAAAGAAATTTTGGGAGAGTTTAGTTTGATTTTGCAAATAAACTCCTCAAATGGCTCTAAAATCGAGTCCATCATCTGGGAATGAAACGCATGGGAGGTATACAGGCGGCGACAGTCTACACCTTGTTCAGTTAATCGGTTTTGTAATTCCTCAACTGCTGTGGTTGTTCCCGAAACTACACACAAATTAGGGCTGTTAATAGCAGCTAGAGAAAGTTGTTCATTCAGCCAAGGTTGAATTTTTGGTTCTGACATTGGCACAGCTAACATTGTCCCTGACGGAAGTTGCTGAATCAATTTGCCACGAGTAGCCACTAACATGAGTGCATCTTCTAAGGAGAATACACCAGCCACAGTTGCAGCTACATACTCCCCAATGCTGTGACCAATCATCGTGCTAGGTTTGACACCCCAAGATATCCATAGCTGAGCTAAAGCATACTCAATGATAAAGAGTGCTGGCTGGGTGATGTATGTTTGCTGTAACTGCAAAGCAGCAGTTTCTTGTTGTTTTGATTGCGGATATAGAATGCTACGCAAATCTAGTTCTAGTAGTGGTTTGAGTAATTCACAGCAGTAGTCTATTTGTTCTCGGAAGATTGGCTCAGTTTGGTATAATTCTTTAGTCATGTCTACATACTGAGTACCTTGTCCGGGAAACATAAATGCAACTTGTGGGGCGGATGTTTCGCTGTATCGAGTAAAAACTCGTTGTGAATCTTTTGCTTGTAAAACTTGCACTACATCGTCAAGGTTTTGGCAAACTACGGCGCGGCGATGGTCAAAAACTCGACGACCTAGACTCAGGGTATAAGCAACATCAGCTAACTTGAGTTCTGGATTTTGCTGTAAGTGTTGAATTAAGTTTGTTGTAGCTTTTTCTAAGGCTGTACTAGTTTTAGCAGAGAGTAACAACAACTGATATTTTCTCCCTTGCTCCCCTGTTCCCCCCCTCTTCTGTTCTAAAACTGGGGCTTCTTTGAGAATGACATGAGCATTAGTGCCGCCAATACCAAAGGAACTGACTCCGGCATAGCGAGGATGACCATTTGATTTCCATTGTGAAAGTGTGCTATTGACGTAGAAGGGGCTGTTCGCAAAGTCAATTTTAGGATTAGGTTGTTGGAAATGCAGACTAGGAGGTATTTGTTGGTGTTTAAGAGCTAAAACTGTTTTGATTAAACCTGTTACACCAGCAGCGGTATCTAGATGTCCGACATTGGTTTTCACTGAACCAATGGCACAGGAGGCTTGTTTGTCAGTCTTGGCGCGGAAAGCTTTTGTCAGGGCCGCAATTTCGATGGGATCTCCGAGAACTGTGCCTGTACCATGAGCTTCTATATAGCTAATTTTATCGGGTGAGATTCTCGCTATACCAAGGGCTTCGGCTATGACTTTGGCTTGACCTTCGATACTGGGAGCAGTGTAGCCAACTTTTACAGAACCATCATTATTGATAGCGGAGGCTTTGACGATCGCATGAATTGTATCTCGATCTGCGATCGCATCTTCTAACCGTTTTAAAACTACAATACCGACACCATTACCGCTGACGGTTCCTTGAGCTTTGGCATCAAAAGCACGGCAATGTCCATCAGGAGACAAGATACTTCCTTCTTGATAAGGATAGCCAGTTTTGTGTGGCACTCCGATGGAAACCCCACCAGCCAAAGCTATATCACTTTCGCCATTGAGTAAGCTTTGGCAGGCGAGATGAACCGCAACTAATGAAGTAGAGCAAGAGGTTTGGACATTGACACTCGGCCCCTGCAAGTTTAATTTATAAGAAATCAGGGTAGGTAAGAAATCTTGACTATTGGCGATCGCAATTTGTTTACCGCCTACTGATTCTAAAAGCTGGCGGTTGGCATAAAGATTTGACAAAAAGTAACTGCTCATGCTTGCGCCAGCATAAACACCAATTCGACCTAAATAGGTTTCACTGTCATAACCAGCATTTTCTAGCGCATTCCAAGCACATTCAAGCAAGAAACGGTGTTGAGGATCAGTAATTTCTGCTTCTCTAGGATGAAAGTTAAAAAATGACGCATCAAACAAATCTATATCATTTAATATAGCTCCGGCTTTTACATAATTAGGTTGATTTAATAAATTCGATTCTACACCAGCACTAATTAACTCTTCATCAGAAAAAAAATAAATTGACTCTACACCATCTCGGAGATTTTGCCAAAATTCATCAATACTATTAGCTCCAGGAAAACAACCTGCCATACCAATTATGGCTATTTCATCAAAGTAATCAGATGTATTTAAGTTATTCATATAGCAATGCGATTTGATTCGGAGAAATTATTTGCGGAGGTTGAAAATCGTAGATACGCCTGCGGAAAGCCGCAGTACATTTATTTTTATTTTCTGTTCTCTATTCCCTGTTCCCTGACTTAACGAGTAATCTTCACAACTCATTTAGGATCGCTATAGTTGATAATGACTACTTGCTGATTGTTCGATGTTCTTGTCTAAGTTGTCTACGTTGTCTGCGAGATTCTCTCTGATTCTCAGTTAGTTCGTAATTGGATAAGTCAGGTTGTTTATCTTGTTCTTGACTTAGATATTTGGCAAATTTACTAATAGTTGGATACTGAAATAAATCCAGGATTGATATATCTCTATTTAATACTTTTTGGAGTTTGCTATGAACCTGAACCATTAGTAAAGAATGACCACCAATATCAAAAAAGTTGTGATGAATACCTACTTTTTCTAAATGCAGTAATTCTTGCCAGATATTTGTAATAATTTGTTCAAGCTCAGATTGTGGAGCCACGTATGATTCTGCTAAATCCAGTTGTGCTTGTTCAGGTAAAGCTCGATAGTCTACTTTGCCGTTGGGTGTTAATGGTAAAGCATCTAATTTGATTAAAGCCGCAGGTATCATATATCTAGGTAGTTTTTCTCCTAGATAATTGCGTAGTTCACTGATAGAAACTCCGGGTTTTTGGTTAACAACAATATAAGCAACTAAACGCTTTTGATTATCTACATCATCGCGGGCAATAACTACAACTTCTTTTACTTCTGGATGTTGATCTAATACTGCTTCTATTTCGCCTAATTCAATCCGAAAACCGCGAATTTTAACTTGATTATCCATGCGTCCTAGAAACTCAATGCTTCCATCTAGACGATAACGAGCTAAGTCACCTGTTCGATAAAGGCGTTCTCCTGGTCGATTACTAAATGGGTTGGGGATAAACTTCTGTGCAGTTAATTCTGGTCGATTTAAGTAGCCACGAGCGAGTCCTAAACCAGCTATATACAATTCACCAACTACACCGATAGGTACTGGTTGCCCATGTTTATCTAATACATAAAGTTTGGTATTAGCAATTGGTTTACCAATAGGTATTGAACCGGAATCACGCTGATTATTTGGTACTTGATAAACACAACAACCCACGACTGTTTCTGTGGGGCCATATTCATTAATCAGCATGGTATCGGGGGCAAAATCTTGCCAAAAAGTTAACTTTTCAGCTAATAAATTTTCACCACCAATAATAAAAGCTCTGGTGCGATTTGCTATTTCTTCCGGTGATAGTTGTCTTTTGAGTAAATCTAAATGTGCGGGTGTAATTTTGACTAAACTTAAGTTATTGCTACGGCGTAAAGCTGAAGAAAGTGCGTCAATTCCTTGATTTTCTGGTAACAGTTCTACTTGACGACCTACTAATAAGGGTGAAAACAGACTAGTAATTGTGAGGTCAAACCCCAGGGGAGAGTGAACTAATGTTCCTGTTCCTTGTTCAACGTTGTACGCTTGGGTACACCAACTCAGATAATTAACTAGTCCTTGATGGGTAATTAAGGTTCCTTTGGGTTTACCAGTTGAGCCAGAGGTATAAATGACGTAGGCTAGGTTTTGAGAAGTTGTCTGAGTAATGAGATTTGCAGTTGTTTCTTGAGCGATCGCTGACCAGTCGCTATCTATGCAAAGCACTTGTACTTTATCTGGTAAACTAGCTGCTAGATGTTGCTGTGTCAGAACTAAAGGTGTATCGGCATCAGCAATGATATAAGCTTGACGTTCTGTCGGATAAGCAGGGTCTAATGGTACGTAAGCTGCACCAGCTTTGAGGATACCTAATAAACCGATGACCATCCATAAGGAGCGATCTACACAAATACCTACTAACACATCTGGCCCTACACCTAATTTTTGCAGGTAATGAGCCAATTGATTAGCACGGGTATTTAATTCTTGATAAGTAAGTTGCTGGTCTTGAAAAACAACTGCAATATTATCTGGTGTGGAATTGCACTGTTGTTCAAACCAGTGATGAATACACTCATATTGTAATTTTGTAGTTTGAGTGTTGTTGAAATCAACTAAAATTTGCTGGCGTTCCTGGTCGCTGAGAATATTTAATTTTGAGATGGTTTCTGAGGGGTTTTCAATAGCACTAATTAATAATGTTTGCCATTGACTCGCTAAACGTTGAATATCTGTGGGGGAAAACAGATGAGCATCATAGTGGAATTCTGCGTTAACGGTTTGATTAAGGGTGCGATTGCAAGTCAGTTTAACTTTAAATCGGTCAACGCAAGCATATTTTTGATAAATAGTAAATCTTATGTCACCAGCAGCATACTTATTTGGCATTTCTGCAAAGTCAAAACAGAATGGTAAAAATGGCTGTGCTGTATGTTCTTGGTTGGTTTTCGCTATTTGTTCCCAGGTGAAACTCTCTTGCCATTCGGTTAATTCAGTTGTAGCATTACTAAGTTTAACTAAGATATCACTGAAGCAATCTTTTTGGGTCAATTCACAGCTTAGAGGTAAATATTTAGCGAGTAAACCTATTACTGATTTGAGTTCTTCATAATTACGACCATCACAACCTAAACCAATTATTGGCTTTGATTCGTCGGTAATTCGCCAAAGTAAAATTAACCAACAAGCTAGAAAGAATACGCTGGTTGAAGTTTGATGCTTTTGGACAATTCCCTCTATTTTATTAATTAACTCACTCGCAATTGATAACTTGTAACATTGAGGTTTAAATTCTTGGGATTGAGAAGGCTGATGTTCAAAAGATAATTGAAAACTCTCAAGCTGAGAACTATCTAATTGTTGCCAATATTTTTTCCTAGCAAGTGTTTCCTCTGCTTCTAATAGTTCATTTTGCCATGCAGAAATATCGGCATATTGCAACGGTTCATCAGTAAAAATATCACTATAACAATAGCTAATTTCAGCTAATAAATTCTTTAATGATGCCGTGTCAGCACACATTGCAGGCAACTGCACAAGTAAAATATGCTTTTTATGTGACAGTTTAATTAATTGTGTCTGGAATAAACAACCTTGTTCCCATTCAATATCCTGCTGACTGAACTCTTGCCAAATATTCTCAATATCTGCCGCTAAAAAAGTGCTTTCATGCCAAGATAAACCAATATTATTTTCTACAACTTGAATAGGAATCTTGATACCCTTGGTTTTATGAAAACTAGTGCGGAGTATTTCATTTCTCGCAATAACTTGTTGCACCGCTGCTTTTAAAATAGCAACTTGTAAATCGCCCTCAATCAAAATAGCGCATTTAGCCAAATACATCGAGCTATTTTGTTGTAATAACCAAAGCCGCTTTTGTTGAGGAGAAAGTTGAAATCCCTGTATTTGTTGAGGCATTTTAATTGATTAACCTTAATTATTAATATCTGCAAAACTGGTCATTTCGCCCATAGCTACTAATAACTTTCGTTCTCCAACAAAGGGATTACGTGCATGAGCCGTTAACAAATTATCTAGGAGTAATATATCTCCTTGCTGCCAGGTAAAAGTTACTTCTAAATCTTGATAAATTTCACAAATTTCGGACATGATAGAATCTTCTATGATAGTGCCATCACCGTAATAGCAATTCCGGGGCAAATCTTCTGGGGAAAATGAGGCTAAAAATGACTCTCTTGTTTGCTCATCTAAGCAAGCAGGATGCCAATGTTGAGCCTGATTAAACCAACATATTTCACCTGTCTGTGGGTGTTTTACTACGGCTGGGCGCACAGAAAAAGTTCTTAAACTTCCATCTAGTTTCCAGACAAAATTCACAGAATTTTTCTGACAAATTGCTTCAACTGCTGACTTATTTTGAGTTTGAAAAACGGTTTCCCAATTCAGCCCTAGTCCGTTACCATAATTACGGACATACATAACTTTTTTTTCAATAAATTGTTCTCTAATTTTAGGGTTTAGGCGCTGAAAAACTTGGCGACTGTCAACGATGGGAGTTTCCCCACCCTGCTGTGCTGGTTGACGACACCCAAATAGAATCTTTTTTGGCCAGCGATGATTGAAGGAGTTTTCATTGTGCCATAATAACTTGCGATCGCTAGGGTAGAAAACTGGAGTATAAACATTTCCACTGACACTATTACGGGGATGTTCGCCATTTTCGTTAAAAAGTTCTGAGCAAATTACTAAACTAAAATGTTCAAATTCTGATGGTGTAGTAATATTAAAGTCTCTCAATAATATACCACCATTTCGTAATAGATTTTTTTCTAAAAAGTCTCGATTATCTTCTGCCCAATCTGCAATATCAATGTCATTGACAGTGGGTTTGATTACCAGAGGTAATTTATCTCCATTTTCTAAATAACTTGTTTCTATTAATTCGTTTTGGAGTATGCTTACTGCTTTAGCTTTGATGGGTTTTGCTAGTTTTTTCATTTCAGATCCTCAATTTCAGTAGCGGTATTAATTACTTGGCGTTTAATAGTTTTTAATTTAAGTTTATATTCTTGTTTTATATTTTTACTTTGTATAAATTCTTGTTCCTGATCTGCTACGGTCAGTAATTCAATTAATTCATTTAGTTTTGCTGTTGGTTTAGTTACAATTTGATTTAAAAGTGTTTCAAAATGTTTGAGCATTCGATTTATGGTCGCAGGGAAAAATAAATCAGTGTTATACTCCAATACTGCAACTATTCCCTGTTCTGTTTCTGCTATCTCCCAAAGTAAATCAAGTTGGGTTGTTTTCTTTTCAACCTCTAATGATTTGATAGTTAGATTTGACAGTTCTAACGAAGGAGTTTGAGTATTTTCTAAAATTAACTTGATTTGAAATAAAGGTGGACGAGATAAATGCCTGACTGGGTTGAGGGCATCGACAAGTTTATCAAATGGCAAATCTTGGTGAGAATATGCCTCTAAAGTTACCTCACGGACTCTTTCCAGTAACTCACGAAATGAGGGGTTTCCTGATAAATTAGTGCGTAAAACAAGTTGGTTAACAAAAAAACCAATTAATTCTTTAGTTTCCATCTGGTTGCGGTTGGCAATATCAGTACCAATAATTATTTCTGCTTGCCCTGTGTACCAATAAAGTAATGTTTTAAATGCGGCTATTAAAATCATAAATAGCGTTATACCTTCGCGTTGGTACAAACCTTTCAATTGTTCTGAGAACGGTTTAGATAAAACTAGACATTGCCTAGCACCATTAAAAGTTTGTAATTTTGGGCGGGGCATATCTATAGGCAATTCGAGTATAGGAAGTTGACCGCTTAATTTTTGCTGCCAATAATTCAATAGAGTTTCTAATTTTTCTCCTTGTAAATATTGGTGCTGCCAAACAGCAAAATCTGCATACTGAATTTGTAGTTCTGGTAGTGGTGAAGGATAACCGCGAGAAAAGTTTTCGTAAAGTGTCGTAATCTCACGAATTAACACACCTATAGACCAAGCATCAGCAGCAATATGGTGTATTGATAACAATAAAATATGCTCTGTCTCACTCAGTTGCAGTAAAGTAACTCGCAATAAGCAATCTTTAGTTAAATCGAAGGATTTTTGCGTTTCTTGATGAGCTAAATGTATAACTTCGGATTCTCTTTTGTCTAGAGGTAATTCTTGTAAATTTACTAGTTTTATGGTGAATACAGAAATAGGAGAAATTACCTGAAGCGGTTGTCCATCAACTATAGTAAATGTAGTGCGTAAAGCTTCATGACGCTTGACAACTTTTTGAAAGCTTTGTTCTAATGCTGCTACATTTAGCCAACCTGACAAGCGCATAAACTGACAAATATTAAATGCTGGGTTCCCAGGCTGCAATTGGTCGAGAAACCATAACCGCTGCTGGGCAAATGAGAGGGGGAAAGTATTCGACTCTCGATTTTGAGGTTTTATTTGTGTATGTGAAAAAGCACTTTCTTTTTGATTATTCAGTTTTTGCAACAGAAGGTTACGTTTTTCTGGAGAAAGAGCGGCGATACGCTTGGCAATATCAGTCATTTGTGCAGGTTATAATAATGAGCTATAAATCAGCTAACCCAAATTTAAAAACAGCACTGTAAAATGTCTTTTGATTTGGGTTACTTACAGCAATGTTCTGGTAACTGAACTACAAATAGACCTCTCTCCAAACCTCTCTCCTCTTAGGAGAGAGGCTTTGATTTTCTCCCCTTCCTTACAAGGGAAGGGGTTGGGGGTTAGGCCTCATAATTGTGGTCTAAATACGTGAAAAGTGCTATAAATTTGAAACATTAGCGCATATATACTATTGTTTCAAAATATTTGCTATGAATCTCATATAATTATGAAATTGTTACCTCTTCAAATAACTCATCGCTATCAAGCAGATGTACGAAATCCATTTCGATATTTGTGAGATCAGGCTTGTAAAAGACTACAAGTAGAACCACTCTAGGTTTATCACTATAGTTCCATACTGTATGTTCATAGGATGGATCAAAGAATAAACACTTCCCTTCTTCCCAAGTACGCAACTCTCCACCAACGCTAATACCACAATTTTCAGGAATGGAAAGACCGAGTTGACAAATTATAAAAGAACTTGCTGGATCGCGATGAGGTTTAACAAACTCCCCTGGTTTAAGAACTAATAATTCTGCGGTTTCCAGTCTTGTATGATTTGAAATAAGCTCTAATATTTCTAGTGTTTTAGGGAAATATGTATTAGTTTTATCAACCTTTTTACCTCCTTGAATTAAATAGATAGAATCCCATCCGCCCATATTAACACCAGGGTAGTAATATGGTTTTAGTAAAGTATTAATTTCCCTAGCTTGAATAGCTTCTTGCTGAATTATTTTATAATTATCCTCCAGCAGTTTCACTTTAGGTAAATCGCTTATTTCATACCAAGGTTTAGAAGTAATTCCTATTACTGTAAATCCTTGTGAAGGAGGAAGTGGATTAGCAATGGGCTTGTTATAAGCAAGAGCAATAGAATTTTCAATTCTTTTGAGAGCTTCTGAACCATATTTCTTCCTAAGCTCGGACAGTTTACTTTGGCTTTGGATGTATGTTTTCCTATCTTTGAGGATTTCTCTTATAGCTATCCCAATCAGAAGAAGTGTTGCTAGTGTTGCTAGTATTCCAGCTAAGAATAAAGGGGATAAATTCACTATTAAAATATCGCCGAATTTCTTCGTTAAGAGTATCCCATTAGTTGTATATGCTCCAAGCAGGCATAAGACCAAGATTGGGATAATAAACCACTTTTGAAAAATCACTTTTTTTGAAGCATAAACGCTAAATATAGACTTTGCAAAAGACTCCCAGAATAATCCTATCCATAAAGCTGATATTGCATATAAAAGACAGAATACAAAAGAAATTACTGAATCTGAAATGTCAAAAACCCCATCAATTTTCATGACATAAAGAAATGTAGATAGCATCCCAACAACTAAGAACCCTAGTTGACATAGCAACAAAAATACTAAGTATTTTTTACCACTTATACCGTATGTACTGAGCATAAAATCACCTCAAAGACTTACAAAAAATCGTGAATTTTGATGAAACAACTAACTACTTTTGTAAAGCAATGATTGCTTGTACTTCTTCTTCTGAAAGTTGCTCAATTTCAGCTAGAGCTTTTACTAGCTTTTCTTGCTCTGTCTTTTCTGCTAGATTTTGGACAATAACTTCAGCTAATTCAGCAATAGTAGGAGAATTAAAAAAGCCCTTATAGGAAAGTTCTACTTGAAAGCTTTTGCACAGTTGAGAAACAAGCTGGGTAGCAAATAAAGAATCTCCTCCTAATTCAAAGAAATTATCATGAATACCTATACGATCAATACCAAGAAGTTGTTGCCAAATGTCAGCTAGGTTTATTTCTATTTCGTCGCGAGGAGCAACATAAACATTATCTAAATTTGGACGGGGATGACTGGCTCTATTTCGGTTTAGTTGGGCTAATTTTTCTTCTATAGATTTATCGGATCTATTTGCCTGAATTTGGCTGTATAAATCTTGGACAGAGACAAGAATTTGCGGCAAATTACTACTAGATAAAACTCGATCAAATACCTCTATACCATCTTCCACAGTCATTCCTATCATTAATTCTTCGCCTGTAATATTTTTATGTCTTTGTTCAACAGCAACGGCCATTCCTAAACTATTCCATCTATCCCAATTAATAGAGGTAATGAAATTACTATATTGTGCGGCGTGATAGTGAGCGAAGGCATCTAAGAAGGCATTTTCGGCGATATAATCAACTAGTCCTGATGCACCGATAAAGGAAGAAAGTGAGGAACAAAGTACAAAGAAATCAAGTTTGGTATTTTGGAAAATTTCATTTAATACTCTTGTTCCTTGGACTTTTGGTGCTAAAGCATCAGCTGCAATTTCTTTGGTTTTGAGTTGAATCATTCCTCCGCCTAAAACTGCGGCTGCATGAATTACTCCATTAATTTGACCAAATTGCAAATTTGCGGCTTTCACTAATACTGACATTTGCTCATAATTGGCAACGTCAGCGTTAACTATCATTATTTCTGCACCACAAGCTTGCAAATTTTGTAATTTCTGAATTTTCTGGCTAATTACATTTTGTGCATCATGGGTTGATCGCCACTGCGTCCATTCATTTGCTTGAGGAAAAGGCGATCGCCCGACTAAAATTAATTTAGCTTGTACCGTCTTGGCTAGATATTCAGCTAAGGCTAGTCCCACACCACCCAAACCGCCAGTGATTAAATAGACTCCGTTTTGCTTTAAACGCTGATTTTCCTGAATTGGGGTGTCTAATTTAACCGTTGCAAAATCTTGCACCCAGCGATGATGTCCTCGGTAAGCAATCACCTGTTCAGATGGTTGCAAAGAAATTTCTGTAACTAGTTGGTTGATTAGTTGCTGTTCTTGCCAACTATCTATTCTGGGCAGCACTACATCAATACTGCTACAAGTAATATGGGAATATTCTTGGGGAATGACCTTACAAGGCCCCATTATTAAAGCTTTTTCTGGACACAGTTGTTCGGAACCTGTCACCGTTTGTAGATGATTGGCGATAACCCGAATATCTAAGGTATCTTTTGGATAAGATTCGGCGATCGCTTGAGTCAAAAACAGTAAGCTATAAAAGCCCAAGGATTCATACTGTTGTGATGTCAAGTACCCTGGATGATCTGGAGTAACGCTCCATAAGTGAAGAATATTGCTGGGAGTTTGACCTAATTTGCGAAGTTCTTGACAGAGCAACTTGTAATTTTGTGGTTGCTCTGGGTTAATTGTATATGAGCGATCGCTGTCACTCATATATACTTCGCCAACTTTGACGGTAATTACCTCACCATCTGCTAATTTCAATCGCTGAACTATTTTTTCACCCAAACCGCACTCATCCACAAACACTAACCAGCATTTTGATTGAGTTGTTTTGATTTCATTTGCTAACTTGGGTAGAGTAGCACGTTTCCAAGCAGGAGTATAAAACCAGTCAGCAATGTTAGGGTTTTTACTTAATAAAACCAGATTTTCTTCACTTGGCTTGTGGTCAATAAGTGCAGTAGGTGCAGAATCAGTTGTAATTGATGAAAATTGTTTTTCTAATTGTGCTTTAAATCTCTGTTGCGGTGCTTCTACCCAATAACGCTGACGTTCAAAAGGATAGGTAGGTAAGGGGATATGGTAAGGTTTTTCGTGGCGATAAAAACTCGACCAATCAACTTTAATTCCTTGCAACCATAGGCGACCCAAAGTATTGAATATAAATGCGACATCTGACTTTTGTTCTTGGGGATGGCGGAGTGAAGTGAGAGTAACTACCTCTGGTTTTTGATGTTGCTTGACAAAGGTAGTTAAAGTTCTGCCAGACCCCACCTCTAAAAATATGCGTTCTGGTTGCTGGAGTAACTCAGTGATTCCTGCACTAAATAGGACGGTTTGACGCAAATGTTTTGCCCAATATTCGGGGTTTGTGGCGGTAGTTGCATCTATCCATGTCCCGCTAACATTCGAAATAAAGGGAATTTGGGGAGGATGGAGAGGAATTTGTTGTAAAAGTTGCGTCAATGGCTCAACAACTGCATCCATCATCGGAGAATGAAAAGCGTGAGATGTGTGCAGTCGGCGATAATTTATCCCTTGCTGTTGTAATTTTTTTTCTAATTGAGCGATCGCATCTATCGTACCTGAAACTACACAGCTTGATGGTGAATTACTCGCAGCTAAAGCCAGTTCTTTACCCAAAAAAGGTAGAATTTCTGACTCAGACATTTGCACCGATAGCATCGCACCGCCTGGCTGTTGTTGCATCAAACGTCCGCGAGTAGCCACTAGCTTTAAGGCATCTTCTAAACTAAAAACTCCCGCTAAAGTTGCGGCTACATATTCCCCAATACTATGACCAATCATCGCTTCTGGATGTACACCCCAAGTCATCCATAATTTGGCTAAAGCATACTCAATCACAAATAAAGCAGGCTGGGCTATAGCAGTTTGGGTTAGTTCTGGAGTCTGCATTGCTTGGGGATAAAGTACCTCACGTAAATCAAGATTTAGGTGTGGTTTGAGCAGTTCAGCACAATCATCAATTTGTTCTCTAAACTCTGGTTGACTTTCATAAAGTTCTCTGCCCATATCCACATACTGAGAACCCTGCCCAGGAAGCATAAATACCACTGGACTATGACCAGATTTTTGGTAATGGGTGAAAACTTCTGGACTATCTGAAGATGTGAAAGCTGTAATGGTATGTTCAAGATTTTGACACACCAAAATCCGCCGATGTTCAAAAGCTTTCCGACCAACAGCCAAAGTATAAGCCACATCACCCAAATTTAAATCTTGATTTTGCTGCAAGTGTTGGACTAAATTCTCTGTCGCCGTCTCTAGGGCTGTCCTAGTTTTTGCCGACAGTACCAACAACTGAAATCTCTCCTGCACCCCTGCACCCCTGCACCCCTGCCCTAAAACTGGTGCTTCTTCAAGAATGACATGAGCATTTGTTCCCCCAATACCAAAAGAACTCACCCCCGCACGTCGCGGAGTGCCGTTAGTTTGCCAATCTGTTAGTTGAGTATTGACATAAAAGGGACTATTCGCAAAATCAATTTGGGGATTTGGTGCTTCATAGTGGAGGCTGGGTGGTATTTTTTGATGCTTGAGTGCCAAAACTGTCTTAATTAAACCTGCTATTCCAGCCGCCGCATCCAAATGCCCAGTATTGCTTTTTAAAGAACCAATGGCACAAAAGCCGGTTTTCTCAGTACTGACGCGAAAAGCTTCAGTTAAAGCCGCAATTTCTATCGGATCTCCTAAAGATGTGCCTGTACCGTGGGCTTCAATATAGGTGATGGTTTCCGGTGCAACTTCAGCGACAACTTGAGCCGTTCTAATAACTTTGGCTTGAGTATCGATACTGGGTGCGGTAAAGCTGACCTTTTGTGAACCATCGTTATTAGTTGCAGAACCTTTAATTACTGCATAAATGGTATCTTGATCTGCGATCGCATCTTCTAATCTCTTTAACACCACAATGCCCACACCTTCACCGCCAACAGTTCCCTGTGCTTTGGCATCAAAAGCCCGGCAATGTCCATCAGGCGAGCCTATGCCCCCTTCTTTATAAAAATAGCCATGTTTTCGCAATGCACTAATAGAAACACCACCAGCTAAAGCCATGTCACATTCTCCATTCAAGAGACTTTGACAAGCTAAGTGGACTGCAACTAACGAAGTTGAACAAGCAGTTTGAATGGTATAACTTGGCCCCTGAAAATTAAATTTGTAAGAAACACGAGTACTTAAAAAATCTTTATCACCACCAATGGCTATTTGATGAGCATCAACAGAATTACGAATATTTTCATTTATATAAACATTAAATAAGTAGCCACTCAAACTACTACCACCATAAACACCAATAGACCCAGGATAATTTTCTGAGTTATAACCAGCATTTTCTAAAGCTGACCAAGCACATTCTAAAAACAGTCGATGTTGTGGATCAGTAATTTCTGCTTCTTTGGGAGTGAACCCAAAAAATGGTGCATCAAATAATTCCGCCTCTGCTAATACACCTCTAGCTTTCACATATTTTGGATTCTCCACAACAACTGGATCGATCCCTGAACTTATCAGTTCTTCATCTGTAAAAAAGCTAATTGACTCCACACCCGCTTCTAAATTCTGCCAGAACTCTTCAATATTTTTCGCCCCAGGAAAACGCCCTGCTAAACCAATAATTGCTATTTCTGACCCATTTTGCTCAAATGTTGTTGAATCATCCATTTTTCTATAATTCCTCTGCGCCCTCTGCGTCTCTGTGGTTCGTTTTTCTCAAATACTTCTAGCTGACTTCATTTTTTGCAACCGTTTTTTCTGCTGTTCCTTTGCAGAAGTAATTTTTTCAACCTGATTATCTTCCTGCTGATCCAATACAGGTTGATTTTTTAACTTACTCAAATAATCTGCCAAATAGCTGATAGTTGGATATCTAAATAAATCCAGCATCGATAAATCAATTGGAAATATTTTTCGCAATTCACTGTGAACCTTAATTAGCAGCAATGAATGACCACCAATTTCAAAAAAATTATCGTGAATGCCAATACTTTCTAAATTCAAAGCTTTTTCCCAAATCTTCGCAATAGTTTGTTCTACCTCCGTTTGCGGTATGACATAATTAGGTGCAAATTCTGGACGAAATTTTTCTGGGTTAGGTAGTGCAAGCCGATTTATTTTGCCGTTTGGCGTAATCGGTAAACTTTCTAAAATGACAAAGTTAGAAGGAATCATGTATTCTGGCAGATGTTCCTTCAAAAAGCTTCGCAGTTGAGTAGCTGTTAGTTGTGGCTTTAACAGAGAACTGACATATCCTACTAACTGTTTATCACCTTGTTCATCCTCCCAAACTTTTACTACCGCTTCGCCAACATTTGGATGTTGATTTAATTGCGCTTCCACTTCGCCTAATTCAATCCGAAAACCGCGAATTTTAACTTGTTCATCAACTCGTCCTAAAATTTCAATTTCACCATCAGGTAAATAACGCGCTAAGTCACCTGTTTGATAAAGGCGTGTTCCCGGTTCATTACTAAAAAGGTTAGGAATAAATTTTTCTGCTGTTAATTGAGGTTGATTGAGATATCCCCTCGCAACACCCATCCCACCTATATATATTTCCCCAGGTATCCCAATAGGAGTAGGTTGGAAATAAGCATCTAATATATAAACTTGTACGTTATCGATTACTTTACCAATTGGCACTTCTTTTAATGCAACATTGAATTCATCTAAATTTGATAAATTGCTAATAGTTGTCCCAATTGTTGCTTCTGTAGGCCCGTAAGAATTAATTAATTGAACTTTTTTATTTACCCGTTGTCGCCAAATTGCTAATCGCTGTGGTAATGCCTTTTCTCCACCAATAATTACTAATCTTATTGCTTTAGGTAGTACTAATTTATCATCAAGTTCAGCAGTTATTTGATGCCAAAAGGCTGTAGGTAAAGCTAATACCGTTATTTTAAACTGACGACACTGTTCTAAAAAGGCTGGTACTGAACTCAACATTGAATCATTCCGCAGCACTAATTTAGCACCAACAACCAAACTAGTAAATATTTCCTCTGCCGCTACATCGAAGCAAATTGAGGCAAATTGTAGGATGATATCACTCGTCTTCATCCCATATTTAACAATCGCTGTTCGTGTATAATTTACTAAAGAATGATGTTGTACCATCACTCCTTTTGGTTTACCTGTAGAACCTGAAGTATAAATCACATAAGCTAAGTTTGCATCTGTTACTTTTATCTCCAAACTTTCCTGAGTTTCTTGAGAAATTAACTGCCAATCTGCATCTAAGTAAATAGTTTGATGCTGATGTTGAGGTAGCCATTCCTGCAATCTTTGTTGAGTTAATACTAACGATAAATTAGCATCTGCCAACATGAAACTCAATCGTTCTTGGGGATATGCTGGATCAAGTGGTAGGTATGCACCACCTGCTTTCAAAGTCCCTAAAATTCCCACAATCATTTCTAAAGAACGCTCAACACATATTCCTAACAAAATATCTGGTTTCACACATTTTTTTCTCAGGTAACGTGCTAGTTGATTAGCTTTATGATTAAGTTCTTGATAGGTTAAATATTGGTTATCAAATAATACTGCGATCGCATCTGGTGTTTTCTCTGCCTGAATTTCAAATAACTGATGAATACATTTGTCTTGAGGATAACCTGCCTGAGTATTATTCCACTCTACTAGTAACTGTTGCTTTTCAATCTTTGTGAGTAATAGTAGTTTTGAAATCCGTTGTTGAGGATTGGCAACTATACTTTCTAATAAAGTCATATAATGCTTAACCCAGCGCTGAATTGTTTCAGATTTGAATAAATCTGTGTTATATTCCAGTTCCAGTAAAAGTCCAGTATTGCTCTGAATAATGTTCAAATCAATATCGAACTTAGCGCTAGTATTAGAGTTTTTTATAACTTCTAATTCATAATCTAAATTATCTAGCTCAAATTGTGATTTATCCAAGTTAAAGCCAACTGTAAATAAAGGATTGCGGCTTTGGTCTCGCAGCAGATTTAAATTCTTAACTAACTTGATAAAAGGATAAACTTGATGGTCGTAGGCTGCTAATAATTGCTCTTTAACATAACTTAGATAATCTGTAAAAACTGGTGATTTATCGACTTGAATACGGATTAGTAATAAATTTACACAGTGACCAACCAGACAATTATGATTAACTAAAGATTGCCCTGCCGAAGCAATACCTACAACGATATCATTTTGATTACTTAATCGCTGTAATAAAACCATATATCCAGCTAAAAGTGTGCTGAACAAAGTACACTTACACTCTTCGCTTAAGCTTTTCAGTTGGTGATATAAAGCAGTATTGATTGAAAGAGTTTCTATAGCTCCATTATATGTATTTACTAAGGGTCTAGTCTTATCATCTGGTAAATTTAACACTGGAACTGAGCCAGAAAATTGCTTTAGCCAATAAGCTTCAGCTTTTGCCATTTCTGGAGTTGTTTGCTGGAGTGTTTGCCACTGAACATACTCGCTATATTGCATTGGCTGGGGAAGTTCACAAGTTCTACTTTGAGACTCGGCCGCATAAATTGCTGCTAACTCTCGTAGTATAATTGCCATCGACCAACCATCAGCGACAATGTGATGAATCGTGAGAACTAAAAGGTGATGACTTGGCTCTAACTTGATGATATGAAACCGCAGTAAAGGGGTTTTTTCTAAGTCAAAAGTTTCTTGAGCTTCTTGTTTTAAAAATTCTGCTAACTGAGCTAGACGATGTTGACCATCTAAGGTTGATAAATCTATATAAGGAATATCTATTGTTAGTTTTGGATGAATTAATTGATAATCTCCTTCGGAACTAAAACTAGTCCGTAAAGCTTCGTGACGATTGATAACTGTCTGGACTGCCTTATATGCTACTTCTAATTGAAACTCGCCACGCAAATGAATAGTCATTGATTGGTTATAAGCACGGGAAGCATGATCTCCGATTTGCGCCATAAACCAAAGTTCTTTTTGCACTTCTGTCAAGGGAAGAGTAACTATTTCTTGACTATGCGATAATTCATCACCTTGATTATTCATTCCAGGTGGATCTTGGGGTAAAAAATCACCTGCTTGCAATTCTAATATGCTGTCTTTAATAGCTCTAATTAAAGTTTCAATATCTTCATCAGTATGAGCAGTAGACAAATAAAAACTCCGCCCTTCCCATATATAAATACCCTTTTCTATCAGATGATAAAATAATAAATTAATCCAAACTAAATTGGAGGGGTAAACAAACCGGAAGAGTGAGCCAAAATAAACAACTTGAATTGGTAACTGCTTTTGCTGAAAGTAACTATTAAGAGTATCAGCTATTTTTGCAGTTTTTATGGCTAATTCTGCTTGCACTTTTTCACCACTATTTTTGATGTGGTTAAGAACAGCCAAAGCCACAGACATAACCAAAGGATTTTTGAAAAAAGTCCCAGCAAATATGGTTGTTTCGCGTTGCGGAGAAGAAGCATCACCGTAATTCCAAAAACCTCCGTCTAGTGCATCCATAAAAGCAGCTTTACCCGCGATTACTCCAATTGGTAAACCAGACCCAAGGGCTTTACCGTAGGTGCTAATATCTGCTTGAATATTCCACATTGCTTGAATGCCACCTGGGTGCATCCGAAAGCCAGTAATTACTTCATCAAAAATTAAGACGATGCCTGTTTCTGTTGTGAGTTGTCTGAGTTCTTGAAGAAACTCTTTGGGTTGGAAATCTGGGCGACGACTTTGTATAGGTTCAACTAAAACAGCCGCTAATTCATGGCTATGGGCTTTGAGAGTCTCCAAAGATTCGGGACTTCCATAGTTAAGTACAATTACATTTTCGATGAAATGTTGGGGAATTCCAGGTGCAGCGGGTAAAGAATGTAGCGTTCCGTCTGCTGTTGAGATTCCCGCTACTAACACTTCATCCAACGTGCCGTGATAAGAACCGTTAAATACCGCAATTTTGGAACGTCCTGTGGTAGCCCTAGCGATGCGAATAGCTCCCATAACTGCATCTGTACCGGAGTTGCAAAAAGTAACTCTTTCTTGATTGGTCAGTTCACAAAATAACTTAGCAACTTCATTTGTCAGAGGCGATTGTGGGCCATTTTGAATTCCTTGCTGAATATGCTGTTGCATTGCTTCTGCAACAAAATTGGGAAAATGACCAAATAAAAGTGCGCCAAAGCCCATTGACATATCAATGTACTCATTACCATCAACATCCCAAATTCTTGCACCAGCACCACGTTGAGCATGAATAGGATACAGCATCTCTTTGAGAGAGAGACGGAACCCTGTGATTGATCTGGGATTTGCGTGGAAAGAACGAGCTTCTTGAGTGAGGCGTTTTGATTCTGAAGTGCGTTGAACAAATTTGGTGATTAAGGCATCTAAATGTTGTTGTTGACGGGGGTTTAAAGTTACTTTGTCTGATTGTTGGATATTAACTGATTTTTGAGGTTGAGGAATATCCGCAAAAACTTGATGTAAAAGGTAATTTTTGTGTGGTAACGGGTTGTGACGCAGCAAGTCTAATTGTTTAGTCATTAGTTTTAGCTGCTCTGCTACGAGTCGGGCGTAGACGTGACGCGGCTTGTCGTCAGATATCGCCTGATTTTCACTATGATTATTTAATGCTGTTGTTAATGATTTACTCAATAGTCTATCTGAAATTTTACTTACAGATGGCTCTGTTATGGCTGGTATTTTTTCTTGATAGAAAGATGGCGGTAATTGTTGAGCTATATGTACAGCCAGATCATGCAGTGTGGAAAATTCTTCTAGCAATTGACGAAAGGGAATTTTTACACCTAATTTTTCTTGCAGAGAGCGACTAAATTGAATTAATACCAGAGATTCAAATCCTAGTTCTAAAAGACTGGTGTGAATATCTATTTGAGCAGTTTTTACGCCAAAAACTGTGCCTAAAATTTCTTTGATTTTTAATAGGACTACATCAACTTTTGAGGTGGGCATAATAATTGATATTTGGTTACGAACCACAGAGGCACAGAGAACACAGAGTTAGGAGGGACTGGCAACAATAATTGTTAGAGGTTAGAGATATTATTCTTTGAGAAATTGCAATAGTTCTAACTGTTGAGACATAATTTCCATTTGTTGAAATATTATTTGTTCTAGTGAATTATCAATTAACTCTGGTTCATGCGGTGGTATTTGGATATCTGTCTCTGGAAGATGCTTGGGATTGGGTGATTTGTCTGCTTCAATCCAATATCTTTGTCGCTCAAAGGGATAAGTAGGCAAGGGGACACGATGACATGATTGATGAGCATAGAACTTTGACCAATTTACTGATACTCCTGCTAACCAAAGTTGCCCTAATGCATCAAGTAAGAAGGAGATATCGGAGCCTTTAATTTTGGGATGGCGTAAGGAAGAAATAACAAGCTGTTCATTAGTTTGATTTGAATTTTGTTTAGCCAAATTACTTAATATCTGCCCAGTTCCGACTTCTAATAAAATTTGATTTGGCTTTTGCAGTAATACTGTAATTCCTTCGCTAAAGCGTACTGTTTGGCGTAAATGTTGCACCCAGTATTTTGGATCTGTGGCTTCATTTGTAGTTAGCCAATTACCAGTTAGGTTAGATATGATGGGAATTTTTGGAGAATTTAGGTTAATTTTGCTAAGTTGTTTTTGAAATGGCTCTAAAATTGAGTCCATCATCTGAGAATGGAAAGCATGAGAAGTATGGAGAGGGCGATATTCTATAACTTGTGCAGTTAATTTATTTTGTAAGTCTTGAATTGCTTTAGTTGTACCTGAAACTACGCAGTTAGCTGGGCTATTATGGGCAGCTAGGCAAATATTTTCATTCAATAGAGGCTGAATTTCTGCTTCTGATAGTGGTACTGCCAGCATGGTACCAGTTGGTTGTTGTTGCATCAGCCGTCCTCTAGTAGCGACGAGTATTAAGGCATCTTCTAAGGAAAATACGCCTGCAATACAAGCAGCTACATACTCCCCAATACTATGACCAATCATTGCTGAAGGTCGCACTCCCCAAGACATCCATAATTGAGCTAAGGCATATTCAACTATAAACAATACTGGCTGAGTAATAGAAGTTTGTTGTAATTGCTGATTTGCTACTTTTTGATGTTCTTCGTTGGGATATAGTAATTTACGTATGTCTAGCCCTAAATGGGGTTGTAAAAACTCAGCACAATAATCAATTTGTTGTTGAAAAATTAACTCTGTTTTATAAATTTCTCTACCCATGTTTACATACTGGGAACCTTGACCGGGAAACATGAAAACTACAGAGTGATGATCTAATTCTTGGCAATGAGGAAAATCTTGTTGTTGTTCTTTAATTGTTAAAGCTTTGACGGCATCTTCAATATCCTGTGCAACTATAAATCTCCGATAGGCAAACACCTGACGACCAATACTTAAGGTATAAGCAACATCAGCTAAGTTAATTTTTGGATGTTTTTGAAAATACTTAACTAAATTGGCTGTGGCAGTTTCTAAGGCTGTAGCAGTTTTGGCAGAGAGTAACAATAACTGATATCCTCTCCCCTGCTCCCCTGCTCCTCCGCTCACCTGCTCCACAACAGGGGCTTCTTCCAAAATGACATGAGCATTTGTTCCCCCAATTCCAAAAGAACTCACCCCAGCGCGTCGGGGAGTACCATTAGTTTTCCATGCAGATAATTCAGCATTGACATAGAAAGGACTATTAGCAAAATCAATTTGCGGATTGGGCTTTTCAAAATGCAAGCTGGGAGGTATTTGTTTGTGCTTGAGTGCCAAAACTGTTTTGATTAAACCAGCAACACCAGCTGCTGCATCTAAGTGTCCAATATTTGTTTTTAGTGAACCAATGGCGCAGTAATTCTTTTTTTGAGTGCTGGCGCGGAAACATTTGGTTAATGCAGCAATTTCAATCGGATCGCCAAGATTAGTACCTGTACCATGAGTTTCTATATAACTGATGGTTTCGGGGTTAACGCCTGATATAGATAGAGCTTCAGCAATAACTTTTGCTTGTCCATCTACACTGGGTGCGGTGTAACCAACTTTGAAAGAACCATCATTATTAATAGCTGAACTTTTAATAACAGCATGAATATAGTCGCCATCAGCGATCGCATTCTTTAATAGCTTTAATACTACAATGCCTACACCATTACCAGTCAGGGTTCCTTGGGCTTTAGCATCAAAAGCGCGGCAATGTCCATCAGGAGATAAAATACTCCCTTCCTGATAGAGATAGCCAGCTTTATGTGGCATATTGATTAACACCCCACCAGCCAGTGCAATATCGCTTTCGCCGTTGAGTAAGCTTTGACAGGCAAAATGAACTGTCACTAATGAAGTAGAACAGGCAGTTTGCACGTTTACACTTGGGCCTTTCAAATTTAATTTATACGAAACAAGTGTGGGTAAAAAATCTCCTCGATTACCAATTAATGTTCGGAATTTGCCTACTGATGTTTCTAGGAGTTCGCGGTTGGGATAAAGATGAAATAAAAAGTAAGTGTCCATCCCCACACCTGCGTAAACTCCAATTTGTCCCAGATAGGTTTTAGAGTCGTAGCCAGCATTTTCTAGAGCAGTCCAAGCGTGTTCAAGAAAAAGGCGATGCTGTGGATCTGTGATTTCTGCTTCCTTGGGTGTAAATTCAAAAAATGCCGCATCAAATAATTCTACATCTTCTAATATGGCTTTAGCTTTAACATAATTTGGCTGATTAAACTCATTTTTATCTATTCCTGAAGAGACTAATTCTTCTTCATTAAAAAAACAAATTGATTCTACACCATCTCGCAAATTTTGCCAAAACTCATCCAGGTTTTTGGCTCCAGGGAAACAACCTGACATACCAATAATGGCTATTTCATCGAGGCAATTAAATGTATTGGAGTTATTCATATTCATTCTCCTGCTACTGTATTATTGCTCGATGTTTTTGTCTGAGTTGTCTTTGTTGCTGATTCGACTCTCGGCGAGTTTCAACTGATTCGAGGTTTAGTTCAAAAGCAGGTTGTTCTGGCTGCTGACTTAAATGTTTTGTTAACATACTGATTGTTGGACATTCAAACAATTCAACCATTGATATATCTCTGTTTAAAGCTGCACGCAGCTTGGTATGAATTTGTACCATCAATAATGAATGACCGCCGAGGTCGAAAAAATTATGATGGATGCCTACTTTTTCAACTTTTAAGACTTCTTGCCAGATATTAGTAATCATTTGCTCCAGTTCAGACTGAGGCGCGACAAATGTTTCTTCGAGTTGAATTTGAACCTGTTGAGGTAATGCTTTATAATCCACTTTGCCATTAGGTAATACAGGCAAAGTTTTCAACATTAAAAAAGTGGAAGGTAGCATATATTCAGGTAGCTTTTTCATCAAAAAGCTGCGAAATTCACTGCTAGAAGGAGATGGTTGTTGATTAGTCACTATATAGGCGATGAGGCGAGGATTTTCTTCTGTGGCAACAACTACAACTTCTCGCACTGTTGGATGTTGTTTTAAAGCTGATTCAATTTCACCTATTTCTATGCGATAGCCGCGAATCTTTACTTGTCTATCAATTCGTCCCAAAAATTCTATATTGCCATCTGCACGATATTGAGCTAAATCTCCAGTTTTATATAGGCGTGCATTTAGTTCTTGACTAAATGGGTTATTGATAAATTTCTCGGCGGTTAACTCTGGTTGGTTGAGATAACCCAAGCTAATACCATCACCACCTATATAAATTTCCCCAGGAACACCAATAGGCACCGGACTAAGCTTTGTATCTAAGATATAAATCTGTGTATTACTAATCGGATGTCCGATGGGAATTTGGGTTAATTCATGGGACTGGCAAAGATAAACGCTACTCCATACAGTTGCTTCTGTGGGGCCGTATTCATTATATAAAGAAGCTTGAGGAAGATTTTCTTGGTGGAGTTTGACTAGCTCGCTGGGGCATACTTCACCAGCTACAATAATAACTTGTAATGAAGTTAATTGTTCTTGGATTGCTTGTTGCAAAATCAGTGTATAAAGGGAAGGAAGACTTAAAAGATGAGAAATCTGATTTTCGCAAATTAACTTAACTAGTTTAGGTATTTCTAGCTGCAAACCTTCTTTTGGTAAAAATAAAGTTCCGCCACTACAAAGTGTCCAAAAAATCCCGGCGACTGAACTATCAAAGGCGAAGGATGAAAGTAATAAAAAGCGGCTGACAGGTTTTTGATAATAATTAATTCGCGCAGTTGTGGAATGAACAAGATTGCGATGGGTGATTTGTACGCCTTTGGGTTTACCTGTGGAACCAGACGTGTGAATGATATAAGCTAAGTTGTTAGGCGTAATTGGTAGTGTGAGATTTTCTTGATTTTGGCGGGAGATTATTTCCCAATCAGTATCTAAACAAATAACCTGCGCTTGGTGTATGGGTAATTTTTCTAGTAATGGTTGCTGAGTTAATAAAACTGGTGTTTGGGAATTTTCTAAAATCCCAGCTAATCTTTCTTGGGGATAAGTTGGATCTAAAGGTAAATAAGCACAGCCTGCTTTGAGTATACCAAGAATCCCCACAATCATATCTAGATTACGTGTAACACATATCCCGATCAAAGTTTCTGGGTTTACACCAATCTTTTGGAGGTAATTTGCTAGTTGATTAGCTCGATTATTCAGTTGGCTGTAGGTTAATTGTTGCTTTTCAAACTCCACAGCAATATTATTTGGTTGCTGCTGGGCTTGATGTTCAATTAACTGGTGAATACATTTATCTTTGAGGTAATCAATTTGAGTTTGATTAAATTCTACTAGGAGTTGGTATTTGGCGCGATCGCTTAAAATTTCTAACTCACTAATTACCGCTTCTGGATGCTTTACGGCACTTTCTAATAAGGTATAAAACTGGTCTGATAATCGCTGTATATCTTGTGCATCAAAATACTGAGGATCATAATGAAACTCTGTAAATAAATCATCATCATTATCCACACAAGAGAGTTTGATTTTAAATCGCTCTATACAAGCAGAATGATTTTGAATGGCAAAAGATATGTTGCTATTGGTATATTTTGCATATTTATCAATAAAATCAAAGCATACAGGATAATACACTACTTGGTTGGTGATTAATTCCCAAGAGAAACATTCTTGCCATTTATAAATCTCTTGTTCACTTTCACTGATTTGTTGTAATATTTCTGTAAATTTAGCTTGTTCTGCTAAATGACAAGTAATTGGAAGACATTTAGCAAACAACCCCATTGCTGTTTCTAGTTCGGGGAATTTTCTGCCTGCAAAAACTTTACCAATTAGCAGATTTTGTTGTTGAGTTAAACGCCAGAGTAAAACTGACCAACAAGTTAGCAGCAAGGCAGACTTAGAAGTATAATATTTTTGGGCGATCGCACCAAGTTTATCTTTTAAATTAGAATTAATATTAAAACTTAAAAACTCTGGTTTAAATACGTCTGATTCAATATTTTTTTTCTCAAAAGGTAATTTTAAATTTAAAACCTCAGATAAATCTTGCTTGCGCCAATATTCTCTGCCAATTTCCGCCCCTTCCGATTGAATCAATTCATTCTGCCATTCAGAGAAATCTACATATTGTAGTGGTTCTGCCAAGACTTGCTCACTATTTGCATATAAACTACTGAGTTCAGAAACAAAATTACTGAGAGTTTTGGTATCTCCATAAAGAGCAGGTAAAGCAATAAATAATATATGCGTTGAATCCGATAAAGTAGCTAAGGATATATGCAGAGGTGAGTCTGTTTCAAAGTCAAAATTTTGTTGAGTAAATTGCTGAAATTTTTCAGCAATTTTGTCTGCTTGTGCCTGAAAATTATAATCTTCTAGATTATATTGCTGATTAAATCTGACGTTGACATTAGTAATAACTTGCACGGGAATCATCATTCCCAGTACATATTTAAATCTTGTCCGCAGAATTTCATGCCGATTGACAATATTTTGTAAAGCACTAACTAATTTAGTTATTTCAATATTTCCTTCGATGAGAACACTACACTTAACAAAATAAGTGGAACTGGGAGTTATTTGTTGCAATAACCATAAATGTTCTTGCTGAGGTGATAGTTGAAAACCCTCAATTACTTCTGTAGTCATATTTAGAAATTCCACTTTGATCATCTAAAGTTCTTTGATATTTAATGCTTCCGCCATTCCCACTAAAACTTGGCGCGGCCCGACAAATGGTGAGCGTCCATGCACAGCCAACATATTGTCTAACATCAAGATGTCCCCTTTTTGCCAGGGAAAACTAACCATTACTTGCTGATAAACTGCGCGTAGAGATTTTAAAACTAAAGGCTCAATTGGCGAACCATCACCGTAATATGTATTAGTTGGTAAATCTTCTTCTGGGAAACCTGCTAATAGTGCTTCACGGGTATTTTTTTCTAATGTGGAAACGTGAAAAAAAGTTGCATGATTGAACCAAACAAGCTCACCTGTTTGTGGATGTTTAATAACAGCCGGCCCAACTTGACGAGTTCTTAAACGTCCGCCATCTTTCCATTCAACTTTTATATCATGAATGCGGCAATATTCTTCTACTTTTGATTTTTCACTTGTCTGAAATACAGTTTGCCAAGGTAAGCCAAAACCATCGCCAAAATTCCGCACGTACATGACTTTTTTTTCGATGAAAAGCTCTCGAATTTTGGGTTCTATAAGCTTAAAAATCTCTCGACAACTACCAACAGGTGTTTCGCCTCCTTGCTGTGCTGGTGTCTGACAAAAGAAGAAAATCTTTAAAGGAAAGGTAGGAGAATAAGCGTGTTCATTATGGGGAAAGATGCTTTGATCTGCTGGGTAATCAGTTGAAGTATAAATGCGATCGCTCACTTGAGTACGTGGCGAGGCTCGATAGCGATATTCCATAGCTTCAAAGCAAATTGCTTTGATTACCTGCTCAAATTTTTCTACACCATCAACATTGAAACCCCGGAAAAGAATCGCGCCATGTTTCAATAATTGTGTGTTGATAAAATCCCGATTAGTAGATGCCCAAACTGCTAAATCTACCTTTCTTACAGAAGATTTTATCACCAAAGGAAAGTTTTTCTCCTGATTTAAATATTCTGTTTCAATTAAATCTTGTGCAGATAATTTAAGCGATTTTCGCTTAAATGTTGGCAGTTCATTAACTGGAGCGTTTTGTAATTCTTCCATATTAAAATATAAATGTTTGAATTTGTCAGGTGAAATTACTCATGAAGGCTGTCATTGCTCATTTGTAAATACAAAGGACAATATCTAGCCTTTGCAAGCAACAAAACAGCCAATATGACCTGATGATTCTACGCCAAAATCATTTTTTATATCGTAAAAAACAATATCTGTAAAACCTACCTTTGCTAAAGTAGACTTAACATCTGTGACAGAATAAAGTTTCCACCTAAAAGTCATATTGGAGCGTTGCCATTGACCATCGATTAATTCAAATCTTGTAGTGCGATCGCAACCTATTTTTTTCTCTGTATCGTAGTCAAACTCACTAATCCAGGCATTGTTCTCTTTGGCTTCGCCTTGAATTTTGGTACGCTGCCAATCTTCTATACAGAGTTCTTCTACATACAAGTCAAATACAAATATACCATTTTCTCGCAATGCTTGATACACATTTTGAAATACCTTTTGTAATTCTTCAATGGTAGTTACAAGGTTAAGTCCGACATCTGTAGAAATGACGGCATGAAAAGTAGATGAAAATTTAAAAAATCTGGCATCTTCTAAGATAAATTCTGCATTAGGGGCATTTTTTCTGGCATAGCACAGCATTTCTTCTGAGCCATCAATACCTGTGACTTGATAGCCTTTTTGTATCAGTCTTTGGGCGATTTGTCCTGTACCACAACAAACATCTAAAATATGTGCTGATTTATGGAGATGTTGTAAAACTAATTTTTCTAATTGCTCTACGACAAGATCATGCCTCTCTGTACCTTGGTCGTCGTACATAGAAGCTAAACTGTCATATTCTGCATACCGATTTTTGGTAGTCATTGTTGAATTATCCTCGTTAAATTTTGCTTATTTAGACCTGCGTTTAATGTTGAGAAAATTTTGTTGGAGACTCTTTTGATACTCTTGTTCTTGAACAACACGCTGTTGTTTGTTAGTTTCTAAAAGCATGGCTTTTAAATCATGAAGTTTCACATCCGGCTGTGAGACAACCCGACTCATAAGTATTTCCAGATTTTGTAATATTTGGGATATAGTTGCAGCCTTAAATAAATCTGTGCTGTATTTCAAATCAGCAATTAATCCTTGTTCTGTATCTGTGACAATTAAAAGTAAGTCAAACTCGGCAATTTCTTTATCAATATCTAATAGATTGAGTGTTAACCCAGGTAGTTCTAATGGAGGCATGGGTGCATTTTGCAGAATACATTTCACCTGAAATAAAGGTGAACGGCTGAAATCACGTTCAGGATTTAAGACTTCTACTAATTTGTCGAAGGGCAAATCTTGATGGGTGTAGGCTGATAAAGTGCGATCGCCTACTCTCTCCAATAATTCCCGAAAACTGGGATTTCCTGTCATATCAGTCCGCAACACCAATTGATTGACAAAAAATCCAATTAATGTTTCTACTTCGGCTTGATTGCGGTTGGCAACATCAGTACCGACGACAATATCATCCTGGTTGGTGTAGCAATGCAGTAAAGTTTGGAAACCAGCCAACACAGTCATAAATAGCGTTACCCCGGCTTCCCTACTCAATTTTTTTAGAGCTTGGGATAAGTTGTAATTGAACACCAGCGTTTGTTTTGCACCTCGGAAGCTGCGCTGTGGTGGTCGAGGAAAGTCTGTAGGTAATTCTAAAATCGGTAGGTTGTTTAATTGCTGCTGCCAATAATCCAGTTGGGTTTGCAATACTTCCCCCTGCAACCATTGACGTTGCCACACAGCAAAGTCTGCATACTGAATGGGCAATTCTGGCAATGGAGATGTTTCCCCAGCACAGAAGGCAGCGTAGAGAGTTGCCAACTCTTTAATCAACACACCCATTGACCACCCATCTGCAACAATGTGGTGAATGGTTAGTAAGGCAATATGTTCGTTCTCATCTAGATGTAGGAGAGTACACCGCAGCAATGGTAGTTGAGTTAAATCAAAGGTGCGGTGGGATTCAACAAGTGCTAATCTTTCTACCTCAGCGGCACGTTCTGCTGTTGGTATATTACACAAGTTTATAATAGGCAAATGCAAAGTTAAACTAGGTGCGTTAGCGCAGCTTTCCGCAGGAATCGCCTGAAATGCTTGTCCATTGACCAGCAAAAATTGCGTCCGCAAGACTTCATGACGGGCAATAATTTCATTCAGGCTTTGTGCCAAGGCTGTTATATTCAAGCAACCCGACAGCTTTACCGCCGCCGAAATATTGTATGTGCTACTACCTGGATGTAACTGTTCTAATAACCATAATCTGGTTTGGGCAAAGGACAAGGGTAAATTGCCCTCTCTAGAAACCCGTGGGATAGAAGCAGTATTCAGTCCTAATTTTGCTGTTGTCTGTGGAATTTTTGTGGCGAGTTCAGCCACCGTTGGGGATGCAAATAAAGCGCGTAGGCGTAGATTTACCCCTAAAGTTTTCCGCAAGCGAGAAATGACTTGGGTGGCTAATAATGAATGTCCACCTAACTCAAAAAAATTATCGTTGATACCTACTTGGGCAATACCTAGAACTTGTTGCCAAATTTGAGCGATCGCTTCCTCAATTGTATTGCGTGGTGCTACAAAATTAGTTCTAGTGGTTTCCGGTGCAGGTAAGGCTCGGCGGTCTATTTTACCATTAGGTGTGAGGGGCAATTTCTCCAAAGTCACAAAAGCCGCAGGCAGCATATAATTAGGGACTTTCTCGGCTAAGAAGCGGCGAAGTTCCGTGATTACCAATGTCTGCGCTGGCTGAGAAACTATATAGGCTACTAATCGCTGATTACCTGGTTCATCTTCTCGAACTACAACCACACTGACTTGCACAGATGGATGTTGATTTAAAATTGCTTCAATTTCGCCTGATTCAATGCGGAAGCCGCGCAATTTAACTTGATTGTCAATTCGTCCTAAAAATTCAATTGTGCCGTTTGCGCGACAACGCACTAAGTCTCCAGTTTTGTACAATCGAGCAGCAGAATCTAGGTTAAACGGATTGGATATAAACTTTTGGGCGGTTAGTTCTGGTTGATGCAGATAACCACGGGCTAAACCAGCGCCACCGATATGTAACTCACCCGCCACACCAATCGGTACTAATTGATTGAATGCGTCTAGGATATAAAACTGGGTGTTGGCGATGGGATGTGCGATCGCAATGGTATCTTGTACTAGGGATGCAGCAGACCAAATCGTAGTTTCTGTAGGGCCATACAAGTTCCAAACTTCTTTACCTCGTTGCTGTAATTGTTGGGCTAGGTTTTCATCAAGGGCTTCACCACCACACAGAATTTTTAATTGCTGATTTCCTCTCCAAGCAGCAGCCAGCAACATCCGCCAAGTAGCTGGAGTAGCTTGCATCACTGTCGCATCAGTAGCCATTAATTGTTCTGATAATTGAATTCCATCCGAAGCTACTTGACGACTAATAATAACTGTTTGAGCGCCAGCAATTAAGGGCAGAAATATTTCTAAAGCGGCAATATCAAAAGATAATGTGGTGACAGATAGTAAAATATCTTGTGGTGTTAATCCTGGCTTTTGCCGCATTGCCGTTAAGAAGTTGACAACACCGCCATGAGTAATTTGTACCCCTTTTGGTTTGCCAGTGGAACCGGAAGTATAAATTAAATATGCTAAGTTTTCGGGAGTAAGTTTGTGAGTATGATTGCTAATATTTTCTTGAGAAATTCTCTCCCACTCATCATCTAAACAAACTACCTGAGCATCATGAGGTGGTAAATTTGCTAGTAATGATTTTTGAGTGAGTAAAACTGCTAGTTGAGAATCTGCCAACATATAACCCAAGCGCTCTGAGGGATATGCTGGATCTAGTGGTAAGTATGCGCCGCCAGCTTTGAGTATACCTAATAGTGCAATGACCATTTCTAAGGAACGCTCTACACAAATCCCCACCAATACTTCTGCACCTACTCCCAGTTTTTGCAAATAATGCGCTAATTGATTGGCTTTTTGATTGAGTTCCCTATATGTTAACTGTTGATTCTCAAATACCACAGCAATAGCATCAGGTGTTTGTTCTACCTGTGCTGCAAATAGCTGATGAATACAAACAAAGGGATAATCAGTTTGAGTATGATTTTGTGTGGCTAATAATTGCTGGATTTCTGGCGGTGCGAGGATTGGTAAACTTGCTAAATTCTGCTCAGGATTGGCAATAATACCCGCCAATAATGTCTGAAAATGTCCCTGTATTCTTGTGATGGTGTCAGCATCAAATAAATCACTATTATATTCAAATACTCCCATCAAACCTTGATGAGTTTCTTTTAAAAATAGAGTTAAATCAAATTGAGATTTTTCTGTATCTACCTCCTCTATGTTAATACTTAAACCAGGTAGTTTCAATTCTGTCATTGGCGCATTCTGGAGGGCAAGCATTACCTGAAACAGTGGTGTATGGCTTAAATTGCGTTCTGGTTGTAATTCTTCTACCAACTGCTCAAAGGGTAAATCTTGATGAGAGTATGCACCCAAAGTTACTTCTCTAACTTGTTTGAGTAACTCCCGAAAACTCAGATTACCTGCTAAGTTAGTTCGCAATACTATGGTATTGACAAAAAAGCCAATTAGCTCTTCTATTTCCCTGCGGTTGCGGTTCGCAATGGGTGAACCGACAAGAATATCTGACTGTCCTGTATACCGATAAAGCAATGTTTGAAATGCAGCCAAAAGAGTCATAAATAGTGTGACACCTTCCTGCTGACTCAAGGTTTTGAGGGCGGTGGTTAATGTCGGGGTGATAGTGAAAAATTGCTTGTTTCCGGCAAAGGTTTGGATAGCAGTTCTTGGTCTATCTGTTGGTAGTTCCAATACTGGCAAACTCCCGCTTAATTGCCGTTTCCAATAGTTCATCTGCTGCTGAAGAATTTCTCCTTGCAACCATTGACGCTGCCAAACAGCAAAATCTCCATATTGGATAGATAATTCTGTTAGGGTAGCAGGTTTACCTGTAGAAAATGATTCGTAAAGTGCGGCGAGTTCGCGGACAATTACACCTGCTGACCAACCATCGGCAATAATATGATGAATAGTAAATATTAATACATACTCTTGTAAGTTTAATTGTAAAAGTAAGGTGTTAAATAGTGGGAATTGACTTAAATTAAAGCTTTGTTGTGTTTGTTGTCTAATAACTTTTTGAACTTCAGCTTCCCGCGCCTCAGCCGATAAATCTTCGAGATTGATTACAGGTATTTTTATACTGCAATTTGCATTAATTTCCTGAAATGGTTGTTCATCAATACAGATAAAAGTGGTTCGCAGGATTTCATGGCGACGGATAATTTCATTCAGGCTTTGTTCTAAGGCTGTGATATTCAGCGAGCCTTGAAATTTCAAGGCGCGAGACAGGTTATAAGTACTACTTCCTAGTTCTAATTGTTCCAAAAACCACAACCTTGTTTGAGCAAAAGAGAGTGGTAATATCTCCTCTCGTGCGACTCGTTCAATAGGTGGTAGTTGCAGTTGTTCTCCGGCTTTTAGGGCTATTTCGATACGTTCTGCTAGTGCGGTGACTGTGGGAGACTCAAACAAACTCCGCAGAGGTAAATCGACTGAAAAAGCTGTACGCAATTGGGAAACAATTTGAGTAGCTAACAACGAATGACCGCCCAATTCAAAGAAGTTGTCATCAATATTGACTTGGACAACACTCAGAATTTGCGCCCAAATTCCTGCTATTACTTCTTCTATGGGAGTGCGAGGTGCTTTTTGGGGGTGTGTTTGTAGTCGTACTTGTTCTGGTGCTGGTAATGCTTGACGGTTGACTTTTCCGTTGGGTGTGAGGGGTAAAGCCGCCAACATCACAAAGCTAGAAGGCAGCATATAATCAGGCAATCTCTCTTGTAAAAAGCTACGACAATTACTAAAGTTGCTATTCTCAAGGCTCTGATCGTTAGATACTAAATAAGCAACTAATCTTTTTTCTCCTACGTCTTCCCTAGCTATCACTACCGCTTCCCGCACAGATGGATGTTGACACAGCACCGCTTCAATTTCTGCTAGTTCGATACGGAAGCCGCGAATTTTCACTTGATGGTCGCTACGTCCGATAAATTCAACTCTCCCATCTGGTAAATAACGCCCTAAATCCCCAGTTTTGTATAGCCGAGTTCCTGGTTCTGGGCTGAAGGGGTTGGGAATAAATCTTTCGGCTGTCAAGTCTGGGCGATGCAGATAACCTTGACCAATACCTAAGCCACCAATATATAGTTCGCCAGCCACACCCAGTGGTACAGGTTGCAAATATTTATCCAAAATATAGATTTGGGTGTTGGCAATGGGACGACCAAGAGGGACTATTTTGATCGGTTCATCTTCGCCCATCGCTATTGGATTGACTGCAACTATACCACAGGTCTCTGTCTGACCAAACATATTGATCAAACTGGCTTTGTGTTGCCAACCAAACCGCCATTGAGTACAAATATCTGACAGTAGAGGTTCACTAGCAGAGACAATTAAGCGTAATTTGTTGTCTAAAAGCTTGGTTCTGACCTCTGGTTGTAAACTACTCAAAAGATGATTACAGTTGCGCCAGTAGGAGGGAACGATATCAATAACTGTCACCTGCTGTTGCTGAATTTCTGCCAACAACATCAAGGGGTCTTGGCGCTGTTCGGAAGTGGCAATTACTACAGTTGCACCCTTTGTTAAAGGCACAATCAACTGTCTGACAGAAGAGGAAAAAGCAATTGATGCCGTATGTAAATATCTATCTGCCGGGACAATACCCAGTGCTGTTTGCATTGCCTGCACATAGTGGCACAAATTAGCATGGGTAACTCTAACTCCCTTGGGTGTACCTGTTGAGCCGGAAGTGTAAATTATATATGCTAAGTTAGCCGCAATGGTTGTCTGTTGTAAATTCTCTCTTGATTGCTGGGCGATTAAATCGCTTTCTGCATCTAAGTAAACGACTGTGGCTGTATGTGCTGGTAATTCTTTAATTAAACACTCTTTAGTTAATAAGACCTTCGGTTGCGAGTTCTGCAACATATACGCCAAACGTTCTTGGGGATATGTAGGGTCTAAGGGGACGTAAGCACCACCAGCCTTGAGAATACCAAGGATACCCAAGACCATATCTAAAGAACGTTCCACACACAACCCGACTAATACCTCTGCACCGACACCCAATTGTTGCAAGTAATGAGCAATTTGATTCGCACGATGGTTTAGTTCTGTATAGGTAAGCTGTTGTCCAGCAAAGACTAGTGCAATTTTATCGGGAGTCTTGGCTACTTGTTCTGCAAATAAATGATGAATGCACTTATTGACAGGATAAGTTAGTTGAGTATTGTTAAGCTCAGATAGTAGTTTAATTTCACTGTTACTCAGAATTTGTAACCGACTTATTGCTACTTCAGACTGAGAAATTGCACTCTCAATTAATGTTTGTAATTGTTTGGCTAAATGTTGAATATCTGCCGTTGCAAAATAGTGAATATTATATGCAATTTCTATATCAATGAAATTTTCTCTACGCACACAAGCTAGTTTAATTTTGTAGTTATCAAGGCAAGCTTCTAAATGTTCAATAGCAAATGATATATCTCCAAAATCATATTTATCTCTAATTTCATCATATTCAAAACTAATGGGAAATAGAAACTGGTTATTTACAGCTACATCTTTTAATGTGTTGACGCTAAAATATTCTTGATAATTATAACTTTTACTAATAGCTTGATTAAGCTCGTTTAAAAGTGAAGATAAAGTTATATCTTCTGGTAATTCGCACTTGACAGGCAGATATTTCGATAATAGCCCTAAACTAGATTCTAGTTCTTGATATTTTCGTCCATTTGTAGCTACACCAATAACCAGGTTATCTTGTCCTGTGATTCGCCACAGCAAAATATTCCAGCAAGCCAAAAAGAAATTAGCTAATGCTGATTGATGCTGTTTTTTTAGTTGGGCTACAAGATAAGCATCAAGTCTGAAAGTATGAGTTTGCGGCTGAAATCCTAATTCTGAAATGTTCTCTTTTTCGATAGGCAAATGTAAGGCTGATAAAGCCGAAAAATCTTGTTTATTCCAGTATTCTCTACCTGTTTCTGTGTCTGTCGCTGATAATAATTCATTCTGCCACATTGCCAAGTCAGCATACTGCATTATTTCTGGATCATTATCAAATTTATCAGCATAAATGTAGCTAATTTCTCTGATTAAATTCTTCAGAGTTTCTCTATCTGCTGATAATCCAGGTAAGCTGATGAATAAAATATATCGGCTATCAGATAAGGTGATTAAAGATAAGTGTAAACTGGCTCCAGTCTCCAAGTTGAAATCTTGTTGACTAAATTCTTGAAATAAGAGTTGTAATTTTTCTTTTTGTGCCTCACTTGTATAGTTACTCAAGTCATAATTTTGCTGCCAAGCAATCTCCGCAGAGTCAGTAATTATTTGCACAGGAATTGTCATCCCTGGTAGGCACTTATAATAAGTGCGGAGAATTTCATGTCGGTTGACAACTGTTTCTATAGCATTATTGAGTAATTGAATATCAAGATTTCCGGCAATGGAAACGGCAGCTTTAACCTGATATATTTGGCTATCAGTTTGTTGTAATTGCCATAAATACTTTTGTTGGGGCGAAAGTTGAAACCCCTGAATTTCTTCAAGCATTGTTAATCTGGTGAGATAATTTGGCAGAAATTCTTGATTAATCGTTCTCTTTCATGAATATGGGAAAATATTTTTTCACGCAGAGACGCAGAGAGTAAACAAAGAGAAACTTATGTGTTTAGTAGTTAATAATCTATACTATATGGCTCTGCCATCCCAACCACTACTTTTCTGTTACCGAAAAATGGTTGTCTTCCGTGGGCAGTGAGCATATTATCCAACATCAAAACATCTCCAGTCAACCAGGGAAAAATTACTGTTTCTTGCTGGTAAGCCGCACGAATTTCATCTAATATTTCTGGTTCAATTGGTGAACCATCACCATAATAAGTATTGTGTGGTAGATTCTCTTCACCAAATTCTGCTAATAACGACTCACGGATGTTCGTTTCTAAGCTAGAGATATGGAAAAATAAAGCATGATTGAACCAAACATTCTCACCTGTGATTGGGTGTTTAGCGATCGCAGGACGGATAGAGTAAGTTCTGAGTCGATTTTCTGCTTTCCATTTGAATTTTATCTGATTTTGGTAACAAAATTCTGCAACTTTTTCTGGCTGGCTTGTTTGAAACACATTTTGCCAAGGTAAGCCAAATCCATCGCCAAAGTTGCGGACGTACATCACTTGTTTTTGAGCAAACTTTTCGAGAACTGCGGGAGAGATTCTTTGATAGATTTTGCGAATATCAGCGATGGGTGTTTCTCCTCCTTGTTGTGCTGGTTTTACACAATAAAAGCAGATTTTTAAAGGCCAGTTAGCAGCATAGGAATTTTCGCTGTGCAGTAGAATTTTTTGGTTGGATGGATGGTCTGTAGATGTGTAAATTTTACCTTGAATTGCACTGCGAGGTGAGGAGCGATCGCAATATTCTAATAAATCGCCCGCAACTACTCGAATAAACTGCTGAAATTCCGCTATTTCTGTCACCTGAAATTTACGAAATAGAATACCCCCATACTGGAGTAAAGATTTTTTAATCAATTCTTGATTGTTAGCCGCCCAAGCAACTAAATTAACGCCTTCAACATTTGCTTGGATGAGTAATGGTAGAGAATTTTCAGCTATCAAGGGTGTGATTTGCACTAAATCTGTGATAGCTTGACGTTTGCTAATACCTAAGCTTTTGAGGCTAGGTTTTTTAGAATTGGAAATCATCATAATTTTGAGAAAGTTTTTAACCTTGATTAATTGCTGTTCTTTTACTCAATTTCAGTTTTTGCAGACTGATAGTTGCTAATTGTTTTTCTTCAATTTCTGCAACAATACCTGCTAACTCTTGTAAGCAGATATTTGGCTGATTCACTATAGTTTGCAGTAATAGTTCAAAATGATTTGCCATCCTGCTGATTGTCGCGGCATTAAATAAATCTGTTTGGTATTCAATTGAACCTTGAAATTCGGATGCTTTTTCCCAAATGCTCAATTTCAAATCAAACTTTGATGTACCACTATCTACTTCTTGTGGTTGCCAATTTAATTCAGGAAGTTCAATTGATGGTATCCCTGTATTTTGAAAAATAAACATTACCTGAAATAAGGGATTGTAGCTGAGGTTACGTTTTGGCTGTAACTCTTCTACCAGTTTTTCAAAAGGTACATCTTGATGGGCATAGCCTTCTATAGATACTTTTTTGACTCTGCCTAATAACTCTCGAAAAGTAGGATTTCCACTCAAATTAGTTCGCAGTACCAATGTATTGATAAAAAAGCCAATTAATCCTTGTGTTTTGGTCTGGTTACGCCCAGCGACAGGAGAACCAACAATAATATCTTCTTGATGCGATAAAGAATGTAGCAATGTCTGAAAAGTTGCTAAAAATGTCATAAAGACGGTTACGCCTTCTTTTTGACTGAAGTCTTTGACGACTGCACTCAGATTTTGAGGTAATGTCAGTGTATGCTTTTTACCGATGAAGGTCTGAACGGAAGGCCGAGGTCTATCGGTTGGTAGTTTTAATAAAGGTGTGCTGTTGCTGAGTTGCTGCTGCCAATAATTCAATTGGGTTTTGAGAACTTCTTGTTGCAGCCATTGTCTTTGCCAGTAGGCAAAATCAGCGTATTGGATAGGTAGTTGAGGTAGAGGCGAAGGTTTACCTTTTAGTAAGGCTTGATACACTGTGGCTAGTTCTTGGATGAGAACGCCCACTGACCAACCATCAGAAATAATATGGTGTGTGGTTAACAGTAGCAGATGTTGATTGGCTGATAGACACAAAAGTTTCGCCCGTAGCAATGGCGCTTGAGATAAGTCAAAGGGTGTTTGGGTTTCTTCCTGGATGAGAATTTCTGTAGATTTCCAGATAGTGCAGTCTTCAATGGCTAGTTGCACATTTAACCTAGGATGGATTATTTGTATAGGTTGTCCGGCTACAGATGTAAAACTGGTGCGTAAGCTTTCGTGACGCTGGACAATTTCATTGAGACTTTGCTGGAGAACTGTAATGTTGAGTTTGCCATTGAGTTGAATGGCGATCGCTACATTATAAAATGGATTCCCTGGTTCTAATTGCTCTAAGAACCACAACCGTTCTTGCGCCAAACACAAGGGTAATTTTTCTTCACGAGGAATTGGCTGGAGTTCCAACTGTTTTGGGGTAATATCTTTCGCCTCAGCCACAATTTGCTGTGCTAGATACTCAATACTGGCATCTTGCAAAAGGTCATTGATAGATACGCTCACCCCAAAATCTACCTCAATTTGATTTTTGAGGTCAAAAGCTATCAAAGAATCCAGTCCCAAAGTTGTGAGGGGTTGTTGAAGTGGTAATTTGTGAACTGGGATTTTTAAGGCTTTGGCAATTAATTCTTGCAAGTATGAGGTTATATCATGAAGTCTATAGAGGTGTAAGGGTGCAGGTTTCTGCACAGATAAATCTTCCCTACTATCTAAAATACTCTGATTGACTACCTGCAAAGTATTTGCCAGAAACTCTGCTTTACAAGCGCGGCGTTGAATTTTACCACTAGAAGTTTTGGGAATAGTACCAGCTTTAATTAAAATAACTGCATAAATTTGGATTTCATGTTCTTGCGCCACAGCCTGACGAATTGCCATTGTCACTTCTTCTAGATTTGGTTTGGCGCGAAATTCTAACTCTTGCACCACTACTAACCGTTCTTCGTTGTCTACTTCGACAGCAAAAGCGGCATTACTTCCAATACGCAATGAGAAATGACTACGTTCTGCTGTCAGTTCTATATCTTGTGGGTAAAGGTTGCGTCCTCTGATGATAATCAAATCTTTCGCTCGACCAGTAATGAAAAGTTCCCCATTGTGCAGAAAGCCTAAGTCTCCAGTCCGCAAAAATGGCCCCTCTTTTGTGTCTTGCAAATAGGCATGGAAAGTTTGTTCTGTTTCTTCTGGACGATTCCAGTAGCCATGACCAACGCTAGGCCCAGATACCCAAATTTCTCCCACTTCATCGGGATGACGACTAGTGAAGGTTTCTGGGTTAGCAATCACAATCTGCTGTTGTGGTACAACTCGACCACAGCTAACTAATGTTGTGGAGCTATCTGTATGAGTAACTGCATCTATGACATGATTGCCTTCTAAATCGCTTTTTTGCAGAGATAAACTCCGCACTAACGCAGATTTGACGCTGCCAGATACCATCAAAGTTGCTTCCGCCATACCATAGCAAGGATAAAAAGCTTCTGGACGGAACCCACATTCAGCAAAGGTGGCGGCAAACTTTTCTAGAGTCTCGTGGCGAATGGGTTCAGCACCATTAAACGCCACATTCCAGCTACTTAAATCTAGGGTTGCACGTTGTTCTGGCGTAATTTTTTCAATGCACAATTCATAAGCAAAGTTAGGCGCGCCGCTGGTAGTTCCTCTATAACTAGAAATCGTCTGTAACCAACGGTAAGGCCTCTGGAGAAAGGCGGCCGGTGGCATCATAATACAAAGAAAACCACCATACAAAGGTTGCAATACGCCACCAATCAATCCCATATCATGATAAACAGGCAGCCAAGTCACAAACTTACTACTAGAGGTATGTTCCATATATTGGCGCGTCACCTCAGCATTGTGTAGCAAGTTGCCATGAGTAAGCATGACACCTTTGGGTGTGCCAGTGGAACCGGAAGTATATTGCAGAAATGCCAGAGTATCTATATTTATTGTCGGCTCTTGCCAAGCTTCTTCTATACCTGGTGCGAGGTTGTCGGTAGTTAGCCAGAGGATATTATCTATAGCAAATTTATCGGCCAGTAAAGACTGTAATTGAGTCAGAATTGCTGTTGTAGTCAGGATAACTTTTGGTTGAGCATCTTGTAAAATTGCCAAGATTCTAGGGGTGTTGCGTTGGTTGCGTGGTGGATAAGCTGGGACTGCTACCATTCCGGCATATAAACACCCAAAGAAGGCTGGTAAGTAATCTATTCCCGGTGGGTAAAGTAGTAATGCACGCTCTCCACTTAAACCTAATGTTTGCAGTTGCGAGGCGATCGCACAACTTTGCCGATCTAACTCTTGGTAAGTCAGCGTTGCTATCTGCGTTTCGCCATCTTGCAGAAAGGTGAAAGCCTGTGTAGTTGCTTGTTTGTTACTTCTATACCGCAGAATATCAACTAATGTTGAACATTTTGCAATTGAGATTTTTTGGCAATTCTCAGGCAGATCTGTTGTACTTTCTGGCATAGGGATGCAACCTTCTTTAATGCGGAATCAGGAATCGCAGATGCAGATAACTTGTGGTCGAAATTCTAGCTATATCATTGATTCTTGCTAATCATAAGCATCATTTATATGAATGCTCATTTGTTTATTAGCAGAGATTATTGAAAGTCTTTCTCAATTCCTTCAATTACTTTAGTACCTTTCTAGTAAATTATCAATATCTACTTCACAAATAATTCTCAATAAAGTAAGATAAACCTTATCGCGGCTTCTCAGTTGTTATATATGGTGGAAAATCAGCAATAGCTGTAATTCTCAGCGTTGACACCGGATCACCACTCTCAGTAGTGTGTGACCGCAAAAACTATTGTTTACTTCCAGGAAACCCTTGAAGAAAAAAGTTTTTTTACTTATATTCCGTCATTTGGCGATCGCCATTTTCAATCAAGTTTTTGTATGTAATCTTACAAAAAATGGGTGTATTCCTGCTTAAATAGAGAAAATTTCTCAATAAAATTAGAAAAATTTTATGAAGATTATTATCAATAAGCTGTAAAACTAAATTAATGATAATAATTTTCGTCTGATCCTCTCCTATTTTTCTAAACTACTGCTGTTAATTCTCAATTAGGTGTGAAGCTAGAAATGAAGCTACGTCAAATTCTACAAATTTCGTTATTGACCAGTTCTATTTGTGTATTGGGTGGAAATCCGACTCTGGGAGAACAAGTAAAAGACACACAACACACAAGTGCTTCTTTACTAGCACAGTCCTCTACACCAGATTCTGCCAAACCAGCAGCAATCATAGAAGTGACAGCAGTTAAGGTGAATTCTACAGACAAAGGTGTAGAGATCATTTTAGAAACAACTAAAGGGGATCAACTGCAAGTATTGAATAGTCAGTCAGGCAATAGCTATATTGCTGATATTCCTAATGCTCAATTACGTTTACCCAACAACAATATATTCCGGCAAGAAAAGCCAGTTACTGGGATTACAGAAGTCAGCGTTACTAATAAAGATGCAAATAGTATCCAAGTCATCGTTACAGGAGAAGTCAGTTTACCAACAGTTGAGTTGTTTGATGGGGATGAAGGTTTAATTTTTAGCCTTGTACCAGTTGTCGCCTCTACACCCCAACCAGAACAGCCAACCAGTGAAACACCGCCAACACAACCTTCAACCTCACTACCGCAACCAGAACAGCCTACTAGTGAAACACTACCAGAACAGCCAACAGCGCAAACTGACGAACCGATTGAATTGGTGGTGACAGGTTCACAAGATTCAGGATATAAAGTTCCCGATGCCAGCACTGCAACTAAAACCGATACGCCTCTGCTCGAAATTCCCCAAGCAATTCAGGTAATTCCTCGCCAAGTAATTGAGGATCAAAAAGTCCAACGGGTTGCAGACGTATTGCGTAACGTCAGCGGTGTCACAGTCAACACAGATTACGCTGGCACTGATACTTATACCATTCGGGGATTTAATACTAATGCCAACCTGAGAAATGGTTTTAGACAAGATAATTTCACCGGATTTACTGACACTGCGACCATAGATAGGGTTGAGGTTCTCAAAGGCCCAGCTTCGGTGCTGTATGGTCAACTAGAGCCTGGGGGTATTGTCAACTACATTACGAAAAAACCCCTGAACCAACCTTATTACTCGGCAACATTTTCTGTAGGTAGCTATGATTACTATCGACCAGAAATAGATATTTCTGGGCCACTGAATCAAGAGAATAATATTTTTTATCGCTTGATTGCTGCCTACGAAAACTCTGGTGGATTCCGAGATTTTGCTTATAAAGAGCTTTATACTTTTGCGCCTAGCCTGAGTATCAATTTGAGCGATCGCACCACAGTTGATTTGCAATATGAATACGTTAACCTCAACCAATCCTACGACCGAGGTTTACCACCAGTGAGTAGATCCTTTGATTTACCCATTAGTTTTAACTTTGGTGAACCAAGCGATCGCTATGAACTCTTTGCCAATCGGATAAATGTGGCCTTAGACCATCGCTTTACGGAAAATTGGCGCTTCCGTAGTGGTGTTTCTATCCAAATCGTTGATACAGCACGTTCCAACTTTCAGCCAGTAGATTTTGAAAATCCCTTTGCTGAGGATGGTCGGACTGTGGCTAGAAGATATAACCAAGTAGGTGATTATTCTAGAGAATATTCTTGGCAAAATGACTTAACCGGTAAATTTAAAACTGGCCCCATTGGACACGAAGTACTGTTGGGCTTTGAATTGGGTAGAAGTGTTTTTGGTTATCCATTTCGGATTTCTTATAATGTTCCAGCTTTAGATATTTTGAATCCGGTATATGGTGCAGCTATTCCAACTACTTTTGAAGAAGGATTTGAGGATGAAAGTAATTCATATAGAGCCGGCGTTTACTTCCAAGATCAAGTAGCATTACTACCTAATCTCAAAGTATTACTGGGTGGAAGATTTGATTTTGTTAATTTCAGAGACGAATTTAACCCTGACATCATCAATGGCGCAGAGACTGAAATTACAGAGCGTTATTATGAAAGATTTTCTCCAAGAATTGGTTTAGTTTATCAACCAATCCCCAATCTATCTCTTTACGGTAGTTATTCCCGTGCATTTAGACCAAATGAATTTGCCGTAGCCGAGGGCGGAGTACCACTAGAACCTGAAAGCAGCACACAATATGAGGTAGGGGTTAAAGGTGAGTTTTTGGATGGTAAGCTATCAGCGACGTTCTCAGCTTATGAGATTACTAAAAATAATGTAGCAACTAGCGATTTGAATAATCTGGGATCTCCATTTTCGATTGCTGCTGGAGAAGTCAAGAGCCGAGGTATTGAACTAGACATAGCTGGAGAGATTTTACCTGGATGGAATGTGATCGCTTCTTATACTCATAACGATGCCTATGTGACTCAGGATAATAATTTACCAGTTGGCGATAGATTAGTTAACGCACCCAGGAATAGTGCTAGTTTATGGACTACCTATGAGATTCAAAGAGGGAATTTACGGGGATTAGGTTTTGGTGGGGGAGTATTTTTTGTCGGCGATAGAGAAGCTACTTTACCAAATACCATTATAATTCCTTCCTTTGTTAGAGCAGATGCAACTATTTTCTATAAGCGAGACAATTATCAAATTGGGTTGAACTTCAAGAACCTATTTGATACTCGTTACTATGATTCAGCCGGATTTTTACTGTCTCCTGGCGCACCATTCACAGTTATAGGAAGTGTCTCAGTCAAGCTCTAATTTTGAGACTGTCATTAGTCATCTGTAAATACAGATGACTAATGATCAAGGATGGCCTGTATGAGTAGTTATCTCATTTAGATGTGTTGGAGTTTATCTATGATGCGATCGCGTAAATTCCGGGATACAGCTTTTATTCTCCATCGCTATATCGGTTTAGCTATAGGAATACTAATAGCTTTTGTCGGTTTGACAGGTAGTTTATTAGTATTTAAGCCTGAGATGGCACAGTTTCTCATTACCCAGCAAGTTGGCTCTATAGTACCTCAGCAACAAATAATTTCTCTTGATGCTGTGGTAGAAACAGCTAAGTCTGCGAATGCTAATCGTCCCGATCTCAAATTAGACAGTCTTAGGTTCCCTGTTACTGCTAATTCGCCTTACGAAGTAGGTTTTTTTGATGCCGCTAATCAACTAACTCGGATATTTATTCATCCTTATACGGGTGCAATTCTAGGTCAAAATGAATCTGACTCTAGTTTTGAAAGAATTGTTCTGAGACTTCACTATGGTCTTTTACTAGGTAGAAATGGTGAAATTTTAGTTGGTATTAGCGGGTTATTGTTATTTATTTTGTGCATCACAGGATTAATATTATGGCCTGGTTGGCGCAAGCTGATTCCTGGATTCAAAATCAAGTGGGATGGTCATCCTAAACGATTTAATTTTGATATTCACAAGGTAGCAGGAATTGTTACGTCCATCTTTCTGGCTTTTACTGCTTTTACAGGTTTTTGTTGGAACTTTTCTGATTGGTCATATCCGCTAATTTATGCAGTCACTTTTACTGCTGAACTACCGGAAGTGACTTCTCAACCTATTGCTAATCAAACTCCTTTAAAGCCATCTCAACTGCTGCAAATTTCCAATAATGTTTTTCCTGATGCCAAGACCTTTTCCCTGAGCATTCCCAGTAAACCAGAAGATGCAGTTTACATCCGCAAACGTCAAAATCACGAAATATTTTATGGCGAAAGCGGAGTGTACTTAGATCAATATAGTGGCGAAGTATTGCGTGTAGTCAATAGTCTAAAATTCCCACTTGCAGACAAGGTATTCTCTGCCTTTACATATTTACACTATGGGACATTTTGGGGATTAAATAGCCGGATTCTTTACGTCTTTGTTGGTCTTAGTCCTACCATTCTTTTGATTACTGGCTTTGTGATGTATCGCTATCGTCACCGGAAAAATAAACAAAAAGATGTTATGCGTGAAGCACATTTAAGTTAGAGGTTAGGAACTGGTATTTTTACTCAGCACTTAGCACTTTCCAGCCATAAGGCAATTACTGGGATTGGGCAACAATATGCAAAAATTTATCATCCTCTGGCTTGGACAGATGGTTTCTCTGATTGGCAGTAGTATGACTGCCTTTGCTTTTGCTATCTGGGTATGGGAAATAACACACCAAGCTACAGCTTTAGCATTGTTTCATTTTTTTGCACAGATACCACAACTTTTGATTACTCCCATTGCTGGTTCGATCGTAGATCGGATGAATCGCAAGTGGTTGATGATAGTGGGGGATGCAGCCGGCGGGATAGTAACTTTTACAGTTTTATTACTTTATTTAACTGATAACCTGCAACTATGGCATTTATACTTAGCTTTTGCAGTTAAATGTACTTTTGAACAATTTCAAGAACTTGCTTACTCGGCATCAATATCGAAAATGGTAGCCAAACATGAATATAGCAAGGCGAGTAGTTTGGGTTTTTTAGCAGGTCATGGCGCAATTATTGTTGCTCCGGCACTAGCTGGTATTCTTTATGGAATCATTGGACTTGTGGGGATTTTAATTATTGATATTACTTCTTTCTTTTTAGCGATCGCTACAGTGATCCGCACACATATTCCCCAACCTGAAACGACAAAACCAATCACAGGCGATCGCACTAATATTTTGCATGATATTAATTTTGGTTTTAAATATATATTTTCCCGTCCTAGCCTACTAATTTTATTAACATTAACTGCAATATTCTGGTTTATTCATGATATCGGTGAAGCTGTTTATAAACCAATGATCCTAGAAATTTCTGGAGATGATACAAAACTATTAGGTAGTTTATTCTTAGTTTCTGGAATTGGCGGTATTTTAGGTGTCTTAGTCATTAATATATGGAGTAACAAGCAACCGCGTATTTATGGAGTATTGCTGGGTATGGTAGGCGCTGGCCTCAGCAAAATTATATTCGGTTTGGGTCGTATACCTTTGATTTGGATGCCAGCGCAGTTATGCTCATCTTTACATTTTCCCTTGTTAGGAAGTTCTATTGATGCTATCTGGCTAACTAAGGTGAAACCCGAAATTCAGGGGCGTGTGTTTGCCAGTCAATCAATGATTCTTCTGGTGGCTTCTGCTGGCGCTAACTTAATTGCTGGGCCACTCGCAGATCATATTTTTGAGCCTGCTATGATGCAAGGCGGTAGTTTAGAACCTTTATTTCACAATCTAGTAGGTACGGGAAAAGGCTCAGGTATGGTACTCATGTATGTTCTATCTTCTATCGGCTTGCTGTTAGTAGGTTTAACTGGTTATACAGTGAAAATACTCCGGGAAGTAGAAGTTATTTTACCTGACTATGATAATGTTAATTAGATTTATCACTTCTGAAACTAAGAGTACAAGAATTAGGATTCTCTAGCAGATGACAGTTAATAATGGATTAATTCTGACGCTGTTTATTTTGATTGCAACCTGTCTAGCTCTTGGCTATGGTTTTAGTGTGAAAGCTGGAGGTTTACCCTTTACTCCAGAAATTGGATTTAACCAGAAGCAATGGCAATTCCTGAGATGGTGGGTCAAGTTAGCTTTAGTTACTGGAGTTTTGTTACCGATATGCTTATTAGCTCTGGATTGGAGTCAACCATCTTCATGGGTATTCTGGGGGAGTTATCTGTTGATTGTCGCCGTACAACTCATCAGTGAACGCGTCTTTAGTAGGTGGTTAGTGCCAAGCATTGTTGTACCTATTGGTTTTTTCTATACAGCTTTTCGGTTATGGCAACTGCTAGACGGATTCACGCAATTAAAATTTTCCTATTTAACATTAGTGGGTTTTGTCGTTGTTGGGTTGTTTTGGTTTGCTAACTTAATCATGTTGGTGGTGATAGCTATTCCAACTATTTTTGAAGGTTCTGATTCAATTTCACAATCTTGATTTTGAGGAAAAATTTTTACTGCCTAACCCAAAACACTTCTTTGAGAGTTCCCAGACTAGCAATTACCGAACACATCAGTATTAAATTCAGCCAAGCTTTTGTGAAGTTGATCACTTTGTCCTAGTGGCACATTCTCAATTGCAAGATTAATGGTATTTTATTTTTGCATAAACTCCTTGATCCCAATTGCCATAAAAGCTATGACACTCAATTTATATTTACTGCGACATGGAGAAACTACTTATAGTCAAAGCGGTAATTTCTGCGGTGAAACTAATGCGGAGTTAACAACAGAAGGGATGCAGATGGCAAAGAGTTTTGCCGATGTTTATCAAGAATTGAAGTGGGAAGCTGTTTATGTTAGCCCGATGAAGCGCACAATTGCAACTGCCAAGCCATTTTGTGATGCTATTGGTATGGATATGCAGTTGCGTGACGGACTCAGAGAAGGTAGTTACGGCGAATGGGAAACTAAGAGTAAATCGTTTGTTCAAGAAAATTACGCCCAAAACTATATCAAATGGTTGACAGAACCCGCTTGGAATGCACCCATTGGTGGAGAAACGGCGGTAGATATTGCTAACCGGGCGATGCCTGTAATTGCTGAAATTCAAGAAAAACATCCTCAAGGTAATGTTTTAGTAGTTGCCCATAAAGCCACAATTCGGATTCTGCTTTGCAGTTTACTGGGAATTGATTTGGGACGCTATCGCTATCGGGTGAATATTTTGGTCGCGTCAGTAAGTATGGTAAAATTTGACGTTCATGGCCCTTTGTTAGAAATATTAGGCGATCGCCATCATATACCTGATCATCTTCGCTCTCGTCCGGGAACATAAAACTCAACTACATCTAAACATTTGAGGGACAGCAATAAAATACTGTTGCTGTCCCTCAAACCTGTATCCAAATTTGCAAATGCTTATGCCCAAATCATGGCAAAAAATCGCGCCATCGGCTTATTATTAGCATAATAAATGCGATCGCCTACCCTAAAACTCAGTTTATATAGAGAGTTTCGAGGGATGACTTATGACAAGACGCAAGCTTCTATGCTCAAGATTTTTTTATGCTTCTGGGATTTTTGCCCGGAGATAACTAACTTGACAAAATTTTAAATCTACAGTATTTACTTAGATAGTAGAAAAACTGTATCTCAATCAGTAGTTAAATTACCGAAAAAGCAAAACTCCATCGCAGCTATTTTGCGCCAACTGCGACAGAGAAGAAAGAAATTGAAACACCAAGGTAAAGCACAAGCGAAAATTTATGCTTCACAGTAATAATGAAGCAAAATATTAAGAAATAACCTAATATTTTTGCCTATTCTCTCTCTTGGTGCTTCCTACTGTGCTAGACATGATCAATATATAGTTTTTAATTTCTGGGAACAGTATTCTATCGATCAATTTTAGGTGTGGCAATCAACGACCATTAACAAAACTCATATCATCGGGGATTGCTGACTAACTCAACTACAACATTAAACGAACCAGATTCTAACTACCCACGAAATTTGTGGGTGGGTGTTGGCTTTAAACGAGGTAGTGCTTCACAGTTGATTGCAATAGCTATTGAAGAAGTATTTCAAAAAAATTTACTTGACGAAAGAGCGATCGCCGGGATTGCTACCATCGATACAAAAGCCTCAGATAGTGCTTTAGTAGAACTTTGCTATCTCCGTAATTGGCTATTGCAAACATTTTCCGCAGAAAAGTTGTCTACTATCACAGTTCCCAACCCATCCGCCACCATCACCAGAGCAACAGGAACACCTAGTGTTGCAGAAGCTGCGGCGATTTTGGCTGCTGCTAAAAAGGGGGGACTGGAAGCTGAGTTATTGGTTCCTAAAAATATTTTCCGCTTATCAGGACTACCTGGGGTAGTAACTGTAGCTGTGGCTGAAGAATTACAGCCATGATTAATAATATTTAATCCTACTCAACGACTCTGAGAAAATAATTAATCAAACTCGACACGATTGATAGCACAATAGACCCAAGCAAAGCTGGTAAAAAGCCTTTAATCTCAAAACCAGTACCAGGAGTGATAGCACTGGCTAACCACAGGGATAAAGCATTAATCACAAATGTAAATAACCCAAAAGTCAGTAAGGTAATGGGAAATGCCAAAAGCCGCAAAATTGGTCTGACAAAAGCATTGACTAATCCAATAATAAATACTGCAACCAAAGCGGCAACAAAATTATTGACAATGAAACCATCTACAATTCTAGAGGTAATCAGTAAAGCCACCGCAGTAGCCAGCCAAGTTAATAAAAAGTGTTTCATATACAGCAGGTATGACTTCCATCAGATGAATTTAGTAGAGATGCCATACATCCATCTCTACTGAGAACTGGGATAACTTCGTATTAGCCTATCGTTGCCCAGGCGATCGCCGCAAGAGAATGTCCCAAGTAGCACCACCAGCTACACCATCCTCTTCTAAACCATAGCGCCTTTGCAATGCCTTAACTGCTGTTTCGGTAGTGCGGCCAAAATCACCATCTATTCCCCCACTCAAAAAACCGAACTTTTGTAATTGTTTTTGCAACGTGAGGACATCTTCACCACTCATACCTAAGCGCAAAATGGGATATCCTTCGGCGGTGTACTGAATACCAGGAACCTGGCGAAAGGTAATCTTTGATGGACGTGCTGGAGTTTTTCGCTGAGTTGTTGGCGTTTTTCTGTTAACGGGTCTTGGTTCTGGTGCGAGTGTTGGTACTTGGGTGGCGCGAGTTTTGGGATTAGCCGGTCTTGGTTCCGGTTTAGCGACAGAGTTGCTAGACAAAGACGCAGCCGTGTTAGATGTAGATGCTGGTTCTTGCGGAAACAGTTTTTGCCAAGTAGCCGCATCAGCAACCCCATCAGGATTTAAGCCAACTGCTTGCTTAAATCGAGAAACCGCATTTGCTGTATTTTCGTTATAAACTCCATCCACCGTCCCTGAGTAAAAGCCCAAAAGCTTGAGTGCGGCTTGCAACTCCGAGACACGTTCCCCTTGAGAGCCAACTTTCAGCGTTGGACGACTAATTGCAGCACTTGGCGCTGCTTGAGCAATTTGCAGTGGTGCTGCAAATGAGACTGTATTTGAGGAAGCAATGAGTAAAGGCGTGGAAGATAACAGCAGTAAGTAATACAACTGATTAGCGCTCAAAAAATGAAACGCTGGCGGTGACTTTAAGTACTTCAAGATACACGCTGTTAGGCTGCCTTTCATGGAATTTACTCCCAGAATCTTCTGTTGCTAATATTACAGCCGCTTGAGTCCAGAAAAAAGCTAGTGCAGCATATATTATGGGGTGTGATTGCGATCGCCCCAAATCGACAGATAATTACAATGCGCTAAAAGTCAGAAAATTCTGCCCTTAGAACGCTTGCAAAAATGTTTTGTGGTAAAATTAGAGGCTTGGCAATTTGCGATTAGGACTTTGAGGAGCCGTGAAAATAGAGAAAGCCAAACAGCTTACTGCAAAAAAATTTAAGCGAATGACTGGAGTAAGCCGTAAAACTTTTGAATTAATGGTTGATGTAGTTAAAGCTGATGCTCAAAACAAAAAGAAGCCTGGTCGCAGTCCTAAATTAGTTATTGAAGACCAAGTTTTAATGGTCATTCAATATTGGAG
>NZ_JADEWI010000044.1 GCF_015207705.1 Nostoc sp. LEGE 06077
TTTTTAGGTAAAGATTCTCCAGCAATAGTTAATATTAGAAACTTTGTAAATTGTGGCTATTTTAACTTCTCTAACCTAAAAGAAAATAACCCTTCATTATACCAGAAAATATTTATGCAAGAGTTCTTAAGGCAGCTGCATCATTGAACAGGGTTTCTCCTTCAACAATGGTAGAAAGCCGAGAGGGTACTGGTATTTCTTTAAAGACAGCAATCATTGAAACCGTATCAGTGTTTGCTAAAATCACTGCTACAAATAAAGCAGGTATCCAAGTTAGTCCCAGCACAAATTTTAAGAGAATGGCAATAATCGCACTGGAAAGCACAGCTCCTGGCCCAGCCAACAGGGCAATTGGTTTAAACGTGCTGCGTAGGCGACTAACATCTGTATTGATGCCAGCTTCAAAGATGAGAATTGGCAGGAAAAGATTCAAAACTAGGGATGGGTCTAAACCAATGCGACGAGACAATAACTCAGTGATGGGTAGACCAGCCAACACTAAACCTGTGACATAAGGGACTCGTAACCGACGTGATAGTAGCGCTACACCAGTGGCAACAAGCAGGAGAATAATTGAAATATTGACTAATTCGGTAACATTCACTCAAACACTGAAAATATTAAACGACATTAATCATGATAAGCCGCGATCGCGCCAGGAAGTTGCTCAACATTATTGGCTACTGAAGGCCTAGTTCTAAACGATTAACAGACTTTACCAAATCGTGTTTATTTGCTAATTTTATTCCTTGGCAAAAGTAACTCAATCAACCACCAGAGGTGCGGACATAAATTTCTTGACCTTGGGAATTATAGATCACTATGGGTAAGTTAGCATTCTCACTAATGACGGTGAGAGCTTCTTGCAAAACTTGCCAGTGACTATTTGTATTAGTTGTAGAATCTGGATTTTCCGGATTAGCTGTTGACAACTCACCTTGAATCGCTTGTTCATATTCAGGTGTAGTTTTAACAATAATTCCGGTGTAATTTAAAGTAAAAGTGCAAATGCGAATTTCCGCATTACAAGTTTTATTTAAATCAACGCGGGTTTGTTGCCAAGTATTCATCAATTCGACTTTGGCTTGCGCTTGCTTAAGTCCTTCAGAATAAGGTGTAATTAAACTTTGGGCTTGGGTGTAATACAAGCTATCTTGGGAAACATTTTTAGCTGTTTGTACAGCTTGTTCCCAATATGCGGCGGCGGCTTGCCATTGGTTGAGTTTTTCGTAGTCTTTGGCTTGTTTAGCAATGCTAAGTGCTTGTAAGTAGCTTTTCGCCGCTAATTGTTCTAGGGTAGCGCGATCGCGTGACCTAGCTAATTGTGGTCTATATTCAATTAACAGCTTTTGTGCTTGGGGATAAGCGGGACTAGTCTGAGGAATTATACTCAAAGCGCTGACTGCAACTTGCCAAGTAGACTGTACCTTTTGCAATTCTCTTAAGGATTTAGCAGAAGTTTGCCACTTCATCGCTACACTAGCTACCCCCTTAGCGGCTGTCAGTTTTTTCAGCCATTGTTCTTGAGCAAGTAACTGCTTATTAACAGTTTGCAAATTAATTCGATACTTCAGTAATTTGGGCTGGATGAAATTATAAAGTTCGCTATTGGGATTGACTGTCTCTAATGGAACGATAGCTTGTCGCCATAGGTGTTGTCTCGCTTGTAATTCCTCTAAACTACTTGTGGTTGTTTGGTCTTTTTGTTCAGCCGCCGCACCTGCTTGCAAAGCTGTCACCACTTGGTTAATTTTGTCTGACTGTGTAGCCAAGCTAGTTTTGAGTTCTTCGGCTTGTTGGTGACGAGGAGACCAATGAGGAATAACATTCAATGCAGCGCTAGTCGTCTCTAGTTGTTGTTTGACTCTGACTAATTCATTTTCTGACTTAGCACGATTCATCATTTGTCTCGATTCCGTTTTGAGTTGCTCCGCAGTTTCTATCTCTTTGCACTCAAACATCACACAAGGCCGAGTTAGTAAATAACCACCTACCCCAAAAACAATCATCACTAGCAAACCTGCACCCAGCCACAGCGGCGAGACGACTAACAAACGTTTGCGATGAGTTGTACTTAAATCTGGTGCATCCTCTAGGGGATCATAAGGTGTTTCGGCTTCTGGCTCTTCTAAAATTTCTGCAATAAATGCCGAATTGATATTTGTAGCCCCAGAAAATGAGTCCCTGGCTGGAAATGAAGCAGAATCACCAAAGTCTTCTGTATTCCCAATTTCCCAAATCCCCAAGTCTTCTTCTTTTTGCTTAATAGTGATTAAACGCTTGGCATAGGGAAGTTTTTCACTGGTCAGTCTGAGAAAACATTGTATCCGTTGCTCCCTGTAGGTTGGTAGGGACTGGAGTGTATCCTCAAGCACTGCAAATACTTGTTCGATGTCAACTATCATACCGGCTGGATGTTGAATCAGAATCATCAACTCGTCTTTGTTGACAGCACACCTAATTTGGAAGACTTTACCCGATGGAACTTGTGTCAGAAGTTGTTCTTGCAAAGTTCTGGCTAACAGCTGTAAATCTTCCTGCTGGACTGCTACTTTCATAGAGCGTTCCCGCTGATTATCTATAATTGTTTTTTTATCTTTGAACGAAATAAATGAGTCGCTTGGGTTTTTTGAATCCAGATGCACAATTTAACCAACCACAACCAAAAATAAAATAGACCAACGTTCTAACATAGATTTTGACTGTTCTGGCGAAATCTAATATCAGTGATTATTCGTATTTTTATGAATATCTGTTTTTACCTGCGCGAATTTACGAATTCGGCTTGGAATCAAAATCTAGCAGTCAGAATTTACCAATCAGAATTAATTAGTAGGTAATTTATCCCTGCGACTAATTTTAGACCAATAAATTGGCAATTTAGCAAGGTCTTTCACTTTGTATTCATTCCCTATTAGTACAGAATTTATACTTAATTTTGTATCTTGACTTCTAAATTATCTTGAGAACAGAAGTAATTAAAAATCAAAAAATGGGAATAATAAAATTTTCCCCTTTAAATATAGTTTTTTGTGCCAAATAAATACTGTGTGCTTAATGTTTAACACACTCTTCAATTATTTGTTAACAGCCTCAAGTATCAGGAACCAGCAACAGCGATCGCCCTATTAGTGCCGTCGGTTGATAAGTCAAGTCTGAATGTTGTATTGGTTACAAAAATAGCTCAATTTATGAAAAAATACTCAGCCAGTGTTTTTGACACAACGCCTAATTTTGTTATATGCTGTCAATTTCACTGAGCAGATTGATCACATTATATAAATTTAGTTCTATAGGTTGATGCTAGAGATTCATTTGCGGCATTTGCTGAATTCGATAGAATTGATCCATCAAAAATAAATGTATACAGATGAACTAGACTTAATTCTGCAATTATGCTGCTGTAAAAAATAAACAACGGTACCACAAAAATACTTTTGGTAGTGGCAAAACAAGGTGCATAACAATGGATTTATTAGAATATCAAGTTAAAGAATGGTTTGGGAATATAGGTATTCCTGTCTTGCCTTCTCAAAGGATAGATCATCCGACAGATCTCAAACGCTTAAAAATTCGCTATCCAATTGTCCTCAAATCTCAAGTGTATGCAGGCGAGAGGATTCACGCTGGTGGAGTCAGGATTGTTGAAACAACTATTGATGCGATCGCCGCAGCCCAAACTATTTTTAATTTGCCAATTTGGGGCGAGTTACCAGAAGTTTTATTGGCAGAAACTAGATATGATAGCAAACAAGAATTTTATTTAGCAGTAGTTTTAGATACCGCTGTTTGCCGACCAGTACTTTTAGGTTGTACAGAAGCAAATATTGATTGGGAATCAGCCGGAGAGAAATTACAGTATGTGGTGGTGGAACAAGAATTTTCTCCTTTTTATGCGCGGCGACTAGCTTTAAAAATGGGTCTGCAAGGTGCGCTGATGCAGTCGGTCAGCAATGTTGTGGAAAAGATGTATGAGTTATTTATCCAAAAAGATTTAGATTTAATAGAAATTAATCCCCTCGCAGTCAATGCAGTGGATGAAGTAATGGCACTCAATGGTAAAGTCAGCATTAACGAACGAGCCATTGGTCGTCATCCAGAATTGGCCGAATTAGCCGCAAAAATTAGCACCCGTCACAGCAACAATAAACATAACAACAGGTTGAAAGACGGGAATGCTGGAGAAAGCCAAGGGAAAATCGGAATTTTAGGTAATGGTGCAGGTTCGATTATGGCGACCTTTGATTTAGTCGCCAGTCTTGGTGGTAAACCAAGCCATCCGCTGAATCTGCGACATGGTTTGTTGACGGATACTTTACCTACAAGTTTTGGCGATCGCCTCACTAAAGGTCTGAATCTCCTTGCTGCTGATAAAAGCATTCAAGTTATTCTGATTAACCTCCTCGGTAGTATTCCCCAAGCCGAAGCCGTCGCCCAAGTCATTGCCAAATTTATTCAAGATCATCATAGTGAGCCTGAACGCACTCATAGCAGCCGCAGTCGTCGGGAGTTGTCTGTGCCTCATTTGGTTGTCCGATTGGCTGGTGCGGAATTTAATGTGGCTAAAGATTTATTAGCCACCTTAGAAAACCAAGGTGAACTTGTATTGGTAGAAGATTTAGATGTAGCGGTAGCGCAAGCTGTTCGTCTAGCCAAACCAGCCACTTATCAATCTGTCAAGGTTAAAGGCTAGGACTGAAAATGATGAAGTGTGAATTCTGTTCGCTCTCGGCGTTCCCGTAGGGTAGGCTGAAATTTAATTTTCATACTTCATACTAGTCTGCGGCAAGCCGCTACGCGTCTAGATATTTCAAATTTCATACTTCACACTTTTTATGAACTTAACACCAGAGAGTAAAGTTATTATCCAAGGCTTCAGTGAATTTATCTCAGCAACTAATATTGTGCAAATGAAAGCTTATGGGACAAATTTAGTTGCTGGTGTGAATCCTGGTTGCGGTGGACAAACACAATACGATTTACCAGTCTTCGATTTAGTTGAAGAAGTGGTGGCGCAGTTTGGCACAATTGACACAACAATTATTTGTGTTCACCCTTACCAAGTATTAGATGCGGCTTTAGAAGCGATCGCCTCTAACATCCGCCAAATTATCATTATCTCGGCAGGAATGCCACCATTAGATATGGTGCAACTACTCCGCAAAGCCGAAGCTTGTGAAACCTTGATAGTCGGGCCGAACAGTCCAGGGATTATCGTCCCCGGAAAAATTCTGTTAGGCACTCAGCCCAGCGAATTTTATACCCCTGGTTCAGTAGGAATTGTCAGCCGCAGCAGCACCTTGACCTACGAAGTCGCCAGGGAATTAACCAAAGCTGGTTTGGGACAATCAATTAGTGTCAGTATTGGTAGCGATGCAATTGTCGGTTCATCGTTTTTACAATGGCTGCAAATTCTTGATGAAGATGAAAATACAGAAGCGATTGTGTTAGTTGGTCAACCCGGTGGTGGTAGCGAAGAAGCCGCAGCGCGATATATTACGGAGGCGATCGATAAACCAGTAATTGCTTACATTGCAGGTAGACAAGTCCCACCAGTCAAAAATTGGCAACAAACTGGCACTTTAGCCGCAGTTATTGGCCGTGATCCTAATTTTGGTACAGCCCAAAGTAAATTAGCAGCATTAAAAGAAGCAGAAGTTCCTGTAGCCGACCGTCCTTCCCTAATTCCTGAGTTGGTCAGAAATGAGTTAAAAGTCCTTACTGTTGGATGATATGCCAGGAGGCAGAAGGCAGAAGGCAGGAAAAAAGTCTGATTATTCCTGGCATTCAAGCTTTCAAATTGTCCTCACATATCTGACGACTGCTATAGCGATCGCACCACTCACTCAGTCGGCAAAACTTTAATTGATCTTAAATCTCCAAAACAGTCAGCTTCATTTCAGGAAAAATAGGAAATGATTAAGTATGGAGTTGTAGTGTTATAGATCCCATTTACTTTTAAATACCCGTAATTATGATGATGTAGCCAAAAATTACTTTCTGACTTTGACTACAAAATTTTAATTAAACATAGAGATAGGCAAGGTAAAAATACCACAGTAAGTTTTCTTGCCGCTGCTCCTTTGCCTTTTCTTCTATCTAGGGAAGTAAGCTAAAATTCAAGCATATCAAGCATTTCCCCATTAAAAATATCTTATGTTGGAGACTTTACAAACTCAAATTTACACACTCGAACAATTTGCCAACAACCTAGTTGCTAACCAACTCACACACCTGAGTTTGTTGAGTGTCGGCATTATTTTTCTGGCTGGCTTACTCACTAGCCTGACTCCCTGTATGTTGTCGATGCTACCCATTACTATTGGCTATATCGGCGGCTATGAAGCGAAAAGTCGCCTGCAAGCAGCAGCCCAGTCAACTTGGTTTGCCTTGGGATTAGCAACTACCCTGGCTGGTATGGGCATCATAGCTGGTTTAGTCGGCAAAGTCTACGGACAAATCGGAGTGGGTTTGCCAATTATTGTGAGTATCATCGCCATTATTATGGGGTTGAACCTACTCGAAGCATTGCCCATACAATTTCCTTCTTTGGGCGAGACTAATTGGATTTCTTCAGATTTACCGCCGGGAGTACGTTCTTATTCTATCGGCTTAACTTTTGGCTTAGTGGCTTCTCCTTGTAGCACACCTGTTTTAGCCAGTTTATTAACTTGGGTTGCCAGCACACAAGACTTAATTTTAGGCGCTGTTTTGTTAATTTCTTATACAGCGGGATATGTTGCACCATTAATTTTGGCGGGTACTTTTACCGCTGCGATCAAAAAACTGCTGGAATTGCGTCGTTGGTCTGGTTGGATTAACCCAGTCAGCGGGGCGCTTTTGGTAGGATTTGGTGTCTTTTCATTAATTTCTCGCATTCCTTTTGGCAGTTTGTAACTCATGACTTTAGATAATTCAGCGTCCACAGAATCAAGTTGGTTGTCAGCACCTTGGCGCTTTATGCGTCAGGAGGTTTTACCTGTACTGACAAACTTAAAATTGGCGATCGCCTTATTCTTAATCATTGCTCTGTTCAGTGTTAGTGGTACTGTAATCGAACAAGATCAGCCAGTAAGTTTTTATCGCACTAACTACCCAGAACACCCGGCTTTGTTTGGTTTTCTGACTTGGAAGGTCATCTTAATCATTGGGTTAAACCGTGTATATCATACTTGGTGGTTTAACGCATTACTCATCTTGTTTGGTAGTAGTCTGACTGCTTGTACTTTCACTCGTCAATTACCAGCCTTAAAAGCTGCTCAACGTTGGAAATATTACGAAGAACCCAGACAATTCCAAAAATTAGCTTTAAGTGCAGAATTAGATACAACTTCTTTAAATTCGCTCACGCCATTATTGCAAAACCGTCGTTATAAAATTTTTCAAGACAAAGATAATGTCCTCTATGCCCGGAAAGGAATAGTTGGACGGATTGGCCCAATAATCGTGCATATTGGCATTGTCACGATTCTTTTGGGGGGGATTTGGGGGTCAATGACGGGATTTACCGCCCAAGAAAGGATTGCTAGTGGCGATACATTTCAGGTACAAAATATCCTGAATGCTGGCCCTTGGGCAAATACTAAACACTTAAAAGATTGGTCGGTGCGTGTTAATCGTTTTTGGATTGACTATACGCCCTCTGGTAGTATTGACCAATTTTATTCAGATATGTCTGTTTTAGATAATGACGGGAAAGAAGTTGACCGCAAGACAATTTTTGTTAACCAACCTCTGCGTTATCGTGGCGTAACTTTCTATCAAGCCGATTGGGGAATCTCTGGTGTCCGGTTCCAATTTAATAATAGTCCTGTATTCCAACTGCCAATGGCGACGTTGAATACTAGTCCTCAACAAGGAAGGCTTTGGGGAACTTGGCTCCCGACTAAACCAGATTTGAGTGAGGGTGTGTCTTTAATCGCCAAAGACCTGCAAGGCATGATGTTAATTTATGACTCCAAAGGTCAGCTAATTACTACGGTGCGTTCTGGTATGGCAACCGAAGTCAACGGTACAAACTTAAAAATATTAGAAATTATTGGTGCCACAGGCTTACAAATCAAACGCGACCCAGGCATCCCAATTGTTTATGGCGGGTTCGCCATTTTGATGGCAGGTGTTGTGATGAGTTACTTCTCCCACTCGCAAATTTGGGCATTGCAAAAAGGCGATCGCTTGTATGTAGGTGGTAAAACTAATCGCGCTCAAGTTGCTTTTGAAAAAGAAGTGTTGGAAATTTTGGATGGGCTGAATTCACCGTCAACAGCAACAGTGGGGTAGAGGTTAACTTGTTATTGTCTTAACTAAAGACTTCTCCACTTAATAAACAAGCACATTAAGTTTAAAGGCTGAATAAATATAGTGATTTTCTCTGTATTTTCACTGTAATTATTCAGTTTTTATGTTTTTTTGTCATGAAGAGCCATATTTAAAATCCTTAAAACTCCAGCCAATACTTGTTTCTCAGGCTTTCATCTAGACAAACTTATAGATATTTCTCTTATTTTCTAACCCAATACATATAAACCAGGCCTCAATTAAGTGAAGTACCTAATTTAGTTCTCAAATCTAGGCAGAGAGATGATCTTATATCTTGCACCATTCTCAATAACCATAGGTTGGGCAATATCCACAATGTAGAAATCATGTTTTAAGCGACTTTTCAGCATTGCCTACCTGATTTTAATTGTCATAAATTAGCTGGTTCAGGATAGAACCTAATTCTGAATTCTGAATGCCAGTTGCTCTACTGGGAGAAACCATAAAACCTCACAAACTTTTCCTAACTCCTAAATTTTGATGTATTTACTCTAGTATTTTTTTCACAATTCCTTTTTTCAGGGGCTAGAGTAAGCTTTTATTTGATATCTACTTTATAAAAAATCTTCTGGTATCAGAGGTATAGACTTTTATTTACTGTTGTTTTGATTAATTAATATGATAATTTCATTACTACTGAGATGAAAATTATTTTCTCAAGGCCGCCAGCTAAGATTATATGTATTTCCACTAGATATGGATAAAAAACACCTATTTAAAATTACATTTAGCGTCAATTTATGTTATTTATGAACTCTTATAACATTCGTTTATAAAGAGTTAACAAAAACACATTTTAACTATAGACGTTATAAATATTCTTGGGGTACAAATGACTTACCCGAAAAAAAGTAGCTCCACTACAACCAGTGTTTTCCAATGTTTATCAAGTTAATGATTGAGATTCCATTACTTGATGGACAGAAATCAAAACTTAGTTAATTGCGTATCAATATTTAGGACAGACATGAATAAAATTCACTTTGGGCTGATTGCTGCTGCTACTTTAACTTGCACATTTTCCGGTATGGCTTCAGCAAGTGCAACAACTACCAATACTACATCTACAAAAGTCACTACTATCCAAGAAGCCATTAAAGAAGCGCCATTGGCTGCTAAAAAAGCGAAAGAAAGCGTAGATGCACTCAAAAAAGCAGAAGATACACTGACAAAAACTACGCAATCTGCTACAAAATTAAAACAAGATTCTATCAAAGTATTAAATTCTGCTGAACAGACATTTCAAAAAGCAGATGCAGATTATATAGCATCAAAAGCAGCCTATGATGCGGCTAACAAGACTTTAACTGATACAAAAACAGTCTATGATGCGGCTAACAAGACTTTAACTGATACAAAAACAGTCTATGATGCGGCTAACAAGGCTTTAACTGATGCAAAAGCTACCCTAGCAGCGGCTAAGACTCAGGCGCAAAAAAATTTAGCACAACAAGCTGTTAATAACGCTACTACAAGTTTTAATACTGCGAATACCAAGTGGAGTGAAGCAAAAACTCAGTTTACGACTGCTACTACCAAACTGAATGATGCCACAGGCAAGTGTAACTCTGCAAATAGTAAGCTAAATGACGCTACAACTAAGCGCACTACAGCTGAACAAGCCAGAAATAAAGCCAGTGAACAAGCAAAAACTACCACTGAAAATGCCGATAATTTGGTTAAAGATGCACAAGATTCGAGAAATCAAGCTAAATTAACTGCGGACAATGCAGCCAAGTATTCTGTACAGGCGCAAGAAGCAGCTAACAAAGCGAGTGACTGGAGTACAATGAAGCGACTCACTGTCAAAGATAGATCAGAGGATACAAATTTTCTATCTATACTTCCCCAGTTCCAAGCTTTAGTGCAGAAAGAACGTGTAGCTATCTCCGCAGATAAAGTTCAGGCACAAAAAGTAGACTTTACTCAACTATTTCTGACACAAAAACACAACGTGCGTGTTTGGTTCCTCAATGAAGGCGCTACCTACAAAAACCAATTAGCGTACGAAGCCATTAGAGGTGAGAAATACGATAAAGGTGTGGCTTTTGAAAATATCTCTTGTAACAGCACTAGAAATAAGTGCGAAATAGGAGAGAAAGATGGTGTATTGGATAGCGGTGATTTTGTAGATTTGGGTAGTTTCAAAGCTGGTACACAGCTGAATTTCTTACTCAAAGCTGACGGCTATAGCCAAACACCGAAAAATGGCGATATTTATGGTGCCGATGCGTCTTTAAACCCTGATGGTTTACAACACTTAATGGCATGGAAAATTGGTAATTACTTGATGATGGGTTTTGAAGATTTACGCAACGGTGGCGATAAAGACTATAACGATGCGATGTTTGTTGTTGACTTTGGTAAAGACAATTTCAAAACAGCGGCTGTACCAGAACCTTCCGCTACACTGCCAATTTTAGGTTTAGGTGCATTAGGAATGCTGAAGTTACGCCGCCGTCGTCGTCGTTAATAGCTGATAAATTTCTTGAATCTTCTTGGCAATATCTCAATTATCTGTAAGGGTGCAAGTTATTGCACCCTTACATTCTGTATTTGTCACATTCTGGTTTAAAACAAAACTACTATGATGGCTTGATATAAATACAGAAGCGTTGTTATTTATCTGTCAGGGGTTTAATTTGCTGGTGCTTTTTGGTGCCGTACTTCAATAACTGTATGCACGTTTCCACGGGGAGCAAAATCTGCTTTAACGGTAATTTCTAGCGGATCACAAGCTGCAACCATATCATCTAAAATTTGATTGGCAGATTCTTCGTGGGAGATATAGCGATCGCGGTAACTGTTAATGTAAAGCTTGAGGGCTTTTAATTCTACTACCCGTTCATTTGGTATGTAGGTAATATGAATTGTGGCAAAGTCAGGATAGCCGGAAAACGGACACTTACAGGTAAATTCTGGCAGAGTTATGTTGATATCATATCGTCTGCCCACTCGCGGATTAGGAAAGGTAATTAAATTACCTTCTGCAATATTGCGTTCACCATACTTTACTTCTGATGTATCATGCGTCATTAGTCCTTAGTCCTTTGTCATTAGTCATTTGTTACCTCAACCATAGTACAGCGCCGCTTAAATCTAGTTACCATCTAAAAATAGGCTAAAAGCTGATCAAACTTTGCCTTGTGTACTACTCTTGTTCCCAGTCAGGACAGTTATGATCATCCCAACCGTGGGGATGCATGGCACAGACTAATAAATTACCACTATAAACTTGACCGTGGTAGTTTGTACAACCTATGCAAGCCGAATTTTGGTCGGGTGTAGGTTCTACTGAATAAGGAAAACCAGGATCTGTATCTGCAACTATATCTTCTAGTTCCCAATACATTTCTAAGAAGGGTGCAGATATCTCTTCTAAGTATTGTTCTACTTCAGCGGCGATGTTATTTTGTACTTGTTCCGTCAATTCTTCTGTAAGGTCAAAAAAGCTATCAACCATGTCATTCATTCCTTGAAAGAAGTTTTCTACTTCCTCAGCCACTATTTCCACGATTCCCATTAAATCTTTTTGCCATTCTTCCATAAATTTGACGCTCTTACTGGCTATAAAATTAGGATGCTAAGAACCACCAAAATTGCAGTACATTAATCCATTCTAGGCAATGTATGTGATCAATTTCTTGGGTTTTGCAGTAACTCCTATGTACTATTTACGCTGGGTGGGAAGGTTAAACCTGCTGTTTATGAATCGCGTTGCAGTTTTTTTAACTCTTCTTGCAGTTTTAGTACTTGGTCACGCAAGCCATCCACATTTTCAGTTGCTGTCTCTTTTACAGTTGGCGCTTCATCTTCCTCTAGGATTTCGATGCGACGAGGTTCAGAAGGTGTTGTTTTTTCTGCGGTGTCAGCAGGACTTGGCGGCTGTTGCGCTTGCGTCATCATATCTTCGACGAAGCGGCGGGCTTCTTCTGTGTTCATTTCGCCCCGCGCTACCATTTCATCTGCCAGTTTTTGGACTTGCGATCGCAGTTCGGCTAATTTCCCTCCTGCTTTCTCACCTGCGTAAGAAGCCAAGCCAACACCGAGGTAAAAAGCTTTTTGTACAATATCTCCAAAACCAGGCATCGCTGCTGATCGCTCCTACAAAATAGGGCGACCCGGAGACTACGCCTACTACAAGCATCCCGTGTTGCTGCCACCTTCCGGTTCTGACAAGGTTTAGGCGTTGCAGTCGCATAGATCCAGGTCTAATAAAATAGTAACACGAAAAGTCAGTAAGTGTGATCTATTCAAATACTATTCTCTATTCGCCAGGTTAGTATTTGATAAAGTCGGATATCCAAAACCAGGGGTTGCTAATATTAATGGTTTCTATCTAAAAAATAGGGTGACCCGGAGACTACGCCTACCACAAGCATTCTGTATTGCTGCCACCTTCCGGTTCTGACAAGATTTAGGTGTTGCATCTGCATAGATCCAGGTCTAATTAAATCTTACAGTAAAAACCGGTAAGTTTTTCCTACTCGACAATAATTTTCCATTCGTAAAGCTGGTAGTTGACACAACCGTTTTGTACTAAGGGGTCAAGGGCTATTATGGCTTGGGCTTCCTCCAGAGAAGCGGCTTCAAACAATAACATCCCGCCGCCCATTTTTGCCCAATAGCCTGTTTTAGCTTGATGCCCTTTGGCAATTAAATCTTGCACGAAGGCTTTGTGGGCGGGTACGTATTGATCAAAAATGGTTTTATCGACTTGACCAGACTCTATCTTGACAAACCACGGCATTTTGCTACGAACCTCATAGGAGCAAGAACTAGCTTCCATCAGCATAAAGCTTTTGAGAGACGTGGCATAGCAACGTCTCTATTTCGATATTACGAAGCTTTTGCGTGTTTCTGTTTAGTCAATTGTAGTGATTGCTGGCGTTTAAGTGCTGATACTACGCCGAAAGTGCCGACAGCAAGTAAGCTCAAAATAGATGTAGGTTCGGGAATAGAGATAATTCTGGCTGAAAAAACAACGGCTAATTCACTATCTTCTGTTCCCAAATTTCCAGACCCTGACACAAATGGCGGTGCTGAAAAAACCTCTAAATAACTCGGTGTGGGCAAAAAACTAGCAAAAAACGGACTAGCATAATTTCCTGATGATGTGGAATAACCAAAACCGTCACCTGTTAACTGCTGGCTATTCAAACTAATTAAATTGTCCACGTTAAAAGGTTCGTTGCCAGGAATTGGAGTCCCCGTAGGTTGCAAACCAGTAATTGTTTGATTATTACGTGTGCCACTGATTTTCCAAATCTCGTAAAAACCAGAATTGTCAGGAGTGTCATGAGTAATGAAATTACCGCTTGCTGTTATACCAGAACCAAAATAACTCCATTCCCAATTTAAAGTGGCAGCAGAGACAGCTTGCATGGTTCCGAAAACCAATCCCGAAACAGTCAAGGCTGTAGTAGATAGTAGAGCTAGATTTTTCATAAAAATAGTTGGGGGTAGATGCGTAGCTGTAAAGCCTGGCTGCGAAGGGATGAATCGTTCCCTGGCTAATGCTGAAGCTTTTTGTATAGCTTCGCTGAGAATGACGCAGATATTTCACCCGAAAGGCTTATGGCTAGACATCAAAAACTTTGTAGGTTAATTGATATTGGAATCTTCAACCAATGGCAGTTTAACATCAAAGATACTTGGTTTATCCGTATAGTAATTACTCGATTTTTAAATTAAACGGTAAACGAGCATAAATTCCGTTAGGATCATTCATGCTTTGAAATACTTCCAATTCTTGTTGCAGTTTTTGGAATTCTGCTGTCAGAGGGTTAGCGGCTTTGACTTGTTGTCCCGGAATCTTTAAAGCTGTACTGGCTTCTTCAGCTTTGCCAAACAAAATTTCGTTTAAACTGCTTTCTTTGGGATATTCTTGTAACTGCCAATCGTTACCTAAATTTGCTTGCTTGGCAGCGTATTTGACAGCAGCATTGAGTCCACCGATTTCGTCTACTAAACCAATTTGTTTAGCTGCTACACCAGACCAAACCCGTCCTTGGGCAATTTCTGCGACTTTTTGTTCTGGTAATTTCCGACCTTGGGAAACTTTATTGAGAAACATATTGTAAATACGGTTCACACTGCGCTGATAAAGTGCTAGTTCTTGGGGCGATTTGGCACGAGAGACAGTTTGAGTATCAGCATAGCTGGCTGTTTTGACGACATCCCAAGTGATGCCGTTATCATTGGCTAGTTTTTGACCGTTGAAGAGGATGCCAAATACACCTATGGAACCAGTAATTGTATTCGGTTCGGCAAAAATGCGGCTAGAATCACTGGCAATCCAGTAACCTCCAGAGGCAGCCACATCACCCATAGATACTACTACAGGTTTTACCTGATGGGTTAAGCGGATTTCTCGCTGCATGACTTCGGCGGCTGTCGCACTACCACCAGGACTATTAATTCTTAAGACAACGGCTTTGATATTTTTATCTTGCCGGATTTTGTTGAAGATTTTGGCAAAGCGATCGCCTCCTACTTGTTCATCATCACCGTTACCATCGACAATTTCACCTTCGGCATAAACTACGGCGATTTTTTTGCTGGAGTCCTGTTCAGCACTCAGGGATTTTTTGATGAATTGGGCGTATTCTAGAAGATTAATTTGGCGGAAGGTTTTATCGTTTTGATCGCTATCTGTGAGTTTTTTTAAATCGGCAACTACTTGATCATGGTATGCCACTTGATCTACTAGACCATTAGTTTTGGCTGCGGGTGCTTCTAATATTGCTTGATCATCAGCGATCGCCTGCAATTTTTGCGGGTTGATTTTCCGGCTTGCACCTACTGTCGTCCGCCACTCACTCCACACATCATCTAGCAATTTCTGTGTTTGTTCGCGGTTTTCTGGACTCAGTTTGTTGAGAATAAATGGTTCGACTGCGCCTTTAAATTTACCAACTCTGACAACCTGCACACCAATACCAAATTTCTGCAATGCGCCTGCTAAGAACATCTGTTGGCTGCTTAAACCATTGATTTCTATTGCACCCAAGGGATTGAGCGCAATGGTATCAGCTACGGAACTGAGGTAATATTCTTTCTTCCCCCAGTCTTGACCATAGGCGACTACTTTTTTCCCCGCCGCCCGAAATTCTTCTAAGGCTTTGCGAATTTCTTTGAGGGAAGCAAAGCCCAGGTTACTACCTGCGCCATTTGTTCCATCTAAATATATACCGACAATTTTCGGATCTTGTCGGGCTTTTTCTATCACATCCAGAACTTTGCGGAGTGTGATTCGTTCTTTGTCGTTACCTGATAATGTTTTTTGTAACTCTTCCCCCGCACTAGGTTCTCGATCGGTAATATTCATCGATAAGTCAAAAACTACTACAGACTTATCTTTAACTACTGGTTTCACCTCTTGAGAACCAGCGATCGCAAATAGCAATAATAATAGTCCTGTAGTCCCAATCCCACAGAAAATAAATAGACCTAGTAAGCTGCCGATTAAACTGGCAACGGTTTGTTTGAGAAAATTATTCATTAGTTAAGCAATTTTAGATTTTGGATTTTGGATTGTCCCCCCAGAGAAATCTGGAGACATTCAGTATTAAGAAATTATTTGTTAATAGTGATTGTTGGTGAGCTATTTGCTACAACAGCGCCACTAATTTCTCAAAAAGTGTTGCGTATTGAATACTACCTCTACTTCTTGCCTCCTACCCCCTGCTTTATCCTTCTTATTGTATGCGGTGTAAACTTCCAGAATGTTTTAACTGCTGTAAGTTAGCGTTACCAGTACAAAATAACACTGTGACAATTTCTGCGATTAAAACTTCTACTAACTCAGAGATGGCTGCTTCTGATACTACGGCTGCTTGCAAAAAAGGCATAGCTAAACCGGCGATATCTGCACCTAAAGCGATCGCTTTGGCTACATCCAAGCCATGACGCAAGCCACCAGAGGCAATTAAGGGAATCTGCGGTGCGATCGCCCGCACACCTGTAATACACTCTGCTGTTGGTATCCCCCAATCGGCAAATGTCGCACCTAACCTTTGTTGTAAGGCATTTTCTGCCCGTTCACCTTCCACTTTCGCCCAAGAAGTTCCCCCTGCACCAGCAACATCAATGGCTGACACCCCAGCCGCAATCAGTTTTTCTGCCATTGCACCAGAAATGCCATTGCCTACTTCCTTGGCAATCACCGGTACAGACAATTTACTGCATAATAATGCTATCTTGTCAATTAAACCCCGGAAATTCACATCGCCTCTAGGTTGAATGCACTCTTGCAGAGGGTTAATGTGCAGAATCAACGCATCAGCTTCTAGCATATCGATGATTCGCAGACATTCGTCTAGACCATATTTATAGTTCAGTTGCACAGCACCCACATTAGCCAACAACAGCACATCTGGTGCATATTTGCGGATAGCAAAAGTATCCACCACCTGCGGTTTTTCTACCGCCACCCGTTGAGAACCAACACCCATCGCCAGTTTATAGTGTTGAGCAACTTCGGCTAAACGGCGATTAATTATTCCAGCTTCTTCGGTTCCTCCAGTCATCGAAGAAATTAATAATGGCGCTACTAGATACTTGCCTAAAAAATTTGTACTGATATCAATATCCTGACGATCTATTTCTGGTAAACAATAATGGCTAAAACGATAATTTTCTAATCCATTGGTGATTTCGCGGCATTGAACATCTTCTTCTAAACAGATACGAATATGATCTGCTTTACGCGACTGAGTTTGTCCGGGATTGCTAGTAGAGGCTTTCACTGGTAGGTATGACTCAAAGCTGTTGTCATAACTATTCTAGGGCTTAGACAAAAAGGTTAGAGCAGGTGATAGGTTACAGGTTAGAGGTTACAGGTTATGGGTGAATTCCCATCAATCATTTAGGAATGGAGAAGGGTTTATGGGTGTGCAGAAGCCATACACCTTCACACCGTTCGGCTGACGCTCACACGAAGCCCCTCAACCCAATCACCACAAAAAACTTGGTGTGTAAGTCCTAAATCTATTTGTGCATCAAGATTTTGAATGTTAATATGAAACACTGAGGATACAAAATAGCATTCTTGTATACAGAAGTACAAATTATGGCAAAACACATTTACTTAAACTTCTGGGCTAGAGTTCCTAATAGGTTGTTAGCACATCGTCTGGCAGTAACTGTGTTGACTTTTGTATCACCTTTGGTTGTCAGTAGTATAAGTTATAAAACTTTGGCACAAACGCCCAATGGGCAGAAAGTTGATCAGTTAATCCAAAGTTTTAGCAACGAAGATTTATTAGAACAACTGAATACTGCGACAACTTTAGGCAACCTCAACAATAGAGAGTTTAGTAGTGAAACATTAGAGAAACTCAAGCTTGCTTTAGTAAACCCTGATTGGCGAGTGCGTAGCGGTGCGGCCTTAGTGTTGTCTCAAAAAGGTGGTGTGATAGTTAAAGATGCTTTACCTACCTTAGTTAAAAATCTTAAAGACGAGAATTGGTTTGTCCGCAGTAGTGCAGCTAGAGCTATTGGTAACATCGTTGCTGAAGATATTGGTGATCCCAATGGCGCAAATACAGTAATTGAATCTGCGAAGTTTTCCAGTTACTTGGTTGATGCGCTGCAAGATGCGGATTTTTCGGTGCGTTTTAGTGCGGCGACAGCTTTAGTCAAGTTAAATACTAAATCGTCGTTTATTGTATCTCGCCTGATTTCTAATCTTAGTAATACTGACGATCCCCAGACTCGGCTGACTAATGCAGAAAACCTCAATACAATCAGTAGTGAAGTTGCTCCTATTCTGCCAAATATTGGCAAAGCCCTGCAACATGGTGAACCATCGGTGCGGGGACTCGCTTTAGAAACGATTGGTAGTATTGGCACAGATACTAGTGCAGTTATGCCTTATTTGAGCCAAGGTTTGCAAGACCGAGACTCGACAGTGCGGAGCAAAGCGGCTAGAGCTATTTTGAAAATAGTCACAAATCTGCAAGAAAAAGCTAGGGCAAATTTCGTTACTACATCAGATTTTAATGCAATAGATGACCTCCAAAACATACAGGTAATTTTACAAAACCCAAGCAATCATTTTTATAACAATGAAAAAGAAAGCGTTAGTTTAGCTATTAATGCTCTGCAAGCAGCGCGTAGGAATAGATAATATCTAGTTAAGAATGGGTGTCAGGGTGTCTCCTAAACCCTTTATTTTTCGTTTTTTTGCATAAGTCCTGATATAGCAGGGGACAGGTAGTAGGTGACAGGTGACAGGGTTAAAAGCTTTGTGGTGTCTAAGTTTTATTATTGATCGATGTCCTAAGCAACTTGGCTACTGTTATATCAATTTGTTAACCTTCACGGGGATTTTTTAACTACAAGATATGCGACTTTTTTGCAAAGTCGGATATCTGAGTATCTCAATTTTCACCCAAGAGCGATCGCTCAATAGTCATCTTCTGCTAATATTTCCCAGAGGCACTACTAGGTTGGGGTTTGTTGACTCCGTGGAGTTTGATGAAACTATCAAAGGCGTACCATGCCAAAACATACCAAGGGATGATTTCTAGTTGCAAACCTTTTATTAGCAACTGTCGCACAGATAAACATCCCAGTGCTAAGGGAAATATTAAGCGTAAATCAATTACATTATTTGTGGCTCTTTCCACTCTGTCGTTTAAGTCATAGACAGCATTAGCAACGGTAGCGGCTGCATCGGAGTGGCTTTCGTTAGTAACGTCAGCGAAAATTATGCCGATATCTTTGAGCGTAGCTACGACATTTTGCCAGCTTTCATCATTGCGATCGTGGTGAATGACAATACTGCCATTTTGAATGTTACTGCTTACCTGGCTAATGTTGGGTTGAGCATCCAACATCTTCACAATGCGTGTTATTTCCCCGACTTGACGATGGGATGGCGCTATTCTTAAGCGTAGTCTGCCTGGGGTATCGCTAATAATTTTTGTAGAGATAGGTTGGGATGGCGTGTTCAAGGCTGCTGCCTCCACAACTTTAGGCATCATAGTTACATTACCATGACTATTTGTCAACACATCCATCCTCCTGAATAATCTTTGAATGCTATTGAGTTTTGTTTACCTACATCTTGCACCAGTACCTTGAGTGCAATTAAAGTCAGGTGGGCAATCCTGAAAAGTTGGTCAAAATCAGATTTTGACGTTGTAGACATTGCCCACCCTATAGTTATTGAGAATAATGCAAGATATCAGTCTGGAAGCTTACGCACCATTATCAGATGTGTTGTCAACTGGAGTACCAGCAGCTTCAAATAATGGGGTTTCTCTATCTTCTGCGATTTCGGCTTTGGCTTCAGCTACGATATCTTCCCAGGTTTCGCCTAGTTCCGCAAAGGCTCCTTTGCTTTTTTCGTAAGCCAAAATTCCGCCTTTGATGATGGACTTAGCAATGGGTTTACCAATTCCCGCGACAACAGGAATCAGAACAGGTGCGAGGAGGACTGCACCGATACCAGCGATAATTCCAGGAGCGCCAGCATCTTCAACAAAATCAGTAATTTTCGGCATAATCAAGTATCTCCAGTTGAATTGAAAAATTGTCAGAAAGCTATCTAGCTTAATCTAGCCAAGGTGTGATCTCATCTTGCTGATGGGAGAGCTTTCTTGGGGGAATTTTTAAGAATTGGCCGTAAGCCGTTAACACCTGCAACGATTGTTGAACCATTGTTAACTACCGTTGCGCCGAGGGGGTTCAGCCCAAATAGCACAGCGATCGCCATTGCTGCAATATTAGGAATAGCAACAATACTGGTGTTTTGGCGGATTAACTTTTTGGCGTTGCGTGCTAGGGCGATCGCTTCTAAAATTCCATGTAAGTCATTTTCCATCAGCACGACATCTGCGGTCTCACGAGCAATTTCTGAACCATGAGCAAAGGATATTGAAACATCGGCGTAGGCTAAAGCTGGGGAATCGTTGATTCCATCTCCGACAAAGGCAACTGTTTTGCCTTGTTCGTGCAGTTCGCGGACAACTGCGGCTTTTTGTTCGGGGAATGCTTCTGCATGGGTATTGGCTGGGGCAATTCCTAGTTGTGACGCTACAGCTTTGGCTGTGCGTTGGTTGTCGCCCGTGAGCATATGCACTTCTACACCTTCGACCGTCAACAAATGGTTAATTACTTCCCGTGTTTCTGGACGAAGAATATCACTATATCTTATTCTACCGAGAAGTTGCCCATTGCTGGCTACATAAATTACAGAATTTACTCGGTTGGCATCGTTGAGAACTTCCATATCTACGCCTTGTTGACGTAAGAAGCGCTCACTCCCAACATAAATAGGTTCGCCATAAATCTCTGCTTCCACACCCAAGCCAAGTTTATAGTTCCACTTACTGCGGCTAGGAATCACAGTTTGCTGTGCTTCCGCATAACGGATGACAGCCTCGGCAACTGGGTGGGTGAGGCGTTGTTCAGCGGCGGCGGCGATCGCTAATACTCTATCTGTGGAGACTTCAGCATGGAAACTATCAACGCCAATTACCGCAACTTCACCCTTCGTCAATGTACCAGTCTTGTCAAAAACAATGGTGTCAACTTCTGCCAATTGTTCTAAGGCGCGACCGCTGCGGATGAGAATTCCGTGGCGGGCGGCATAAGTCAAAGCAGCTAAAACAGTTGTCGGGACTGATACCCTGATCCCCGTGGCAAAGTCGAGGGTGAGGACGCTGGCGGCTCTGGCGGCGTTGCGGGTAACAGCAAACACGCCTGCACCTAACAATAAGGTGGGTATAACTGCTTTTTCGGCAATTTTGATGGCGCAGTTTTCCATCCGCGTATCATGGACTGGAGCTTCTTCCATCAGCTTAATGCTCTGTCCGGCGCGGGTGTCGTTACCTATGCGTTCTGCCAAGATATAGATACTGCCTTCCCGTACCAATGTAGAAGCAAACACAGGTTGTCCTTTGGACTTCAAGACGGGGACTGATTCACCAGTGAGTTTTTGTTCATCTAGTAAGGCTTTACCCCGGATAATACTGCCATCTACCGGGACTTGTTCGCCGGGATAGACAATTACTGTATCGCCGCTTTTGACTTCTTTAATCGAGATTTGTACTTTCTCACCATCACGCTCAACCCAAACAAATTGCCCTAGAGAATTGAGCAGATCTAATGTCTGCATTTTAGAAGAACGGGCCGTGCGATCGCGGATATTTTCTCCAATTTCGATTAAACTCAGCATCAATGCGGGTGTGAGGAACTGACCTTGGACTGTGGTAATCACAATTGCCAACAAATCCAACACATCAATAGTCAGTTTACGCTGCATCACGATTCCCTCGATCGCTCTTTGGAAGACGGGTAATGTTGCCAAAGCAATAGTACCAGCCACCATAATTGGTGGAACAGCAAATCCTAACGGCCCACCTAGCACCGCTAACCCAGTGGCGACAGCCGAAAGTTGCAGTCCTGGCCAAGCGCCTTCTGCTGCATCCTCTTGAGGTTTATTATCAATAGGCTTTTTCTGATCTAACAGCACAACATTGGCATCATTAGCCGTCATAATCAAACAGCTAAGACGCGATCGCATTTTGACATCACTGACTGTACTAGATTTATAAGTAACAACTAACGATGCCGCCGCAGGTTTAATTTTGACGCTGGTAACGAGGGGATCAACTTCCAACAAAGTTTGGAGGCGTTGCATATATGCGGCGTTATTACGCAATTGCGGGATACGCAACCGCATTCTGCCGGGAACTGTATGGACAACGCTGTAAACAACTTGAGAGGTTGGCTGATGAGACTGTCTATTACGCTTAACTTGAGACAGTTTGCCATTCTCAGTTTTGTAAGTTGGTTGGGCCAAAACCACTGTACTGACGGTTTCGTAAACTTTCGCACCTAGCGGAACTTCTTCTTTTGCTTCAGTTTCCGAAGCTTTCTGCACTGCGGGCGATACTAGTTGTGCTGTCAATGGTGTCATTCCTGATCTCGCTTAAAGTAGTAGATAAAAAACTTATATTGATGTGGCAGCAAGCTCTCAATTTTTGAGCGTAAATTCTCTCCCCAATCACTCCCTACGGTGTACACACAAATGTTCGTTGAGTGCATCTGTCCCGCCTCGGAATGAATTCCGAGTCTCATAGCGCAAGTCATCTGAAGATGACTCAACTAAAAATATATTCCAGTCCACGTTTTGTGGACTTTGGCTATGAGCCTGGAACTTTAGTTCTAGGCGGGATACGGTTTCAGACTGCAAATTTTCGACTTGTGTGTACACGGTAGCCAATCACTCCAGACTGGTGAGTTACTGCAAACAAGATTTGCTGAAATTTGGTTAAATTCTGCTGGTTGGGTTGGCGAAAATACCTGCCGCTGCTTCGTTGGCAGAGCGAATTAAACTATTTAAATCTGTGATTGCTGCTTCGATAACGCTATGCGATCGCTCTTGAGAGTCTCGCAGTGTTCCAGTTTGATAGGTGATATTGATTGGCTCACTTTTCACCACTGGATCTGCTTTGAGCAAGTTCTCGAAGGATTGCACATATTGGCGATCGCTAGCGATATTATTTACTTTGGCTGCTATTTTCCAGGGGCTTTCCCCAGGAGGTTGCGATGCCGATGAGGATACAGAACCCTCCATTTTCATCCTCCTGTGTTCCTTAACGGAACGATCTACAACGGAAAGTTCGCCATGTAGGCTAAAGAAAAAGACATAGCTGCGGGCTTCATCTCAGCCCATAAGCTGGATATGTTTAGATTGTTACTTTCTGCTGATATTTTTGTTGTATCAGCCGATACAACAGGCTGAGTAATTTGTTCTTCAGGCTGTTGTTTTTCTCCGATTTGAACGCTAGGTGTGGGAGGGTTTATCTGCACAGCCGATTCCATCAGTGTTACCCAATGGTTTACGGTGACATTACCTGGATGAAAGGCGATCGCAATTGAGGCTGCATCACAATTCATCCGCACATTCGTTACATGAGCGTCTGTTTTCAATAACCTTTCCAGCCGTCTAGCATAAGCTTGATCCTGGGCAATCTGGGGTACATGAAACCTAATCCTGCCAGGAATGGTATGAACTACAGTATAGGTAATCTTGGCTGACGGCGTTCTGTCTTGCCTAACTGGTTCAACAACAGGTTTAGTTGCTACTTGTGTCAATTTCGCTTGTTTAGTTGTGTTATTTGGTTTTTCTGATTTAGCCAGCGGTTCTAAATAGTCAATTACCCGACGAGTTGCATCTGCGGTAATCATATAGACTGGGATCGATGCTAACCCACTAATTCCTAAACCTCCTGTTACTGCTAAACCAGTCATCAGGGGAATGAAGGAAATAGTTTGCTCCATCCAAAAATCCGGCGATTTCCACACCGCAAAGGGATCTTTGTTGCTCATTGATTGCGGCGCAGTTAGAGAAGGGTGAATATTTAGACTTTCTAGTATTCCCAATATCTGATGTAATGTCAAATGATTTTCGTCGAAGTTAACAACCAAACTGCCCAATTGCTCGTTGGCTGTAACCTCATTGACTCCTTGGTACTGCTGTAAATATTGGGATACTAATTCTAGTTTTGAATTTAAACTGCCTTCAGTAGTGCGGATGCGGATGCGACCGTGGGTTGTATGCACAATCTCTAGCCCACCAGTTGGCAAATGGGTTTCTAACTTGGCACTTGCTGAACTGGTATATCGATTCACTTGTACTTGATTACTATGACGCTGAACAGAAATTAAGTCAGGAGACAAAGCCTCTTTCGGACTTAATCCGCAACTACTGAGAGTTTTTGTCATTTATTCGATAGTTGCACCAAGGCTCGAAGGTTAACAATAGGTTAAATATAACCCATTATTTCCGTATATGAAATCATCCTCAAGATTTATTTTAGATTAAGTAATGTTACCCACCCGTTTTTGGTACTCTTGCTCGGTGATTATATCGTGAGTACTTTCGACGCGATCTATAAATACAATCCCATCCAGATGATCGTATTCATGCTGAAAAACTCGCGCTACAAAGTCAGTTAATTCCTGCTTTTGCAATTGCCCGTAGCGGTCATAATATTCAACTTCAATTGCCTGATATCTAGGCACGAATCCTCTGATACCAGGGATACATAAACAACCTTCCCAACCTTTAACAACTTGCACAGAATGTGACACTATCCTAGGGTTGATCATCGCCGTAGGTTCCATTGTCGGAGCATTGGGATACCTAGGATTCGGGCGAGAGGCGACAATAAATAAACGCTGTTGTTCAGCAACTTGTGGTGCCGCAATGCCAACACCATTTGCTTGATCAACTGTACTAATTAAATCATCAATTAATTTTTGAATTTTTTCATCATGAATATTATCAACCCAAGTAGCTTTTTGCCGAATTACTGGGTCGCCCAACTGCAAAATTGGTAGTAAGTCAGCCATCTAAAAAACTCCTTTGGCAATTAACAGGTTATGAATAAAAATCAGGTACTTTTAAACAAAAGTTGACAATTGGATATTGTCAACTTTTGCAAACATAATATTTTTTAATGATTTACATACATTTTTTTTAACCTAAAGTATTGAGTCATGGGCTTTACTCTTCATACAAACTTCATACTTTAATTAGCTCTCTCTTTGCACAGGTAGAGGTGCGGGACGAACGATGATTTGCGTAGTTTGTCCATTTCGCTCTACTTGTACTGGTAAAGGATTACCAATTTGGCTATTTTCTAGGAGTCTTTGAACTTCTTCTACTTTAGTAACAGACTGGTTATTAATTTTTTGAATCACATCCCCTGGTCTGAGTCCCGCCGCCGCCGCTGGAGAGCGAGGGACAATACTTACTAATAACACACCTTTATCTGTGGTGAGATTAATGCGATCGCCAAATTTAGTGTTAATCCTGTCTTTAATTTCTGGTGTGAGTGTCACCATCTGCACACCCAAATAAGGGTGATCAACTCGGCCTTTCGTAATTAATTCTTGAGAAATTTTCTGTACGGTGTTGATGGGAATGGCAAATCCCAAACCTTGCGCGTTGCGAAGAATTGCTGTGTTCATCCCAATGACTTGACCGCGTGCATTCAGCAATGGCCCGCCAGAATTGCCAGGGTTAATCGCCGCGTCTGTTTGCAGATAGTCAACCCGCTTGTCACTTGCACCAATGTCACTACTAGATCGACCTGTAGCACTAATAATTCCCGATGTTACAGTATTGTTCAAACCCAAGGGATTGCCAATAGCAATTACCGCCTCTCCTGGTTGTAAAACTTCCGAATTGCCTAGGGAGATAGTTGGCAAGTTATTGGCATCTATTTTAATAACAGCTACATCTGTAACGGGATCTTCCCCTAAAACTTTGCCATCAAACGTTCTCCCATCCTTGAGAGTGACTGTTACAGTGTCAGCGCCATCAACTACATGAGAATTGGTCAAGATTTGTCCAGAGGAACTAATGATAAATCCTGAACCACTACCGCGTTCAACTCGTTGTCTGGGTTGAGTATCCCGAAAATACCGCCGAAAAAAGGGATCGTTAAATTGTTCGGGAATGCGAGATGTGACGGTTCTGGAAGAGTCAATTCGCACCACTGCACCACCAACATTTTTCACCACACCCACAACAAAGTTAGGATCACCAGATGAGGAGATAATAGGTGGAAGTGCGATCGCTGATTCAGGGTTAGATGTTTTGTTATCGGAAGTCGCAGGTTGATTAACAGAATTTTCAAAGGTTTTCGTAGGTAAAAGACCACAACCTCCTAAAGACACCACTGCTACCCCACTTAGCAGCGTTAACTTCACAATGTTAGCTCTTTTACTGAAGAGGCAACTCCAGCTATCAATATTCTGCACTGTTGTCTTCATGTGTCTTTGTTTCTCCGTGTTGGTCAGTGGGTGTTAGGATATGGCCTACTGGGTAGTCCCAAAATGATTAGAACTCAAAGTTTAGCTTAGGTCTAGATCCTGTGAATGCTAAATTGGTGCTTGCTCATATCTTCTATTTTGGCGATTAGCAGCAAAGGTGATATGTGATGGAAATTTCCCTTGACAGTCTGTGGTCTCAGGTGCTAGAGCGCCTACAGCTAGAATTATCCCGTCCAACCTTTGAAACTTGGATTAAAACTGCTAATGCGGAGAGATTAGAGAATAATTGTTTAGTCATTATTACTCCCAACCCCTTTGCACGCAATTGGTTACAGAAGTATTACATTAATACCATTGCTAATGTTGTGCAGAATATTCTGGGGTATCCGGTTGAAATTTATATAACAGTTGCTCAAGGCGATGAAGTTACGCCCATAGACAAGCGAGAAACTGCTGAGAAATTGGCTAATTCCAGTTTTGTGTCTGCCAACCCGACACAGAAAACTCAGACTAATGCAGAATTAAACTCAAAATATGTGTTTTCGCGGTTTGTGGTGGGTGCGAATAACCGCATGGCACACGCCGCATCCTTAGCCGTTGCAGAATCTCCCGGTAGGGAGTTTAATCCTTTATTTTTATGTGGTGGTGTTGGTTTAGGCAAAACTCACCTGATGCAAGCAATTGGTCATTATCGCTGGGAAATTTGCCCAAATTCTAAAATATTTTACGTTTCTACCGAACAATTCACCAATGACTTAATTACAGCCATCCGTAATGATAGTATGCAAAGCTTCCGAGAACATTATCGGGCTGCTGATGTGCTGTTAGTTGATGATATTCAGTTTCTTGAAGGTAAAGAATACACTCAAGAAGAGTTTTTCCATACTTTTAATACATTACATGAAGCTGGTAAGCAAGTTGTCATTGCTTCAGACCGTCCACCCAACCAAATTCCTCAACTGCAAGAGAGGTTGTCTTCCCGGTTTTCTATGGGGTTAATTGCTGATATTCAATCACCTGATTTAGAAACGAGAATGGCAATTTTACAAAAAAAAGCTGAGTATGAAAATATCTGCTTGCCTAGGGATGTGATTGAGTATATAGCAACTAACTACAAATCGAATATTCGGGAATTAGAAGGAGCATTGATCAGGGCTTTAGCCTATATTTCGATTTGGGGTTTGCCCATGACGGTAGAAAATATTACCCCAGTTTTAGAAATACCAAATGAAAAAGTAGCCGCTACTCCAGATGCCATTTTAGCGGCTGTTGCTCATAATTTTGATGTCTCAATTGAAGACCTCAAAGGTAACTCACGGCGGCGGGAAATTAGCTGGGCGCGGCAAATAGCGATGTATTTAATGCGTCAACACACTGATTTGAGTCTGCCAAGAATTGGGGAAGAGTTTGGTGGCAAAGACCATACAACGGTGCTGTATAGTTGTGAGAAAATCACTCAACTTAAAGAAAGCGATCGCAATTTAGTAAATACTCTCCGTCAACTGAGCGATCGCATTAATATGACTAGTCGTTCGCAAAAGTCATCAAGGAATTAATCTGGAGTTTTCCACAGCCTGCAAAATACTCGCTGATATCAATAGTTAAGGAATCAATTTTAAATATTAAGTTAAGTATAAAAAATGATTAAAATTAAATGTTTCTGTGGAAAAACAATTATTTTTTGGGGAAAAATACCAACGATGCTGTGGAAAACTTCATCAAGTATAATTACCTTGTGGAAAAAACCCTAAAGTTTTCCACAAGTTTTCCACAGGGATTGACAGACTCAATATTTAACCTCTAATCCCTAATCTCTAACTCTTAATCTCTCACCCATGAAATTACTTTGCTCCCAAAGCGACCTGAGTACGAACCTCTCCCTGATTAGCCGTGCTGTACCTTCACGACCGACTCATCCAGTGCTGGCGAATATACTTTTACAGGCGGATGCAGAAACTAACCAAGTCAGTTTAACCGCCTTTGATTTGAGTTTGGGTATCCGTACTAGCTTTAGTGCGGAAGTTTGGCAAGGAGGAGCGATCGCCCTACCTGCTAAACTTTTGCTAGATATTACCTCTCGTTTACCAGAAGGGGAAATTACCTTAGATGACGAAGCTTCAGTTGCAGCCACAGGAGAAGGGTTAATTGTCACTCTCACACCCAAAAGTGGATGTTACCAATTACGCGCCATGAGTGCCGAAGACTTCCCCGAACTCCCAATAATTGAAGATGCAGAACCAATTCATTTAACCACAGCCGCCTTAATTGAAGGACTGCGGGGGTCATTATTTGCCACAAGTGCTGATGAAACTAAGCAAGTTCTCACCGGCGTGCATTTAAGTGTGAAACAAGACACCCTAGAATTTGGGGCGACGGATGGACATCGCCTCGCAGTGGTTGAAACGACAAACGAGCGTCCCTTGGGTGGAAGTGGTGAATTAGAGGTGACAGTACCCAGCAAAGCCTTACGAGAACTGGAACGGATGTTAGTTCATAATGCTGCGGCTGATGATGCGATCGCCTTATATTTAGACCAAGGTCAAGTTGTTTTTGCTTGGCAAAATCAACGCTTAACTAGCCGCACTTTAGAAGGGCAATATCCCGCATATCGCCAACTCATTCCCCGCCAATTTGAGCGACAAGTCACAGTTGATCGCAAACAATTTTTAAGTACTTTAGAAAGAATTGCTGTATTAGCCGATCAAAAGAATAATATAGTTAAACTCACCATTGATCATGCCTCCCAAGAATTGACATTATCTTGTGAAGCGCAAGAAATGGGTAGTGGGAGAGAATCAATGCCGGCGGAAATATCTGGAGAAGATATCGAAATTGCCTTTAATGTGAAGTATCTCATGGAAGGACTAAAAGCCTTGCCATCTTCCGAAATTCAAATGCACATTAATCAAAACCTCACGCCAGTAATTTTTACCCCCCTTGGTGGCTTGAAGATGACTTATTTAGCTATGCCTGTGCAGCTACGTAGTTAAAGAATTTGAGATAAAAATTGGCGAGTTCTGTCCTCTTGTGGGTTGTTAAAAAAGATATCGGGTGTTGCTGACTCTACAAGAGAACCGCTATCCATTAAAATTACTCGGTCAGCAACTTCACGGGCAAATCCGACTTCGTGGGTAACAACAACCATCGTCATACCATCACGCACCAGACCACGCATGGCATCTAATACTTCGCGTACCATTTCTGGATCTAAAGCGGAGGTGGGTTCGTCGAATAGCATAATTTTAGGCTGCATAGCTAACGCACGGGCGATCGCTACTCGCTGTTGTTGTCCACCCGATAACTGTCCGGGATATTTTTGTGCTTGTTCTAATATCCCCACTCTTTCTAACAGTTGCATTGCTAATTCTTCAGCTTTGGCTTTTGACCAGCGACGCACCCAAATTGGCGCTAATGTAATATTTTGCAGTACGGTGAGGTGGGGAAACAAATTAAACTGTTGAAAAACCATACCCACTTCTTGCCGAATTGTTTCTATATTCCGCAAGTCATTACTCAGGTTAATACCGTCAATAATAATTGTTCCTTTTTGATACTCTTCTAAAGCATTAAATGTGCGAATAAAAGTTGATTTTCCTGAACCAGAAGGCCCCATTAATACTACTACTTCTCCTCGGTTAACAGTTAAACTCACACCTTGGAGGACATGAAATTTTCCATACCACTTATGAACATTCTCAGCAACAATAATTGATTCTTTCTCTATCATCATTGATTTTTCTACCTAAATTGTATTTTCAATAACATCTAGCAAATCAAAACATTGCCTGAATTTTATCAAATTGACGACTCTGAAGATTGGTGATTGATGTATTATTAAATCTTAGTACTGTTACAAAAAATACGGTGTCTAAACCAGCAGATACAGGTGGCAAGCGACTAATTAGTCTTGATCCCGATGCTTGGGTAAAATGGGTGACTCAGCGATCGGAAGTTGTCGCCAAAGAAATTTTAGGTTCTGAATTTCAGTGGATTAGCCGCGAAACAGATGTGCTTGTGAAAGCATACAGTGAGGCCTGTGGCGATTTTTTGGTACTCACCGAATTACAATTGCGCTACACAACCAAAATGCCTTTAAGGATGAGGGCTTATGCTGCTTTGGCGAACGTTACCAGCTGCCAACTTATCCAGTCTTAATCAACATCTTGCCACCGCCAACGACAGTAACAGTTGTCAGTAGTTACGAGCAAGAATTTTTGGGATTACGCGCTATCCAAGACTATCGCGTGATTAATTTGTGGGAAGTAGATGCTGAAATAGTCTTTCAGCAACCAATACCATCTTTATTACCATTTGTTCCCATATTGCGAGGTGGAGGAGAGGCATCTGTAGTGCAACGCGCACTACAGACACTACGAGCAGATGCCCAGTTCAACCAATTAGAATCATTGCTGGCTTTTTTTGCTAGTTTTGTATTAGAAACACCTTTAGTACAGCAAATAATGAGGTGGGATATGACAGTATTACGAGAATCACCTTGGTATGAAGAAATTTTAACTGAAGGTAAAGAACTGGGTCTTCAGCAAGGCTTAGAGCAAGGTGCGCGACGGCAATTAATCCGGGTGTTGCAACAACGCTTTGGCGAAGTTCCACCTTCTGTAGTTGCAAGTTTGGAAAGTGCGAGTGTAGAACAGTTAGAAAATTTCATGGATGCGGCTATTAGTGTCAGTTCTTTGACAGAATTCCTGACTTTCTTATCGGATGAAAAAGCTCCAGAGCAATAATTACTTAAATTGTCTTTCTAAACGCTGAGAAGTCAGCGACATTGAATAGCAAAATATCCAATAAATTAATCCAATAAATAAATATACTTCTGCATAGCGACCGAGAAATTGTGGCTGTGCCAATACGGAACGGGCAATACCAGTTAATTCAAATAAACCTACCAAAGATAAGAGTGAAGTATCTTTAAATAAGCCGATAAACTGTCCAACAATTGCGGGAATAACTGCACGTAGAGCTTGAGGAAGCACAATTAATAAAATTACCAATGGTGTTTTTAATCCTAATGCTTTGGCAGCTTCAATCTGTCCACGGGGAATTGATTGAAGTCCACCACGGACGTTTTCTGCCATATAGGCGGCGCTAAATAGAACTAATCCAGCAATTGCCCTTATTACCCTATCTAAACGCCAGTCTGTTGGGAAAAATAAAGGCAGCATTACCTGAGCTAGAAACAAAACTCCGATCAGCGGTAATCCTCGCACAATTTCGATATATAAAATAGAAACCCAACGTAATACAGGCAGTTTACTAGTACGTCCTAAAGCTAATAAAACTCCGATGGGGAAAGAAAGCACAATACTGACTAAAGCCATCAGTATAGTGAGGAGTAAACCATTCCATAAATTTGTAGATACAGATTGTAAGCCAAATCCCCCACCAATTAGCCACAGAATTATAGGAAATGAGATTAACCAAATAACAGATAACCAAGGAGATATTACTTGATTAAATGCTTTGCCAATCCAAAAGCCTGCTAATAGTACAAATGATATCGCAGGTTGTCAAACAAAGCTGCTGCTACACCCCGGCAAATATCTACATCGATTCCACTGTATTTACCGTCAGTTCCCACAAAACTAAACCCTGGGACTTCACCACTAACACCGCAAATTAACTGACCACGACTTTTGATTGTATCCCAACGATTTCGAGTTGCTGGTGTTGCAGAACTACCACCAGGAGTAGCAGCTGTATTTGCTGTTTGACCTGATTCTCCACTACAGGCAGCGACGGTAAAGATTAAAGGTGCGATCGCTAGGATGAAAGCTGATTTCCGCATAAACTTCGTGAATATTAAATGCCGAAAAATGTGTTGACGACTACAATATTTTTGTAAAAAAACAGTCGATGTTTGTAATATAAAGCTTTTTGCAGATTTTTCATCACTTATGTCTTAGATTGCCGAAAAAAGAGGTTGTTACAGGTTTTAAACTAATACTTAAAATAGTCGATAAGCGCATTTTTGCTATATATTTAAAAAAACGATAATTAATGAATTGTTGTATCGGTAAACGTAGGTATTTTGTAATCAAAAACAAACATTTAATTGATAAATTATTACTAAAACTAAATGTAAAAAACTAGTTAGCAAAACATTTACACTTGTTATCAGACCTATTGACAACTATGCTATGTATCAGCAAACTGATTCTTGAGATACAAAGATTACTAGATATTTTGTCCTTATGGGTACTTCCTAGAACATAATTTTCTTATTTCATAGAATTTAGATAAATCAGTCAAAAAATTCCCCAATTATGCAAAAAGTCATTGCATAATTCTCAACAAACAGAAGTAGCCACACCAACCTAAACATAGACCCTTAGCAGGTTACACTAGTTTTGGTGATAGCCGCTCCACCATTTCTTATGAGGCTTTTATGGGAGCAAATCTCGGACAGATTGCCGATTACTTAGACAAACTAGGTTGGGACTACCGCTTTGATGATGAAGAAGACCGAATTATCACAGGGGTGGAAGCTGATAACCTAGAAGACTTTCTCATAGTTGTTCAACTGGATGAGGAGGGAAAGTTTTTCCGCATTTTTGCGCCTCAAGTTTTGGCAGGAGTGCAAGACCATCCACACAAAGGGGCGATTCTCCAGACGATGTTAGCCATTTCCTGGGAAACTAAAATGCTGCAATGGGAATATGACCCAGCCGATGGTGAAATCCGTGCCATTATTGAATTCCCTCTGGAAGACTCAATTCTCACAGAAAAGCAATTTCAACGCTGTTTGAGTGGGTTAATTCAGATTGTCGATGGTATCGCTATCCCTAGACTGAAAGAAGTCATGGCCACAGGAGAAGATCCAGGGAATATAGAAATTGGCGAAAGAATGTTACTCAGTATTCAGGAAGAAGCACCAGGTTTGCTAGAAATTCTCGAAAGAGCGATGGAAGCTAGAAAAAAGCGGGGAACTTTTCCGAGTGAATGAGGCGAATCACCACTTAAATAGCTATACTCCAAAGTGATACCCTCACTATATACTGAAATTTTCTAGGGCTGGATTTTATGACATCCTATGCAACCTCCTCTGCCAAAGCAGAAATGAGTGAACTCCGGCGATTAAAAGGCTTACTACCACCAGAATTGCAAAGCTGGGTCACAGTTGAAGGCACAACTGAGGTCAATCCACCCCTGATCCGCAGCGAAGAAATTGGTAAAGACCAAGTAGAAGTTCAAATTGACTTGGTGAAATGGGATGCTCTCGCAATGGATCAGCGTAATCTGCTGTTCTGGCATGAAGTTGCCCGCATTCAAAATGACACAATTCCCAAAGATGGTTGGGAAATGGCAGCATTAGCTATTGGTTTAGGTGGTGCTGTCGGTGAGTTGTGGGTACAAGATGGATTGTTGCTGGTGTTAGCTTTGGCGCTGTGTGGCGTTTCTGGTTGGCGACTTTATCAAAAGAATAATGGCGAAAAGCAAATGCGAGAATTGCTGAATGCTGATGAAAAAGCGATCGCATTAGCAACACGTTTTGGTTACAGTCTCCCCAATGCCTACAAAAGTCTTGGTAGTGCTTTGAAAACTTTAATTGATACTACTCCCAGCAAACGCCAACGGTCTCGTTATGAAGCACGACTTTCTGCCCTCAAACGCAGTGCCAACAAGGCAAAAGCTAAATCTCGTTCTCCAGAAGACAACGAACTGTAGCCGCAGAAAATTATCTTGGGTGGGCAATACCCACCCAAACAAGAATTTCCTTACTTTTGCATAGATTTAAACTGTCGCTTCACAAAAAAACTACTAGTAGCCAGCAAAATCAACCCAGCAGTTGTGGTTGGTTCTGGAACTCTTCTTGGCGGTACAAATCCGGCCAATTCTGCTTCGCTGGCTTTTAAAGCATAAATATGTGTGGGAATTAAAGACTGTCCTGTAGGACAACCACTATCAATGGGGACTTGAGAGAAGTTAGTCCCATCTGTACAAACATCAAATTGTACATTACTACCATTTTGAGTCACGCTGAAGTCGTTATCTGTACCTACTATTAAGGCATAAGAACCATCAGCAAGTTGCGGCCCGATCGCTAAACCTTCAAATTTCTCAGGAATAGATAGCCCAGCATTTCTCAGAAACTCGGCAATATCAGCAAACAAAGTCTTACTAACAGGTGTAATTCCAGCAGGTAGATTATTTATACCTGCCAAGCTAATATCAGCTACATTGCTTGCACCAGTCAGGTCAATTTTGTAGATGCGTTTGCTGGCGACTGGAGTTGCACCTGTGGGATCATCTACACCAATACCGCGATTATCCCGTTCCAGAACTAAAAATTCCTGATCGTTCAAGGCGATGATAGAGCTAATCCCAATATTTCGCCCTTGGGAATTAGCACCAAAAGTATTATCAGGGACGCGGGTATTAATATCTGCCAAGCTTTCTAGCTGATAGAGGTATTGAGCAGTACTATTACCAGTGGTTGTGTCAAATTCGACTATCCGGACATTACCACTACGCCGCCCATCTGGGGAACCTTCGTTAACTAAAGGGTCTTGCAGCATCGCAAAGAGTTTACTGCCATCTGGGCTGAGAGTTACGCCTTCAAAGCCGCGATTATCTTGGCGACCAGTGGAAATGGTGGGACGACCATCAACGTAGTTAATTGTGCCATCACTCTGTCGGGAAATTAGATTACTGGGTGTGTTAAATGCCCGAATAAAGGAACCCGTCGGGCTAAATTCATATACAGACGGGCCGTATTCATCAGAAACGTAGAAATTACCATTCGGCGCGATCGCAAATCCTTCGGGGTCAAAGCTGCGACCAAGAACGCTGGCATTACCATTGAGGATTCCCGGATTCAAACCATTAAAGTTTTGACCATTTTGGGTGAAGAGAATTGTGTCTAATAACTGTAAATTGCTAATTGCACCTGTATTTTGGTCAACATCTAAAGATAATTTCTGTACCCGTGTGTTGTAGCTGATCACGCCACCGCCAGGGCCGCGATCTGCCAAACTGTAATACACATTGTTGTAGCGATCGTAGTAGAGGTCTGAGAAAAAGCCTAGGCGATTAGTATTGGCACTATTAGTACTAGATGAAGATAGATCTGTACTATCCGCAGGAATCGTGATGCCATTAACCAAAGAAAGAGCGTGAGCCGTGGTAGCCAATCCCGTAATACTAACTACGGCAGTTACCAGTGAAAGACTCAATCCAGAAATCCAAGGCTTGAGTGAAATCATGTACACTTCCCAAAAAGACACAGTTTTTTCAGCTTTGGACTTCTAGATTAAAGAAAGATTAACGAAAAATTAAGGTAGTTAATATCACATGATTTTTTAATAGAATGTGGTTTTTACGTGGAAACATCTTCATCAAACTTTTACAGTTGATTGAGCATTTTATGGGTTTGCGGCACGACTCGAACATGAGACACGAATTTTTTCATTAAAGCTTGCCAGATCAACACTTGATCGGGGTTTGGGGCAAGCATAGGTGTTGGGGTGAATTGTTCAGAGAGAGGCAAAGGTGTGACTGGTTGTAAAAAGACAGGGATATCTGGGCTGATATCTGCTATCAACAAAGCTGTTTGTTTTAATTCATCAGGATTTGTATTTTGCGAAATTATTATCTTGACAAAAACGTCCAAAGATGGGTTGTTGTGGCATAATTGGAGAAATTTTGTATGAGCTTGCCAATAAGTCTCGCCGCTGACGCTGGGCAGTTTCCAATCCATACCAACAGAGTCTAGGTAAGGCAGAATCATCGCCAGTTGTTCTGGGCGATGTCCACCAGTCTCTAAGTATATAGGTAGACCAGTAAGCGATCGCACTTTAGGCAGAAATTCATGCAAAAAAGGGGCATGTAGAAGGGGTTCGCCGCCAGTTACGCTAATGCTATCGTGTAGCAACGGTAGATTTTGACGTTTAATCCATTCGAGTAATATGGTTAAGGGGACGGGATTAGAGTGAATTTCAAAGTCTCTTAATCCAGGTGATCGTTCTACCTTACAGGTAGTGGGTGCATTCCATGTGTGGGAGCTATCGCAAAAATGACAGCGCAAGTCACACAAAGCAAAGCGAATAAAAATTTGACGTGTCCCGACATTCAATCCTTCCCCTTGAATAGCAGAAAAGACCTCAATCAGGCGTGCGGTAGGTTCAACTGTAGTGTTAGCAGTCATGGGCTAGTGGCAAAGCGATCGCACTGTGGCGATCCACAAACAAGTACATTTTTTAGTTCTTGTTCTATTGTGAATCTTCCTTGGCAATCTCGGCTCTCAACCCAGATAACTAACCATCAGTCGCTAATCTTTCCTAGTCAAGATGAGGTTGTTAATTTTCTAGGACACAATAATGTTTGGCAGATTATATTTACATGGCAACGAAAGTGCAGAGCTTCATGACTAGCCAACCCACAGAGGTAAATTTCCCAGTTACTACCCTAAATGAAACGGCGATAGTGCAGGTACCGGCGCGGTTAAGCGTGTTGGAAGCAGTCGGCTTTAAGCAAACCTACCAAAACTTAACCCAAGCAAACCCACATCCCAAGAAAATCATTATTGATTTTCAGCAAACTACTTTTATGGATAGTAGTGGTTTAGGCGCTCTGGTCAGTAATTACAAAACTGCTCAAGAAAAAGGAATTACTTTAACTCTGCGCGATGTTACACCTCAAGTAATGGCGGTGCTAACCCTGACAGGATTAGATAAAGTTTTTCTGATGGAGTTTAGTAGTGACCCAGCATTTATTGAGGCTGAGAATGTCATAGAAGCGCCTAAAAATAGTTTTCGTAAACCAGAGCCACTTCCCACCACTCATCCCTCTATAGCCTCTTGGATGAAACGCTTTATAGATATAGTTGGCTCACTAGTGGGTTTAGTAATTACAGGAATTTTATTAATTCCTATTGTGGTTGCTATTACAATTGATGATCCCGGCCCGATTTTATTTAGTCAAACCCGCTGTGGTTGGATGGGGAAGCGGTTTAAAATTTGGAAATTTCGCTCTATGTGTGTAGATGCGGAAGCCAAAAAAGCTTTAGTTGAAAATCAAGTGCAGGGTGCATTTTTTAAGAATGATAACGACCCCAGGATTACCAAAGTAGGGCGATTTTTACGCCGCACTAGTTTAGATGAATTGCCACAATTTTGGAATGTTTTAAAAGGTGATATGAGTTTAGTAGGCACTAGACCACCGACACCTGATGAGGTTGAACGTTATGAAGTACCAGAGTGGCAAAGGTTAGATGTGAAACCAGGTATGACTGGAGAATGGCAAGTTAACGGACGGTCTACAGTCCGCAGCTTTGAAGATGTCATTCGGCTAGATTTGCAATATCAAAAAAATTGGAGTTTGCTGTACGATTTAAAGTTAATTTTTAAAACTGTTGCTATTTTATTTAATAGAAAAAGTGGCGCTGTTTAGAAGAAAAATCATTTTAAATTTGTCAGTAACTTGCTTTGACTCAGAGACCCGGCTTCTTCAAGAAGTCGGGTCTCTTGTTTGTCACGAATGATTGCTGAATGTTAAACTTTGCCGTTGTGGCGATCGCAGTGATATGGATAAAGCCATTCACACCGGAATATCCCAAGAGTGTGCTTTTCTAAGAAAGAGCCAGCGTGATACCTGCTTGATATGTTAATTCCAGCTTTTGTTTTAAATTCATATAATTTAGGAAAGGCTGCGGCTAAAATTGCGATCGCCACTAAAAAATAAACTACTGTGGTTCGCAGTTGAGCAAATCTGTAAGAATTACTGTTGACTTTTCGACGAAACATAGGAATTAAAAATTAACAGCCTATTCTAGGTTAGCCTAACTTTGAAAACGTCGTCGAAAACGCTGATCTGTTTTGTCTGATTTTTCTAAGTTGCAGGTCAAGCAAAGTGTATGCAAATTGCTGATATCGTTTTGACCACCTTGCGCTAAGGGAATAATATGATCAATACTTAGATTCGTTTCTAAACCTGTCTTACCGCAGCTTTGACATTGATATTTATCACGTTGAAATACATACTGTCTAACTTCTGGTGGAATGCGAATACGTGGCGTTTTATTCATAAGTTATCTTCGTGAATCAGGCGACGTAAGTCATCAAGAGGCGATTCTGGTTCAGTAATTTCTGGTTTATCAGGAATAAATTCTAGAGTAACTTTAATTCTTAATTTTCCTGCTTGCCAAGCCTTTGCATTAAGTTTAAGTATTTCACAGTCTATACCTTCAGTAAACCATTTTTGGTACTGTTTGTAATATCTATTACCGACTAAATATCCATCTGGCTCGATTTGTATACCGTAAGAATTTAATGAGTTGTAAATTGTAGTAGCTAAGTCTCCACAAAATACCTTTGTAATACCTTCTTTGATTTGAACAATTTTAAATACCTTATCTTTTACCGATAAAGCATCATCTGGATTACAATTTTCTAGATTAAAGTTATCTTCCATATTATTATCTATTTTTTTAATCAATAATAGACATTACTTATTACTAGCCCAAATTTTTAGATACTTAGAGGAGATAGTGAAAGCGAAACCCAATAAATACAAAGTTTTGCGGTATTGGATTTCATTACTCAACTTCCCTCATTAATCATCCGACGTAAATCTTCAAGTGGTGATTCAGATTCAGTAATATCTAAATCCTGGGTATGAGTTATTTCTATATCATCTTCAATATAAAATTCAATGCTGAGGTTAAACTTAACTTTTCCCTTCTTCCAACGTTGAGAACCTAGAGTTAATATTTGGCAGTCTATACCTTGTTGTGAGAAAAGATCATCTGATGGGAGTTGAATTCTTTGATTATTTAATTCTTGTTGCAATCTATATGATAAAGAAGATTTAGATGATTGGCTTAATCCAAATTTAATTTTGCTGACTTTATAAGTGTTATCTCCAAATTCTACAACGTCATCTTCATTACATTTTATAGGCTTAAATGTATCTTCCATTTCAACATCCATTCTGAAAACTAATAGTCACTTCTTTAGATTAAGATACCCAAATTCTCAAAGAATCCGGGTATCTTAATATTCACAAATAAATTAGAAATACCATATCTAATGGTTCCCGCTATTCTTTATCTGCATCCATCGGCAGTTAATCAAGCCTACATTTGTGCCACACCATCTAACAAACCATCAGAAACAACCACACCATTACTAGCCGCAATCTGTTCCACAACATCTAATTCACCAAGATTAATCACTGGCAGTAAATAATCATATAATTGCATTGCCTGCAAACAACTATTAATACCAGATACCGCTGCATTATAACTTTCAATTTTTTGTTCTACAGCACTTAGCAAGCGGCGATTATGCAAAATTTTTTCTTCAGCTTCGTGTTGCAAAGTTTGCTCTAAATAAACACGCGCCTGGGGATATTGTTGTAAAATTTCATCAGCTTGTTGTTCCGCCATTGGTAACAACTGCACTTTCAGGATTTGATTGATAGTTTGACGGAAAGATTTACGAATTGTGTGGGAAACTTTTGGTTCAAAATCTAACTTTAATAATTGCCTAATTGCTGGTTCGGCTTCTATCATACTTTCACTGTCATAACTTTGGGAAGTTTGCTGCAAAGTTTGACGAAACTGATAAATTGAAAAAGTACCTTCATCATAAAATCTGGGACTTTCTCGAACGAAGCGATCGCATTCTACACTCGCTGCACTTACTAAAGCTAATGATACCTGTTTCTCAATAGCTTTTATCTGTTGTTCAATCCCACCATCATTACCCAACAGGCGATATAACTGGCGATAATATTCTGTTTTGCGGATTTTTTCCATCAACTGTTGGAATAAATTCGCTACCAATTGTTCAGAGGAATTTACTAAAATATCTTCCAATTGATTAGATAAATAATAAAATGCCTCTACTAAAATTGCAATTAACGGTGCAGTCGCATTCCGCAGATGGCTGAGAGTCGCACGGCGATAAGCATCAGCTACAGAAAAAGTATCTAGCAGTTCATCTAACCGCCTAATCATGCGTGATTGCAATTGTCTAAAGTCTGTTTCAAAAGCATCACAAGTTTGATTATTTATTTGGTTGACTTCTTCTATCAAATGCTGATTAAAATCCTTACCAATTTGCTGGAGTTGTTGATTAAGTCGCTGTAACTCCTGCAACTTCATTGCTTCAATTTCTCGTGGCTGGCTGTCTAAATCTCGATAAGTTAATTGATAAGTTTTTTTCAACTTAATACAAATATCTTCTAAATCATCAGCAAGATTTTGAAAAAGCATCGGACGCTTTTCTTCAGTGAGATAACGAGTAATTGCAGCCCGAAATTCATCAATCCCGCTATCGAGAATTAACTGATTAATTAAAGGCGTTCCTTGCTCAGATAAAATGCGTAGATAGTTTTGATTTGGAGTTTCAAAACCATTGAGAGAAATCCGAAAGTTGGTATGAGAAAGTTTACCCGAAGTGACACAGTAGTTATTAAATGCGTAGACAAACTGTGGTGTTTCTTCCTTTCCATTCAAGCCTTGAACACTTGACGCAAATATAGAATCTAAACCAAATCTATTTTGTAAATTAGTTTGCTTTATTTGACTACCGTAAAAACCGAGTAAGCCACTGGTTTTGTAAACTCTAGTCGTATCACGAAACTGGCCGCTAATTAAATCATCCAATCGTTGCCTTAATTGGGTATTGTACCAAGTTTCATCAATGCGGTTGAAGACATAAAAAACGCGATCGCGGATTCCGCCATTTCCCCGCATTGTCTCTAACAGTATCGTTTCTTCTCTTGTCATATCACCAGCGGACGCAGGTTTCAGCACACACACCACTGCGGAGGTATCTGGATGTTGAATTTTAGCGTAAGTTAACTGTGCATCCTTCTCTACTGGTGCATCAATACCCGGTGTATCAATAATGACGTTACCATCTTCTAAAAGAGGATGGTTACAATAATATTCAATTCGTTTTAAAACTGCACTATTACTTCCACGACGTGCATATCCCGCCGCTTCTTTCAGATTGGAAAAGTTAAAATTTTCCATTGAATATGTGGCATTATTAACTGTGTGAATATGTTCGCAGTTTGCTTCATATCCTGCTAGTAATAAAATTAATGCTTTGGCTTGTTTTGCCCGTTCAGATCTACTTTCACCACCTTCTTGCTGAAGAATTGCCTCACAGCCTTGATTGAGCAAATTCCTGACTTCAGTTTGATTTATATTTGCTGCTGTGACAAATCCTAGTTGTTGACACAAAAAACTGGCTTGTTCCCTAATTTCAGCTTCACTTAAAAATGTTAATATGACTCTTTCTTGATCAATTTCTGCATACTCAATTTTGCATTCTGTTCCTGTAGCATGTCCCTCGGCGCTGTAAAGTAATTCCCTCTCCAGTAGGGCATTAATTAGCATCGATTTACCTGCGCTAAATGCACCTGCAAACACAATTTCAAACTTAGGAGAGATTGCCTTGCCTAAAGAGGTTTGTACAGATGTAATATCTTGAGAACGTAGAGTAGGTTCTTGATGTAAAAGTTGCAATATTAATTCAACTTGCTCTTTTAAATTTGCACACTGAATAGGCAGATTTGTCATTTTTAACACCTGAATATTATATATATATTAATAACGATTAAATCGGCAAAACCTCAGTAAATTTACGTTTAAGTAAACTATTGGATGAACAAAATACCCGACTTGCTTAAATAAATCAGTCAAAAGTGAGTACGACTCAAATGTATTAATACTTAATTAATTCAATTATTTGGCAAAAATAATTGAATTTGATATTTTCAATCAAAATATGAAGTAGTGTAATAAATTATTTTTTTGATAAATATGCGCTATTAATAAAACCTAGCTAAAAATGACAAAAGCACACGGATTTTTATCAAAAAATGTCTATAATTTGCTGTAAAAATAAATTTAATTATCGACATTAAAGATAAATAGCTAAGTAATTTTAAATCCTAAAAATAGATTTTATCCTCTTAAAAAATATGTTGGAGTTCTAGCGATCGCCAACACCAGTTAACTGTCTGGTTAAATTCTCGTATTATTACTTTACTTAGCTTGAGATTTTGTTTTTAATTAAAACGAGCGCGGCAGGGCTCGAACCTGCGACCGATTGCTTAGAAGGCAATTGCTCTATCCACTGAGCTACGCGCCCAAGCTAAAATTATGGCTCTAAGAAAGAGTCATCCATACAATTATATCGTTATCACCCCTAAGAAGCAATCAAAAATTGCAGATTTGCGATGGCAAGGCTAAGATCCTAGTCGAACAAAGTAAATCAGTCATTGATTAGCTATATTGGGTGGCTGAGGCAGGTTATTTGTATGTTAGTGGAGATATCCTTTGGGTAGCTTACACTAAGGTGACTAAAGAGCGATCGCACAGCTTACCCCAATTACATACTCAGTAATCGCACTCTTGGCGATGTTACCGAATCAGATTATAGATCGCATATCCACAAAGCCCCTGTGAGGAGTTATTTGCTAGTGCCATGTTTATTCTCAAACGGCAGGATGTTGAAATATCAAGTATTCAGCACCCAAAAAGGGATCAGCAAGTGCCGATCCTCCATTATCAGGGGCAAACCTTTCGGTTGATTAGTTTATTTAAAGCTAATCAAGAAGAAGAAGCCCGCGCGTTGTGGAGAGATTTGACAGATAATCGCGGCAAAGCTTGTGTCTTACTAGAAGAACCAGATCGTTTTAGCGTCTGGGGTAAAATCCGTTTAGAGCAGCTAGATAGTGATACTGGTGGTCATGGTAAGACAGACATACTTATTCAAGCCAGTATATTGCTACTGCAAGCTGTTCATCTGGATATTGAAGAGTTTTTAGGCGCTAGACAAGCAACATTATTTGAAAAAGATCTGGGGGAAGTTTTCCGACAGCAGAAGTTTCCGGAAACTTCTTCCCCTGAATCAGTTAAACACTTAGTGACGATAGATCCCTTAGAAGGAACTAAACTTCCGGCTTGGCAAGAAAGTCATGTAACGACATTTTTACAAGAACTACACAAGCTAGGAAAAACCTATTTTGGTAATGCCAACTTTGCCAATAAAGTAGCGGATAGGTTACAGGATATGGCAGATGGCGAGCGATCGCTATTTATCTCTTGGCTCAATCAATCTTCACTGAGTAAATTGTGGCAATAGCTTGAAAAGTATGAATTATGAAGGATGAAGTCTGAAAAGCCCGATCAAACTATATCCTTCACATTTCAGACTTCAGACTTCATCCTTCAAACTTCCAGCGTGCATATACATAGTCAATTCTTATGAGTAGCTCATACAACAATAATTCTCTACGTTCTAAATCCATCTTCAGCAATCGCAATATTCTCTTAGCCGGAATTGCCTGGGCTGTAGCTGCACTATTATATTTTTTGCTATTTAGTGCTAAAATTCCAGGAGCCAACGGCGTAGAAACTCGTGCCGAATGGTATGTGATTGGCACAAATATTTTTGAAGCATTAGCTTACTTGGGTGCTGGTATTTTATGCTTAAGGAATTGGCGTAGCCCCCAAATCGTCAGTAGTCGAAATGTGTGGTTGGCAATTGCCATTGGTATGCTTTCTTATTTCCTGGGAGGGATATTTTTTGGCTATACAGAAATAATTTTAAAAGAAGAACCAGATGTATCGATTGGCGATGTGTTTTTTGTATTGACTTATATTTCCCTGGGCGTAGGCATGATTTTAGCTGTGGCATCAAGACGCATTAATCTCGAAAAATGGCAATGGCTGATAGTATCAGCAATAGGAGTGTTCGGCAGTTTGGTGGCATGGTGGATTTCAATGCAACAAACAACGCCAACAGAATTACTCGCTGCGATTTTGAATTGGTTTTATGTAGTTAGCGATGTAGTGCTGCTAATTATCGCTACAACCTTACTCTTAGCTTTTTGGGGCGGACGGGTGGCTCAATCTTGGCGAATGATTGCAGCGGCCGCGTTTTCGCTTTACATTGCAGATATGTGGTTTAAATTCGCTCAAGGGCCTAGTTACCAAAGTGGAGACATATTAGAAGTGTTTTGGGTATTTAGTGGAGTGCTATTCGGTATGGGCGCAGTCCTAGAACATGACGCATCATTGAGCCGGACTCGCCGGGAGCGTGGACGTAAACGAGCTTAGATTTGGTGTCTACAGTGAGAAAACTAACAGATTCAGATAAACAAGAAATTCTTAAGTTATATCGAGAGACTGCTGAAACGACATCGACTTTAGCAGAACGCTATGACGTGAGTAACTCAACAATTAGTCGCTTGCTCAAAAGTACCTTACCAGAAGATGAGTACGAATACCTAGTTTCTTTGAAACGGGCGGCTCGGACTCCTGAAGGGAGGGCGCAGGTAAACTATGAACAGTTGCCTTTATTGATTAACAAAGAGCCGGAAATAGAACCGCCTCAGAGCGAAAGTAAACCTTTAGAGTTGCCCAAGCTCAAATCACAGGAGACAATCATTGAGGCAGAACCTGAACCAGACGAAGATTCGGAGGACTCCAATTCCGCTATTAGACGGGTGCGGAAGCGTTCTTCGGCAGCTACAGAAAAACCAAAGCCCCGATTAATTAAAAAATTAGACATTTCGCCAGAACAACCACCGGAAATTCCTAGTCTTCCTAGTCCAATATTGGATGAGGAACGTCCAAAGGTGGCTGCTTTTGCCGAAATGCTGGGCGAAGAATTGCTGGATGAATCGGAAGATTTAGAGGATTTAGATGACGATTTAGATGATGACGATTTAGATGATGAAGATTATGAGGAGGATGAAGATGACTTTGAAGAGTCAAGACCTTTAGTTACCAGACGCAGGTTAGGTGAAGCACCAGTTCAAGTTTTACCATTGTCGGCAGCCAATTTGCCAAGAACTTGTTATTTGGTAATTGACCGTTCAGCAGAGCTAATTACCCGACCACTCAAGGACTTTGGTGATTTGGGGCAAATTCCGACTCTAGAAACTCAGCAAAGAACTTTACCAATCTTTGATAACCACCGCGTGGCCAAGCGTTTTTCAACAAAGCGCGATCGCGTGATTAAAGTTCCTGATAGTAGAATGCTACACAAGGCACGGACTCACCTCCAAGCCAAAGGCATCACCAGACTGTTAATTGATGGTCAAGTCTACTCTTTGTCTGCCCTTTAACTAAAAGGCAGGAGGCAGGAGGCAGGAGGAATGAACATTATTTACTTACCTGTTCCCTGTCACCTGTTCCCTGTTCCCTAATTATGAGTGTACACAGCTAAATTAACGCGCTTCGCTAAATTCACAATGTCTTGTTTGCGAGCAACTTGATTCACCCATAGTTGAGGTATACCCTCGATACCGTAATAAATTCCCGCTAAACCACCAGTGACAGCAGCAGTTGTATCTGTGTGTCCACCCAAATTTACAGCTTTTAACACCGCTTCTGCATAAGACGAGCTATTTAACAAACACCACAAGGATGCTTCTAGTGTTTCAATGACATAACCGCCAGATTTAATCTCTTCAATTGGTAAGCTGGCAATGTCACCACTAAATACTCTAGCGAAATGGGACATTTCCCCAAGAAATTGTGGCTGAGAATAAATTGTGTGAATTTTCTCTAAGCCTTGGGCATAAGCTGTGGGCAAGTCAGCGCCTTGGAGTAGTTCAATAGCAATACTAGTATAAATACCACAGGCCATTTGCGATCGCAGATGAGCGTGGGTAATGCAAGACACCTGATGCACCCGCAAAATTAATTCGGAAAAATCTAAGGTTTTATGACAATAAGCCATTGGTAAAATTCTCATCAAAGAACCATTACCATTACTCATTTCACTGGTTCCCCCAGCTTCTAAAGGTGGAACGCCTTGATTAATCTGCATCATAGCTGCATGAGTACTCTGGCCAATGCCAAATATTTCCCCCCTAGGAGTCCAGTAAGCTTGCTTGTACCACCGCCAGAAAGATAAAGCTATGTCATCCAAAGAATATCCTCGACAAAGGTTTTCTGCCAAGCAAAACGTTAAGGAACTATCATCTGACCAAGTTCCTGGCGGTTGATGCCATGTGCCGTAACCTAGCATCTTCGTGACGGGAAATTTCATTCGTTCAGCGCGGCTAGTAAACTCCACCGGCACACCCAAGGCATCACCGACACATAAACCCATCAAACCAGACAACGTTTGTGTAGCGGTTAGCATTATGCCATCTCCACGAAAAGCGCCAAAATTTTACAGCCAGAATACAGTTAACCCAATAGGTACTGAATTCTGATGAATTAACTTTATATATTTCTGCTATAGCTTATTGCTATTACTGCTACAGGCAATTGTCACGCCTGAGTTGAAATTGCCAAATAATCCAATTTAATTGCAAAATTCATGTTAGAAAAAATTAACTTCTCTGCCTATAATGTGACAGTTTTTTAATCGCCCACTCTAGACAAATGTCCGGTTTTGCTAAATCTATCTGCGTATATCTCAAAAAATATGCAAAATAAAACAGCAAATATACTATTAACTCTTTAGCATCAATCGCAACAACAAATCCAGATATTTTAAAAATCAACTGGAACATTTATATACAATTTGCGACCTAGTATATAACAGCAAAAATTCAAAAGATTGGTCAAAATTATGAAAGGTTTACTTCAGTCTTTCGTGGTATTTTCTACATTATCTTCCTTAGTTATTGCGCCTCTGGTAATGAACGCTGGTCAAGCATCTGCTGAACAGAAAAAAGGTACTGATGCTAGTTATGTTGGTGCGGGTGTTGCAGCTGGTGTGACCAACGGCGGACTCAACAATGATGCTGCTAACTTTGGCGGTAATCTCACCGGTAGAGTGAAATTAGGTAGTCTGCCAATTTCCGCACGCGGTAATGTTCTCTGGAATGATAAGACGAGTACTATCATCCCAGAAGTTTCTTTAGATGTGCCAATTGCTAATAGAACTAATGCCTATGTTACTGGGGGCTATTCTTTTCTAGATAAAGACGGTTCACCCAGTCCTTTAGGGAATAGAGATGCTGTCGTAGTAGGTGCTGGTGTGGAATCAGAAGTTGCTAATAATTTCCTGATCTACACAAATGCCAAAGTTGGACTACGTGCTTATCAAAATAGTCCGGCTTCTGCTGTTAGCATCAATGGTGGTATTGGTTATCGCTTTAAATAACTTACTCTGCTACAAGGAAGAAGTTAATTTTTACCTAGGCACAATTTTTCTGATTAATTTTCACACTTTTAGATGTTAGGCAATCGAAAGACATCAGCAGATAAACATAATTATCTGTAATTCTCTTGCCTTTTGTTGATTAGCTATGAAGTAAATTTCTGGAATTCCAGCCCAACATGATGAATGGTGTTGTGGAACTTTGAATACTGCTGGAAGATGAGACTTTATCGGTAAAAGTCACCGAAAATCAACAAACTTTAAGTTGATTTATACCACCTACTTATATATGCTGGTTTTGTTAAGTGTAAAACTATCGACAAAGCCGGCTTTTTGCCGTGTTACAATTGTCGTATTCCTCATATTTCCGACCGGATTACCGGGAATAACTGAGCCAACAACTTAGCTTTGGCTTTCATCCTTGCTTTATTGAGAATACTATACAACTCTCATGGTTAAATCTGCTCCTCCCTCACCTACCAGCCGTAAGCCCTCGAAAGTAGAAGGCATCAAAGAACATAGTAATTTTTTGCGTGAACCTGTAGCAACGCAGATCCTTGAGGATACGACTCATTTTACCGAAGACGCGATTCAAATCCTCAAGTTTCATGGCTCCTACCAGCAGGATAACCGCGACAATCGAGTGAAGGGACAGGAGAAAGATTACCAATTTATGCTGCGGACAAAGAATCCTGGTGGGTTCGTACCGCCACAATTATATTTGGCTTTAGATCAGCTGGCTGATGAATATGGCAACCATACATTAAGGGCGACCACTCGTCAGGGTTTCCAAGTGCATGGGATTTTAAAGAAGAATCTCAAAGCCGCCATTGCGACTATTGTCAAAAATTTAGGTTCGACTTTGGGTGCTTGTGGCGACATTAATCGTAACGTTATGGCTCCACCAGTTCCCTTCAAACATCGCCCTGAGTATAAGTATGCTTGGGAATATGCCCAAAACATTGCTGATTTGCTCTCACCTCAAACTGGTGCTTATTACGAAATTTGGCTAGATGGGGAAAAAGCCATCAGTGCGGAAGAAGATCCAGCGGTGAAGGCAGCGCGACAAAGTAATGGTAATGGCACAATAGTTCATGACAGCGAAGAACCGCTGTATGGTACTTACTATATGCCTCGGAAATTCAAAGTTTCCGTGACAGTACCAGGCGATAATTCCATTGATTTATATTCCCAAGACTTGACTTTGGTAGTGATTACCAATTCTCTAGGGGAACTGGAAGGATTTGATGTTTTTGCTGGTGGTGGTTTAGGCAGAACCCACAATAAAGAAGAAACCTTTGCCAGATTAGCCGACCCAATTTGCTATGTAGACAAGGCCGATGTTTACGACATAGTTAAAGCTATTGTGGCGACTCAAAGAGATTATGGCGATCGCACTGACCGCCGTCACGCTCGTTTAAAATACTTAATCAATGATTGGGGTGTAGATCAATTCCGCGCCAAGGTTGAAGAATATTTTGGTAAACCAGTCACCCCCTTTAAAGCACTGCCAGAATTTAAATATGAGGATTTCCTTGGTTGGCAAGAACAAGGTGATGGCAAGTTATTTTTAGGCCTTTCCATTGACAACGGTCGAGTTAAAAATGAAGGTTCGTTGCAACTTAAAACCGCCTTGCGGGAAATTGTCGAAAAATTTCGCCTGCCTATCCGCCTGACACCCCATCAAAACCTAATTTTCTGCGATATTGACCCAAAAAACAAATCAGCTATTCAAAAGATTCTCAACCGTTGCGGTGTTGTCTCTGACCCTAGTCAAATCGAACCTTTAGTTCGTTATGCAATGGCTTGTCCAGCTTTGCCTACCTGCGGTTTGGCAATCACCGAATCAGAACGGGCAATACCAGGGATTTTACAACGAATTCGGGCGCTGTTAGATCAAGTTGGTTTACAAGATGAACATTTTGTGGTAAGGATGACTGGCTGCCCCAACGGCTGCGCTCGTCCTTACATGGCAGAATTGGCTTTTGTGGGTAGTGGCCCAGAATCTTATCAAGTATGGTTGGGAGGTTCACCAGATCAAACAAGATTGGCCCAACCAATTGTAGAAAAGTTGCACGACAATGACATAGAAAGCTTTTTAGAGCCGATTTTTGTTTACTTTAAGAAGTCACGGGAAGCAGAGGAAAGCTTTGGTGATTTTTGCTCACGCATTGGTTTTGATGCTATTCGAGAATTTGCGGCTCAGTATCAGCCGGAAACTGTTGCAGTCCCCACCGCAGAAACTTCACCCCAAGTAGTAGCAACTAAGAAGAAAGCTGCACCAAGTAGATCACGTCCCCGGATTAGTCTTTATGACGAGGTTTACAGCAAATTGAAGGAAACTGCTACGAGTCAAGGCAAATCTATGACGGAAGTAGTCAATGAAGCTTTGAAAATTTACTTGCAGATAGATAGCTAATAGCTGAATTTAAAAGTAGAGATGCGCTATTGTGTGTCTCTACTTTTAAGGTTTTTTGTGAAGCTGACCATAGTTTTTTCAACGCAAAGGTACATGGAGGTTAGCGCAGAGGTACGCGGAGGTTTTTGGTGTGAAGTAATTAATCTGAGTTCAGGATTATTCTATTTCTTCACAGCGAATCAACAAAGTTTCCATTGCTTCGGCGAGAGAAATTAAATCTATCCAAGAAGAACCAGTGACTAAATTTTGCGCGTGAGCTAATCGGTTGCGTAATTGTTCAGCAGATTTTAAGAAGCGTTCGCCAAACCGTTTGGACTTTAACTCTAGTTGCTGAAGTAGTTGTGGTTGGTTTAAAACTAATTCTCGTTTGTCGCAAAACTGGAGATAATCTAATAGATCGGTAGCTTCGTTTCTTTCTTGACTTTCTCGCCATAGATGTTTGGCAATTTCTACCCGTTCGGGTTTGAGGCATTTCTGCCAAGAATCTTGGGGATAATACAGTCTCACTAGTCGCAGCAGATTCATTTCTAGCAGTGTCACCAACCCAAATAGGAGCATTCGCACTGGTGCTTTTTGTAAGTCGCCACAAGTCACAATTCCACTAACTTGATTGCAATCTAAAACAAATAAGCGGGGAGTTTGCCGCAAAATGGGCAATAGCTTCATGAGTGGGGTGGAAATGGCTATCAGTTCTTGGGAATGAAACACTCGTTGATAATCACCGCATCGGCCGGATTTTACCTGGATTAAACTAGAGCGTTCAACATAACCAGTGATATTGTCTTCCATTTCAATCCCAACAACATCAAAATCTTTTGCTTGCATCCACTGTAATACCTCTGCTACTTCAGCTTGGGATGACACAGCTTTGAGAGGTTCTGCCACATATTCGATTGTAATGTTGTTTTCAAACAAACTCCGCAGGTCTTGCGATCGCGATTTTAGGTGTTTCATCTGCTTTTAGCCATAAGACATCAGCAGGATAAGTATTTCACTTTCCGCTACTTTCTGTCAGTGCAAGCTGAGAACTAATCCTCTGATATTCATCTGTGCAAAAGTTTAGCGGAAAATTCACCACAATGCGATCGCATCAGTCAGCCTAAATATCTGATGGTTGTCTCACAAGTGATCGCACTTGCAAAATCCAGTTTTGTGATGTTGTACTAATTGTTCCTAAATTATTGACATTTTATATTTATACTTGTGTGTATATAAAAATCTGATGTGGTTTTTAAAGTATAGGTAGGGTGAGTATTTTCCGTATAATTCTCAATCGACCAAGAATACAGTAATTAACGCCCACTTACAGATATCTAAGCTTTTTCAAAAATAAAATATTATTATTCAATATCTATCTAAAGATATGGAATATAATTATTTTTTATATCTCTTGATAGATAAATAAACCTAAGTAATCCTGGTATGTTCTTTCTTAGTTTAGAAATAGCCAAGGTAAACAATATGAGTATTGAAAATAGAGTAGAAGCTACTGCCAAAAATATTGAAGGCAAAGTGCAAGAAGTAATTGGTGAAGTTACAGGGAATCCATCAGATAAAGCTGAAGGTAAAGCCAAACAAGCTGAAGCTCACGTAATTCACACCACAGAAAATATCAAAGATGAACTTAAAAAAGCTATAGACTAATTGCACATTTCTTTCTAGCATCCTAGACTGAAATTATTTGTAGCCTTGAAGTTTTATCTTTATATAGAAGACTCCACCTTACCCAAAAGTGGAGTCTTTATATTTATGGGCGATAGTAACAATAACATCAGCCTAACCATAATTTTAAAATCAACTAATAACTGGCGCGATTAGTTACTAAACCCCAGATAAAAATAGCAATAATTGCTCCAATAATGGCAACAATTATCCCAGGAATACTCAAGGTTGCCGCTGTGAATTGTAACCTACCTGTTTCCAAAAGTGTAACGATAGTTCCCCCAATTAAAGCACCCACGATTCCTAAAACCATAGTTGCCAGAATGCCACCACCTTGACTACCAGGATAAATAGCTTTAGCTATGGCTCCAGCAATTAGACCGAGGATGATCCAAGCAATAATATTCATAATTTATTTTGCAAAGATTATCCCAGTATCTTATGCAGAACTAGTCGGTTTTCCGTCTACCTCAAGAAATACGTATCATGGCAAAAAACCAGATGGGAGAATTTTTCTATTATTGATATTTTTGGCTGGGAGGCCAGCGCCAATTGTAGCGGTTCCAATCGTAGATACCTTGAATTTCAAATTCAGAACCATTATTGAAGCGAATAATGCAATTTTGAGGGGGGTTGTTCGCATCACTGTTTTCATCTACCTGAATCACAATGCAGGGAATCCATTCCCGTTTACAAGGGCCATCTTCTTGCACCCATTCCCATAGGGCATTGGAAATCTCAATGCGATCGCCTACTCTTAACTTGAGTGCATCTTCAAAATCAGCATATTTGTCAAAATGATATGACTCAACTCGATTCAACCATTGCAAACCATAGCGTTCTCGGATGAATTGGACTGCGCCTGAGTCTTGGTTGTGCAGCCAATCATTTAACAATTGCACTTTCCAAGTGCGGTTTTGTTGTTCTTCCGTTTTGACAAACTTTAAAAATGCTAATAGTTCCTCTGAGTCTAATTCGTCTAAAGGGTTAGCAACATCGGATGTAGAATCTTGGGGAATTTGCTTGACTACTTGCAGTAATATCTGTTTCTGCATCTCAGAGAGAGGACAGCTGGCTACATCACAACGCTTAAAGGCTGTTTGCAATGCTGTTTTAATCTCATCTGGGTTCATAGGTCGTCAATAGCAATTTAGAGGTGATGTCTACCAACTTTAACTAAGCCAGTTGATTATTCAAATTCTAGCTCCCAATTATTTTTGTTTGCAGAAGAAAATATTTAGCAAAACCTCTGTTCATTACGTCTAAATGTATTGCATAGCGTTCATGATCGCCTGCATATCAACTAATACGGTTCAGATTAGCGCGATGGGCGCGTTCAATCTGCTGAGTTTCAACCAAGCACTATTGATTGGTTAATGGTAATTCATTCTGACTTCTGAATCCTAAATTCTGCTAGATAAGTAGCAAATATATCATTTGTTGCCAGCAACTAAATTTATAGTGAAGCTCAGAAAGTGGAGAACATAAATGCTTGTAAAAAATCAAGGTGTAGTAGTTATTACAGGGGCATCAACCGGAATCGGTGAAGCCTGCGCTTTGCTTTTAGACAAATTAGGATTTTGTGTCTTTGCTGGTGTACGTAAAGATGTAGATGCTCAAAAGCTTCAACAGAAAGCTTCTCCAAGACTTATCCCTATTTTTTTAGATATTACAGATGCTGATTCAATTGCATTTGCAGTTGAGACAATAAAAAATACTGTTGGTGATGAAATTTTGGGTTTAGTAAATAATGCCGGAATTGCAGTTCCAGGCCCATTAGAATTATTACCAATTGCTGAATTTCAACAACAAATACAAGTTAATCTGATTGGACAACTAGCAGTCACACAAGCATTTCTTGGTTTATTGCGGCAAGGTCGAGGACGAATTGTCAATATGGGTTCTGTTAGCGGCAGAAGTGCGGCTCCGTTTCTTGGTGCTTACAATGCCTCAAAATTTGCACTTGAAGCGCTCACCGATGTGATGCGTATGGAATTACGACCTTGGGGAATTTCAGTTTCCATTATTGAACCAGGCGCAATTTCTACCCCGATTTGGGAAAAGTCTTTTACTCAAGCAGATAAAGCAAAGGACAATTTGTCGCCATCTGCCCAAGATCTCTACGGTGCTGCGATGACGGCTGTACGTAAAAAAGTGGGAGTCATAGCATCTAAGAGCATTTCATCAGATGTTGTAGCTGAGGCTGTTGTTCATGCACTCACAGCGAAAAAACCAAAGACGCGCTATCTCGTCGGTCAAGACGCAAAATTGGCAGTAGTACTCAAGTATCTTTTACCTGACAGATTGTATGACCGAGTGATTTTATATTCAATGGGTTTATAGATAATGAACACTGTTCAATCTTTACTCAACAGAAAACTTCTACCTCCACCCGGTCATTTTCAGCCCCACCCCGATATGCGATCGCCAAAATTAGATTTTAGTTAACTTTCAAGGCTTTGTTCGCCACCTCAATTACTTCTTTTGCTGCCTTCTCCTTGCGTTCACTGTAGCGATCTGTGAGGTAATCTACCTTGTCTCGTAACAACAAAGTAAACTTATAAAGTTCTTCCATCACATCCACAACGCGATCGCGGTAGGGCGAATCTTTCATTGTCCCATCTTCGTTAAACTCTTGATATGCTTTCGCCACTGAAGATTGATTGGGAATCGTGAATATCCGCATCCATCGCCCCAGAATTCTTAATGTATTCACGGCGTTAAAAGATTGGGAACCACCGCTTACCTGCATTACAGCCAAAGTTCTACCTTGAGTTGGGCGAACGGCTCCAATACTCAGCGGAATCCAATCAATTTGGTTTTTCATAATCCCAGAAATTTGACCGTGTAACTCCGGGCTAGACCAAACTTGGCCTTCCGACCACAAACTTAATTCCCGCAATTCCTGAACTTTGGGATGAGTGTCAGGAACACTACCATAAATGGGGAGTTCTCTGGGGTCGAAAAACTTCACCTCTGCACCAAACTCTGCAATGATGCGGGCGGCTTCTTCTGCCAAGAGACGACTATAGGAGCGATCGCGCAAAGAGCCATATAAAAATAAAATTCTGGGGGGATGGTCGAATGTTGTCATAGATGGAAATAAATAAGTTTATGCTTGATTCACCGATTCAATTAATTGCGCCACCCGTTCTTTAATTTCATCGCGCACTCTGGGGAAAATTTCTGGTTGTTCAGCCGGATCATCTAACTGCCAATCTTCAAATACTTCGCGTACTACCCATTCCGGCGGCAAATTCACACCACAACCACACAGAGAAATCACCACATCAAAGTCTGCGGCTTGAAAATCACTTAGGGGTTTGGAATTTTGATCGGTAATATCAATACCAATTTCTTGCATAACTGCGATCGCTTCTGGTCTAACCTGACTCGCCTCTAACCCCGAACTAGTTACGGCTATTTTTCCTTTACCTAGGGTTTTAGCAAAACCTTCCGCCATTTGCGAACGAGCAGAGTTCTTTTTACAGACAAACATGACACGTTTCATAAATCAATTCCTTTGTTTGTGACGATAGTTGTAATTATTTGCAGTTACCAAAACAACGCGGATCTAGCAAGGTTGCTTTCTCCGGTTCTCTCGGAAACCAACTTGCTGTGCGTTTACAAAATTCAACCAGCATTAACATAACTGGCACTTCAATTAAAACTCCCACCACTGTAGCTAGTGCTGCACCAGAACTTAAGCCAAATAAAATCACAGCCGTGGCGATCGCCACTTCAAAATGATTACTCGCGCCAATTAATGCTGCTGGTGCGGCATCTTCGTAAGATAAGTTCAGTTTCAATGCTGCTACATAACTAATCAAGAAAATGAAATTAGTTTGAATAAACAGTGGTACAGCAATTAACAAAATATGCAAGGGATTATTCACAATTAGTTCACCCTTGAAGGCAAACAGCAGTACCAAAGTTAGCAACAAAGCAGTAATCGCCACGGGAGTCAAATAGTTGAGAAATCTTCTTTCAAACCACTCTTTACCTTTATATTTAAAAATCCAGTAACGGCTATACATTCCCGCTATTAGCGGTAAACCAACATAAATCAATACTGACAAAACAATAGTTTGCCAAGGTAAAGTTAAATTATTCGCAGCTAGTAACCATCTACCCAAAGGTGCATATAAAAATAGCATAGCCAAAGAGTTTACAGCCACCATGATTAAGGTGTGTCCTTGGTTCCCGTAAGAAAGATAGCCCCACATCAGCACCATCGCTGTACAAGGCGCAATTCCTAATAAAATTGTGCCAGCAATGTAAGAATTTGCCAGTGTGACTTCACCACCGCGAATTATTTCACTTCCTACAATCAAAGGACGAAATAACCATCCTAAGAAAAATTGAGCAAATACTACCATCGTGAATGGTTTAATCAACCAATTCACCACCAAGGAGAATTACTGGTTTTGGAGCGCGGATAGCATTTGTAGCTTGCGTGAAGTCAATCTTCACCATGATGGGATACATCATGAAAAACAAACATACAGCAATGGGAATAGAAACCTGATATACACTCATTGCATCCAGTAATACCGCCACTCCTGGAAATAATCGACCCAGAACAATTCCCCCAAAGATACATAAAAATACCCAAACAGTGAGATACTTTTCAAAAAAGCTGAGATTGCTTCCTGCTTGTATGCGGGTTGTACTAGCTTGTGAATTATGAGCCATTAATATACACCTAAAATCAAACTCAACGCCTAACATTTGGATTCTTTCCGCAACAATTCACCAATTGTTAGGTTCATTTCTGCTTTCCCATCAAATACTGTTCCTACCTTGCTTCGATAAAAGTGAACAGAATTAATCTGGTAGCCTTCATCGGGTAAAGGTATATAACCCACAGATGCTACGGTTTTTGGTGCATTTTTGAGGTAAAAATCTATAAATTCGGATAGTATTCCCCTATTTGATAAAGACTGCGGATTAACGTAAATAAATAAAGGTCGAGAAAGTGTTTGATATTTGGCTTTCTCTACTGCTTGAGGTGAGGGTAATACTGAGCCACGTCCATTATCAATGGAGAGCGCTTTCAATTTATCTTGATGTTTTTCATAATACGCATAGCCAAAATAACCCAACGCATTTGGGTCTTTACTGATGCCATCTACTAATATTTCATCATTTTCACTGGCTGTGTAATCGTTGCGAGAAGCTCTAGCTTTACCAACAATTGCCTCTGTAAAGTAGTCAAAAGTACCAGATTTTCCCCCAGCACCATACAAAGTCAAAGGACGATCTGGCCAAGATGCTCGTACTTGGTTCCAGCGAGTAATTTTCCCTTGAGCCGCAGGTTGCCAAATCTTTTTTAATTCTGCTACTGTGATGTCTTTTGCCCAAGTGTTTTGAGGATTGACAGCTACAGTTAAAGCATCAAAAGCTATGGGAAGTTCTATGTATCCCACTCCGTTATTCTTACAAGCTGTCATCTCTGCTAACAAAATCGGTCGGGACGCATTGCTGACTGCTGTTTCTCCTGCACAGAATTTTTCAAACCCGCCTGTAGTACCAGAAAATTTGACTTCAACTTGCGCCTTGTTATTAGAGCTTGCTTGAAACTCTTGAGCGATCGCTTGAGTAATTGGATATACCGTACTCGAACCATCAATCTTAATTGTTGTCCCAGTCTTGGTACTATTACTCACTTCAATAGCGCTGGGAGACTGTTGACTTTGAGTATTAGAAGTTGATCCATCTGCACAACTGCTTACTAGCGCCAGTGTTGTCAATACGAGAGCCAATTTCTTAACTTTTGTTTTCATCGACCTCTCCAACGCGTGTTGTCACTAAGTTTATCTATCCCTCATATCAAGAAAACTTGATATGTTAGGGTGTTGTCAACTAGAAAATACAAAAATTCATCAAAAAAAGTTGATGGGTTCTCGAACGATAAATTAAAGTCTGCAATCTCTTGGTTATGAAATTCAGGTAAGCTGAGGTTAAAAATAGTGCTGAGTGTTTAGTGATGACAGTAACTTTTCAGCGCTAAGTTCACCGAGAGTAATTGTTTACCTTTGTGAAATATGAAAAAACAACACAGCAGAGCATTTTTATTGAATTTCCCAACTTTGGTTATGCAGCACTACTCAAAACTGATTCAGATAATTTTTACTTTCTGTCTAATCACGTTTCTCTCATGGGTGATAACTCCCACAGCCGAAGCCCTAACACAGATTAGACTATTTGACATTTCTTATAAAGATTGTCCCCCAGAACTGGCTCAGGGGGCGGTTATTAGTAGTGGTAGTGCAGCGGCGAATTGCTTTATTGTCACAGGTAAAGCAGAAAATGGCACTTACAAAACTGTCTACGATGCAGATATATATGGCCGGATCTATGATGCTAACAATGACTCAGTAATGCAAAACCGGACTCGTCTTGGTTCTATTGAGGAAGTTCCACCAGGAACGAGTGATTTTGAACTCAGGATTTCTGTACCCGCCAATCAGCCCTTACCTTTGCAGCTAAAGCAATTTAAAGCATCGGGATTTAGTAGTCAAGTCAGAAGATGAGTGCTGTTACCGTAGCGGGGCGGTTAGCCCGTGCTGAGTTCTGAGTTCTGAGTGATTACAACTTTTAATAAGATAAACAGTCTGGGTTGGTCAACCCAGACTTCAAACTAGTAACTTGTAACTGATAATTACGCAAAGACTTGCAGACCACCAGCCAGACTACCTACTACTTGGCCTACTACTTGTAGTAATAAAATCGCCAACATTGGAGAAATATCAATTCCACCCAAGGGGGGGATGATGGAACGGAAGACATTGAGATATGGGTCAGTAATTTGGCTTAAAGCAGAAAAAGGCTGATTGTACCAATTGATGGTGGGGAACCAAGTCAATAGAACTCTAATGAATAGTAGAGCAGTATATAGCTGTATGAAGGTGTTGAGAGTGCTAATCAGTAAAAACATGGATTTTTCGGTTTCCTGCTAAGTTTCACAAGCGGTCTTATAGTTGATTTTAGTTTAGTCGTTGTCATGCTGTCTGCGAATCAGTGTCTATTTTGACCACGACTAGCAGTTACCGGAACTTCCGATGAGCCTGAAAGTGAAAACTAAGTTGAGGAAAGTGGTTTGTGGGTGATTAATCTTGTATTGAAGAGCGATCGCCTACTGTCTGACTAGTATTACCGTTAACATCGCCCAATTGTTTTCTCACCTCATCAATTGTGGCATTTAACTGAGCAATTTTATCTTCTAGCGATCGCCTAGCCGTTTCCATTTCCAAATCACCAGTTTCTGAGGCTCTCATCCGCCGTTTTGTTGAGTTTTTTTTCGGCTCTACCGCAGCATTGCTCAGTTCAGTTTCTTCTTCAGTTGATTCTAAATCGAGCCGAGAAGTAATGAGCGCCCCCAAAACGCCCCCAACTAAGCCACCAAAAAGCGCCCCTGCTAAAAAACCACCAGCAAAACCATCACGCTGACTCATAACTTTACCGCCTTGAAGCAACCTTACAATCTTTAATATTGTGTTTAGCGATTTTCTTTGCCTAGCTGCATAGTAACTTAAGTACCAAAAATGCGATCGCCTGCATCGCCTAATCCCGGTACAATAAAACCGCGATCGTTAACTGTTTCATCAATAGTTGCAGTGTAAATTATTAACTCTGGATACACCGCGCTGAGTTTCTGCAATGCTGGTGGAGCCGCAACTACACTCACAATTCGCGTCAACGCCGGATTAACCCCCCGTTGTGTTAATTCTGCCATAGCCCGCATAATTGACCCCCCTGTTGCTAACATCGGATCGGTGATTAACACTCTTGTTTGTGGGTCAAATTTTTCCGGTAATTTATTCAGATAACATTGCGCTTCCAGCGTCTCTTCATCCCGCACCAAGCCCAAATGATAAATCGAAGCTAACGGTAATAGAGTTTGTGCGCCTTCTAATAATCCTAATCCTGCCCGCAGAATCGGCACCACCGCCACAGGCACTTCTGGATTAATAAAAGTTGCGGGACAAGCATCTAAAGGACTTTGCACCGTCGTCTCTATCGTCGGTAGCCACTCTCGCGCGGCTTCGTAAGTTAGCCATCGGCCTAACTCAGTTATGGCACTGCGGAATAATACTGAAGGTGTAGCAGCATCACGGGCAACTGCCAACCAGTGCTTAATTAAGGGATGGGGAGGAACGTAAACACGCAGTTGTACCGTCATAGCTGGAAATTAGCACTTTTGATTTTACAGGAACTGAAACCTCATCATACTCTTTCCTGCGTATAGCTAACAGCCAAAATCAACACCCCGAAAATTATTGAAAATCTTTTTCATTAATAGTTGACATAGATTCTCAATCAAAGCTATATTATTAATCAGTGTTCTCCTCTCTTTAAGGATCGGCAGACGGGATTGGCCAGCAGTAGCAGGCTTGTCCCTCTTTTTTTTGCATTATTTATTAGACATCTGGTGATAATTAATTGTGCATTGCCCAAAATCCTTGCTAGGGGCGTATACTCCACCTACGCCATTAGATCATTTTTAGAGATATCTATTAGAACTATCTTTAAAATAAATTTTGTGGGAAAATAAACAGAAAAATGTAACTATGTATATCAATAATGACAAGTCCCCTAGAAAGAATAGAACTATACCCCCAGGAATCAAAAAGATTAATTGGGATTAAG
>NZ_JADEWI010000045.1 GCF_015207705.1 Nostoc sp. LEGE 06077
TGTTTTCTCAGCCGCTCACGTAATTCCTCGGCTGACTCTTTTATTTTTACTTTGGTGACTCCTGCCATGAACGTCTGCTCATATTTCTGATTTAACTATTTCTATCATGTTTTTCGTGAATTGGTATTAGACGAAAAACTTAAGAGTAAAATTAAGACTCTACCCTTGCTCATATCCGAGAATAATTAGATGGAGCCTTGATACTTAAAATCTAAGAATCAAGCGCCTTACGTAATTTTCTTTCTATTTGTCCGATTAAAAATTTATTGTCTATTTTTGCTAACTCTGCAATAGAAACATCACCATGATCACGGGCTGCTTGCAACCACTGTTCATACTTTTTATCATGTTCTTCCAAAAGTTCTAAGGCTTCAACAATTATTTCCTCAATAGTATGATATCTACCACTATTGAGTTTCTCTTGAATAAAGATTTCGTGTTTCTGGTTGAATTTGGAGTTCATTATTAATAGCTCAAATATCAATAACCTACTTATACCAATTCTGTATGAAGATGGACTGAATTAAAAAACGAACCACAAAGGGCGCAAAGAACACAAAGAAAGAGGAAAGAAGAGATAGAAGATTAAATAAAGTCTCACATAGAATTGGTATTACTCAAACTTGCTGCAAATAATAATCAAATCGCTGCCGCAGTTGTTCTACTACTAAATTCTGAGTCCAGTATTCCACAAGGGCATGACCAAATGCCCAAGCATTACGATCAGGTGTAGCAGAATTTTCTAACAATAATGGCCAGAGAGCAATTAAATCAAAGTTAATTTTATGGGCATCATCTGTTTTTAATAATGAGAAAAGTTCATAAGCAATTTGCAGTTTACCAATTACAATCGGTAACTGTTCTACAGGAATTTGCTCTGCTAGTACATACGCCAAGGTGGGCGAACCAGTTGACATAGTAGAAATAAATTGCAGCACAGGACTTTTTAGCAGTGAAGTTAACCCTTGGGTGGTCGCCATCTGGAAAGTATAGTGATCAATAATTTTAGCGGCGGCGACGGTGCGCGAATCTAAGTCACGCAAAAACCGGGCGAGGCGCAATTGTTTGGCAGGGGCGATCGCTTCAATCAATCCCAAAGATAAAATATCTATATTCCAATATGCGCGGTTAGTTTTGCGATCGCTTGTGACTACCGGGATAACTAAGTTAGAAAATTCCCCCAGCTTTTCAGCCCGATATTGAGTAGCTTCGCGGATAGAAATTTCCTTGGGCTTTTCCCCCCATTCCCAATCATAAGGCGGTTGCCACTCGCGGATAGGACGCAATTTATCTACTTGGGTGACAACTGCGATCGCAGGCAAATCAGCAACTTCGGCTTTTATGTCTGCTAAAAAGTCCACATCCATCTGCAAAGCCGGATCAAGGGCGGGTGTCACCAGTAGTAATAAATCTGCGTTAGTTGCATAGTCTAGTACCAGTTGGCGTAGTTCCCCACGCTTCACTTGTTCATAACCAGGGGTATCCCAGAGGGTGAGAGTTTCGCCGCTGGGAGTTTCCCAATGATAATTTTGAATTTCGTCGGTACTGGGTAACACATCCACCACCGCCAAGTCGGCTTGAAATAAAGTGTTAATTAAACTGCTTTTGCCTGCGCCTGTCCGCCCTACCAGTAAAATACTGATGGGTTTTTGCTCAACTTCCTCGACGGGTTCAGCTTGGGTGAGGATTTCGCGCAGAGTTTGGGTTTTTGTTTTGGGGATGGTTGGTGTGGAAATAGCTGCTGTTGTAGTTGATAGTGTCATACCTCCGTAAAGTGCGATCGCTTGTCGGCATAAGTTTTTTAAGGCTGCTTCGCGCAACAGTTGACCTAAATTCACCAACAATTGCTGATTGGCGCGGTTTGTATAACCCTTAGTCGCCCGGTTCGCCACTGCTGTCACAGGATTTAATAACCATTGCGCCCAGTTCCATACTCGCAAAAGTTTACGGGCTGAAGGTTCTAGCTTGCGGTAGACTTCATAAGCTTGGTAAGCTTGCCCGACTGTCGCTTGATTTAAGGCAGGTGATAACCTCTGCATCCACTGATCTAAATCATCCACTGTTCCCCGGATGAGTCCGTAAGCTTGGGGGACGTAGATATTGAGAAGGGGATACTGCACTTGGGGATGGTAGATATTTGCCACAGCCACCACCACATCTTGACAGCGTTGCCAAAAAGTTTGCCAATCTTCCCAAATTGGGCGATCGTTGATTGATGCTTCTAAGATTTTTTGCAATGCTGCTTCTGCTTGCTGGGTAGCATCACTTCCCCCCGTTGCCGTAGTTGTATCTATTGCCGTTTCTAGTTCTTCTTGAAATTCTGCTAACGCCGCTTCCACTTGCACAATCGCTGGTTGCGTCCATTTCACCAGCAACCACCGCCAGCCAACAAACGCCACAGTAAACACAGCCCAAATCCAGTTAATTCCCCAGACATTGATTTGTATGCCTGCGGCAACCAGTAAGAAAATGATAATAGCTGCGATCGGTGTTGCTAAAATAATCAACTGCCACGGTTTTAAGCGCACCATTCCCCCATACCTGCCTTGATACAACTTCTGATAATGCTATTGTGAGTCTAATATTCCTGTTGTGGATACTAACTGTTGGTGTAATATCCATGCTCTTTTGGAAAGAAATTTTCAGTAAGGGGTTGAATAATATCTATATATAAAGTGCTGTATTCAGCAGAGAAATAACATAAATGTTATGAAATTTCTATTGAAAAAATCTAAAAGATTCAGTGAGATTTTACAGCGTTCTGGCATAAGTAATGAAGAGTTTGTTCATAATATAAAATTATCCAGCGAATTAGCTATAAAAACAGTGAATTGTGTCCGCAAAGAATTAGGCAAATCTTTTCAAGTGCCTGCTGAGAAGTTATATCCAGATGATAAATTTCTAGATATCATATCCCTCTCCTGCTGGGAATGGGACATGATAGAGCTTGTATTAGCTCTTGAAGCAACTCTTAAAATAGATATTGATGAAGAGCAAGTGCCTAACTGGACTTCTAAAAGTATAACTCTAGGTCAATGGATTGTAGAGTTTTTATGCCGCAACTTTCCCGAATATAATAACCTTAAAAATCGAGAAGTATGACAAACTCGACACGAAAAATAAATCCCCCGACTAGACCTCAAAAGTTGCCTTTTTTAGAGTCCATTTGTTGGAAGACAGTAGATGTTTATAAATTTACGCCTGAGCAAATGCTGAGTAGCTATGAACGAGGTTGGCATTATCGCCAGATGTTTAATAATTTAGCAGGCGAAGAACTAAATTTTGTCAAAGAACTTGCCAGATATTATGATTCTTGGTTACAAGTCGATTTGTAAGCTTGAGATTGAAACAGAATAATTAAGTTTAGTAAACAAAATTCGGTAATTGCCTATTTTGTTGCTGTATTATTTCTGGTTTGTCAACCAGTTGTGTGAGAATAAAAGTTATGGTAAAGAGTAGGCGATCGCTATTCATCATCTCAATCACAATTATCAGTATCATCACACTGCTAACTTTTACCAGTCCTCCAAGTATCTCTGCAACACCATCAGTAAATCAACACCCTTCAATGATTGCTCAAAAGGTGAATCTTGGTAGCTATTTCAACGAATTAGGGATTGAAGGGTCAATTATAATTTACGACCAAAACAATCAGAAGTTTTACGAACATAACGCCTCTCGCAATTCCACAGCCTTTCTTCCTGCTTCGACTTTCAAAATTGTCAACTCTCTCATTGCATTAGAAACTGGAGTCATTAAAGATGAAGTGGCTATTTTGACTTGGGATGGAATTGTGCGGGAATTTCCGACATGGAACCGAGATACTAATATGCGCCAAGCATACAAAGACTCAACTGTGTGGTTCTATCAAGTCTTAGCACGACGAATTGGCCATGAAAGAATGCAGCAATTTATCAATCAAGTCGGTTACGGAAACCGTCAAGTTGGTACACCAGAACAAATAGATAAATTTTGGCTATCTGGCCCTTTACAAATTACCCCCAAACAACAAATTGAGTTTCTCCAACGGCTGTATAGCCGAGAATTACCTTTATCTCAACGCACATTCGATTTAGTGCAAGATATTATGATATTTGAGAAAACACCTAATTATATACTCAGAGCCAAGACAGGTTGGGCAACTAGTGTAAAACCTAACATCGGCTGGTTTGTCGGATATTTAGAACAAAACAATAACGTTTATTTTTTCGCCACTAATATCTATATGAAAGATGCTACGGATGCTCCTAAACGAATTGAAGTAACTCGGCGTAGTTTCAAAGCTTTAGGATTACTCTAAAATTGCCTACTCTACATAAATCCAAAATTTAGCCTCGGTTAATTTTTATGTTTTAACTTCTAACTATTGGATTCTTCTTTATAGTAGGCTTGATTGTTGTCGAAACAATACAAAAATTACATCCGGCTAATCCCATAATCAATCCGATTTGGGAAGCAATTTGTCTAGGAATTACTAGTATATTTTGGGTTTTTCTGCAAAGCTGGCTTTTTCGTGGAGCAAAAATTAATTTAGGCTGGTTGCTTTTTTTGGCTATTTTTGGTTCTGTCTTGGCGATGACATTATCTCTAATATTTTGGTATTTTCAAGATTCAACTGGTAAGAGTAAGTACACTCTTCGTAATGCTCATATACTAATAGGAGTGTATCGATTTGTACTCTACAGTATTAGCATTATCTTTGGAGTATTTTTATTCCAAATTACAAGCTCAAATTAAAGTCTAGTAAATATCAACGAACTATCATTTTTTATCGGCATTTATCTATTCATTTTCAAAAAAATATTTTTGTCTAATCCTTATACGAACTTGTTTTTAGCTAAAAATAGGCATCAATAATTAAATTATGTTTAATATTTTTTGGTAAAAAAAGTAGCATTTTGCCATTTAATTTCATAGTAATTATTAGCAAGGATAGTAAATTTACTGCTTAAAACCTGAGAGCTAAGGTTTTGACAGTTAATGCTGTCAAAAATATAGAATTTTAACTTTATTTGAGGAGAAAATACTTATGCCCATTAATGATACTAGTAAAGCATTACTTTCTCATAACGGGCTAAATTCTCAATTGTTCTCCTCAGCGGATACTTTTCATACGGAAAATGAATCTAGTTCCTACCTTAGTAGCAGCAGTTATTCCCAAACTACCAATGCAAAAACAACTGCAACAACTACCAAAAACTATAGTTCCACTACTGGATATGGGTTAGTAAATGGTGCTGCTGCTGTAGCTAAAGCTGCGGGTAAAAGTACCTTTACAGATGTTCCCAATTCAGGGGGTAATAACTGGGGAGCCGACCTTGTGAATGCCCCAGAAGCTTGGAATAAGGGATATACAGGTAAGGGTGTGGTTGTAGCTGTGATAGATACTGGGGTTGATTATAACCACGAGGATCTAAAAAATAATATTTGGACTAATACTAAAGAAATTGCTGGTAATGGCGTTGATGATGATGGCAATGGTTATGTTGATGATGTCCGGGGTTGGAATTTTGTCAATAACAACAACAACACCTTAGACCAAAATGGTCACGGTACTCATGTTTCTGGAACTATTGCGGGAGAGAAAAATAATTATGGCGTAACTGGCATTGCTTATGATGCCAAAATTATGCCGGTGAAAGTGTTAAATGATTCTGGTTCTGGTTCGTATAGTGCGATCGCTAATGGTATCTATTATGCAGCGAATAATGGTGCTAATGTAATTAACCTCAGCTTGGGGGGTAGTTTCTCTAACAAGACGCTGCAAAATGCCATTGAGTACGCCAATAGTAAAGGTGTAGTCGTTGTGATGGCTGCTGGTAATGATGGGGGTTCGCAACCAAATTACCCGGCTCGTTATGCCAAAAATACAGGAATTGCTGTGGGTGCGGTAGATAGAAACAATAGCTTGGCTAATTTTTCTAATCGGTCAGGGACAAGTCAACTTGCTTATGTGACAGCCCCAGGAGTCGATGTCTATTCTACAGTGCCGAATAATCAGTATGCTACTTACAGCGGTACATCTATGGCAACTCCTCATGTCGCTGGTGTAGTTGCTTTGATGTTGAGTGCTAACCGTAACTTAACTCCGGCTCAAGTGAGTCAAATCATTACAGAAACAGCCGGAAGTAATACACAAAATTCGACTTCTAGCATTAGTACTAGTACAATTAATACTAGCTCTATAGTCAAGCAAATTACATCATCAACTATTAATTTCAGCGTTGATCATGGCTCTGTATCTGATATCAGCGCCCCGGCTAAACTTACCAACAACACCACTGCCACTAACTCTTCAACTCAGTTGCAGTTCCACTACTACAACAACAACAGTATAAGTATTAATAGTTACAACAGTACAGATGAAGAGACTCCAAGCGATAGCCCAAATAATGGCAATAATGGTAATTTGGGTAAATTCTTAGAACGGCTAGATCAAGTTCAAAAGCAACTAGACGAGTACCGTAGATTTTTGGGCTTATCTAATGGCTAAATTTAGAAAATATAGCTTTATTTAAAAAGTAATTGAGAAGAATTTTCTCAGTTACTTTTTTGTTATCTCCAGGGGCTGAGGTGTATTTTCATCCAGAATTAGTATTTAACAGACCTGCTAGATATGAAATGATTTTTAGATTTATATTGATAAAAAAATAAACACGCACAACAAAGATTTGGGTTTATTTACAGATGAATTTTTATATATAAACTTTTGGGATCTGAGAATATTCAGGTTATGGATATTCTCTTCTGATTTACTATATTTCTGGAAAGTTGGATAAATTAAAATATTGTAGAACTGTTACCTGTTGAGTAAAAAATTACTGAATAGCGGTGTGTCGTTAGACTGCACAGGACGCATCCGTAAACCTGTTTCAATCAGTGCAAAGGCTGTTCTAGGTGAATGTATTGTTGTCGCGTGAGCATCATCTTGAAAATGCGCGATCGCATCTGCCAAATTCACGCGTTCACAAAACAACTCATCTAATCGACCCACTCGATCAAATGCAGATAAGGCATAGGCTGCAACCATGTAACTAGAACCATAGGTACTTTCTAAATAACGCTGAGAACTGGGGTTTTGGGCTGCACTATCCAATAAGATTGACCAAACACGGGGATCAATTAAATCTGTTTGTTCTAACTGACAAGCTAAATGAATCAGGTAAGTACAGCGTAAATAATCATCAACTTTAGAGCCATCTGTTGATTGCAGATACCCTGTCAGACATTCCTGAAAGAGCGCCACTACATCAGGCACATAAACTTTTGAGATGCTGATGAACATCATCTCGATAGGTTTCAATTTGACCAAGCTTGACTAAACTTTCTGTTAACAAAGCACTAGCACGGGCATATTGCCAGGGTTCCGTTGGTAGCTGCTGAATGGCTGTGGCAAATTGATTATGGGCATACTGCTGTTGAGAATTGCGATCGCTTAATAATCCCGCAGCACAAATGGCGACAATACCCTGAAGTAAATGATGGGTGATGCTGAAAACTTTGTTACCTGCTTCAGTCCGCTATATCGGTATTTTGGGGACAAAAAGCCGGACTCAACAATTGTTACAAGACCTGGAATTTGAGGGATTGATCTCAACTCCGGCACAACTGCAACGGTTGTTTGCACCGGTAGGACTGGATATTGGTGCAGATTCACAAGAAGCGATCGCACTTGCTATCGTAGCGGAAATTCAAGCAATTTTAGCCAAACGCTCAGGTGGTTTACTAAAAAACCGTGTAGGTGCAATTCATGACGAGGAAATATCATCATGTCTAGTATCGGTCTAATTATCCTAAAAAAGGAGTCAGAAGACAGTATTCAGAATACTCTACCCATCAAGAGATAGAGTTTTAATTAGGAAGAATATTTAATGCTAGTTTCGCCCACAAGGGCTAAGGTTTTTAACTAAGTGGAAAGTTACTGATGTTGATTAAACAAGACTTACGCACAAAGATGAGCTATCGAGATTGGGAGTAAAGGTTTTGTCTGACTCAAACCCTTGATTTTTCGTATTATTGGGTCAGATGAGCAACTGGTTCACCCGATTGGGTGAATGCGATCGCCCCGTCAAGAATTAACCTGAAATAAGGCTATATTTTGCTTGTGTTAGCACTCATGTTTACAGCAGCAAAATTGTCGCCATAGTTACCATCTCTTGAAGAATCATGCCAGTTGCTTGGGTATTAAAAGGTGAAAGAGTGGATGAAGCCTTAAAATTACTACTTAAACGAGAATTTCCGCCAGAGACTATTACTTTGTTGGAAAAAATTGCCGCAAATTTACCAGGGATGATTTTTCAATTCCGCCAACAGATGGATGGTTCCCAGGTTGTTTTATACCTGAGTTCTGGTTGTCGAGCCTTGTCTGAGTTAGAACCAGAAGTAATCCAAGCAGACTGGCAAATTTTATACCAACTGATTCACCCCCAAGATAGAACTAAGTTTATCAAATCTATACGGATTGCTTTTACTACTTTCAGGCCTTGGCATTGGGAAGGTCGGATCATGACACCCAGCGGCAAACTCAAGTGGATTCAAGGTGCTTGCCAATTAGAAGCACAGGCCAATGGTGATATTTTATGTAATGGCTTAGTTATAGATATTACCAGTAAAAAACAAACAGAAGAGAAGTTACGCACTAGCGAGGCGAGGTATCAAGCCATTTTAGATGCAATTCCTGATTTAATGTTCCGGTTGAGCCGTGATGGTGAATATCTTGATTTGAAAGGTGACGGTATCAATCTCACGCTGAACAAAGAAGAAATAGTTGGTAAAAATATGCGCGATTTATTACCAAGTGACCTAGCCTTAATTGGACAAGAAACCATTGCCAAAACTTTGGATGTGGGAACTTTGCAAACTTGCGAATATCAATTACCAACACCTAGAGGTATTAGAGATTATGAGGCGCGGTTAGTAGTCAGTGGCGCAGATGAAGTATTAGCCATTGTCAGGGATATTACAGAACGCAAACAAGCCGAAACTTCCCTGCGGAATTTGGCGCAAAAGTTTTCTAAAGCTTTTAGTTGCAGTCCTGATCCAATTAGTATTACTACTCTCAAAGAAGGACGCTTCATTGAAGTTAATAATAGTTTTATGCAGCTATCAGGCTATGAACAGGATGAAATCATTGGTCATACTGCTTTTGAATTAAAAATTTGGGTGAATGAAAGCGATCGCACTCAATTATTACAAGATTTACAGACCAAGGGCGCAATTAGCAATTTAGAATTTGCTTTTCGGCGCAAGTCAGGTGAGGTACTAACAACGTTGCTTTCCGCCGATGTCATTGATTTAGATGGCGTAGCCTGTATTTTAGCCATTAATCACGATATTACCGCCCGCAAGCAAGCAGAAGCCCAAATGCGCTTGGCTGCACAGCGCGATCGCTTGTTGACAGAAACTCTGGTGAGAATTCGCTCTTCCCTCAATTTAGAACAAATTTTGCAAACTACTGTGTCAGAAGTCCGGCAATTTTTGCAAGCGGATCGGGTTTTTATTGGGTTGAATAATTACCAGCTAAAAGCCAAAGCTGTAGCTGAATCAGTAGATCCAAAATACCCAGCGGTATTAGGCTGGACACCAGAGGATAAAGGTTATCTGCAAGAATTGAAAACTATTTTTTCCACTCATCGTGTCCGTGTCGTTGAAGATGTCAGTCAAATAACCGTCTCGCCAAAATTACAAGCACATTATCAACAATTTCAGACAAGGGCGACTTTGGCTGTACCAATTATGTTAGGCGAAGAATTATTTGGTGCATTAGTCGCCAATCAATGTTCTGGCCCCCGTCAATGGCAACCTATAGAAATAGATTTACTCCAACAATTATCAGAACAGTTAGCGATCGCCATTCAGCAAGCACAACTTTACCAAGAACTCGCCCAACTTAACACTAATCTAGAACGCCAAGTAGAAGAACGTACCGCCCAACTGCAACAAAAAATGCAGGAATTAGAAAAACTGCAACAAGTCAAGGATGTAGTGCTGCATACAGTCGCCCATGATTTACGCACTACAGTTATGGGTAACTTGATGGTATTTAAAAATTTACTCCAGAGTCAGGGAGTAGAAACCAGGGAACAGGGGGAGGAACAATCCTCGCCTATATCCCTCTGTTCCTCAACTCCTCTAGCGCAAAGTTCTGAACCTGCTTCTCCCCAGTCAATTTCTGTACCTAGCTCAATTATCGAGCGGATGATTCAAGGTAACGATCGCCAACTCACAATGATTAACTCTTTATTAGAAATTCATTGTTGTATGGAACAAGGTGTGGTGTTACATCCCCAACAAGTAAATTTAAACACACTCCTAGAACAAATTATCTCCGACTTACAACCACTCCTCCGACAAAATCAGGCCACACTAGAGAACTTAGTTTCTCAAGATTTGCCATTAGTCATGACAGATCACACGCACTTACAAACAGTGTTGTTCACTCTGTTTATTTATAGTTTGCAACAGAATCCCCCAGGATTGAAATTTTCCCTCACAGCTACCGTTGTGGAAAACATGATTAAAGTTCAACTTGAACATAACGGTGTAGCGATGAATAAAATAGATGGCGATCGCCTTTTTGATTTATACGTGCGGGAACCCCAAGCACCTTGTTCCACAATCCTCGGATTAAAAATGTACTTATGTCGCCAAATTATTCAAGCACACGGTGGCGAAATTGGTGTGATTAGTCACCGCAAACGCGGATTAACATTTTGGTTTACATTGTCTGTAGCCGATTAGTCGTCAAAATGTACCCATAATTCACCATAATAATTGAGAGGGTGTGCTGACATTAGGAAAATAGAAAAACACCTGCGATGGTCTGGTCAAAGTTGGTAAGACACTGATGGCTAACTTATTGCAAAGCTTCGGAATTTGGTGGAAACAAGTTTTTGCTGCACCAAGAATAGACGTAATTAATGCTGAATATCAATCCTGGCGTAGTCATTTTTTATGGCAAAGGCTACGACTGTGGTTATGGTTGGCATTTATCTGTTTATTGACTTTTACACTCCGCGATATTTATGATTTATTCTTTTCTTTAAAGGAATTAGCACAGCTACCAAAAATATTCAGAATCCAGGGATTAGCGATTAACGTTTCCATGCTGCTGAGTTTATTTGTTTGCTTTACTTTGCATAAAACTCGCTTCGGTCATCGTCACCCAGGAAGACTATTTTTAGGCACATCTTGGTCAGTTAGTTTTGCCTCTCAGTTATTTGCCACTCTTAAAGGTTTTGCCTTACCTGATACTATTGGCTGGTCGCTGTTATTTCTCAGTCAAGCGATATTTATGCCAGTCCGCTGGCCTCTCCACTTACTATCTCAGCTAAGTATTTTAATTTATTATTTTGTAGTGAATACGGTATTAGGGTTACAAACACTAGTACCAGAACATCCAGAAATATATAATGTGACATTTATTTTATATATATTTTGGTTCTGCACTATCTGTGATTTAGGAGTTTATTTATACGATCGCCTACAATGTTCTGAATTTCAAGCCCGCAAAGAACTAGAATCAACTAATAACAAATTAGTCTTAGCTGAAGCGAAATATCGGAGTATTTTTGAAAACGCCATTGAAGGTATTTTCCAAAGCAGTCCTGATGGCCGCTACATTACAGCCAATCCCGCACTAGCGAAAATTTATGGCTATTCATCGCCAGAAGAAGTAACAGCAAATTTCACAGATATTGAAAATCAATTATATGTTGACCCTACCCGTCGGTCTGAGTTTGTTCGTCTAATTGAAAAGTACGGAATTATCTCCGAATTTGAATCGCAAATTTATCGCCAAGATGGCAGTATTGTCTGGATTTCAGAAAAAGCTTATGCTGTGAGTAACCCCGAAGGAAAATTGCTTTATTATGAGGGGTTAATTGAAGATATTACCCAACGCAAACAAGCCGAAGAAGCATTACAAGAACAAATATATTTTCTCCAAGTTTTAATTGATACAATTCCTACTCCGGTTTTTTATAAAAATACCCAAGGTTTGTATCTTGGCTGCAACACAGCTTTTGAAACTGTTCTCGGTTTACGGAAAGAACAAATTCTCGGCAAGTCTGATTATGACCTAGCACCAAAAGAACTTGCTGACCAATATTATCACGCAGATATGACTCTGTTTGAGCAACAACGAGTGCAAACTTACGAAAGTTGTTTGGTGTTTGCTGATCAAATTAAACATGATGTCATATTTTACAAAGCAACTTTTTCTAAGGTAGATGGTTCCTTGGGTGGGTTGGTAGGTGTAATTTTAGATATTAGCGAACTCCAAGCCGCACTACGCGATCGCCAGCGCACAGAAGAAGCACTGCGAGTCTTTTTCCATGCAGTTTCTCACGACTTACGTAACCCAGTGTTGGGTAGTTTGATGGTGCTGCGGAATTTGCTAGAAAATGGCAGTGATCTAATTTCTCTACCACGTTCCACTTTAGAAAGGATGGTGCAGAGTAGCGATCGCCAATTGAATTTGATTAATTCCTTGATGGAAGCCCATGTAAATGAAGTGCAAGGGTTAGTTTTGCAACGCCAACCTGTACAATTAGATGCAGTTGTTGCCGATGCGATCGCTGATTTAGAACCAATGCTGCGAAAAAATCAAACCACGCTGATTAATCTTGTAACCGCAGATCTACCATTAATTAATGCCGACCAAACGCAACTATGGCGGGTATTTTCTAACTTAATTGGCAATGCCATTAAACATAATCTACCAGGGTTGCAAATTACCATTAACGCCATCATAGAAGGTGAGAAAATTTATTGTACCGTCAGTGATAATGGTGTTGGTATTAGTCCAGAACAAAGCCAACGAATGTTTGATTTATATTTCCGAGGCAAGAATAACCCTTATTCTTTAGGTCTAGGCTTGGGATTATATCTGTGTAAACAAATCGTTCAGGCGCATGGTGGCGAAATCGGCGTACAAAGTGAGTTAGAGACAGGCTCAACATTTTGGTTCACGCTACCAATTAGCTGATTCTTTAAATTAATGATGCAATGATATTTATGCCCATAGCTAGAATACTAGTATTGAAAAAAAAGGATAGCACTCCATGTATCAAAGCCAAACGTCTCATATAACGTGAAGTTGTCTGAATATCAGAAACTTGGCTAGTCATCCCAATTACAAAGGAAAAATATAAAAAGTCCCAGTAGTCAGGGTCACGGTCATCAGGAAAATCCAGTCCTCCAGCTTTTTGATAAATATTATCATTGCTAACATTGTGATAATAATTATGTGCATATTGTAGCGTAAATAGTGTATGCACTAGTAGCCAAGAACTAACAATTGTAATTACTGAAAGGATAATATGTAACATTAATATAGTTGAGGAAATACCTGTTTTATCACTGAGCAAAAATCCTATAGCTAAAACACTCACACAAGCAGCAATAATGATCAGTGTAAAAATTCCTATGCGGCCTTCGTATTCATGCTGGGCATAACGCCGCATCTTATCTGGAGTCGCTTTTACCATCTTTGCTAAAGTCAAGCTTAAGAAACAGCCAGTTCCCACATTCCAGACGCAAAGAATTCGAGTAGCTAGATGTAGCCAACTTGGTAATAACAATGAGATTACTACAGAAATCCCGGCAGAAATTAGGAGTCGGGGTCGAAGATCAAAATTTTTAAACAACTTCTTTCAGAAAAATAAACTTTAATTCACTCTACGCTGTAAGAATTGTATATGCGATCGCCATCCTCATATCCTACTAACAGGCGATCGCACTAATTCTATCTATTTGCTTGACTAAAAACTCGGTAGTATAACCATGTACTAGTCTCCTTGATGGGAAACAGCAAGTAAGTCAGAGGATTAATTGTCACAACAATATTGCGGAAATCCCGGACTGCTAAAAATAGAATGAATTGCGCCACTTGCTTGGCTGACATTACACCATAGGGATTCAGTTGACTTTTAAACGGGCCGAGAATTAACTTGCGAATGATGCAATTACCTTCTAAACGTTTGAGGGTAACGATATTTCCCAATGTGCGTTTACTCAGTTCATAAAGCGGACTCAGCGCTGGTGATACTTCCGCCTCAGAAGTATTCACCCAAATTTCTTTAGTGGCTTTGTCTTGTGGCCCTGTTACCGTTGTCAAAAAGACATCCATCAAACGCAATGCGGAAAAAGTATTCACTTCATAGGAAGAATTGATGGCTTGGGGTGTGCGATCGCCATAGACATTCACCCCATGATTAATAATCAAAATATCTGCTTTTGCTAAAGTATCTCGTAGTTGTACTTCATTGCCCAATTCCCAAGTCAGCGCCATTACCTTTGTTTGGGTGGCTAATTTCTCTGGATTTGTCGTTATAGCTAAAACCTTTGCATTGCGTTTGAGAAGTTCCGCCGTTAATGCTTGTCCTAAAGTCCCGGATGCACCAGTTATAGCAATGGTTTTACCTTTGAGGGAAAGTCCTGTACCAAGAATTTTATCCACCAGCGGAAACACCCCACTGTAATAGGCGTTAACATCATCAAAATGGTGTCGCCAATGGTAAGCACGATTTACCCACAACGTTGAAGGAATGATTTCTAAAGGGCCGGGTAAATGGTTGTAGTCCGTCTCAATTTTTCCTTGAAAATACCGCAAGGATGCACCATACAAAAAGGTGTAAGCGTATACTACCCCTAACCATAACCCCCATTGTTGACCTAATAAAGCTGCGATCGTCAAGATAACTACTAACAGAACCGATTCTACAATGTCGTGATAAAGCTGGGACTCTTGATAAAGTTTGAGCGAAACTATGGATAAATCTCGACGGTATGCTGCATGATGCTTGTTATGCCATTTAGCCAACCAAATGACTTTGTGACACAAAGCATGGTAAGTGTCCCTGAGTACCTCAGCCAGCAACAGCGAAAAAATCCCCCAAGCTGCAAACTGCAAACAGGTATTTACCAGCAGCCAATTAATCTGTATATTTGCTTCAACCACAGTCCAACTTTCAACTAGCATCTTTATCATATTTTTCAGTATGTCATTATCTTAATCAATCTTTATATTCTGATAAGATTGGTAAACATTGATGCAGTTAGTTGAAAATTTTCAATTTATATTAGATTTCTTGTTAGGCACTAGCGTTTCAATGTCCTAAATCACAGGACTTACAGAAATCGAGACCTACTCAGAAAATACAGTCAGACCTTGGTGTGGAGAGTTTAGCCTGCTGATAAGTGGCTGTTTTTGGCAAAAATACTGGAAGTGAGGCAAAGAGGAAAAGAACGAAAAAGCTGATGATTGTATTTAAAAGAGAGTTTAAGACAAAAAGACCATTTAGTTCAGGTATCCTAAATTGCTTATTTACTTATGATCGGTAAAACCAGAAGTGTTGTTCATAAAGATAAGTTAGACAGTAAGAAATACTTAAAGCAAAGATTGCTAAGACCACAGGAATCAAATGATTGAGTTCTAACTTACGTTCCTTGATGATTTCCCAACAAGATATCAGAATAATCAGAGGCCAAAAGACAGTTGTAATTAAAGAAATGATAAAAGATAAAAATTTTTCTTCTGGAGAAGATGTTGGATGACGGAGGGAAAATTTTAGCCAGTTGCCAAAAAAATAGCAGATCATCAGCAAATAAGCCATAACTAAAGTTACTTGTATTTGATTCATAATTCCTCCTTCGGAAAGACTATTGAATTTCTTCTTAAAAATCTATTGCAGGAAATGATTAAATTATTTAGTTCCTGATATGTCATTTACTTTACAAATCGTCTCTAAGATTTAGCAGTTATATAAATCTTATGCTAATAGAGAAAATAGGTAAAACAGTAGTTACACTTAATGAGAAAAAAGTTGAGCAGGCTGATATTGATACACAAGTATCAATATCAGCCTGCTCTTAATTAAGCTAGAGTATTTTCAAATTCACTATTCTCTGCTTGAGACGGTCATTTGTCTTTTGTATAGCAAAGTGATGAGTTTTGAATCAATCCACTGACTAGGCTATAGAAAACTGCTTTAAGTCTACAAGAATTTGAAAATTCAATATTTTTCTAGCCTACTGACGATGGCTATAAATACAAATAACTAATGATTAATGACAGTTTATTTGTCCTATTTGATATCAGATACAAGGGGTGAATGCAATAATATCAAATAAGTATTACTGATGCTTAGATACCGAAAATTACATCAAATCAGCAAATCTTTCACGCCTATCCACCCAGTTATTTTTTTGCGTTGACTGATGTGATTGGGAACTTGAATATTTTCTCTAAGCTCAGGTTTACTAGGTATTTCTTCTCTAACAACTTCTGCAAACCAACCAGAATGCTCATTGCTGAATACAGGCATATCTTGCCAGCAGTGACGGCAAAACCAAGTAAGTTCAGAACCGTGTACATGTCTTAAAAGCACATCGGAACAGCAAGGACAGTAATTCATATTTTTCTACAATTAAATTGATATAAAGAGGTTTTTAAAATTAAGGCAGCCACTTGATCAACCTGTGGTCATTCAAATAACTGTCTATACTTACGAGGATAGTTAGGGAATATGAGAAAGTTGTGAGGAAAATAATATTAATAAATTATTCGTAATATTTATACAATATTGCTCAAGTAATAACCCTGAGTAGCCCTAAATAAAATTTACAGCTACTGTCAATAAAGTATTTAAGATTACTCAAATTTATACGTATAAATTTGTCAAGAGAAGATATAGAGAGTAGATTTGCTTATATGGAAATTGGAGAAGTACAGCTAAAAAGATTTTTGTGAAATGCCATAAACCCTAATCTTGCAATCTAGAACAAATGGCTATCGAGCTTGTTCATGGAGATTAGAACAAACTCGATAGCTTCGTACTTGTCATTAATTCAATTGAACTATCTTCTGCTGTTAGTGCGATCGCCTTCAGGAGGATGAGCCGGAACACCTAAAGCATCTTTTAATTTTTGTTCACTAACACCCAACTTTTGGGCGGCGGCGGCAAAATCTGGGCGGGGTGGGCGCTGTCCGTTTGGTGGTTGATCAGAAGGTTCCGAAGCCTGGGCAATTTTGTAAGTTGGATTAGCCGCATTTACTTGATTTAGCGAAATTACGCCAAATGTCCCAACTAGAATCGATATTGCTGTCATAACTACTGCTTTGTTAAGTTTCATAATCATCCTCTAGAAATTTCAGTGGTTCATGTTTTTATTTAACCGAGAAAAAATTACAGTTCGCCCTGATTGTTGATTACAGTTTTGTAATTTTTGTGCATAGTATTTTGCCGAAATTACGTCATTTGAAGCCCAACATCAAAGGTGGCGGTGTAACCTTGTCCATTCGTTGTCAGCTTGAGCAACATTTGCTCACCTCTATCTTGAAAAATGCCGTCATCAGCATTCTTGAGGGTGCTTTGTCCTTTGCTGGCGTAGGGTGATTGGGTGTAAATGCGATCGCTCATTGCATCATCAAAATATAGTTGCGATGTAAATTCATATTTTCATTAACAAAATACGGCCCTTCAGTTTGCTGTGGACTAACAACACACCCAGGCAAATTAGCAGAATTGGTCGTAGATGATACAGGAGTAGCTAAACCTGCTTGTTGTTGTGGAGAGATAGACTTTTTCGGCATACATCCCACCACAAGTATTGCAGTTCCATCTGCCCTAAATAAACCCAGTGCCTCTCGGCGACTTAATAAACGATTATTGATGTTCATCTGCTCTAACTTTTGAATAATTCCCACCATTATTCGGTCTTACATGATTAGGATTTACTCGCCAAGAGGGGCGTTAGAAGTTGTCCAAACTAACACCTAAAACCCCTCTACCCCCGTTGTCTAAATCCTTGGTGATTCGGCTTGTCACTTCGGTCTTGATGATGATTATTTGGGTTTTGACGATTAATTTGCGGAGAACGCTTTTTCTGTTGTGGACGGGATTGACGATGTTTGATTTGTGGTTTTTCATTAGGTTTTGGCTGTTCTATAACATCTGCATTACGACGGGTAGATGCTTCGGCATTTGCCTGATTAGGTACAACAAAACCAAATGTGCCAATCATGAAAGGAATCGCTGCTAATGCTAAGATTCTGCGAATATTCATAACAATTAACCTCGAAAATTACTGTTACTTACATTTATGATTAAGCCACCAGAAAATGACAGAGAATCTACTTTCTCTATTACACTTTTGTAATTTGAATAAAGAATGATGCGGGGTTGTAGGGAAAGTATTGGGCGATGTAGTTTGTCCTTATACTGACCAAGGAAAAATTACGATTTCTTAAACTAATACAGCTAGGTTTTGTCTGTTTATATTTAGCCAATAATCTCAAAAATTGCTAAATTACAGATTTGTAATTTAAGTTACAAGATAACAAATCTATAATGAGACAATCAGTAAACTAGTGAAAGCTTGTGAACGTTCTGTTTGTCGAAGATGAAGCAAAAATTGCTAACTTCGTCCGGGCTGGATTGAAGGAACAGGGATTTGTCGTAGACTATTGCGACAACGGTGATGAAGGATATCTGCGAGCATTAGATAACGAATATGATGCCATTATTCTTGACATCATGGTGCCGGGAAAAGATGGTTTATCGATTCTCAAACAACTGCGACGGGAAGGGCGAAATGCTCCGGTAATTTTGTTAACGGCTCGTAATGAACTAGACGATCGCCTCGCTGGTTTAAACTTAGGAGCCGATGATTACATTGCCAAACCCTTTTTTGTGGAAGAATTAGCAGCGCGGATTCATGCGGTGGTGCGTCGGAGTGTGGGCGATCGCCAAAATTTACTAGCGGTTGGGTCAATCAAACTGGATCGGATCACGCGAGAAGTTACTTGCAATCAACGCGCTATCGAACTCACCAGCCGCGAGTTTAATCTGCTGGAATATCTCATGCGCTCTCCCGGACGAGTTTTTACCCGCACCCAAATCTTAGAACATATTTGGGGTTATGATTTTAACCCCAATACTAATGTCGTGGATGTGTGCATTCAGCGCATTCGCAAAAAAATTGACCCAATTGACGAAACAAATTGGATTGAAAGTATTCGCGGCGTTGGCTATCGGTTTCGCAAACCAGACAATTAATCGTGAAACAACTGCGATCGTTTCGACTCCGCATTGCTCTGTTATCGGCGGCTCTAGCTGGAAGCACCCTAGTAGGTTTTGGTGCAGTATCCTGGTTTCAGATTTACAATGCCAAAATCAGCCGCTTAGATGCGGAACTGTTAAATCAGTTAATCCGCACCAGCCGCCCCCCAGGACGAGAGGGAGTACCTCTCCAGCCAGAACTATTACACTCTGGCCTTGGCACAAATACAAAAACTCCCATCGCCTTATTAGTACTTGATGTTGATGGTAAGACAGTCTACGAATTTAACTCTTTAACCACAAATACTGAGGTCAAACGTCTACTAATTCAGCGTTTGGAGTTAGCACCAGCGCCACCATCTCTTCCTCGACAACGACCACCGGCAATTTTTGGTACAAATCCACCAAGACAACCACTACCGCCTCCCGTTCCACCACAATTTGTCACTGTACAAACAACCAAAGCAGATTGGCGGATTGGTGCAGCTAAATTTCCTCATGCTCAAGTGGCTTTTGCTGTTAGCCTACAAGCTGTCAATCAGGAAATGGCGAGTATTCGCAATATCTTTTTGGTGTCAATTCCGGGCGCATTACTTTTAGTTGCAGTTGGGGCTTGGTTTGTGTCTGGTGGGGCGTTGCGTCCCATCCACCAATTAACAGGCGTAATTCAACGAGTGACAGTGCAAGGGCTAGATCAGCGCATTCCCAGTGAGACTACAGATGTGGAATTTGTGGAACTGATTCGGGTGTTTAACCAAATGTTGGAACGTCTAGAACGCAGTTTTACCCAAGCTTCACGCTTTAGTGCAGATGCGGCGCACGAACTGAAAACCCCATTAACTATTTTACAAGGTGAATTGGAGCGATCGCTCCAACAAGTTGAGCCGGGAAGTGAAGTACAGCAATGCTTAGGCAATTTGTTAGATGAAGTATATCGCTTAAGTACAATTATGCGGAAACTCTTGCTGTTATCTTTGGCAGATGCAGGCAAAATGAGCTTGTATTCAGTTGATGTGAATATGTCGGAATTGCTAATGGAAATTGTCGAAGATATGGAATTGCTGGCTCCTCATTTGAGTGTGCAAACTGCTATTCCTGATAGTCTCAAGGTCAAAGGCGATCGCGATTTACTTATGCAAGTTCTGCAAAACCTGCTCAGTAATGCGATTAAATATAATTTTGCTGACGGCTGGATTAAGATTCAGGCTTATCAAACACAAAAAACTCTGAAAATCACAATTGCCAATTCCTCTAAAGATATTTTAGCCAGCGATCGCGATCGGCTATTTGAACGATTTTATCGTGGTGATCCGGCTCGCACCCGTAAGGTAGAAGGTATTGGACTCGGACTCAGCCTCGCCCGTGAAATTGTCCGGGCGCACCGTGGCGAACTAACTCTGGATTCACTAACTTCCGGTCAAACAGGGTTTATTCTCACTTTACCCGTAGCATAATCTGGAATTTATCTCACACAGAGAAGTTTCATAAAGGTTTATCAACGGACTTGATCTCAGATAGGTGTAATACTCAACACTTTGCAAGAGAACAAGTTCTATAGCTGTAGCCAAGATAGTTAAGACATCGGTCAGCGATAAAACTTAGACAATAAAGACTTTGAACTCTGTCACCTGTAACCTATCACCTGTCCCCTGCTATACCTCAAAAATATTTATCAGCTTGGCAAAATGAGCGACTAATCAAACGTCTTAAACTCTGGATGTCGGCTTTAAAAATAGCCACGCTACAAAGAACGTAGCCGCTGTAAACAGTTGCGTTAAATCCAACGCCGATAGATAGCCATCTGCAAATGACGCAATACTGCGATCGGTAATGCCAAATACCCAAGATGAGAGTCCAAATAGCCAAATCCCATTCTTGAGATTGCCTACGAACTCTTTAGAGTTGGATTTTGGTTGGTCTTTCATGTCTTCTACTCCGATGGTGGAAAATCCAGTATCTGCAAATGAGAACTTTTTGACTTCCGACACTGATCTACACCTATATTAATAAATATTTCATAGTATTGACTAAACTACCCAAAGATACATCTAGGGATGTTGACAATCAACCTTTAGTAGTCTTACCTGGGGATGCACGATGTAAATTTCATAATGATGAAATTAAGTCACAATAGTAGTGGGCAATCATAGAGGGTGCTGCTATGGATCGTCTAATCCAAATCATTCGGAACTTGTTTATTCGCCTTGAAGGCTACTTTTCTGTTGTTGTTAAAGGCTTTTTAAGTTTTTTCGGCAATATCTTTGGCTTTTTTGCGAAAATTTTCGGATTTAGTAACTCTAGTTATTATTTGGAATCTGATGCGGCGCAAACTACCAAGCAAGTTGCAGATGAACAACCAATAAAAACAGAGAAAAATCCTACTTCAGAAACGCCGACAATTACACGTCGTCGTTCTCAAGCCAAAGTAGAGGACTATTACCTCAACATGGCTCGTGATGTGGGCAAGAAATAACAATTGAAGAAGAATTCAGGAGTCAGAATACATCCGTCAGAATCAAGACGCTCCTGCGTCGCTAACGCTGCGCTATCAGTCGGGGATTGAGACCCGCAACTGATTGTTCGCGTAGCGTCTCCCTTTGGGAGAAGACCACTTATACTCCTACGGAGAAGCAAGCTACATCCGCCAGTAACACAGAATTCATACTGAATTCTGGCTGCTGACTCCTGAATTCTGTTTGATAAATTTCTCATATCTCTTTGGTAGGGTGCGTTACTTTGTTAACACACCCTACACAGATGCGTTAATATGGGAAAGTGTCTTCAAGAAGTAGGAAAAATTGAGTATTTATACTTACTTTAATTTTAAGCCACAACAAAACCTTCAGAAAAACGCTACTCATCAGTTTGATAACCCTCAAACCGATGTACTATACAAGTAAATTTTTAACAATTAACAATGGTAGAACGCCCAATTAAGAAATCGGAACGTCAGGCTCAAGCAAATACTGACAACAATTCAGGAAATTCTGATTCTGCGCCTTCTATTGAATCTCATCCTAAACGCTCAAATTCTAACTCCGATCGCTCATCTGGCAAAAGAAAAAAAGACTCTTCTAAGGATGAAATTAAACAGCAGGTTAATCCTGCTTTAGCGCGTGGCCCGAAACCAGTTAAAGCTCCAGTAATTGTTAAATCAGAGCCAGAAACTGAATCGGAACAAGTCTCTGAAGAGTCTCCAGCCGAATAACCATCAACTTCTAGCGCCTGATTGAGTAAAGACCACTGATATTTTGTACCATTCTCAATAACGGTAGGGTGGACAATATCAATAATGGAAAAATTAGGTAAGAAGCAGATTTTCTACCATTACCCACCTGACTTTAATTCTAATAAATTAGGTGGTGCAAGATAATAAGTCAAGGTATTATTTGCCTTGGCTTAATTTTTGAGAATTTACAAGATAAATGATGGGACAGAGTTCTATTTATCCGTTGGTGGTTTCTCTTTGTCGCTAAGTTTAACCAAACTTTCTAAGCCATACCACAGCAGAAGATACAGAGTGCTTGTTTTCCATCGTGCTAGGGGCGGCAACAATCTTTTTAAAGCGATCGCCACTACAATAAACGGTATAATTACTCGCAAGTCTATGCTTTCTTTGGTGATATTTGTAACTTGCTGATTAAATTTCCAGAGGGTTTGACTTAACTTTGCCGGCTGAGGCTTTTCGCCTGGAGTAACAATAATAATTAAGCCTTGAGCCTGTAATTTATCGAGGATTTCTGGAAAATTTGTGCTTTCCGCAGCCGAGTATAGTGTAATACTGCCTGTTTGAGAATTTACCTTAACCTGATCACTCTGCGGAAAAAATACTTTGAGGGAATTAGCAATTAATTGAATTTCCGCTTGTTCTTTGTCTGGAGGGGAAATTCTCAGTCGTAGTCGTCCCGGAGTTTGACTGACAATTTGAATATATATTGGTGTGGATAAATTCTCTAAAGGTAATTTTGGCATAAAATCTCCGCTGCACCCAACCTTGTCACCAAATTTTTGAGTTTATTGAATATCAACAATTGATTCTTGGGAATTCAACTTGAGAATATTACCTATATTTGATCTCCGTTTGGCGATCGCATCCATAAATAATCCTTCATACTTGGCAATTGCTTGTGAACAAGCATAATGTTCAACAGCAAACTGTCGGCCTTGCTTACCTAAATGCTCTCGGCGCTGTGGATGATGATACAACTCTAAGATGGCATCTGCTAGAGCATCGGCAGACTCTGGCTCAACAATTACACCTCCGCCACTTTCTCGAATTGCTTTAGCTGCTGTACCTGTTGCTGGTACTGAACCGACAATTGGCCGTCCACTCGCTAACAGCAGGGGAATTTTAGAAGGCATATTAAAGGAAATCACATTTCGTTTCTGCACAATTAACCCAACATCAGCAGCGGATAACATTTGCGGGAGTTGTTCGCGTGGCTGTAACGGTAAGAGTAAAACATTATCTGCACCACAAGATAAACAATATTGTTGTAATCTTTTTAAGGCGATCGCTTCCCCAGCAATCACAAAGGTAATTTCTGGCAGATGTCGCAACTCAGCCGCCGCTGCTACTACTGTTTCTAAACCTTGAGTCAAGGCAATGTTACCAGAATACATCACTACAAATTTTCCCTCTAATTGATGGGTAATTTTCCAGTGGTTATTCTCTTGTGGTAGAGGATAAATGAAATTAACATTCACCCAGTTGGGAATACAAATAATTTTCTTGGGAGATACACCTTTACTCACTAAATTTTCTAAAAAACCATCAGCAATCACGCTGATGGCTTGAGCTTTTCGATAAGCAAATTTCTCCAATAACTCACAAAATCGGATCATCCTTTTATTAGTCATTAACCCGACGCGTACTGCTGCTTCTGGTAGAATATCTTGCACATTCAAGACTACTGGACAATTGTATAGTTTGCCTAATAAAGCCGCTGGTAATGTTACTAATAATGGTGGTATCGTCAGCAAAATTACATCCGGTCGTTTACCTCTCAAAGCTTGGGGCAAACTAGTAACGATAAAACTTAACTCTAACAGCAATCTATCAAGCAGATTAGGTTTTGACTTGATACGCAAGTAACTGCGTTGAATAGTTACACCATTAATTTTTTCTGTAATGTACCACTTACCTTGATAGCCTGGATAAATTTCTCGTTGGGGATAGTTGGGCATTCCTGTAATTACCCGCACTTCATGACCTTGTTTTACTAGTCCTTCTGCCAGTTCAGTCATTAAAGGTGCAATTCCAATCGGTTCTGGATGGTAGTTATAGGAATAAATCAAAATCTGCATGAGTTATTTATAAAATTTGTTTTGGCAATTAAGCGGAATTTTAGGATAGGTTTCTAGCTGTTTAAAGAGTTAAATTAATAGGGAATGATTGAGTTCATAATTCTTCAATATTTCTATTGAAGGATTATGAAATTATATGTATCTATAATTTACACTGGACTTGATTTAGTAGGGAAAATTATATCAACTGTGACAGAATTAAAACATACTGTTCTACACATTAAACACAAAAAATATGAATTTTGATGATTATCTTGCGTAATCAAGTTTTAACAAAGGATGAGTTGTATTAATAAGGTAAATTATTCATACCGTTTCTTTGTGAAGTTGAATAAAATTCACCCCCGGCGATCGCCGTTCCCTTTGCCAAGGTGGGACTACAGGGAGGTATTTGCATCTTTATAGAGAATTGGTATCAGGAGCAAACTAAGTTTACCACTACTGTCATACAGTATTTCTTGGTTCAATGAAAAAGCAGAGGCGCTGCACCCAAGATAAGCTGTCCCCCTAATCTTGAAAGGCTGGGGGTTAGGCTTGCCTCGAATCTCTTTTCATCAGCTACTTATTAAACGTTCAGGCAATTTCTGATTTGCTGTACGATCGCACTTAAATCTTGAGAGATGTCAATATAAATTGCCTCATCTGGGTTTGGCGCTTCTAGAGTATCGAACTGGCTTTGTAAAAGATTGGCTTGCATAAAATGACCGTGGCGATCGCGCAATCTTTGTTCAATCAACTCATAATTGCCTGTGAGGTATATTAGCTTTACCCGTGGATCATCGCCACAAAGAAACTGACGATAACTTGCTTTCAACGCCGAACAAGCCAAGATTACGTTTTTATCTGCTTGCAACCATTTAGCGATCGCTATTTGTAATGATTGTAACCAAGGTTGGCGATCAATATCACTTAACGGTTCCCCTCGGCTCATTTTTGCCTTAGAGTTGGCTGAGTGAAACGTATCTGCATCGTGAAATTCCCACTCTTTTGCCGCCGCAAGAGCTTGCCCAATAGTAGTTTTACCGGAACCGGCAACTCCCATGATCAGAATTATCATTTGTAGTTAGCAGGATTGAGGGAAGGGTGTAAAGGTGTATGTAGGGTGTAAGGGAAAGAATAAAAACGACCATTCATTACACAGTTACAAATTAGTACTCTTCCCCTATACCCCCATACCCCTAAACCTCTAATCAAGCTAATCCAACTAACTTTTCACTCAAGTCCCACAGGCGTTCAGCTTTAGCATCATCCCGCGCTTGGGGAGAAACTTTCTGCACAAAAGATTTACCCTCTTTTTTCTGGCGATTTCCCCAACTCCAATAAGCACCAGATTGCTTATATTCAGGCTCAATGACCACTGCTGCAACCCTTTCTCCAGCCAATTCCTGGGACACATAACCCCCAGTGATGTACTTTTGGAACAAGGGGAAGAGTTTTTGGAACAAGGGATAGTGGTTACGGAATAGGGGTGTTTCAGCCACACATCCTGGATAGAGGGAAGTGAAGGTAATCCCTGTTGATTCGTGATAGCGTCGATGCAGTTCGCGCATGGTCAGCACGTTGCAGACTTTACTGTCTTTGTAAGCTTTGACGGGTTCAAATTTCTTGCCGTCAATCATAGAAACTGGTGCTTTAAAGCCTGCGACAAAGCCTTCCAATTCACCTAAGTCAGGACGCGGCGGAATTTTACCGCCTAGTTCGTCTGGGTTGTGGGTAACAGTTCCCAAAATTACCATTCGTTTATCTGCGGCCGAGGATTTTTTGAGATCTTCAAGTAGAAGCTTGCACAGCAGAAAATGACCAAGGTGATTGGTGGTCATAGTTAACTCGTAGCCTTCTGGACTACGTAACGGCTCTTTGATTAATGGCATATAAATAGCCGCGTTACCCACCACAGCATCTAAGGATTTGCCACTGGCTCTAAAGTTGTTAACAAACTGGCGCACACTATCTAAAGAACCTAGATCAATGTGCATAAGGGTATAGCTGTCCTTGGGTATTCCCACTTCTTGGGCAGCTTTTTCAGCCTTCACCAAATCTCGGCAGGCCATGACAACGTGCCATCCTCTGCGAGCAAATGCTTTTGCAGCGTACAAACCGACCCCAGAGGATGCACCTGTGATTACAACCGTTGACTTCCGATCCTGTGACATTGCTATTCAGACTCTGTTATCGCCTTTTACTATCTTTTGGATCTTACATCACTGGGTTATACAGATAATCTATCAATTTTTCCTTAATACTTGTTAACAAACAAACAGAATAAATCTAGGTTTCTAGTGATTAATTATTGCGAAATATGAAGTTCATCTTGATTTGCAATGCTGACGATAGATAAACTGCCAGCGATCGCTTGCCCATTCCCAGCAGATGCGATCGCATTCCTTATGGCTGAAAATACCGAAGATAATGGTGGGCATAACCCACCAAAAATGTCTATTTAATTTTTATTTTATAATAAGCATTCTCTAGTTTGATGATGATTGATAAACATTTCCATGTCATATTCAATATTGTCTAAGACAATTGAAAAATTAGTTCTGTCATATTCACCTTCACAAAAAGTTTCCATATACAAGTTGCCGGCTGAATTATCAATATATGCTTTCATAAACATAAATAATAAATTCAGTTCATTCACATATTCTAAAAGATCATGTCTAGTAACATTGAAATTATAAGAGTAAAGAATTCTAATTAATACACCTCGTGTTGGGACGTGTTTAACTATCAAACCATGCTTTCTCGCATGACGACATAAAAGCAACTCATCTTCTTCATCAACATGATATCCATTGAATTCTAAATGATTGCGATATCTGACTAGAGGATGAGCTAAATAATCACCAATATGAATTTCGGACATGGGTATAAACCTCACAAATTTTTTAACCCATTAGGCTTGTTAAAATTAGTATTCCCACTTAGAGAGCATTTATCAACTAAATCGTGAGATAGCTAAGAGATGTATCAACATGAGAACTTTTGCGCTTGTACAAGATGCTGCAAAACCGCGCCTAGTTTTAAATAAGCAGTATGCTCTAAACTTAGAGCATACTACCATCACAGCAGGTTAGGTGAAATTGTCCCTATTACCTTCTGTTGTCAGAATTACCGCCTATATCACTCAGTTTTAGCCTGTATACCAAGCAGCACCAAGTTTATCTTTAGTAGCGACATTAGATTCGGTTGCTTGTGTACCATTCATTGTCCAAACCTTGTCTGCACCTGCTGTTTGATCGCGCCAGTAGACATCAGTTTTGCCATCACCATTGAAATCGCCAAAGGATGGTGTCAAAGCTGCGCTATTGCTGGGAAGAAATGCTTCAGATTTAATAGCTGTACCATTCATTAACCAAGCGGTGTTCTCACCAGTCTTCTGATTGTGCCAGAAGATATCGGTTTTGCCATCACCGTCAAAATCACCGATATTAGCTTGCCAAGATGAATCAAGTGTCTTAGCCGCACCTTCAGTGACAACGATACCATTCATTGTCCAAATTTTATTTTGACCGGTGGAACTATTTCGCCACAGAATATCTGTCTTCAAGTCACCGTTAAAATCACCAAGGATAGCTGTTGAAGATGAAGATTGAGATTGTAAGTTAAATTTACTGGCTTTTGTGCCATCCATAAACCAAGCACTGTTAGCACCAGTGTTAGCGTTGCGCCAGAAGATATCACTCTTACCATTGCCGTCAAAATCAACAATAGTTGGAGTCAAACCTACTGCTGTAGTTTCTACAACATTGGCACTCGAAACTTTTGTACCGTCCATCAACCAAACGGCATTTTGACCAGTTTGAGCATTATTCCAGAAGATATCAGTTTTGCGATCGCCATTGAAATCACCAATTAAAGGAGTCCAGTTAGCATCGACTTTCTCTAAAGCTGCGGTACTAGCAACTTTAGCGCCATCCATGAGGGCAACTCTATTCTCTCCTGTTTGTTTATTCCGCAACAAAAAGTCGGTTTTGCCATCATTATTAAAATCGGCAATTTTGTAAGTCCAAGCGTTGATATCAAACTTACCTACAGAACCTTGGGAGAGAACTTGTCCACCATCCATCAGGCGAATCACAATCTCACCTGTTTGAGCATTAACCCACATTTTATCTACTTTGCCATCACCGTTGAAATCGGGGGCAATTGCTGCACTTCTTAAATAAGGGTTGGGATTAGCGCTGGTTGTTACTTCTGATGTTGAAGTTTTTTGGGCTGATAAAGAATAATTGTCTAATGTTGAAGACGCACTACTACTGGAAAAATTTTTGCCAATGCCTTGTGAATTGTCTAGAGTTTCTAACAATGCACTTGATTTTTTCAAAGATTCAGAAAACAGGCTTGTTTGTAATGGTGAGGATTTTGAATTTGAAGACATAGTGCGTTCTAATCACTGGTTGTCCTCAAAGTTTTAACCTATAAGTCAAATTCATTTCTGTATTCTAATAACAGTTATTATTTTTTATAAGTTTTTTTATAAACATTTTTATATCCAAATATCAATGTTTATATACATAATTAATTTGCCATAAATGATTTTGATGATTTTTACAAGTCGTGAATAATCAATCATTCAATTTGTCAGGGTATCTTATTGGTGTCAGGCTTTAAATATATAAAATAAGTCTGTTATCTAGTTATCAGTAAATAAAAATTAAAATGCCCAACAAAAACAAAACTTGACTCTGCAAAAAAGGGCTAAGTGTAGAGGAAGAACAGCATAAACAGTATCGAGAGAAATAGAAAATATTAGTTAAAATAACTGAAACAAGCAACTACTGAGAGGCTGTATCTGTATAGCCACTAGTGTCAAAACGTGTAAACCAACACAATAATTTTCCAAATTAAACAGCTATGCAATTAGAATATCGGCAGCGTCGGCAGCAGTTAATGGCAAAAATTGGGAATGGTACTGCGATTTTACGGAGTGCGCCAATGGCAGTCATGCACAACGATGTTGAATATGCCTATCGGCAAGATAGTGATTTTTTTTACTTAACAGGCTTTAATGAAGCGGAAGCCGTAGCAGTGTTAGCACCAAATCATCCAGAACATCGCTTTGTTTTGTTTGTCCAACCCAAAGATCGCGAAAAAGAAGTTTGGTCTGGTTATCGCTGTGGCGTAGATGCAGCCAAGGAGATTTATGGTGCTGATGCAGCTTACCCGATTAATGAATTAGATGAAAAATTGCCCCAATATTTAGAAAAAGCCGATCGCATTTATTATCACTTGGGGCGCGATCGCCATTTTAATGAAACAATCTTAAAACATTATCAAAGTTTACTGCGGACTTATCCCAAACGAGGTACAGGGCCAATTGCCATTGAAGATACTTGTACAGTCCTTCACAGCCTCCGACTGATTAAAACAGAATCTGAGTTAGAAATGATGCGTCAAGCAGCGGCGATCGCCGCTGAAGCACACAATCAAGCAATGGCGATCGCTAAACCCGGACGTTATGAATACGAAATTCAAGCCGAAATTGAACGGATTTTTCGCCTCCGAGGCGGGATGGGGCCAGCCTATCCTTCGATTGTGGCTTCTGGGGTGAATGCTTGCATTCTCCACTACATTGAAAATAATCGTCAGATGCAGGATGAAGAATTGCTGTTAATTGATGCTGGTTGTGCTTACAGTTATTACAACTCAGATATTACCCGCACATTTCCGGTCGGGGGCAAATTTACGCCCGAACAAAAGGCATTATACGAAATTGTCCTAGAAGCCCAAAAACAAGCGCTCGCCCAAGTCCAACCAGGTAACACCTTTAAATCAGTTCACGATACCGCTGTGCGTGTGCTGACAGAAGGCTTAATTGACCTTGGCATTCTCCAAGGCGAAATTGACAAAATCATCGAAGAAGAAAAATACAAACCATACTATATGCATCGCACCAGCCATTGGTTAGGCCTAGATGTGCATGATGTTGGCGTTTACCAACATGGTGACGACAAACCACAGATTTTGCAACCCGGTCAAGTACTAACAGTGGAACCAGGACTTTACATCGTACCGGATACAAAACTAGCCGAAGACCAACCAGAAACACACCCACGTTGGATTGGTATAGGTATTCGCATTGAAGATGATGTCTTAGTCACACCCACAGGCTATGAAGTATTAACAGCTGAAGTTCCCAAAGAAATAGATGAAATAGAAAGAATTAGTTAGAAAAAACAGAAAAATTTTAGATTTTGGATTGAACAATCAAAAATCCAGAATTGAAGTGGTAGAAGATAGGAGTCAGAAGCAATTCAAGACTTCAACTTCACACTTCAAACTTCACACCTTATAGGGAAATTCAGCAGTTCTACGGAAGCTATAAAAAATCAGATCAGTTATTCAGTGAAAGATAGTCAGTACATCTAGCTATAAAACGATGGTCAGTAATAGTTCTGTGCAGGCAGATAAAAACCAGCGCTTGGTAATGCGCCTGCCACGCACATTGAGTTATCTAGAAACCTGGGGTTTTGGACTGACAGGTCATGTTGGATGGATTGGCACTGCACCGGTTATTCATGCAGCACTAGGATCGAAAGCTATTTTAGTTTGGTTATTTGGAGTAATTGTCTCCTGCATTTTGAATTTACAAATCCAAAGTTTGGGTAGACATTGGTTAGACGTGACAGGCGGAACACCTAATTATACGGCGCGGCTACTCAAGAACTTTCCCAATTTAGGCCTCTATGTTGCCTTGGCATATTATTTTAGCTGGGCAGCAGCACCAGCTTTGTATGCAATCATCCTCACAGATTTAGTTAAGGTTAATTTTCAACCTTTGGGCCTTTCCTGTCCAGAAACTTTCTTAAAAATTGCCTTTACGGCGATTCCTTTTATTGTGGCATTTAGTGGTACGCGTGCTGTCGCACTACTGCATCTATTTTTTGTCATTCCGGCAATTTCATTAGTACTTTTGTTTTGTACTCAAGGCGTAATTTGGTTAGTCTTATCAAAAGGTATTAATGTGTTTCCACATAGTACCCATAGCCTCAGTTTTGCAGAATGGGCAAAGTCGTTTTTCCTTGCCAGTTATTCAGTTTACGCTTGTGAAACCACATCTTCTTTTGTGGCTGATAGTCGTTCTCCCCAGAAGACTTTGAAGTTTTTAACTACAGCTACGTGGTTAATTCCGCCAGTATTTCTCGGTGGTTCATGGGTATTAATGTGTGCCACGAACCAGCCAGAAAATGGTGCAGACACATTCTTGAATTTACTGTCAGCATCGCAACCTTTTTGGGGAGAATTTGCCCCTTTTTTAGTCACATTGCTGATTGCTTTCTCATGTCTGCTGAGTTGTGCCACAGCAGTTACTAATTCTCCGCGCATTATCTATCAACTGGCCTTAGATAGTCAGTTATCTCCTGTATTCACAGTAGTTTCCCGCCAAGGCATCTTGGGGCCTGCCATCTTCATTACTTTCTTACTCAGTCTGCTGTGTTTGAATTTAGGCAATGTATCTCAACTTGTCACCGTAGCAGGCACTTGTTATTTGTTATCGATTATGGGGCTGCATCTGGGATTGTGGTTATGTCGCCATCAATCAGAAGTATTATGGCCTTGGTGGTCATTAGGTTTTTTTTTAGTAGAAGCAATAGTTTTAGTAGTTGGCGGTTTAGCGTGGAATTGGCATGAGTTATTAATTGGGCTATTTGTACCCTTTATCCTGATGATAGGAGATTGGCTACTGCGGCGCTGCAAATTTGCCCCATTTCATTCTCAATGGTGGACACAACACTACACAGGAAAGTTTACTAACCATAACCCAGATTTTGTTGTCCTCCAGGTCATTGTTTTAGTCTCACTCATTTGTAGTTCTGCTATTGGCAGTTGGGTGTTACGTGATTTATTAGGTGAATTTCATCAATACTCGCAGAATTCTTTACTAGCGATCGCCTTAGTGATGCTTTCGTTTATCGGGGTAGCGATCGCTTGCTGGACTACTCTACCACAAATTGCAGCTATTGATGAGGCACGCCAAGAAGCAAAAAATCTTTTTATTACCACCCTTAATACCGTTCCCGATACTGTTTTAGTACTAGATGAACAGGGGAAAATCTTAGAGACAAATGTAGCGGCTGAAGAACTATTTCAAATTAGTACCCAGCAGTTAGTAGGGCAAAACTTGAATCAATTCCTCATAGACCATTGTGGCAAACCAGAGCAATGGTCTATGAGGAGTGAACAAACCCTGAAAACTAACCAAGGCTCATACATTGTTGAATCTACTGTTTCCCAACCATCTAATCTCCAACTAAGACAATATGTTGTCATCCTGCGAGATATTACTCAGCGTAAATTAGCAGAAGAAGAACTCAAACAATATCGTTTTCAACTAGAACAGTTGGTAGCAGAGCGTACCATTGAACTCATGAGAGTTAATCAACAACTCCAGCAAGATATTGTCGAACGAGAACGCGCCCAAGAGCTATTGCTACATAACAGTTTACATGATGCTCTTACGGGGCTACCCAATCAATCTTTGTTCATGGAGCGAGTCAAGCAGGCTCTAGAACGCACAAAACAACAAAAAGATTATGTATTTGCCATCCTCTTCTTAGATTTAGACCGCTTTAAGGTAGTTAATGACAGTCTCGGACATTTACTCGGAAATCAACTGTTAATTGCCATTTCTCATCGACTCCAATCAGTTCTGCGTCATGGAGATATGGTTGCCAGGTTTGGCGGCGACGAATTCACAATTTTACTCGACGAAATTGATGGTATCAATGGTGCGATACAAGTAGCTGAACGAATTCAAAAGTTACTAACTTTACCTTTTCAATTAAATGAACATAAGGTATTTACCAACGCAAGTATGGGAATTGCCTTGAATACAAATAATTATGAGCAAGCTGCACATATTCTTAGAGATGCTGATGTGGCAATGTATTGTGCTAAATCTCTGGGTAAAGCACGTTATGAAGTATTTCATCCGCAAATGCACGAAAGTGCATCTCTGCTATTGCAGTTAGAAACAGCTATGCGCCATGCCCTCATTCAGCAAGAAGAATTTCGCCTCCACTATCAGCCCATTGTTTCATTAATGACGGGTAAAATTATCGGATTTGAAGCCCTAATTAGATGGCATCATCCTGAAAGAGGGCTTATTTCTCCAGACGATTTTATTCCCCTCGCTGAAGAAACGGGAATGATTGCTTCTATTGGTAAATGGGTGCTTTATGAAGCTTGCCGCCAATTGCAAGTATGGCATCAACAATTTCCCACTTACCCACCCTTGACAATTAGCGTCAACTTTTCTGGCAAACAAATTATGCAGCCTGATATTGTCAAACAAGTAAAACAGGTTTTGCAAGACACAGGTTTACCAGCCGGTACTTTGAAGTTAGAAATTACCGAAAGCTTGCTGATGGATAATTTTGAATTGGCAACCGCGATGCTTTCCCAGCTGACAACCTTGAATGTAGAATTGCACATGGATGATTTTGGCACAGGTTATTCATCCTTAAGTTATTTGCACCGCTTACCGCTGAAAACCATTAAGATTGATCGCTCATTTATTAGTAATATTGGCAGTCGGGGGGAAAATTTAGAAATTGTACGAGCGATCGTCACATTAGCTCACAATTTAAATATGTCAGTCACCGCCGAAGGCATCGAAACAGTACAACAGTTAGCCCAACTCAAAGCATTACAATGCGATCAAGGACAAGGATACTTCTTTTTCCCAGCTTTAGAAGGTTCTGAGGTAGAAGTATTACTGGCTGGTAAGTTGTGTGGCACGAACTTTTTAGAGGTGTAATATTGTGTTCGGCGAAAAAGTTTTGATGAAGACCGCAGAGAAGAGAATTTTCATGTTTCTGCACAGATGCACAGAACAGTCAATGATCACCAGGACATAATACAAAAACTATTTAATGGCTGTAAAAAAATTCCACCCTAGTTTAGCTTTTATCATTTGTTTGCTATGTCTTGGAGCTACCCAGCCTAAGTCATAACCACAATGGACACCGCAGCTGGAAGCCTAGTTTCAGCAGCGTTCTCAACAAGTAATTATATCCTTTGCCGGGAAGAATTACGGTTCGACTGCTTTTGAAAATGAAAAAAGGTCTTATCCTCAAGCAATGATCGACTTTCTCGCAGGTAATCGAGAAAAAGCAATTTCGTTTTTGCAATCAGAATACGCTGATCCTCGATTTCATACTCACACTATGAGTATTGCCGTTAAAGTAGGTGGCTATGAATTTCAAAGTCAACGCAAATAATAGGATAAAAATTGTGTAAAACCTAATTACTGCACTGTATAACCCCCATCTATCACCAGTGATGTTGCTGTAATATATGAAGCTTTATCAGATGCAAGAAATAGAATAGCTTGAGCTACTTCTTGTGGTTGTCCTATCCGTTTCATCGGAACTGTAGCAGCGAGTTGATTAATCACTTCTTCTTTTGTTAGACCTTGCCAATCAGCAAATTGTTGCGTTTGTAATGTCTCAATTACACCTGGACAAACACAATTTACTCTAATGTTTTCAGTCGCTAGGTCATGAGCCAAACTTCTGGTTAATTGTAGGATTGCGCCTTTGGTTGTGTTATATAATGCAAAACCAGGAAAGGCAATCAAAGCAGCTATAGATGCTACGTTGACAATGGCACCACCACCACGTTTACGTATATGTGGAAGAGCATATTTAGCGCAAAAAGCATAGCCTTTAATATTTGTTCCCAAAACTTTATCCCAATCCAAATTGGAAGCTTCTTCAAGAGAACCAATTGCTAAAATTCCAGCGTTAGCAACCAAAATATCTATACCTTGCCATTGATTAACAACATTGGTAATCCAATCTTTTACCTGAGTTTCATTACTAACATCGCAGGTGGAAAACATTGCATCTCCACCACTATTTTTGATTTCTTCCAGCAATGATAAACCACCAGCGGTATCAATATCAGCGATCGCTACTTTAGCACCCTCAGCGGCAAAAAGTTTAGCTGTCTCTCGACCAATACCAGAACTACCCCCAGTAACTAACGCTACTTTATTCGCTAACTCCATTTGCAAAACCTCTTTTTACTATTTCATCATCGGTTTTTATAGATGATACAAAAATTTGTAAGTGTGAACGGTCGCCCCTATAAGTTTCTTGTATGTGGATCAAGATTTTGGTGAATCAGTATTACCAACAGCCTTTCGCTTACGAGAATACTGGTTGTAGTTGTAAATATTCAGATTCCGGTAATAACCCCTCTTGTAAGACAAGCTCATTTACAAAAGTATCAATTTTCTGCCGATCTATATTTTGCATAACTATGAGATGGGCAAAATTATCAAGAGTTGCTAACTGCCATTTTTTAACCAATACTTGGTTCGGCTTTTGAAACACGACAGTATTTGAGAATTTATTCAGCATACAGGGATATTCGCGCAATTTAAGTTGCTGGAATAAATATTGGGCATTCTGAATACAGGTCTTTGCTTCTTTGGCAAATCCTTCATAACCTCTGGTTTTCAGCGCATACCAAATAATTAGGGGAGTATGACCATTTCTAGAACCCAGAATAGTGGTGTCTTTTGAACCGATATATTCAATCATGGTTTCAACTTTTTCTACCCACTTCTTTTTGGTTAAAACTACACCACAAGGTAGGGGAGAACCAATAAACTTACCAGAAATGGCCACACTATCTATAGGTTTTTGAAAGTTAATTTGGGGCGCATTATCTAAAAATGGTAAAATCATTCCTGAAAGTGCCGCATCGCAATGAATGTAATAATCTTTGATTTGATGACGGTTTAAAATTGCCAAAACTTTGTCTAGGTCATCAATAGCACCTTTGACAGTAGTGCCGATATTCAAGTTAATAATAACTGGTTGCTGCGAATTTTGCTGAATCGCTTGGGATAAATGTTCATAATTTATCTCGCCATTAATTTGGGAATTAATTACTTGATGTTGAATGCCAAACAGTCTAGCTGCTTTTGGAATGGAGTAATGGGAATCTTGAGATGAGTACAGAATTCCATGAGGATAAATTTCTCTGGCTAATAGCATTCCATATAAATTACCTTCAGTTCCACCAGCAGTCACATAGCCCCAAAACTCATTTTCGGGAATTTTGTATAGTTGGGCAAAAAATGATAAAACTTCTTGTTCAAACTTGCGAGAATGAAGACCGAAATCTGGCTCTATATATGGGTCTCCAGCATTATTTAATAAAAAATTAAAAAACTTGGTTAGATAAGTGAAGTCACAACTTAAATTATATGGATAACCTGCGTGGAACTGCGATCGCTGTTCTATTTGCTGCCAAAAAAGTGTTAACTCCTTGCTCACAGTATCTAACATATTTTCTGATTTATTATCTTTTGAGTTCACGCAAGTTTTACACTACATCCTAAGTATCAATTCAATATTTTTAGGATTTCTTAACGAATACAATAATACATTTAAAGTTTTAATAAAGCAGTGATTATACTGATAATATTTAGGGGTTTTCTTTAGATAAAGTAAGCTTCTCCTAATCTATCTAGTTGAATTACGTTGTACAAGCAGAGCCTCTAGGGTTGCTAATAACCATTATCAATATTTGACAGAACTAACCTAATGAATTTCACGGTATTACTCATCTTGATATGCTTGACATTCAGCATAAATACACAAAACAATCAGTCAATACTTAAAAGAAACTACGAAGTTAGTAAATATACTTTACGCACGGGTTTTCCGATAATTACTTAAAGTTTTGACAAAGCTGCTTGAGCGCAGCTTGTTTCTGGAGTGCGATCGCTACTTTATTCTTTACCGCCTTGGGTTGGTTAATCACTAAATGCAAATAAAAATGGGCATGGTGTTTAACCTTGCCCATTTCTAGAAATATCGTTTAGTAATTACAGTTGCGGTACATACTGTTGTTTTTCAGGAACATCAGTGTATTCAGCAACAATTTGGCGGAATTCTTCGCCGTCAATGGTTTCTTTCTCAATCAGCAAATCAACGATGCGATCGGTGACGGTGCGATTTTCCCGCATAATTTTTTTCGCATTTTCGTAGCATTCTTCTACAATTATCCGCACTTGAGCATCAATGCGAGATGCGATCGCTTCGGAATATTCAGATCTGGTTGTCCAATCACGACCGAGGAATACTTCTCCCTGTTGGCTTTCTAAGGACAGAGGCCCTAAATCAGACATCCCAAACCTTGTGACCATTTGTCTGGCCATTCCAGACAATTGCTGCAAGTCTCCACCCGCACCAGTTGTCACTTCCGCCGGGCCAAATACTACTTCTTCCGCAGCACGACCACCCAAAGCACCAGTAATTCTGGCTTTGAGTTGAGAACGGGAAATTAATCCTTGTTCTTCGTTAGGAGTAAACCAAGTTAAACCTTGTGCTTGTCCCCGTGGAATCAAAGTAACTTTTTGTACGGGGTCGTGGTCTTTGAGTAAAGTACCAACTAAAGCGTGTCCAATTTCGTGGTAAGCAATTAGGCGCTTGCTCTTGCTGTCTACTAAGGGTGTACCTTCCATCCCCGCAACAACCCGATCCACTGCATCATCGATTTCGCGGAGGGTGATGGCTTCCTTACGTCTTCTAGCGGTGAGAATTGCTGCTTCGTTGAGTAAGTTAGCTAAGTCAGCGCCAGTAAACCCAGGTGTGCGACGGGCGATCGCATCTAAAGATACGCTGGTATCTAATTTCTTGTTGCGTGCATGAACGCTTAAAATTTCCAAGCGTCCTTTAATATCCGGTGCATCGACAGTTACTTGTCTGTCAAAACGACCGGGACGTAACAAGGCTGAATCTAATACGTCAGGACGGTTGGTCGCAGCAATAATAATGATCCCTGTATTGCCTTCAAAACCATCCATTTCGGTGAGTAACTGGTTGAGGGTTTGTTCTCTCTCATCGTTACCGCCACCGATACCTGCACCCCGTTGTCTACCCACAGCGTCGATTTCATCGATGAAGATGATACAAGGAGCGTTATCTTTGGCTTTTTTAAACAAGTCGCGCACACGAGATGCACCGACACCAACGAACATTTCCACAAATTCCGAACCGGAAATACTGAAGAAAGGTACGCCAGCTTCCCCAGCGATCGCTTTTGCAAGTAAAGTTTTACCTGTACCTGGAGGCCCAACTAACAACACACCTTTGGGAATGCGTGCGCCTACAGCGGTAAATCTTTCTGGCTGTTTCAAGAATGTGACGACTTCTTGGAGTTCTTCTTTGGCTTCTTCAATCCCAGCTACGTCGTCAAATTTCACACCAGTTTTGGCTTCCATTTGAAACCGCGCTCTGGATTTACCAAAGCTCATAGCTTGTCCAGGGCCACCAGGAAGATTGCTGGAGCGACGGAACAAAAAGAATAATCCCGTAATCAATAAGATTGGGAAAACAAGATTACCCAATAATCCCCAGATTGCGCCATCATTCCGCATGGGGTGAGCATCAAAACTAATGTGTTTTTCTTTAAGCTTGCTAATTAACTCTGGTGCGCTAATTGGCAGATCTACCCGCCACCGCTGAATCCGATTCTCGATATCAGGATCTACAGCTTCAACAATTGCTGTTCTACCGCCTTCATACAGATCAACGCTAGTGACGCGATCGGCATCCAAGTATTCTAGGAAACGGCCATAAGTCATGCGGGTATTGGCGGCATTCTTACCCATATCCGCAGGAGCATTAGCAAATGCTCCTTGCCAGAAGAAAAAGCCAATTACCAAAGCAGGCAATGTCCAGAGTACTAGGACTCTCCAAGAGAATTTCATCTTAATTTGCCTCTGCCAATACAATTAATAATTTCTAGTGAATCTCCAGCTTGGCATTTATCCGGGGAATCAGCTTCCACGCGATATTGCCTCACTTTCTGACTAGATTTAGTTTGCAACGGATGTTTATTAATCCATTTTGTTTAATTTGATCTCTGATCACGCGTCACCATTAATTATGTGCCGATGAAAAGATTCTTAATTAAATTTAACTTAATTTTAATACAGCTTGGCTGAAGACAACAAAATTTTAGATGTGGAGAGCGATCGCCAGCGATATCGGTGAGGGAGATGGCGATCGCACTGTAAGCTGGAATGTGGTTGAGACTGTGTAAGGACAAGGGAGAAATGACCAAGAAAGACTATTGCTGGTGGTGATGGAATTTAGTCTGTTTTAGCTGATTGAGTCCAACAAGTTCTCTCATTAACTAAGTAATTTTACAAAATTATGTCTCAAAGAATACATTGATCAAGCATGAATAAGTTTTCCAGCGTAATAGCTTAGATACCTACTACGCTGAAAAATTAAATCAATTATTAAAATTACGAGAATGATTTTCAAAAGTCTCAAACACTGAGTACTGTTAGCAGTAGTGGGAATTGTGCAGGGTACTAAGTAAGAAATCCTCTTCTCTACTTTCTTTTTCAGCTACTTAACCTCGGTAATTTTCAACGTGTAAGGATAATATTGTCCTTGGTTGTATGAACCTACCCAAATTTGATAATTTCCCGGTAGCCATTCACCACTCATACCAGGATTTTTACCCTCTAAATCATCATTACACCAAGTACCACCAGGGCCTTTGACAATCATGGTGACATCCTGGGGACTTTGCACTTGTAGTTTTAGATAATCAAATTTGGTCGTGAGTGCTAGGGTATGGTCTGGTGCTTCATCCACAAATCCATCACATGGCCCAGTGACTGTTTCTCTTCTACCAGCAATTGTGTTCCCAGAAACTGAACCGCCACTCATTCCCCTAACAGTGAGAGGGTCTGGGGAAAATGGATGGTTAACAGTCACATCTCCAAATATCGGTGGTGCTTCTTGAGCATGAGTGATGGTATCAGTTATTGATGTGACGCAAAAAGCCAATATCGTCAAAGATAATCGTATCCCTCTATTTAAAGATGTTTTCGGCATTGCGATTACATAAGTTTCTCAGTGCTTTGAAAGACATGAATTTTACACACTAAGTTCCCGATATGAGAGGAATTGACGAAAATCATTCGTAATTTGCAGAACTTATGCACAACATTGTTTGTGAAAAATGGGTGTAAGGGTTTTAGATACATCCCTATACCCTTTCACCCTTACCCAAACCCTTTGACTTTCGGTTTTATGCGTAAGTCCTATGAATGATGAATTACGAATGAATCGCTTGATTCAATCTTGACTTATCTAAACCAAGATGATTCAACAGTAACCAGGATTGGATCAGATCAGGGCCATGAACATCTCCAGTTAAGGCGACTCGGAGCGATCGCATCACTAAGCCTTTCTTGACGTTTTGTTCTTTGACAACATGTTTAATTATGTCTTGAGCAACAGTGTCAGTTAGTTGGGGCTGATTTTCTAAAGCGGCAATGATCCCACTCAAAACAGCACTAGCACCTTCTTGTTGCAGTTGTTTACTGCCCTCTTCGGTTAATTCTACGATTTCGTTGAAAAACAATTTACCCATTTCTACAGCATCTACCAAACGAGTCATGCTAGGGCCAATTAAAGCAACTAACTGCTCTAACCAAGGACGTTCTCGCCCTTCCTCAACTGGATAACCAGCTTCTTGCCAATAGGGAATGAGTAAATCCGTGAGTTTATCCACTGGCATACTGTGGATATATTGACTGTTTAACCAATCAAGTTTTGCCCAGTCAAATTTAGCACCTGCCTTATTCACGCGCTCAAATGTGAAAACTTTGGCAGCTTCTTCTAAAGTAAATATTTCTTGGGTAGATTCTGGTGGCGACCAACCCAACAAAGTCATGTAATTTACCAAAGCTTCCGCCGTAAAGCCCATTTTTTGAAAGTCAGAAATAGAAGTTACTCCATCCCGCTTCGATAGTTTGCGCCCCTCCATGTTCAAAATCAGCGGTGAGTGGGCAAACTCTGGGATTTTTGCGCCTAAAGCTTCATATAACAGAATTTGTTTGGCGGTGTTAGCAATGTGGTCTTCTCCGCGGATGATATGAGTGATTTGCATATCAATGTCATCAATTACCACGACAAAGTTATACAGTGGTTGACCAATGCCATCTTCGGAAGCACGGGCAATTACCATATCACCGCCAAGGTCACTACCACGCCAAACCATTTTGTCGCGCACTAGGTCATTCCAGACAATTTCCCGGTCATCATCAATTTTGAATCGGATGACAAAGTTACGTCCTTCCGCTTTGAAAGCGGCTTCTTGTTCTGGGGTGAGATGACGATGACGGTTGTCATAGCGGGGGGCTTCACCTCTAGCTTTTTGGGCTTCTCGTAGCGCCTCTAATTCTTCTGAGGTGGTGTAGCAGCGATAAGCTAAACCTTGATCTAAGAGCTTTTCTACCGCTGTTTTGTAAAGGTCTAAGCGTTGGGATTGAAAAAATGGGCCTTCATCCCAGTTCAGCCCTAGCCAGCGAAATCCCGCTAAAATATTATCTGTGTATTCGGGGCGCGATCGCTCTAAGTCTGTGTCTTCAATGCGTAAGATAAACTTGCCACCGTGGTGGTGGGCAAATAACCAATTAAATACAGCAGTTCTGGCTGTACCAATATGTAAATTCCCAGTTGGGCTTGGCGCAATACGGACTCTAACAGTCACAGTTATTTCTCTCTTTCACAAAGCATGATTAATATAGCAATTGCTGAGTCACAGAGGTTCAGATGCCTTTAGCAAGTCATCTCTGTCTCAGCGCCGAGTTTTCAACAAATGTCGGCAGAGTTAAAATTCAGAATATCAAGTGCTGATCATAAATAACTTCTACATCAGAACTCAAAATTAAACTCTTTAATTTTTACGGGACTGACGGGGCTCGAACCCGCAACTTCCGCCGTGACAGGGCGGTGCTCTAACCAATTGAACTACAGTCCCTTAATTCGCAACTTTATTATTATCGCTCTTTTGTTAGGGTTTGTCAAGGATTTTTTTGTTGCCTTGGCTTTTTTAGCTGCGGCTTTCACTTGACAGTTAACCATCTTAACATCTAAACGAATTTTGGCAAGTAATCTCGAATGTAATTTTTTAATTGTAGGGTAGGCAATGCCCACAAGGTAAAAATTAGGGATACAGCAAATTTTCCCCATTGCCTACATGACGTGGATGATCATCAAGCAGGTGGTACAAGATGTAATTTAAATTGAATTAGCAACCACAACCTGTGGTTTGGCAGATAAATGTTCTAGAATCTGAGATTGTATTTGTTTATACTGCTGTTTTAACAAAGTCTTACTCATTAAAGCTTGATCTGAATGTGACAGGCTTTTAGTTTGGTCTATCCACAGTTTTAATCTTTGTCGCTGGGTATTATTAATATGACTGCTAAAAACAGTAACACAGCTATGAGGTGCTTCTAAGGTAAAGCAAATCAAGAAATAGCGTCCATATTCTGTCAACCCATGAACCAGTTCTTGATTTTGGGTATTCTGCATATCTAAATAGCAGGGTAGCCATTTCGGGCCGAGTTCTTGGTTATAAAGGAGAGTGATCCACAGCAGCATTGGGTGTGGTGATGTGATGAACACAAAATGACTGTAACGTTGGCACAGAACTCTTTTTTTAATTTCTTGTTTAGGTAACATCAGCCACAAAGCTGCCAAATTGCCTTGTGGTGTATCTAAAAGTTGGGGAAAGACAATTTCTTGAATGGGTTTATTTTGCGGCCAGATCAGTGTAGCAAAGTTGGTTTTGAGTACTGGAGGTAAGTCAGCACTCATAGCAAAATGAGGATTATATGTTGATGCTAAAGGTGTAGGTAAAGTTTGACAACTCAACTTTTCTAGACTGTCTAAAACTTTGAGAATCTCTGCTATATTTTGAGGGCGATCGCCTGGCTTTTTTTCTAAGCAAGCCATGATGAGATGATTGAGTTGTTGGGGTAATTTGAGTTGCGGACTAACCGTTGTTATCTCTTTTGGTGCTTCAAAGTGATGTGCTTTATACCAAGCACCAAAAAAATCAGTTTCTGGCTGCCAAGGTTTAGCACCTGTCAGCATTTCAAACATCATCACACCCAAGCTATAAATATCTGAGCGGCCATCAATTTCTGAACCTTCTAGCTGTTCAGGAGAACAATATGGTAACGTACCGTTAAAGCCTCGATTAGTATTAACTGTATTTGTATAATTAATAAATTTAGCAATGCCAAAATCCAGGATTTTAATTAATTTCCCTAAAATTGGATCGGGCATTACCAATATATTAGCTGGTTTGATATCTCTATGAACTAAGGGATAAATTTTGCCATCAATATTAATTCCTTGGTGAGCGCATTGTAAGCCTAAACAAATTTGACGGGTTAACGTTAAAAACTTGGGCAGAGGCATCGGTATTAAATCTTTTAAACTTTTGCCATTGAGATATTCCATAACATAAAATGGCTTGCCTTCTGCACTCACGCCATAATCATAGGCTCGCACAATATGTAGACTTTTTTGGCTCAAAGCAGCACTCAGCATTGCTTCCCGTGCAAAGTCTTGTTGCATCTTTTCATTGCAAAAAGTTTGAGTTAAAAATTTGACGGCAACTGGTGTTCCACCTAGTAAAATATCATCGGCTAAAAAAACTTCACCCATGCCACCACTACCAATCAACTGTTTAAGTTGATAGCGATTGGCCAGCAATCCCGTAATGTGTGGAGAGATGAACGCACTATGATTCACTTTTACAACCTCTGATATTGCCGCAATTAAATAATTAAAAGTTTATTTCCTCGCAAACTTATTTTTAAGGACGTGATAAGATTTGCAGTAGTTTATCAAATATTTGAGATAACCAAGCTCTAAAACCAATTTTGGCAATTTGCTGTTTTTCTACTAATTTTTGCAAAATTTCTGATTTTAATTTTTGGTATTCTGATTTCAAAATAGTTTTAGCTTGGTCAGAGGCGATTGCCTCATGAGATTTTTCCTCTATTTCCAACCAATCTGCAAGTTGCTGTCTTTGTTTAGCAGTCAGTGTTAAGGTCATTACATTAGCACATTGGGTTGGTTCTTCCAGCGCAAAAAATAGTAGATGATAGTAGCCTCTATCTGCTAAAAGCTTGGCAATTCTTTGACCTCGATTATCTTTTAAATCTAAGAAATAAGATAGCCATTTAGTCAGAGAAAACTGAGCATTATATAAAACTGTTACCCACAGCAACATTGGGTATAAATTCATTTTGTCAATGAATTCTGTGGTGTGATATTTATCAGAAAAATTATTGATTTCTTGTTTGGGTAACATAGCCCAAAAAGTTGGGATAACTCCTTGGGTAGTATGTAATAAATGTGGAAACCCAATAGATGCGATCGGTTTATTTTTTGGCCATGTTTTTTGTAAACACTCTTTCTCCGAGATCGAAGTTACTGGTACTAAGGTTACAGGAGATGAATCGCTACTACTTTCAATTGCGGCATCTCGAACAGTCTGCCGCTTAATTTTCTCTAGAACTACTAAAATTTGACTAATAGTTTGAGGACGTTCAGTTACTTCTTTAGCTAAACAAGTTAGTAATAATTTTTTTAATGCTTGGGGTATTTTGACTTCGGGATTTACTTGTTCTGGTGTTGGCGGAGCTTGAAAACGATGAGCTTGATACCAACTACCAAAAGAGTGACTTTCTGTTTGAAATGGATGTTTACCTGTGAGCATTTCAAACATTAATACACCCAAACTGTAAATATCGGAGCGTACATCGAGAAGTTTACGTCCTTCCATGTGTTCTGGAGAACAGTAAGGCAAACTCCCAATAAAAGAATCAGTTAGGGTCATCCCGCTGCGTTCTGTTAAAAATTTCGCAATGCCAAAATCCAGAATTTTAACGATTTCGCCTTGTTTGCCATCATCAATAATAAAGATATTTTCTGGCTTAATATCTCGATGCACAATCGGATAAATTTCTCCTTTGAGACTGATACCTTGATGAGCGCACTGCAAACCTAAACAAATTTGTTGGCAAATATCGATAAATTTTACCAATGTTAATGGTTGGACTTTTAGAATCTGCTTGAGGTTTTTACCTTGCAGATATTCCATCACATAAAATGGTGTTTTATCATCGGTCATTCCATAGCTTAATACCCGAACAATATTTTTACTTTTACGACCTAACTGAGCGCCAATAAAAATTTCTCTGGCAAAACGTTGCGATATTTGCTGGTTTCCTAGATTCAGCATCAAAATTTTTACAGCTACAAAAATTCCACCTTTAGCTGCATCTTCTGCTAGGTAGACCCTACCCATACCACCTTTACCAATCAAATCTTTTATTAAATAGCGATTATTTAAAAACTTTCCAATATAAATATCTATTTCGGTTTTAGGCACTACCATATTTGGAAATTTTACGCTATAAAATTTTTTGATAAATATTGCTCAAGCTTTAATTGTAACCATGAATAATTTCACTAATTTTAGAGAATCAATTATAAAGTATAAAACTCCCTTTAAAAGGGAATAAAAGTTGAATAAAATAGTGAATGATTTTTCTGCAAAATTGCTTAAACATTATGTAACATATTCATTAAGCAAAATAAATGAGGAAATCCACGGAAACCAAGGATAATCTGAAGGTAGTTGCTCCCTGATAACAGTAAAACCACGGTAAAAGTTGATAACAACTGAAATATAGGAATCCGGCTTGATTATTGAAATTACTTGTGTAGGTAGGGAATAGGGAATAGGTAACAGGTAACAGAAAAAGAAGTAACAGAGGTGTACTGAGTTTTATTCAGAAATCAAATATGATTCCTATATCACCTGGAACCTAATTTCGATCTACAGGTAATCTAGCAATTAGGAAAAATTTAATATCCGCCGAAACCATCTGATAACGGGTGGTTCAATTTTGAGTTGAAAAGCTAAAAACTGAGTACGTTGTAGGGAATTAAAGTTATTATCGCTGACAAGAATTAATGAGCGCTGTCCATTAGGTAGCCAGGGGCCAAGTGTTAACCCTTCAATATTATCTAGTGCTACTTCTAAAGTACGTAAATCTAACAAGAGTTTTTTTGTAACTGGGCGAATATTTTGGGAGTTGGCTGCAAGGCTGTCTATATTGTGAATATCATCAGCATCGGCTAAGGAAACTTGAAATAGAAAAATCGCAAATCCCAAGCCAGTAAAAGACCTTTCTAAACTCAAAAAGTGTCCTTGATTATCTAAAGCTAATAAATCTGGTAAGCCACTAGCAAACTTGCCAATTATATCTAGTAATGGCGCAACGGGTTCAGTTTGGTACAAAAATTCGCTTCCTGGCTGCTGGTTGAGCAAATTATATTGCAAAATTCGACAAGGTGTCCCGATATTAGGTTTAGCTATTGACCCATCTTGGATGAGTGCATTTTCTGTGGCTGTGAATAAATACTGATAATTAGGTGTAATAGTCAGGCTTTCAAAGGCCAAATTATTACGGATACCAGTTTTATTACTTTTGTCTGGCAAGAACTTTCTCGGTATATTTAGTGTTGTGATTGTCCTACCAGAAGATAAAGAAAACTCTTGAATAAAAGGATTAATCAATTTTTCAACATCTCCTTCAGAGGAGATGAAAACAGTATCTTGATTAGTTAAAGTAATCGCTTCTGTGTCGGTTGTTCTAGGTGGAAAGTTTTGACCATCTTTATTTAACAGTATTGTTACACCAACAGGCACAACACCACCGTTTTTTAGATAACCCTGACTTAAATTGATTTTTAAAGTATAAAATCTGGCAGGAGCTTTTTGCCCCCGGTCATCGGAAATAGCATAATAAAGGTCATTTTTAGCATCGTAGGTGATACCTGATAATCCACCAACTTCAGTTTTTTGAAAAGTTAATTTTTTGGGTAATGCTGCTTCTCCGATGAAATCTATGCTGCTGATTTCAACAGAGTTTGCAGAAAAATTGATAATTAAAAGTATGCTAATTAAAATAGCAGTTAATATATAAAAAATTTTGGGTATTTCCCAAATTTTTCTCACTATTTTCATGTTGATAGCTCTACAATAGCCGGCGATCGCCCTACGTTTTTCATGCAAAAAGGTACGTGAATAAAATATCACGTACCCTACAATATCAGGTGATCGCTCTTTTTATTAAGCTGGTTTGCGCTTGATAGCTGAACTAGCCCCGAACAAACCTACCATTAGCACGCCCAGAATAGATCCTGCTTCAGGAACAGCAACGGCTACAACTCTAACATCATCAATGTAAGTTCCTCGGCTATTAGACAACTCACCGAAGTTATCAAAACGCAAAGTGGTTGTAGTGCTATTTGCTACTAAATTGTAAGTAAAAACGCTCCAATTTGTATTAGACCGCCCCGCACCACTAGCTGTTAAATTTGCTACGGTCGCTCCATTCCAAAAAACATTCAGTCTATTGTCTCTCTCACCAGGGCGTGGTGAAAAGGCAAAACTCAATTGGTACTGACGACCCACAACTGTGGAGATATCCTGGAAAATTCCCGATGTAGCCCTACCATCTAGCTCCGCAAATTGACTCCCAGCAAATGGACTCCCGGCAACATTATCCTGAATTTCAATACCAGCACCGCGTGCAGAATCAGATGTAAGACTCCATCCAGGGATAGGGTTAATGGTTGAGTAACTTCTTGGGCGAATATCAGGGGATTCAAAACTACCGTTAACAAGTAAGTTCAAACTAGCTGCTGATGCTGAACTAGCTATCCCTAGAGACATCAACGCTGCACTAGATGCAGTGATGAGGAATTTCTTAAACATAACTTTTGCTGTATTTTTTTGCCTTATTTAGTGATTTTTTACGATAACTTGCAATGTTACCAATTAATAGGGACGATAAATAATAATCCGAAATAATACGCAATCTTTACCCAAAGCAAATTGATACTGTTGATTAACTTATAAGTTTTATCAACCAGTGAGATATCTAAACACTCAAATACTAAGGAATTTTACGGGTACTGTCAATATATACAGAAATCCGACTTGATGATTGAAATTACTTGTGTAGGAAGGGAACAGGGAATAGGAAAAGACGTAACAGAGGTGTACTGAGTTTCGTCTCCAAATCAAATATGATTCCTATACAATTAGCTTTTTAGGCATAATTACTTTATTTGGGCTTTTTGAAAAAAACTTGACAGCCAATTCTTGACGCTGCGAGTTGCGTGACAGTCATCTTCGTTGTAGCGTTGGATGATTTCTAAGAAAGTGCGATCGCCTGTTTCTAACCATTGATCATACCAGTAAATACACTTGGCTCCACTGGCTTCTTTATCACGCCACTCAAAACCCAACCAGCGGGCGATAACTTTCAGGGCGTAACTTTCTACAGGTAAGGCCACACTTTGAATTAATTGTTCGTAGACATCCACAAATCTAGCGAGAACAGGATTAACTAAAGATTTAGGCGTGCGGTATAGCTTGGCTAGTCGTTTGACTGTATCAAATTCGTAAACACAAAAATGATAAATTGGCGCGTCGGGATATTGCCAAACTAAGTCTAAAAATTGTTGCCAGACTAATTCTTCATCGGCTGGCGTTTCGGCTAAAAATGAATAAAACTGTTGTGTATTGTTTTGTCTATCAACAACTAAAACACCTAAAAGATAATCTAAATCTAAGTCTGGCTGGGCTTCAATATCAAAATACAGTTCTACAGGCGCGGTAAATGCGAGTTCTGTTGGTGGTAGAGACGTTGGTAAAACTAATGGGCGTTTCTCAATCACAGCTTGGGCTTGGATGATCAACTTGGTTGCTACTACGCTGTCAAATCCAGGTAAATCTTCCAAAATGGTGGGACTTGCATTCGCCAAAGATTCGAGTGTGCTTAAAGAAAGGGCTTGGAGTTGGGTGTAGCGAACAGGTGTGACTCCTGGTAATAATGAAAGATGTTTTTGGGCTTGGGCGATCGCGTAACATTGACTATGCCAGTGACAAAGATTGCACTTTTGCCGCGAAATAAACATCTCTGGCGCTTCTGATGACTCTAGCGCTTGAATGAACTCCTCCAGAATTTGTAACATCTGTGGTGTCCATTTCGCTAAATCTACAGAATAACTAATGTCTTTTGTACGCAATATCAACCAAGCTTTGTCAGGGGTTACGCCTTGTACTGTGGCTAAAGCTTGGGTATGAAATGCAGCCACAACTTGATATTCTTGTTTGGGACGTTTACCCAGTTCCATATTCGCTGGAACATACATCCAATCACCAAAACAAGATTCTCCTGGCTGTTTAATTAGTAAATCTGGACGACTGAGGATTGTATATTCTTCACTAGCTGTTTCTACCCAATCTTGATAATTACTTAACAGCACTCCATGATAAATATACTCAACGCCCCGTTGCATTAATTCTAACGTCGCTGCTTGTGCTGCTTCCCTATTCCCTGGTTGATATTGGGGTTTTTCATAGGTAAACCCGGACAAAATACCCCGATGATAAGCAATTTTGTCTTGTTGCAGTTTAGTTAACAAGTCATTGGGTGCATCTCGCTGGTTTTTGTCAGCATGGATATCTAAAATAGGTCGGCGTTTGCAGCGTTGGTATTGCAGTAAGTGTTCAGCATTAATCAACATTCATTTAAACTAACAATAATTTTGGCATAAGGCAGGAAGCAGGAGGCAGAATAGAGGAAAATCTGAGTTTATGGGATTTTTCTGCTCATAGTTGAGTTTTTTACATCGTTTTTGATACTTTCTGGGACTGATGGAGTTAAATTACCCTCTCTCATTGGTGGGAAAATGAAAGACTAAACGAGTAACAATGTTGATATTTAGCATTATTTATGACCAGTATTTCTGCTACCCAAACAAATTTGCATCGCCAGCGAGAGCAATTTCCCGCTTTAGCTAATAAGATTTATTTTAACTATGGTGGACAAGGGCCGTTACCTAAAAAGGCAATGGATGCCATTATCAAAACGGAAACTCATATTCAGGAACTAGGCCCCTTTGGGAATGAAGTTGGACGCTGGATAGGATCATATACTCAAACTATCAAACAAGCGATCGCATCAGAGTTAAACGCACCACCAGAAACCATCAGCTTCACTGAAAATGTGACTGTGGGCTGTAATATTCCTCTGTGGGGAATTGATTGGCATCCTGGCGACCATCTGCTGCTGTCTGACTGTGAACATCAAGGGGTAATTGCCGCAGCGAAAGAAATTGGGCGGCGATTTCATGTGGAAGTTACCACTTGTCCGTTAATGGCAACTTTAAATGCAGGTGATCCTGTGGCAGTTATTGCCGAAAATTTACGCCCTAATACCCGCTTAGTTATTCTCAGCCATGTCCTGTGGAATACTGGCCAAGTTTTACCCCTTGACAAGATTATAGAAGTATGCAGAGATAACCATTCTTTAATATTAGTTGATGCTGCCCAATCTGTGGGTTTATTACCTTTAAACTTAAGCGAGTTGGGGGCAGATTTTTATGCTTTTACCGGACATAAATGGTGGTGTGGTCCCGCTGGCGTGGGTGGTTTATATGTAAAACCCGACGCATTAGAAAAACTTGCACCGACGTTTATTGGTTGGCGTGGTGTAATTAAAGATAGCCAAGGACAGCCAATAGATTTGCTTCCTGATGGACGAAGATATGAAGTCGGGACATCAGCTTATTCATTTTATGCGGGATTGGTAGAAGCGATCGCCCTACATCAACAATGGGGTACAGCCAAGGAACGTTATCAGCAAATTTGCCGCAACAGTGAATATCTCTGGCGCAAATTATCAGCTTTACCCCAAATCAAATGTTTACGCACTTCCCCACCGGAAAGCGGTTTAGTCTCGTTTCAATTTGTCCAGCATGATTCTCAAACTAGTTTTAAATTAGTGCAGTTTTTGGAATCACAGCGAATATTCACCCGTACAATTGCCAAACCTGACTGTGTTCGCGCTACAGTTCACTACTTTACTTTAGAGTCAGAAATGGATGAGTTAGTCAAACAAATAGAGAAATTTAGTTAATAGTCAAATACTCAATAATTAGGATTTCACACTTCATACTTTTCCATGAAACGCCCCATCTTATACATAGCCATCACAAACCACGGATTTGGTCATGCTACTCGCACCGCATCTGTGGCTGCAACTATTCAAAAGTTGTGTCCAGATGTGTTGTTAATTATGGTGACAACTGCGCCACGCTGGTTGTTAGAGTCATATATAGAAGGTGAATTTATCCATCGTCCCCGCGCTTTTGATTTGGGTGTAATCCAAGCTGATAGTTTGACAATGGATAAAGCCGCGACTTTAGCAAAATTATTAGATATTAAAAAGCACCAAAATTCTTTAATTGCTTCCGAAGTTAACTTTATCCGGCAAAATCGGGTTGATTTAATCTTGGCAGATATTCCGTTTCTTGCGCCCTTAATTGCTAAAGCGGCAAATATTCCTTGTTGGATGATGAGTAATTTTGGTTGGGATTTGATCTATCGAGATTGGGGAGGCGAATTTATTGCGATCGCAGATTGGATTAGTGAGTGTTATTCTCAGTGCGATCGCTTGTTTCGTTTACCCTTTCATGAACCAATGCAGGCTTTTCCAAATATCACTGATGTTGGTTTAACTGGAGGTTCAGCGCGTTATGCTGCTGATGAATTACGCGCTGATTGGGGCATAACTGCACCACAAGATAAAACTATTTTACTGACTTTTGGTGGTTTAGGTTTACAACAAATCCCTTACGAAAACTTACAAAATTTTCCCGATTGGCAATTTATTACATTTGATAAATCTGCACCCGATTTCCCGAATTTAGTCAAAATTCACGACAATAAATATCGTCCTGTAGATTTTATGGCAATTTGTGGACGAGTAGTTTCTAAACCTGGGTACGGTACTTTTTCTGAAGCCGCAAGTTTGGATATCCCTATGGTGACAATTCCCCGCGATGATTTTGCTGAAGCCAGTTATCTTTTAGAGGGAATTACTAATTACAACTATCATCAAATTGTTACCCCCGCAGAATTTTTTGCTGGTGATTGGAATTTTCTCCGTAAACTACCCCAACCACCACAGCAAAACCAACAAATTGCTAAGGATGGAAATCAGGCGATCGCTCAAGCTATTATTAACCAAATAGGAAGTATAAAATAACTATTAACGATAAGGATATACATGGCGCATTTCAAAGCGACATTGTTCCCATATTGGTAACAACGCCTGTTTGGCTACATTTAATTGACCTTGAGAATGGTTGATTTTTCCATTTTCGATAATCCAAATAAACACTCGTGTAATTAAATCGGCTTCCCAACTATTAATATATTTGCAATTTTTTATCTTACTAACTTGTATATCTAAACAATAGATAGCATCTTTAAAATGCCAAATTTTACCTCTGGATATATCTGCTGATGAATTTGCCCACATGATTTTTTGCAAATTCATGGTGATATAATCCAAGCCAGCGATCGCAGAATCAGCATTTCTCACTAAATCGGTGAAGACTTGATAATATTGTTGCCAAGATGAAGCTGCAAAATTTTCTCTATATCTTTGTAGCCATATTTGTATATCTCGTAGATAAGGTAATAAATCTTTAACCTCATTCATCTCTTTGAGAATTGTATGTTGACTGTGATAATTTAAGATATTTTTATCTAAATCAAATTCTAAGACTTGAAATTCCTGGGAATAATAATTAATAACTTTAGGGATAAATTTTTCTATTAGCCAATTTTTGGTATATTTGGCTGCCCATGTTCCTCTTATCCCGATATCTTCTTGCCACGAATTTAAGTTACTTCTTTCTAAAGTGGCGATGTGAATATCATTAATTTCGTATAGGATATCAACTTGATTATTAGATAACGCCGAGTAACAATTACCGAGTCGTGGCACAAGAAAAGCATGATCGCGGATTCCTCGACTGATGCGAATAGAGATATTTACTTGATCAAATAAATGCCATTCAGATTTGCCTTGGGCATAATTAAACTTTTTAATAAAATTGTGCATCATTCTCCATAGTTTGACATCTACAGAAAATAGGTGAAAGCCTCTGATATCAGGAAATTCGACAAATTTAAAATCCCAAGTTTCTAAATAATCCTCAAATTCAATAATTCTCTTTTTATATTCTTGACAAATAGTATCTACACATAAACATAAATCTGCTGCTTCTAATTCAGACAAAATTAATGTTGTTTGTCCTAAAGACGCCTCAAATGTATCTGCATCTATTTGTTTCAGAAAATGACGACAACCCCATTCGGGTTTAGTATGCAGTCCTGTCATTAATTGACCTAAAATTTGTTGATTGTTTAGAGTAATTTGCAAACCTCTTAAAATTACGCTACTAAATTGAATCAGACAATCACCTTTGCCAAAGGCTTGTGGTAAATTACACTTAATTAAAACCTTTGGTTGAATAATAGCTAAGTGATGACCTTCTTGAATTAAACGCGGTTCAAACTCAGCCTTTTCTAAAATTTTGCCAAATTCTATATGTCGTCTTAAATATTTTTCTATACTGCTAAATTGGGGATGTTTAAAATTGCTTAATGTGGTTTTATTGATGTTTTTGATTAAGTTGAAATTTAGTTGATTATAAATATTTTCTGCTATTTGGCTATTTCTCAATGTATCAATTATCGCATCAAATATTAGTTCTTCTCGATGATATTGAAAACATTGAAAGACTTTCATACTATAGCCATTAGTAATTATCAAAAATAAAGGTTTGAGATAGTTACTATAAAACTTAGCTTGGGCAATAGCTTCTTGAAAATAATTTGTATTAGGCGATAAATAAATAATAATGACTAATGATGTGTTGGCATTTTGTTGCTCAACATCATCGGTAGCAAAATAAATTTGAGCATTTTTGAGTTGCTTGGCTGGATTATCTAAATTATTACTGGTTAAAGTGTACTTACTTTGCCGACACAAATCTGGGTATCCCAAATACTGAAACATCGGCAAAATAAACTTTTTTTCTACATCTTCTTCCGTTTGTAAAATCCGAATATCAAAAGCTTGTATCCACTTAATAAATAATTGCAACGAGTCAGAAGTATACATTAGAGAATCTACTGCTTGTATAAATTTGCCTTTGCCGGGATTGAGATTCAACTAGCAATTTATCAAGTCAGTTTTTATAAGATAGTAATGGCGAATACTCTGCCAGTTGCAACAGAGATTTCAAATTTTGACAAAAATGTCTAATAAATTCTATGCGCCTTGATACAAAAAATTGGTAGACAAAAAATTAGGGAACATAACTGCTCCCCTGTGCTTACTTGCTATATTCTTCGGGAAAGTCAACTCTATACTACAGCAGCGACTTTCTCTAATAACCCTTGAAAGAGACTTAAGCCATCGCTACCACCTAATATGGCATCAGCTGCCCTTTCTGGGTGTGGCATCATTCCTAAGACATTGCCTTGACGATTGCAAATCCCCGCAATTTTGTTGAGTGAACCGTTGGGGTTCTCTCCAACATAGCGAAACACTACCTGTCCATTGTCTTCTATGGCTGAGAGAGTGTTTCTATCAGCATAAAAGCGCCCTTCTCCGTGGGCAATAGGTAGAGTTATCACTTCTCCACTAGAGTAAGTTTTTGTCCAAGGAGTATTTGCATTTTCAACTTTTAAGGGGACGCGATCGCAAATAAAATGTAAATCACGATTTCTGGTTAACACTCCAGGTAATAGTTTAGCTTCAGTTAATACCTGAAAACCGTTACAAATACCGAGAACAAATTTCCCCTTTTGCGCGTGTTCAATTACCTGCTGCATCACAGGCGAGAATCGAGCGATCGCACCGCAACGCAGGTAATCACCATAACTAAAGCCGCCTGGGATGATAATTACATCCAAATCAGCAATATCAGTATCTTGATGCCAAACCATGCGCGTTGGTTGACCTAACAAGTCTCTGGTGACATAAGCAACATCGCGATCGCAATTAGACCCTGGAAAAACAATAACGCCGAATTTTGTCATTGGTCATTTAGAAGTAAAAAGTAAAAAGCAAAAAGTAAAAAGTAAAAAGTAAAAGATTCCTTTTACCTTTTACCTTTTAACTTTTAAAACACTCCCGTCTGTGTTTCAACTTCAATCAACTCAAACCGATAATTTTCAATTACAGGATTTGCTAACATTTGGTCACAAATGTTATCTAGGTCTCGACGCGCTTTAGTTTCATCAGGGGATATCATGGTAAGTTCGATATACTTACCAATCCGCACTTGTTCAACAGTTTCGTATCCCATCTGTTTGAGGCCAGATTGTACAGCCACACCAGCAGGGTCTAGAACTGAAGGACGAAGTGTTACAAGAATTTTAGCTAAATACTTCCGTTGCACAGGTTTTTTTGCTGAATGCTGCGATCGCTATACTATAACTTTCTGTTCCAACTGGGTGAAAATAAGATTGTGAAACAGTTAAAGTTAATTTATTAGATAGCCAGTATAACAGCTTCCACTACAGTGGCGAATATCCACAATTGCTTATGAGAGCCATACGCACCCGCAGTCAAGAGCGGATTTTGAACCTACTGAAAAGTATGAAACAAGGCATTTCCGCCCAAGATATTTATATTGAATTGCGGAATTGCAATCAAAATATGGGTTTAGCCACAGTTTATCGCTCCCTGGAAGCATTAAAGCTCGAAGGCTTAGTACAAGTGCGGACTTTAGCTAATGGTGAAGCCCTCTATAGCCTAGCGCAGCAGGATAAACACCATTTAACTTGTCTCCAATGCGGCACTTCCATACCCATTAATCAGTGTCCGGTTCATGACCTAGAAGACCAACTACAAACCAATCATAAGTTTAAAATTTTTTACCACACTCTAGAGTTTTTTGGTTTGTGTGGTCAATGTCAGGTTAGTGAATAGTCAATAGTACAAACGATTGATAATTGACTCTTGACTATTGACCATTGACATCAGGTACTTCTCTACCTAACCAAGATTTAGAATCTACTTGCGTATCAGAGACTATTGAGCGAATACCCTCGAAGGCCGCCGGAATGGTGCGAGGGTCGATAAACATCACCTTGCTGCTATCACTTTTACCGATAGTCGCGCCCATATCTAAATAACCCAAAGCAAACAGAACTTCTAAGGCTTTACTAGCACTGGGGTTAGTGTTAATTTTTTGGGCAATAATTTCGGCTGACTCAGCAATGGCTTGGGCTTTGAGAACTTGCTGTTGGCGTTCGGCTTGGGCTTTGAGAACGATCGCTTTTTGTTCTGCTTCCGCGTTTAAAACAACTGATTTTTGCCGGGCTTCTGCATCTAAAATTTGCGCTTCGGCTTTACCTCTAGCACTATTGACTGCTGCTTCTCGTTCACCCTCAGAATTTAAAATTGCCGCCCGTCTACGTCGTTCAGCGGACATTTGCATTTCCATTGATTCTTGTACTGCTTTAGAGGGGATTAAATCTCGCAGTTCTACCCTTGTTACTTTCACACCCCAAGGATCTGTGGCAATGTCTAAATCGCGTAACAAAAGTTCATTGATTTGCGTACGGGCGGTAAAAGTTTCATCTAACTCTAGTTGTCCCATTTCTGAACGAATTTGAGTTAGTACCAAGTTTGTCATTGCTAACTGAAGATTTTCTACCTTGTACCAGGCTTTTTCCATATCGACAATCCGCCAGTACACCACTGCATCTACTTCAATGCTAACGTTGTCGCGGGTGATACATTTTTGCGGGGGAATATCTAAAACCTTTTCGCGGATGGTTTGTTGGTAGACGATTTTATCTAAAAAAGGCACAACAAAATTCAGTCCTGGTTCTAGCTTTTTGTTATAGCTCCCCACTCTTTCTACTAAAGCTTCGTTACCTTGACTGATAATTCTTACCGAACCAGCCACCGCAGAGCCACCAAGGGCTAAAAAGACTAATAAAAAAAACTGTTCCACTGTAGATCTCCTGGTTATTAAATATTTTAGATGTCATCTAAACTACTTCATACTTCAGTTAAGAATGCAATATATTTTCTGGCATGACAATTAACGTAGTGCCTTCTCTTCTAACAACATAAACTCGTTGATGGGGAGCCACATCGAGTTTGTCATCATCACATTTAGCACGCCAAGAATTGCCTTCATATAGCACTCGCCCCGCTTTACCTGCTGGAATTTCTGTTAATGTTTCAGCTACAACTGCATCTTGAATTTTTGAGTTACGTCGTCGCGGTTGTAAATACCGCCGGGACAATACCACCAACATTGTAGAAAGCAATAGCCAAATTCCTACTTGCAGCCATAAACTTAAACCAAGTTGAGACAGTAGCGCCACCGCAAAGGCACTAATTCCCATCATGAAGGCGACAAAAGCTGATGGTAAAAATAACTCTAATAAACACAAACCTGATCCAGCTAGGAGCCAAATTAAAGTAGAACTTGGCATAGAGCCATCCTAGACACTACATTTACACGAAGGATTTCTGAGATTAGATCCACTGATAAATAGATGTTTTACAGAAAGCAAACCTTGGTCTTTTGAGAATTAATTTTGATTAATTGTCAGTGACAAGATGTAGCCAGTGGTACACAAAACCAGTTTATTCTAGGCAGCAAGTCTTTGACACCTGAATGTAATCGAAATTCACGAGTGAATTTTTTGGCAAATGTTTATAGCAGGTGACAGGGGACAGGTGACAGAGTGAAAAGTCTTTGATTGTCTAAGAGGTTGTTTGAAAAGTAGTTATCTGTGATTATAAGCACTTATTGATCCCCCCAACCCCCCTTAAAAAAGCAGGGAACTGAATTAAAGTCCCTCTTTTTAAGGGGATTTAGGGGGATCTAAAATGTTTTGCTACCAATGAGATGACTTTCCAAACATCCTTGAAGAACGATCGCATTTTTTTGTGATATTTGTACCTTAGCCTCAAGGTGCAATGGGTTTAGAAACTTCTGGAGCGAGAATGAGCAAATGCCCTGGATCACCTTCTTGAATAGCGATTACTGCTGGACGGTTATTCGGTGGAGCATTTGGTGGTAGTGTGGAGAACAAATAAATCCAACCGCTACGTTCTAGAAGTAAGCGCCAAACTCTCGGCTGTTGTGGATTACTGACATCAGTATCTTCTTTACCGCGGAGGTCTTCAAATAAACCTCTATCGCCAATTATTTTGTAGCCTTTTAACAGTGGATCAGTAAACTCATCTTCCAGTTTACGTCCCGCGACAAATTTTTCTCCTGGGGTAATAAAAGCAATTACAGGTAAGGTGGAATTTTGCCCCGCATCTCGCCTTGCATCAGCAATGCCTTGCCACTGGGCTAACCAAAAGATGACAATTAAAACCCAAGATACAATCACAATTTCATTGACAAGCGATCGCAAAAAATCTACTAACCGCAGCTGTTGAGAACTGTAGTTAACCAGAGAATTGAGAAATCTAGCTGTGATTGACCGCCGATGTTGAGTTGCGCGGATGATGCCATTTGATACATCGTGAAAGCTATTAAGTATAAATTCGCTAGTGATTCTAATTAACCATAGAGTCATGTTAATAGCGATCGCCGCCAACAAAAAAGCGATCGCTGTTCTGCATATTGTCCAACCATCCCCAAGAAATATTTGTATGGGAACTATGAGAAACGACTGTGCAGGTAAATCTAGGTTAGAAATTTCTAGTTGGAAAAAATAAAAATATGCCCAACGGTAAATCCAACCTGCAAAGAAAAGAGCCGCACCTAGTAAACCAACTACACTAGTAAATTTGCCTAAAATATTTATATCTGCCGTCGGATTGGGGTTGGAAGTCACAAAAGCACTCCAAGAGATGACCAAAAAATAAATAAACGTAAAGTAAGTTAGCGACAGTCCCGCCTCGGAATTCATTCCGAGTCTTATAGCGCAAGTCATCTCAAGATGACTCAACCCAAAATTTCTTTCAGTCCACGCTTTGTGGACTTTGGCTATGAGCCTAGAACTAAAGTTCCAGGCGGGATGTGGTTGAACATGAAAATTTTTGATTTGTCTGTACGCCGCAGCATTTCCAACAAGAGAGCTAGAGTGGGATAAAAACCCATTGGTGTATATACACCGTATTTCTTAAATCAATCAATTTATTTTCCGTTATTTTACGGAAATTTGCTAAATAGTAAGGAAGTTAAATAAAAAATTAATACATAAAAAACAGTGTAAAGACTATGGCAGCTTTTCTGAAAGTAATGTTTGCAGGAGTTTTGATGACAGGGGGAGTGCTGGCAGCAAACACCATATCTGCAATTGCCAAAGAAGTCAAGACAGGAAATTTATTACTAGCACAAACACCAGCAAAATCACAGGCTATAGCATTGCCTATCGCTTTACCAGATTCAGCAGAGATTTCTTTAAAAGACGGAGAATCGTTGAGTGGTACGGTAATTAAAGTAGATGCTCAAGGACAAACATTAACAATTCAGCGTAGGAGCGACACCAACACTCGCTCTATTCCTCTAAGCAAAATTGACAAAGTACTGTTCAAAAATGCCGCTGGTTATCCCTCTTCTGTCACTTTCCGAGTATTCTAAATAAAAGGATTAAAAGAAAAAACTCTGGAAGGTAAGCAGGGCAATGGATGTGGAATTACAAATCCTGAAACATTTACGTCGAGACGCTCACCCAACA
>NZ_JADEWI010000046.1 GCF_015207705.1 Nostoc sp. LEGE 06077
CGGCTATCGTATGTTGGTCGGTTGGGGCCACGGGGTAAGCGGGAGTGTGTTTATAAGTTTGTGGCTCCTGGTGATGGGCGAGATAGGATTTTCAAGCAGTGGTTAAGTCGGGAGTTGGTGTCAGTCAACAATAATATAGATACACAAACTCAAGTTGCTGACACAATATCACTCCCCAGTAATCAGGATATGGGCGGACAGGAAAACTCTACTGATTCTTGGTGGCAGCAGGTTAATTCCAGTTCGCAATTCGCAATTCGCAATTCGCAGTTTCCTTGCTCACAACGAAGTTAAGAACTTGAATATTTATACACAAGCAGTTTCTTTCTTTGATCTGGTTGAAATCAGGGGTTTGTACCCTAAGTGAATTATTTTCAATTAAGTCCACAATTGCGAATTGCGAATTGCGAATTGCGAATTTTTAACGATGAGCGTTGGGGTGTGATAGTGGCTTTTGAGGAGGCGCAACCGCAGATGTTTGAGCAGTTGGTGGCGGCGGCTCCTGAGTGGGTTGAGTGGATGGGGTGAAACTTTGGTTTGTTGGACTAGTGTTCTGACTGCTGAATTCTGACGGATGTATACTACTTCAAAAATACATTTAGTATTATAGAAGTAGTATAAGTAAAACTCTTATTCTTTTGTGAAAATTTTTTCGCCCCCTAAACTATATTCCACTCAAAGGAAAGTGATGATGAAACAAGTAGCGGTGTTTGGCAATGCTGGAGGTGGTAAGTCAACTCTCAGCCAGAAATTATCTCAAATCACTGGTTTACCACTTCACGTCTTGGACAAGATTAAATATCAGGCAGGAGGCGCTGAAGTTCCATCTCAAGACTACAAACGGATTCATCAGGAAATTTTAAGCACTGAAAGATGGATTATTGACGGCTTTGGTTGTATGGAAACACTCTGGTCACGACTTGAGCAGGCAGATACTCTAGTTTATGTTGATTTACCAATATATGTGCATTTTTGGTGGGTGACTAAGCGATTCATCACAGGTTACTTTCATCCGCCACAAGGCTGGCCCCAGAACAGCCCAATCTTAAAGAGTTCGCTCAATAGCTACCGTGCGCTTTGGTTATGCCACAGATATTTGACACCAAAATATCGTGAATATATCCAAAAAGCTCAAAGCAACAAAAATATTTATCACATTCGGTCAATTGAAGAAATTTCACAGTTTTTTGAGTTAATTAAAAATAAAACTAACTCTCAAAATTGTGCATAGTTAAACGCAGAACAAGATGATCAGCAGCCTCGCCAAAGATAAACACCCAAGAGCAGATGTTTGGGCAGTTGGTAGCCGAGGCTCCCGATTGGGTACTGTGGATGGGGTGAGTTGTGAAGTGACAAAAGCGATCGCATTCTGGGAATCCGACACCAGAACAACAAACTTATTTTGCGTCTAAACCTGCGTAATGCGAGAGTGGGATGTTTATTGCGGGGTGTTGTAATACCATGAACTTAACGCTGACAAGCGCACTTAATATTTATACTCATTACTTAATAACCCGTAGGAACCAATATGTCTGTTATCCAAAATAAAGTGGTAATCATTACCGGAGCCAGCAGTGGTTTAGGTGAAGCAACTGCAAAACGACTTGCTGCTAGTGGAGCAAAGTTAATGCTGGCCGCACGTCGAGAAGATCGGCTTAAAGAACTAGTTGCCGAGATCACTAAATCAGGAGGTACTGCGACCTACCGAGTGACGGATGTGGTAGATCGCACACAAGTGGAAACTTTAGCACAGGAAACTTTGATTACTTATGGACGTATCGATGTACTGATTAATAATGCGGGGTTGATGCCGCTTTCTCCCCTCGACCAAGTAAAGGTGGAAGAGTGGGAGCAGATGATTGATGTCAATATCAAAGGCGTTCTCTATGGAATTGCTGCCGTCTTACCAATTATGCGTCAACAAAAGTCTGGTCACGTCATTAACTTATCATCAGTGGCTGGACACAAGGTATTTGCGGGTTCAGCGGTCTACTGTGCTACCAAATATGCAGTCAGAGCGATTTCTGAAGGGCTAAGACTAGAATCAAATGGTGAAATTCGTTCAACTAATATCTCCCCAGGCGCAGTTGCCACTGAGTTGACCACCACCATTAGCGATCAAGATACAGCAGCAAGAATGAATGAATTTTATGAGATCGCCATTGATGCAGATGCGATTGCCCGTGCGATTGCCTACGCCATTGAGCAGCCCGATGATGTTGATGTAAATGAAATGATCATTCGTCCCACACGTCAAGAACTTTAAATGAATAACTGACAGAATTCGTAACAAATCATTAAATATTATGCTTTTTTGGTAATTGAACGGGTATGTAGATCACAGTAATTCACTTTTCCATCAAAACGGTTACTGCGACTCGGTTATATCAAGCAGCACTTGAAAGATTTCGGTCAGTAGGACTCTGGCCTTGGCAACCAGAGAATATAAGCGGTTTGTTACAAACTATTATTAGTTAAATATCTGAGATTTAGGGTAGCGATGCGCTCGTATTCATGCTGCACTACTGAAACAGGCAATCGATTCAATCGGCTCTCTAATACTAAAGGAATTCCTTTCGGAAAATGAGTAATTTGAGATAACCACCAAGTATTATCCATAATCCGCGAATGTATATCTTTTCGTCCATCATTGTCGGAAATATGAATTTCTAAAAGTCTGTCTAATGGTACTCCCAACCATTGATTGAGAATTATTTCGTTTTTCTGATGCCAAATGTTGAGATGTGCCAAGTCTATAACTATTTTGATTTGTGGAGTATCTTGGCAAAATTGGGCAAGCTCAGTAGCATTGTCCAAAAGATTTTCTACAGAACTAATCGGGGGTGCAGGATACATTGTCTCTACACCCAGAACAATATCTCGCTTCAGACAAAGCTGATGAAGATATTGAATGTTTTCTACAAACTTTGTGTATGCTTTGGCGCGTTCAGTGGTTTTAGAAAAGTTTCCTCCATGTACTGAATAAGCACTAACACCTATACTTGCTAGATAATCTGTCAGTTGCTCAAAATATTTCCAATCTTGAGGTTGAGCTAGGTTGAAAGGATAGTGACGTGCGCTCCAAACAAAAGCATGATGCGCTCGATAAACCATTCCTAATTTTTTAAAGTCTTCTATTGCTTGTGTGGCATCTGCATCAGGACGTGGGCCAATTGCTAGTTCTGTATGTCGGACTCCTGCATTCCAAAATACTGTTAAGGCTTCACGGGTTGAAACTCCACCATAAGCTGACAAGCTTAGATACAATTCCATCAGCCCTCCCCTATAGATGAATAACTAAAAGTTGCCCTTTTGGGTTTAAGTGCAAATATTTTGAGGGAGTAACCTACTAATGTGCTAATTTCAGTCGCTAATTGCTGTTTTTGTTCCTGGGTATATTTCATATCTTCTAACAAATCTTCTACTTCCCCAGAAATATAATAGTCAATCTGTTCTTTAGCAGAAGTTTCCCTAGATTCGTTGACGTTATATATGCGTTTTAATGGTATTTCTACCGAACGTTCAACGGAGCCTAATCTTAAAGACAGGCTATAGCTATATCCAATAAAGTTACGTTCGTCATCGTAACCATCAAGGTCTTCATGCGTTTGGTAGTTGCTCAAACCTATCGGTAGTTCAAGCATCGCCAACAACCAAGTAGTGGGATCTTCTGCAATACTAAATTCCGATTTTCGCGTGTACCAATTCTTACTTTTAGTCTGTTTTAACTCTTGCACAAATGCTTTTAATTCTGGTATTGACAATAAGCAACGAGCATCACTAGCTAAAGCATCAGTAATTCGTTTGAGTTCTATTGTTTGTGCCTCTACTAAACTCTGTTCTGCCTCACGAAGTTCTTGCATTCGTGTCATAACCAACTCTTGCAACAAAGCAATTTGCGGATCGAATTGGTTGGAATGATTTTGTACTAATCCTTCATACAAAGAAAGTAGAGAATTAGAATCTGCCATAGTTTTCCTCAATTTAGAAGTGCAAAATATTAATAACTATTGCAGTTTGAAGCTGTTGAACCCAGCTTAATAGTTCTTTTGTACTAATATACCATTAACTCTTTCAATCCATGCTTCAACGCAAAATTATTTTTTACTGCACACTCTCAGATACCAGCACGCATCGTTTCTTGAGCTAAATTAGTTGTTTTTCAACGTAAACTGTTGTATAAATTGTTATTGCTAGTTATTAAGTAGGATAATTGCAGTTAGTTTTAATCATTCGTGAACCTGCTACCCCTCAACAGCTTGAGGTTGAGGTTCTTCCCGCAGACTTCCTCAAACCTCTCCCGGCTTTCGACTGCTTCAGCATTGAACAGCAGTTCTTCTAAAGACGCTAAATCTGCATCAGTCAGAGGGATGTTACGTTTGGGGAGAAGCGATCGCATCAATCCCTTCTGTTTGGGCGGCAACAGTTAATTTACTCCCGAATAGCACAGCAATGTCGCCGCACTACCCTTTTCAAAGCGATACCTGCGGCGGGCTACGCCAACGCTTAACACCTCGTGAGTTGCAAATTGCCCAATTGGTTGCTTTAGGGCTAACTAACGCAGAAATTGGCAAAAAACTTTGGATTACGGAAAATTCTATCAAGCAAGCTTTAAAGCGAATGTTTCGTAAGCTTGAGGTTTCATCTCGCGCAGGGATGGTTGCACAGCTTTTAGGTAGAAAAAAGTTCATAGCTGATGAGATACACACTCCCCTTCCACCCACCCTTACACGACCCCAACAGTCTCATTGAAAGAATGGACTATCGAAACCATCCCATCAACAGCATCAAACTCAGTATCGCTCAAATCATCCCAACGCGATCGCTCAGAAAATTCCTCAACCTGCTGCAAGTGGCGACGAACTAGAGAATAATCCCATTTTGAACTAGCAAAAAACCATTTTTAGTGATCATACTGCGGAATAATTGGAAATTAGCTAAATACACATACTTTTATTCAAAATGCAACAGACTTTCATCTAGTATTAATCGAATGGTTCCTTGCTTTATTCTCTATATATAAGATTTGGCTAACATATTTTTATGTACTTCAAGCAAAATAAGCCATCTAATAAATCTGCATCTGATTCCTCTACAACCAATCAGTTTGCACCACGACCTTTCAAAGTGGAAAGTTCACCAGCCCAAGATATTGTTCAGGCAGAAAATCTAGATACTCAACCACAAAAAAGTCAGCCGGAGCCAAAATATCGTCACATCGCAGTTTTTGCACCAAACCAAGTGCAACCAGAGCCATTTTCTCCAAGACTACAGTTAAAAATTGACCCTAATTATCAACAAGATGTTTACAGTGATACTCTACAACAGCCATCTGACCAACGCATACTATTGCAGCCCAAGCTGACTATTGGTGAGCCTGGAGACAAGTATGAAGTTGAGGCGGATCAGATTGCCAAAGATGTCGTCCAAAGAATTAACTCACTCGACAATCAAGTTGCCCAAGGAAGCCTTGCAGAAACCAGTTTAGTGAAAGCGAATCCCTGGTTAGCGAGAATGTCAATACTAAGACCAGACGAAATACCTGTCCCAGTAACCCCACGTCTGCAAATGAAGTTGAGCATTCGTGAGCCTAGAGAAGAACAAGAAACCACATTAGACCAACCTCTGAACACTCCAGTTCAGCCATTGATTCAGCGTGTGAATATTGGTGGTATAGCTGCATCACCCGATGTGGAAACTGGGATACAACGAGCAAGAGGTAGTGGGCAGCCGTTGGCAGATAGTATTAGGGAACCGATGGAACAGGCGTTTGGTGCCGATTTTAGTTCCGTGCGGATTCATGCCGATTCACAGGCAGATCAGTTGAATCAGTCAATACAGGCGAAGGCGTTTACAACGGGGCAGGATGTGTTCTTTCGGCAAGGGGCGTATAAACCGGGAAGTCGTGGGGGGCAGGAGTTATTGGCGCATGAGTTGACCCATGTGGTGCAGCAGGAGAGCGGGAATGTGATGCAATCGAAATTAGAGCTAGACCAAAAAGAACCCACAGAAGAGGCAATCCAAGAGGAGGAAGGAAAAACGATAAATAAAACGGGATTACCGAATAATCTTAAAGCAGACGTAGAAAATCTATCGGGATATTCCTTAGATAATGTCAGGGTTCATTATAATGCTCAACTGAAACCACAAAGAAAACTTAATAATGTGATAGTTCAAAGAGTCCTTGCAGTTACAAACCTAGAAGATGAGATAGATGCCGTAGTGCAACTGATTGATTTAATCAATAACACTATCTTCAAAGGCAAGTACATAGTAAGTACGATAAAAAGTGGAGAGAATACCCTGCTGACTCTAAAAAACGGAAAAGACAAAGAGATCGGCGAAACTAGCGAGAGATTCTACAATATGTTTAAAAAAATGATAGAGAGCCATCATTTTGCTTTTGTTAGATTAGTCTATGGAGATGCTCGTTTTCCGATTGCATCATTCAATAACCAGGCAATAGATGTGAGGGATATATCGGGGTTTGGCGGTTCAACCATGCGTGGTACAAATGCGGCAGGTATCCTGATTCACGAACTATGGGAGCAGTACAATGCACAGGTCGGGGAAATGGAATACGAAAAGGCGCATAATACAGGCATAGAGGCAGAGAATTATGTGCAAGGGAATAAGCGAATTTTCGACTATCCCAGGAGAGTTAGTGAGCGTCAGATTGAAGAAGAAAGGGAAGAAGTATTTGTTCATTTCGAGCAGAAAACTCCGGAAGAAGAGGAAGTAATATTGAGCCAAGTACACATCTTGAAAAATCAAGTCTTGAGCGTGCATCGAGTCTTAGCCACTAATGTTTTCAGAAGAGTTCTGTCGTCTAAACTCCCGGTGTTACTAAATACCGAGGGGCTAGAGATGCTATTAAAGTCAATAGCCAAGGATTCACCTAATTTTTTGATTGACATGAGCGAGATGGCAATACGTGAACAACAGTAAGATTGGTTGCGCTTTTAACCCTCTTCTGTCACTTTCCGAATGAAGTAAATAGTAAATAAACTCAATTATGCAGAAGAAAAAAAGGGTTTAAAGTGATTCATAGCACTAATAAGTTGATTAATTCCGAGCAACAAATTAGAATAGGGGTAACATCAAGCCAGGGATAAATCAACCAAAAGAGTAAAAGTGATTGGACAATTAAGCACAGATTATTGAGAGTATTCTTCCATCCAGTTTGATGATTCCATTGCTGAAGCAGCTACAGGAAAAGCGCGTTAAAACGAAAGCAGAAACGGTACAAGCAACGTAAGGGTAAACTATCCCGCCGTTACGAAATTGAGGTAAAGCCCGAATTGGTCGAAAAGGATGATGACGGCTGGTATCCTCAACTGCGGCTGCACTATTATCTAACTGTGGGGCGACAGTTTTTAGCCAGCCGGGACAGCAAAAGAGCTAAGGCACAGGCTGAGGCTGGGGAGAATGCTATCTGGAAGCCAGATTTTAACAAAGGGCAGATGTTGTCTTCTGTACTGTTGCTGGAAGAATTAAAGCTCTTGCAGTTGCTCAAGACTGGAGAACAGTTGAGGGGTTCGGATAAGAAAATGCAGGAGTTTAAGGCGATCGCGCTACAGCATCGGTACTTGATCAAGAATTACTTTAACGTGACTATTTCGGAGAAATTGACTCCTGTGGCGATCGCACAGAAGTTACTCGACAAAATCGATTTGCGGTTGACTTACGTAGGAAGGTTAGGGCCACGAGGAAAGCGGGAGTGTGTTTACAAGTTTGTTGGGACTGATGATGGGCGTTCTGGGATTTTCAAGCAGTGGTTAAATCGAGAGTTGGTGTCAGTCACTCCTAATATAGATTTAACAACACCAATCACTGACACAACATCACTCCCTATTATTGAGGATATGGAGGGACAGGAAAACCGAACAATTCGCAGTTCGCAATTCGCAATTCGCAATTCGCAATTATGAAAATTCAGAAATACAAGCCCCTAAATTTATTGATGAAAAAAATAAAACCTGTAGCATCAATATTCAGGCTTCCAACTTTAATCAAGAAGAAATAACTGCGAATTGCGAATTGGAAATTGCGAATTGTTGTGGTTCTTGGTGGCAGCAGGTTAAATCTTATGCTGCTGGGTTTATGGAACGGCTAAAGTCTGGGGTGGAAGGGGTTAAAGAGTTCCTCTCCACCCTCACGAGTGATGAACGGTGGGGCGTGATGCTGGCGTTTGAGGAGGTTGAACCAGAGAAATTTGGGCAATTGCTGGCTGTGGCTCCCGATTGGGTGCAGTGGATGAGGTGAGTTAGTGAAAAGGACACTCAGTTATGCAGTTTGAAAAATTGGTGACGTATCAGTATTGCAGGTGGTTATCATTCAGTGGTGTACGATTGGTTAGAAATAGCCTAAGTCATTGCATCCCAAATAATCTTAGTATCTGTAAACTGCCGAAATCGACACACCTTACCATTGCAAATATCATACACATGAGCCGCCCCAGATAGAAACGACTTCCCCGATCTGCGATGGCAGCCTACATATTTACCAATGACAATAATAGTGTCTCCGGCATCAAGATATTGCTCAATTTCAAACGACCATGACTGCCAATCGTTATTGAAAGCTTTAAACACTCCTTCAATTACAGCTTGTGCGCCTATATAAGTTTTGCCGCCAGGAAATCCTGGGTTTTGAATCCATTCAAGATCACAAGTGCAAATTTTCAAAAAGGCATCGTAATCTTTTTCACGAAAAGCTCGGTAAAGTTCTTTAATAAGTTCAAGATTTGTCATTGAAAATTTATCATCAGTATAATTCAATGTCAATCACCACCAATAATTATAGATATAACAACACCAGCTATTGAAAATAATCAGAAAATATTTCCTCAGTGTTAGTCCCTTTATTCGCTCCCTAAAATCTCAAATTTGGTTCATGTTTAGTTAAACATACTAAAATATATATAAGGTATTGACCAACACTTGTGTCACTTATTTTACTATTACTTGAGATTTTTTCGCTATTGTCTTGCTAAAGCTGGCTATTTAGTGAATTATAATATAGCTCAAAATCAATAGAAAGCTTTTAGAAAATCATGACAACAAATAAACACATTAATCTGAATCACGGATGTTCCCTTAATCCCACTAGTAAAAAGATAGTTGTTAATGTCAAAACGGGTGATGTCTTAAATTTAGTAACCCAAGAGTTAAAAACTCGTTACTCTCCTGAGACTCAAAAAAAAGCCCTGGAAGGAAGTTCAAAGTTATTACCTGATTATGTATTTCAAGAATTATTACAGCGACAGCAACAGATGGTAAATGTTAACCCTGATAGCTTAATTGTGGTTAATTGTAATATTAAAGAAGCAGAGGTTAATGAGTTCGGGTTTGAGTTAAATGTTGAAGTATATTTTGTAGTTGGAGATGAAAGAGGTCAAAATCATTTTCGTGCTAATCGAATAGTTCTGTGGTCAGATATCTGGGGCAATGAGGAACAGCTTTTCGATTTAGAAGATGAGTTGGGTGAGCAATTTTGGACAGACTATAAAATACAGCTACTCTTTGATAACCAAGAGCAACAAACCATTGAATTGGAAGTATCCCAAACAGATGATTTTCCAGTTAGGTTACAATTTTACCCTACACTTCAAAGGTTTTTGCCCTCTATAGATACCTTTGCAGTTAATAGCCTTCAGGATTTCTGAATTCTCAGTTAATTGCTTCCTTGAATTTGTCGCATAGTTTGAGAGTAATGTCTTTGCCATGAAAACTCTCGGCTTGATAGTGGAAATGAAAAAGACTACACAGCAAATGTTTGGCCAATGTACACTCAGCAGTAGTGAAGATCGGCGATCGCACTTCTACACAAATTCTGACTATCGCTTGAGGAGAATAAAACATGATGCAATGGCTAAACGAACCTGCCCAATGGACGCAGACTGCTCATCAAGTTTCGTTGACAACCGACTCAAAAACTGACCAAACAATTCAAAATTCAAAATTCAAAATTCAAAATACTTAAAAACTTTGGACTCTATAAACCTGTCAGTTCACAGATAAGGGCAGCTACTGCCGAGGCAAGGTCGGATCAAGTTATCCGGAAACTTCTCAACGTCTCCCCTCTATCAGGTTTCTGCAATGCGATCTGCTTTGCAGCAACGCTTCGTGATCGCTTTGGGCCCCTACTCATCCCTACTCAATCTTCCAATTAGGCGTATAACCAGAAGTAAATTGGCTATACATTTGCAAGACCGATGCAGAAATACGTCCTGAGAGTTTTGCGCTCGCCCATAGCGCTCTTGTAAAATCATTTTCAATTGTTGAGAATTCGCCCAGGAAAAAGTTTATGGCAGATATGTCCGGTCAAGACCCCTCGGAAATCACAATGGCAACGGTTGATGAAGAACGAAAAGGCGCAACTTTCAGCGGTACGGTCATCCTTGGTATAGATCCTGATGCTGGGGAAGTCGTTTTCTTTAGAGACTTTTTAATTGAAGATTATAAAGGCGAACTTACCGCAAATCTTGCAACAGATGGCGATATAACGAAAAGCATTGATTTAGGCGAACTCGATCATCAAAGCCCCAGTTTTAGGCTGCCAATTCCGCTCTTAACGGATACATTACCCTACAATACAGTCGTGTTGAGCGACAAAAAAAGCAAGAAAAAAATCCTGACGATCAATATTCGACGTTGAGTTAGCACAAAAAACAATATCCACACTTTATCCAAATGCCCCTAGTGCGAGTACTAAGCGCAACCCATGACTGGGGTGCAGATCCTTGGTCACGGGGATCTTACTGCTACTTTGCTCCTGGTGACTTGAAAAGCTGGCGTTCTGAGTTACAGTACTTTGCTGGACGAGTCATTTTTGCAGGAGAACATACGGCTGAGTTTGAATATTGTGGATATATGGAAGGAGCTATTCGTAGTGGACAGCGAGCCGCAGACCAAATTTTAGCTTTCCAGGAGTAATTGATTTATATGAGTCTTCAACTCGACAATTACTTATTCGAGACCGAATGGCACGCTTGTTAAGCGTAAAGCATTGATATTCCTGACTTTGGGTGTGGGGAATAAATAGAATGTTAATTTGTTTGACTAAGCCCCGTTGGGGCAGAGTATAGGAAATAAGTTAGATACCTTAAAACACTACACCCACTCAACCACCCTCAACACCCTGTCCAGACGAGGTTTCACGGGTCTAATAGGTTTAAGTTCTAAAACAGCTATTTTTGTGATTGCAAAATTACAGGCTTCTGGTAATTAGAAGTATACCCTGGTAAAATTTCTACCCCTGGCTGAGTTAATCTTAGCGTTAAAGAAAGTCGGGCTTTACCGCTATTATTCCGTACGGAACGATGCAATAGTTCATTAGTAAATAGTACAAATTCGCCAGGACGTAACACCACAGGAATAGCTTTTTTTGCAACTTCATCAGTGATTTCAAAAAACTGATTACCACTAAAAGGGTCAGTTCCTTTTATTTCGCAATTTTCTAAGTAAATACTAGGTATATATTCAAATCCGTTATCTTCATTAACTTCTGTCAAAGCTATATAGACATTAATAGTTTTACCATCTCCTTTTAGGAGTTTAGAATAAGAATCTCGATGCCAAAAAGGAATTAATTGTTGGGCAGGGTAATTTACCCATAGTTCTGACCGCCATAACACTAAATTATCCCCTAAATGAGCATTCAGCCTTTCTAATAAATTTTTATCTTGACATAATTGCCAAATTACAGGCGAATCTAAATGTCTTTCCATGTAAAAACGTTTAGTAAAAACTTGGATTAATATAATGAATAACGAGCCAACATCAAATTTAATAAATGATTTAACTACCTGTTTTAATAATATTTTTATTGGTAATTTCAAAAGAACATCATCAAAAATATATTGGGTAATCTCAGCTATTTCATTGCTACTCAAAGCCAGATAGTTTGGCCCCCAAATTTCATCAGTACCATCATAATTAACTTTCTTGGTATTCTGCTGCTGGTTGCAACCAGCCCATAATAAACTACGTTCCCATAATTCCTGTGATAATTCTTGATTTTGGGCTATTTCAGGTAAGAGAATTTCTTGAGCGTGACTATCTAAAAATTTTCCATTAATATTTTGATAATCTGGGGAAGTAGCACAAACTAGGGTACTATATGCTCCGGCTTCTGCGGAAATACCTAAACCTAAATACTTACTTAGACGATGCCATATAGTAATATTTGATTGCACAAAGCCTGGATGTATTGCGTTAACAGTGACTTGAGAATTGTTTAACCTTTGTAAAAGCTCTTTTGTTAACAGCAATAAACAGAGTTTAGAAGCGGCATATAATTTTAGAAAATTTAACGGTGTTCTTTTAACTAATAAATCCCAATCAATACTACTTGGAGATAATGCCAAATCTGACGATAACATAATAATGCGGCTAGGGGCAGAGTTTTGCAACTTTTCTAACAATAAGTAAGTGAGCAAAAAATGACCTAAATAGTTAGTTCCCCAAATCAGTTCAAAACCTTCTTGGGTTGTGCCTCTTTTGTTGAATATTCCCGCATTGTTGATTAGTATATGTAATGGTAAATTGTAGTTATTAAATAGTTTTACACACTTACGAACTGAATCTAAAGAAGCTAGATCAAGAGGTAGAAATGTCACATTTTGATTTCCGGTGGTTTGGCGAATGTATTCTATAGCTTTTGCGGCTTTATTTGCCGAACGACAAGCAATAAATACATGATTGCCTAATTTGGCTAAACCTATAGCCGTCATTAAACCTACACCAGAGTTACCACCTGTAACTAGACATACTTGCATAATTTTTACTCTCTCAGTATTTATTTGTAACCCATTGCTTTCAAGTACAATCCATCAAGTACAAAAGTTTAGCGTTAGCAAATCAACTGCTTGAGTTGTAGTAGCTATGATTCCTTAATAATGCTACTTGATTAATTAGCTGATTTAATCTACCACTTTCTCAGAATTATCTATCTCTAGTATTTTTTCGGAAGTTTCTCTAATATCTCGATGCCATCGTCCATCTTCACCAAGTCCTGGTATTTCATTGATGCCTAAGCTTTTTCTCAAAGCTAAATACGATTTTCCTTCTTCTGTAATGTGAAAATAGTTTTTTAAATCTCCTTCTCTCTGTTGCTGAATTTTTTCAATACCTCTGCCTACAAAATTATTGATAAATCCCATAGCTCTCAGATGCTTCAGTTCTCTTGCTAAATCATCGTCAAATTTAAAGTTGTATTCTTCTGAAGATGAAGAATTCAACTTCATCAAATGCTTCAGTTCATTACCATCAATCAGATATCTAACTAAAAATTGTAAGGTTGCTGATTGTTGTTCCTGAAGTAAGTCAATTCGCTTTTGTTGTCTATTCAGTTCGGCAATTTGCTCATCTTGCAATTTATTGATATCATCCCTGACTTCTTGCTTGAGCCTTCTGAGCGCAATCCCTGTACCAGAAATTGAGATATCATCTATACTATCTATCAACCCTGAGTTAAACAGCAAAATTAAACTAAATATAATAACTTCTGTATTCCCAATCCTCCGGTTTTCTTGAGGTGTTGGAGTAGGAGCTAGTACTATAAAAAGTAAATACAATAACCCTATAACTGATGATATCTTTAAAATCCACCAGTTCATATTTCGCTTAGGCTTTTTTGTTTGTAATTCAGCTTGAGAAACTGGTAGCAACATCTGTTCTAAATTGCGCTCAGGTTGCTTAAAAGCTAGTTTTTTGAGCGTTTCTAACTCTTCATTATTCATTTAGGTTTAGTGCTGGAAAAGGAAGGAAAAGCTTTATTACTCAACTACAGTTTCTAGGCCGTAGGGCTGAAGCCATCAAAGAGCATACCGCTAATTGCTTACATACAGCCATAACTGAAGTGATGAATGTGCATCAATAATTTGTTTATTAATAAAAGAATAATAACATTTTTTTCTTATTGTTAATCTTCTATAAGTTAAAGTTTAACTTATTATAAGTATTGGTCTTTAGGCTGATGACTAATTATTAATTATAACTAAATATTTATTCGACTTATAAACAATTGTCAATATCATAAACAAAAAATATTTAATATGTTGAATTGTTCGCAGTAGCATCAAGTGTTTTTAGTTTACAAATACCTAATATATTTAAAAGGATACGAGTCAAAACTAATCGAAGTATTAGTAAAATTTTTTATGAAGAAAAACCGCAGTTTAATGTTAGCAATTGTAGCCGTAGTGATAATTGCTCTTTCATGGTGGGGTGTGCTAAGAGCGCAAACATCTCTTGCGATTCGCCAAATAGAACATCTGGGAGTGCCTTTGTTATATGTAGCACCACAAAATGCTCAAAATGTCCCTGGTGTTTTAATTGCTCATGGTTATGCAGGCTCGAAGCAATTAATGCTTGGTTATGCCTACACTTTAGCTCATGCAGGTTATGCTGTCATGCTCTGGGATTTTGATAGTCATGCTGCTAACGCCAAACCACTAGAAAGCAATTCACTTCAACAGAATTTAGATGTTGCATACACAGTACTTGTAGAGCAACCAGAGGTCGATAAATCACGTTTGGCGATGTTAGGGCATTCGATGGGTAGCGGTGCTGTCATGTCTGCGGCAATAAATCAAGTAGACCGCTATGCCGCCACTGTAGCAGTTTCCCCTACAGGTGCTTCAATTACACCAAATATACCTCGAAACCTCTTATTACAAGCAGGCAGTTGGGAAAATAGATTTGTTGCCAATGCCGAGCGTTTACTGGTGACTGGTGGTGGTGAAAATCACAATTTTGCCTTGGGTAAAGCCAGAAAGCTTGTGATTATCCCCAATGCCGAACATATCACAATCCTGTTTCGCCATTCGAGCCATCAGGCTGCTAGGGATTGGCTCGATAAGACTTTCGGCATAAACAGTCAGAGTAATTATGTTGATTACCGAATGCTGTGGTATTTTTTACATTTGTTAGGATGGTTAATGATGCTGGCAGCACTCGCACCCGTTTTCAAGACTTCTCCTATTACTCAGAAAACAGGACAATTAAAAAGTTGGATAGGTTTATTAGTAGCACCTTTTGTAGCCACTAGTACACTGATGATCATCAATCAATTAGGCGATATTGGCAGTTTAGGTGGAGTATTAGTAGGTGGCGCAGTTAGTATTTGGTTTGGGGTGGCAGGGTTAAGTTGGTTGGCTGCGATGCTACCGCTACAGATGTCACCATCACTTAGAGCCTTAGTAATGAGTCTGATTTTGTTCATCATATTGTGGATTGGGTTTGGAGCAATGGCGCAGGTCGTATGGTTACAGTGGTGGTTAATCCCATCGCGGTTGCAAATTTTCCCTATCTTGGCAATTGCTTGTTTTCCTTGGTTTTTAGCTTCTGGAGTGGCACAGCAAAATCTAAATTTTGGTAAGCGAGTTTTCTGGTGGTTAGGACAAAGCACTGTCTTAATTAGTGGTTTTATCCTCGTGCTTTACTTCCTGCCACAACTAAGTTTTATTTACCTTTTGCTGCCATTATTTCCTGTATTTATGGCAATCTTTTCATTTTGTTCTGGGTTGGTGAATAATCCCTGGAGTTATGCTCTTGGTAGTACTTTATTTTTTGGTTGGGTATTAGCATCTGCTTTTCCATTATCAAGTTGAATTTTGAGCAACATCCAGACAGCCTTGAGCGTTTAGAAGTTCGCTTACTCCCGCTTCACCCTCGTTTTCGTGATTGTTATTAATCTCTCAACCTAAAAATTTAATTATCATTATTTATGCCTACTGCTCAAGGTTCTACCTTACATCTTTTCATTAAACAGCAGCATAAGTCAGCAATGAAAGAAGTTGAGACTATCAACTTAAAAATAGATCATGGTCTTGAAGGAGATATTAATGCTAACCCCATCAGCCCTAGACAAGTCTTAGTGGTTAGATATGAAGATATTTCAGACTTGGGAATTCCACTAGGAGAGCTACGAGAGAATATTGTGATAGCCGGGATACAACCTGAAAACTTCGCTCCTGGTTCTCTCATAAGTTTTGATAATGGGGCTGCTATTCGTTTAACTTTTCATTGTGAGCCATGCAAACGGATAGCCCATTTAGTTGATTCTTTAAAAATTCTTCAGGCTAAAAGAGGCATTTTAGGCGTAGTTATCAATTCAGGTATAATTTGTATCGGAAATAATGTTCACATTGAAACTGATAAATTTCCAGCATTATCTGAAAATCCTTATGAGCGATTTCTCGACTTTATCATCAAAATACCAGCAGGTAAGGTAGTAACTTATCAACAGATAATCCAAGCTATTGGAGTAGATAACAGTTATCTTAGAGCTATTCCTAACTATCTTAAAAAAACATCGGCTAATGATTATCCAATTCACCGTATATTAGATTCTCAAGGCTACTTAATAAAGTACGTTTCTAACCAAAAGAATAAATTAGAGTTAGAAGGTATTCAAATTTTGGAGAATTTAGATTTGACTAATGCTTCAATTCAATATTCTGTAGATTATCACCAATATTTATATTAAGACAAAAACTTTATCTAAATTAGAATTTTAATTTATTTTTGATATTAACAACATTATAGTGATATTCGGGTGATGTAATTTAACAAGAGGATTAATCTGACTCATCATACCTATAACAAGGTATGATTTCCTAATCAAGAAGTTAAATAATGTCCAATAGAAGGTTGCTGACGACGCAGAGCAGTCATTGCTTGCATCTGTATTTGACGCACTCGCTCTCGGCTGATATTCAGCTTTTCCCCAATCTGAGCCAAACTTCGTTCTTGATTATCTAACAACCCAAACCGCAAAATTAATACTTCCCGCTGTACAGGCTTGAGTGATGCTAACAAATTATTCAAGTCTTGCCGTAACATTTCTTGAGTGATCAGTTCATTTGGTGAGATGTCCTCCGAGGCTAGAAGTTCGCTTAGTGCGGTATCTTGGTTATCTCCTACTTTTAAATCAAGAGAAATTGTCCCATTCGCCGCCGCCAAATATTCTCGAATCTGCTTTGGCTCCATATCCAACTTCTGTGCAATTTCTGTGAGCGTACCACGACGACCGAGTGTTTGAAATAGTTCTCGCTATGCCTTCTTAATTTGATTGAGCTTTTCGTTAACGTGAATTGGTAGCCTTACCGTGAATTGGTAGCCTTACCGTGCGAGATTTTTCGGCGATCGCTCTGGTAATCTCTATAAATTCAAAATGCAAAATTCAAAATTCAAAATGAGGAAATAGATTTTTCAATTTACTAATTTCTTCTACGCTCGTTTTCTGAGTGTGTTGCATTGTCTATGTTGTATAAATGTATATAAGCCTCTAACCCCAGCTCCTTAATTTTGAATTTTGAATTAATAATTTTGAATTCGAGCGAAGCGAGTGACCTTGCTTAAAGATTTGATTGATTTCAATTTCGCTTTTATTGACAAAATTGGCTAATTCTATTGATGTTGGTTGGCGATGTAATTGTTGACTTAGCTGCTGCTTTTGCTGCTGTATCGCCATCATTTGTTGTACAAGTCTTGCATAAGTTATTTCTTGGTCAGAGGTTAATAACGGAAACTGACCAATTTCTTGTAAATAGACGCGTACCAAATCAGAACTTAGGCTGGACATACAACCTTCAAACTTCTTTAAAATTAGACCGACTCCAAATTATAAATCAAATACCTTGGTAATTTCTCTGTTTAGCTACGCCCAATTTACAGAGAGCATCAGGCTTGTACAATTTCATTTCTCCACGCCTAGAATTTGTTCTTAAATCTTCCATAAGCGTGCAGTTAAAACGCTTCGCTAGAAGCCATTGAAAACTCTCTCGTACTTCAGGAGAAAAACAATGGATATTCAATCAATCTTGTCCTTGGCAATTCAAGTTATCTTCATGAGTTTCGTTAGCCTTGTGTTCGTAGACTTCGCAAACGGCTTGTTCTGGCTACCGTATTCATATTCTGCGATTGCACCCGTCGCTACATCACATCAAGTAATCGCAGCAGCAACACCCCACACTGTACCTGCACCAAAGCCACAGTTCGCGCAACTGCCAGATCCTTGGGAACTTACAGACCTTTCACCAAGCGCAATACAGCAAGAGCCTGTTGTACTTGAGTTCCCTACGTTAAGACTGCTACCGCCAGCAGCTTCTATTATTCAAACGGAAGCTAAGGCAAGCACCTCCATCGAAACCTCTCAACCAAAATCTACCAAAACCCGTAAAACCAATAAGCCCAAAACTGCCGTAACACCTCGTAAATCTCGCAAGAAGTCGGCGGCTTAGTTCCACAACCCCTTCCCTTGTTGAGCGATGGCTTTGCCAACGCCAAGGGCGAACGCAATTACTACAGGCGATCGCTCCTTTTGTCGTTTCAAAAATTAGAACAATGCAAGCGGCTCACTGTGCTTTAGTCGTAGCCCTCCAATATGCCCCAGTTGAGCCGGAGTTTGCAGTTGCTAGAGAGCATTTGCGAAAGGCGATCGCTCTGTCGGGAGAATATCACCAGCTTTTTTGGAGCATATTCTGGAAAACTTCGCCGGAACGAGTCAAAAGACGAATTCGCTCACAATGCCACCAACTGGCATTCGATACGTACTCGCACATGATTGAGTTGGCCGAGTTAGTCAATGAATATGCTGCGGCTCAAACATCTGCTGGTATCCCCGAACCGAAACAGTGGCGAGAATTCTTACTCAACCTGGAATGTGCTTTTGAGTGGCTCGAACGTGAGCATCCACAAGAAATCAACTTCAAGCAGTTAAGTCTAATTTGATTGCTTTGTTCAAAAACAGCATCGGCTACGCCAAATTTTTGTGAAAATTATATCTATATATAGTCATGATCAGCGCAATCCAAGGCTCACTATTTGATGTACAAACAGTCTTAGATTATGGGCAGTCTATTGTTAACGCGGGACAAGAACTAACAAAATCATTAATCGAACACCGCCCCATAACCACAAAACTACTTCAATCACAAATGAATCGCCAATTTCACGGCACTGCGGCTGAGGGCAAGTGGTTGTGGAAGGATGCTTACGAAGCAGTGGAAGTTGCACTAATTCTTTACCTGCGACAAAACCCGTTGTCACAAAACCCCTTAGAACAACTGCAACTGCTTGAGTCACTTTGCCCCACACACACCCGCCGCACTGAGGAACAATTGCAACTCCAGCAATTTTCGACTCCGCTACCGTTGGCGTATTTGGTGGCATTGGCGGGACAAGTGACTAACAACGATTTAGTGCTTGAACCAAGTGCTGGGACTGGGATTCTGGCTCAGTTTGCCAAACTGTACGGTGCAAGTTTAATGCTGAATGAATTGGCTCAAGACAGAACTAAAATTCTGCGGCGGCTGTTCCCTGGCACACCACTATTTTCTGTGAATGCCGAGCAAATTAACGATTATTTGGCTGGCAAGACTCAGCCCTCGATTGTACTGATGAATCCGCCATTCTCATCATCGCCCAAAATCAGCGACCGCAATCCCGACGCAACACCTCGCCACATTAACTCTGCACTACAAAGGTTGTGTGACGGTGGGCGGTTGGTGACAATTACAGCCAATTGGTTCTCTCCGAATAATCCCACTTGGCGAGAAACTTTTGTTAAGTGGCAAGAAAAAGCGCGAGTTTTAATGTCGGTCGGGGTCAGTGGTCAAGCTTACGCCAAGCATGGGACAACAATCGAAACACGAATCACTGTTATTGATAAAGTCCCAGCATCTAACCCCGGCGACATTCCTTGCATTCGAGAAACGCTGGACTTGCCTGAAATACTGGCGTTGATTGAGCAGTTGCCTGCGCGTTCGCAGTGGAATGCTGCTACTGTTAAAGCTGCTGTAGTTGCAGCGAAGGTTGTTAGACTGTCAAAACACACTGTAGTAACTCAGCCAGAACCAGCTTCCGAGATTCCAGACGTGGTAGTTTTGGAGTATGAGATAGTCGAGTGGGTTGCCAATGAGGGTTTAAAGGATACTCTCTATGAAACCTACCGACCACAGCGAATCCGCATAAACGGTGCAAAGCCCCATCCCTCATTGCTGTGTGAGAGTGCAGCACTGGCTTTGGTATCACCACCGGCTCCTACATACAAACCACATCTGCCACAAAACATTGTCACGCAAGGCTTGTTATCAGAGGCACAGCTTGAAAGCGTGATTTATGCAGGGCAAGCGCACTCAGAATTTCTGTCTGGTTCTTATATTGTGGATGATTCATGGGATAACGTAACAGTCGCAGCACAAGGCGAAGAAAATGCCGTGAAATTTCGTCGTGGCTGGTTCTTGGGCGATGGGACGGGTGCGGGTAAGGGTAGGCAATGTGCAGGAATCATCCTCGACAACTGGTGTCAGGGCAGACGAAAAGCAATCTGGGTATCAAAAAGTGCTGCCCTTATTGAAGATGCCCGTAGAGATTGGTGTGCTTTAGGTGGCCATGAAAAGGACATTCTTGACCTCAGTAATATCAAGCTGGGTGATCCAATCCCATTCACCCAAGGCGTTCTGTTCTGCACTTACTCAACTCTGCGCTCACAAAAGAACGGCAAAAGTCGGCTCAAACAAATCGTTGAGTGGGCAGGTAAGGACTTTGAGGGTGCGATCGCTTATGACGAATGCCACGCAATGGGTAACGCAATGGCTCAAGAGGGAACGCTCGGTATGGTTGCAGCATCACAGCAGGGCATTGTCGGGCTGAGACTGCAAAATGCACTTGCCAATGCCAGGGTTGTTTACGTGTCGGCAACTGGGGCAACCAAAGTCTCAAACCTATCTTATGCTAATCGTTTAGGACTTTGGCAGACTGGCGACTTCCCGTTTACCTCTCGTGAGGATTTCGTTGAATCTATCTCTGTCGGCGGCATTGCAGCGATGGAAGTTGTTGCACGGGATCTCAAGGCACTTGGTTTGTATTTGGCGCGATCGCTTTCCTTCGATGGTGTAGAGTATCAAACTCTCGAAATCGATTTAACGCCGACGCAAGAACGCATTTACGACAGCTATTCTGACGCTTTTCAGGTTATTCATAATAATTTAGAGAAGGCATTGGAGGCTTGTAATATCTCTGGCTCCAAAACGTACAATCGCGCTGCTAAGATGTCCGCCAAATCGCAGTTTGAATCGCATAAGCAAAGATTCTTCAATCATTTGCTCACGGGGATGAAATGCCCTCAGTTAATTAAGGCGATTGAAAATGATTTAGCTGCGGAGAATGCTGTTGTTGTGCAAATCGTCTCCACAAACGAAGAACTGCTGAAGCGACGGTTAGACGAAGTTCCTGCCGAGGAATGGAAGGATTTAAACTTGGATCTGACTCCAAGGGAATATCTCATGGATTATTTGATGAGTGCGTTCCCAATCCATTTGCATGAAATCCATTCCGGCGAAGATGGCTCAGAACGCTCTGAACCACTGTTTGACGCGTACGGTTCTCCGATTGTCTCACAAGAAGCTGTGGGTTTAAGAGATGCGTTGGTTAACAGACTGGCCAGCCTTGACCCCATCCCCGGCGCACTAGAACAATTGCTGTGGCACTTCGGACACAAACAAATTGCCGAAGTGACTGGTCGTAGCAAACGAGTGTTAAAAGATGAATCTGGTCGCTTATTTGTAGATTCACGCAGTTCCGGCGCTAATATTGCCGAAACTACTGCTTTTATGGCTGATGAGAAACGTATTCTCATCTTCTCTGATGCTGGCGGTACAGGTCGCAGTTATCACGCAGACTTGAACGCAGTTAATCGTCGTAGGCGATCGCACTATTTATTAGAAGCTGGCTGGAGAGCAGATAACGCCATTCAAGGGCTTGGACGCTCTCACCGCACAAACCAAGCATCTGCACCAATCTTTCGCCCAGTAACTACAAATGTGCGCGGTGAACGCCGTTTCATCTCAACTATCGCCCGACGCTTAGATAGCTTGGGTGCGTTAACTCGTGGGCAGCGTCAAACTGGAGGCAATGGAATATTCGAGGCTAAGGATAACCTAGAGTCACAGTACGCCGAACACGCCCTGTATGAGTTGTTTAAGCAGATTTTCCAAGGTCGGTTTTATGAAGTGTCTTTAGGGACTTTTGAAGCAATGACAGGACTCAGCTTAACCTCTCATGAAGGTGGGATGAAAATCGACCTCCCACCACTGCGGCAATTCCTCAATCGCTTGTTGGCTTTGAGGATTGGGATGCAGAATATCATCTTTGAGAGGTTCGAGTTATTGTTAAGTCAACAAATCGAGACAGCGATCGCGGCTGGTGTCTATGAGGCTGGTGTTGAAACTTTACGGGCTGAACGGTTTTCCATCGAAAGCCAAGAATCAGTTTATACACATCCTCAAACTGGCAGTGTGACCAATTACTTGAAAGTAGAACGCACTCAAAGGAACAACATCAAAACTGCTTTGGAGATGCTAGGATTTGCCACCCAGTACCAGGGACAACTCATGATCAATGAGAAATCTGGTCATGCTGCTGTGTCAATTCCGACACACAGCATTTTCGACAGCGGTGGTGGTGTTATTCCACGGGTTTTGTTGGTGCGATCGCAAAAAGAAACTCGCGTGACGGTCGAACAATTGAATTCGTCTACGTGGCGGCAGGTTTCGGAGAAAGATGCGTTTGTCGCGGCGTGGTCAAAGGAAGTAGACACACTGCCTAAATTCACTACCGATTACCTGCATTTGGTGACAGGCATTCTGTTACCAATCTGGAAAATTCTACCGCAGTCCAGCAGCCGGGTCTTCCGATTGCAAACCAGCGATGGCGAGAAGATTCTGGGTCGAGTAGTCAATGCGAACGACATTCAAACTGTGGCAGAACAGTTGGGCATGAAAAACAAGCTGTTAAGTCCAGCCGAATTGGTATCACTGGTGCTGAATGAAGGTTACTCACAGCAATTGCCAGGTGGCGTAACTTTGCGGCGTTCTTTTATCGCTGGTGAGCCTCGGATTGAGTTGGTTGATGCTTTGTCATTGGCTGAGGGACTTGTTGCAATGGGTTGTTTCACTGAGATTATTCAGTGGCGCAAGCGGGTGTTTGTGCCAACAGGATTGAGCGCTGCGGCTGTCTTAGGTGCTGTAATTGAGATTCTTGGATAGTGGGAGCAAAGCGATGTGGTTTTTACCCGTCGCTTTGTTTTTTCTCAATTCTGGTATACAGTTGCACTTTTTGTAAATTTTGATTTTTTCTGTACTGATAGTTAACATTTCGTAGCATTGACAAACCCACCCCTTCTGGCGGCACAATAATTCGACTAGCTTCTATAGTTCTGTAAACTGCAAGAACTAACTGTATAAACTTAGTTAAGTAGTTGAAGAATATTTGGAAACAGCCATTAGCTGCTTCACTCAGAGCTAGTTGTCCTGATTGATTCGCTTGCAAGAAGCCCTCACCCTATGAACACAACCGTTAGCATCCTCACCCAAATTCCCGAAACCTTACATGAGTGTCTCAAAGATTACTTACAGCAGCATCCTGATTGGGATGAGAACCGCGTATTAACGGCAGCTGTCTCACTGTTTCTGCTACAGAATGCGGATAGTGATGCCTGCGGCAACTCCTTCGGACAACGCCGGGTAGCACAAGTTTATTTAGAAGCTTTGTTTCGTCGTCATTAAAGAAGAACATCTGGAACCCACTGTGATTGAGCGTAGCATAACGTCACAAGTTCCTTTAAAATAGATTCAATAGCTGCTTAATATTGAGCAGCTAATTATTAGTCCAGCAACAAAAATTGATATCTAAAATGGTTTTAAACTAGATTATCTAATGAGTATTTTTAATACACCAGAAGTGTCTTTTGCCCTTGCCAAAATATTGCGAGAAAACAGATAAATTCAGGGCATTATTTCAAAAACAAAATAAATCGCATGGCTAATATTGCATCTAACCCCACAAAACTACAAGCACAACTCACTGAGAAATACTTCCAGTTACACCCTTGCGCCCAAAAGATTATCCAGTTGTTCTCGGTAATTTATGCACCGATAGATAAAAATTCATTCGTGAGTTGTATTAGTAAAACGGGTGCTTTAGATGAAAACAATAAGCCTTGGGGTACTAAAACCATTAGTCCCCAAATTGATAAATTGTTAAAAGTAGGTTTGCTAGTGCAGTCAGGCAGGCAAAGTCCTGAATGTCATCCTTTACTCACAGAAATTGCTACTCGTCATGCAGTAAAAACCGGACAGTTTGAAATTCTTGTCACAGCAGTAGAAGAAAAGTTACCTATACGGACTCATTGGAACAAAAAAGCTCGGATATTCCGCAGCTTACGCGAGTGTATTCGGGAAATCCGTATAGGTTTTTATCGCCAAGACACTAATTTTATTAATCAGCAAATTGAAGATTACGAGAAATATGCTGATAGCGAAGAAAAAATAGTCATCCAAAATATCTTCGAGCAGATATGCAATAACCCATTTGATGCTGATTGGTTTAACACCTTACCACAAGGATTATATGAAAATGGGATATCTAGTATCCTCCTCAACTCAGCCTTAAAATTGTCTGTGTCTGAAGATGCGTTTACGTTGCTGGAAGAAGAATGTTCTACATCTGGGAAACATTGTTCAGATTATCTGCATTTGATTTTGACAGAACAAATGTTGCTTCGGGGTTGTACCCAAGAAGCACAAGAATGTCTGGAGCGGGTATCGGATGAATATCAACATAACGCTGCTATCTTTTGGGGCTGGTTAAGTTTTCTCCGAGGGGAAAATGAACAAGCGATTAAGTATTATACAGATGCCCTGAAAAAACTGAGAAAAGCGACAGGCAAACGCCAAATGTATTTTAATACGATGGGGGGCTTATTTTTTATCCTGGCACTGTTAAAAGATGGTTCAGTGCAGAGCCTCCAGCAAGCACAAGAGTACACCAGTGCGATGTCCCGCCAATCAGATCATTGGCTGAGGTTTATTTATGGCAGACTGAAAATGGTACTGCAAGTCCATCAAGGTGATCTTACTCAAAAACAATTAGTCCTTAGCTCTCACATTTCTTCAGTGGAAGAAGAAAACAGCTTACAAACATTGTTTTGCTCACTATGCCTTTACTGGATGGATGCCGACGCTGCAAAAAAACGTTTACCTAATTTATTAGAGCCATTATATCGGAGAGCGCTTACTTCAGGGCATCATTGGTTGGCAATGGAAACCGCAGAACTCCTATCCCGGCTCAAACCTAGTAGTAACTATCAAAAACAGGCAGAGGCACTGCGAGAAGATAGCGGTATTCAAACTATTATCGACTTAATTCGACCCCAAGAAGCTTGGGAAATGTGCCTCAATGCCCTAGCCAATCTCCAGAAAGAACCACAAACACCAGGAAAACCAGAATCAGAATTACGTTTAGCATGGTTCATTACCTTCTATCCCAGTAGATTTGTCTTGCAACCAAAAGAACAGAAAATAAATGCCAAAGGAGAATGGAGTAAAGGTCGCCCCATCGCCCTCAAGCGTCTGAATAGTGGATTAGCTGAGTTTGATTACATTACCCCCCAAGATATGCGGGTATGTAGTTGTATTGAGGTATATAGCGAGGGCTATTATGGCAAAGTTGATTATACTTTCGGGGAAAAAGCCATCTCTGCTTTAATTGGACACCCGTTGGTTTTTTGGGAAGATAGCCCTAATATCCGTGTAGAAATTGTCAAGGGAGAACCGGAACTGCTAGTTAAAAAAGAAAAACTTGGTCTTCTTACCTTGGAATTTTCTCCCAAAATTATCGAATCACAGAGTATTCTGCATATCAAAGAAACTCCAACCCGCATCAAAGTTATTGAAATTACTGCCGAACACAGACGTATTGCAGAAATCCTGGGGAAAGATAATAAATTAAATGTCCCGGCGATCGCCGAAAAACAAGTTTTGGCTGCCATTAATGCCGTTTCTGGCATTGTCACCGTGCATTCGGACATTGGTGGTGGCGCAGAAGGAGCAGAAGTTGTCCCCGCCCAGACATTCCCTCATATCCACCTTTTGCCTGCCAATGCCGGCTTAAAAGTTACCATGTTGTCGCGCCCATTTGCCCAAGGTGGCCCCTACTATCGTCCTGGTACAGGTGGTGAAACTGTTATTGCCGAGATTGATGGTAAACGTCTACAAACCAGACGAAATTTGTTACAAGAGAAACAACTTGCCGCAAACGCTGTAGCAGCCTGCGCCACTTTGGCTCGCAATGAAGAACAAGATGGTGAATGGACAATAAAAGAGCCAGAGGACTGTTTAGAATTGCTGCTAGAACTGCAAGCATTGGGAAGTAATGTCGTCATAGAATGGCCGCAAGGAGAAAAACTGCGTGTTAGCCACAATGCCGACTTAAAAGACTTTAATTTATCGATTCAACGTCAGCAAGATTGGTTTGCAGCCACTGGGGAATTGAAATTGAATAACGACCTAGTGCTGGATATGCAGCAACTACTAGAACTATTAGAGAAAACCCCAAGTCGTTTTATTCCGCTTGGGGATGGTCAATTTCTGGCTTTAACTCAAGCTTTTCGCAAACGTCTGGACGAATTGCGGATGTTTTCGGAAAAACATGGTAAAGGGATGCGTTTTCACCCCTTGGCTACATTAGGATTAGAAGATTTTGTTGATGAAGTCGGTAAGGTAAAAGCAGATAAACACTGGAAAGAACATATCAAACGCCTCAAGGAAGTACAAAACCTCCAAGCAGAACTCCCATCTACTTTCCAAGCCCAACTGCGTGACTATCAAATGGAAGGTTTTTGTTGGTTGGCGCGTCTAGCACATTGGGGTGTAGGAGCTTGCTTGGCAGACCAAATGGGATTGGGAAAGACCGTGCAGGCATTGGCTGTCATCCTCAGAAATGCCCATCAGGGGCCAACCCTAATTATTGCTCCAACTTCTGTGTGCATGAATTGGGTGAGTGAAGCGCAAAAGTTTGCCCCAACTCTAAATATCATTCAATTCTCTGGTGCTAACCGCCAAAAGTTGTTAGATGAATTACAACCTTTGGATATGTTGATATGCAGCTATGGTTTATTGCAACAAGAAGAAGTTGCTCAAATGCTTGCTCAAGTGCAATGGCAAACGATTGTCCTGGATGAAGCCCAGGCGATCAAAAATATGAACACTAAACGTTCTCAGGCTGCCATGAATTTGAAATCTAATTTTAAATTGCTGACTACTGGGACTCCGATTGAAAATCATCTAGGTGAATTGTGGAATTTGTTCCGTTTTATTAATCCTGGGTTATTAGGTTCTTTTGAAAGTTTCAATCAACGCTTTGCTACCCCCATTGAAAAATATCAAGATAAACTTGCGCGTAATAAATTGAAAAAACTGATTCAACCATTCTTATTACGCCGCACCAAAAATCAGGTATTAGAAGAATTGCCTTCCCGAACTGAAATTCTGCTTCATGTGGAGTTGAGTACAGAAGAAAAGGCATTCTATGAAGCTTTGCGCCGTCAAGCTATATCTAAACTTAACGAAAGCAATGCCGATGCAGGACAGAAACATTTGCAAGTTTTAGCAGAAATTATGAAACTGCGTCGCGCTTGCTGTAATCCCAGCCTCGTTATGCCTGATACTGCCTTATCTAGTTCCAAATTGCAACTTTTTGGTGAGGTGCTGGACGAACTTCTAGAAAATCGCCATAAAGCTTTAGTATTTAGTCAATTTGTTGATCATTTGCACATCATCCGCGATTTTCTGGAGCAACAAGGTATTAAGTATCAATACTTAGATGGCAGTACCTCAATGGCAGAACGAAAAAAAAGCGTAGATGCCTTTCAAGCTGGGGATGGTGATGTGTTTCTGATTAGTCTCAAAGCTGGGGGTACTGGACTCAATCTTACTGCCGCTGATTATGTCATTCATACAGACCCCTGGTGGAATCCAGCAGTAGAAGACCAAGCTTCAGACCGCGCCCACCGCATTGGGCAACAACGCCCAGTCACAATTTATCGCTTGGTGGCTAAGGATACTATTGAAGACAAGATTGTGGAACTGCATCACCGTAAGCGGGATTTAGCGGATAGTCTTTTGGAGGGCTCCGATATGAGTGGCAAGATATCAACAGAGGCGTTGTTAGAGTTGATTAATAGTTAGTCTACCAAGCAAAGGCTTTTGTAACCCTTTAACAAAAGTTTTGAGTTTGCAGGGCTTGGTCATTTACTCCTGAATTTTGTATCCTTCTTTAATATCAACTGCACTCCCCACACCAAAGAAACTATGCCAAAAAATTGGGCTTTGAAAGTAGACCAGTTTTTCAATGCAAACCCCCACTGCATTATCGCTACCGTTCACGTTGACAGTTTCCCTTCTGACCTGCCACTAGAGCCAAATATTCGGGAACCCAACCGCAAAAGCTCAACGTATAGACAAATCTTTGACTCCTTAACCACTGAGCCTGACAAATTCTTCTCCAGGCATAGCGGCATCGTGCTGTGTGCCAACAAGGTCAAGCCCAACAGTAAAAAGACACAGCTTGAACTAGAAATACTGGAAGCATCTGAAGGTGGTAGCGATGGCATTATCAATGGGGGGCATACGGTTTTAGCCTTTCAACAGGCAAGAGAATACAAGTACGACCTTACCGAAGCCAGAGTCAAAGTCACAATCCACATTGGGCTAAGTGAGGATGAAGCCAAAGACATCGCCCTGGCTTCTAATACTTCTGCCCCGGTGGATGCTCGTTCTAAAGTTAACGCTAGGGGTGATTATAAATTCCTGAAGCAGTTTTTAACTCAACTGGAGCGAGAGGAAAAAACCAAATTCCGCATTGCTTACTACCAAAACCAAAGCGGTGCGCCCAAAAGCCCCCAGTGCAATGTCAACCATCTCATTAAGTTGATGAACTGTCTGGACAGGAATAAATACAACCCAGACAGCAAAAGCAGAACCAAGCACCCACCTGTCAGCAATACGCCATCCTTAAGTGAGGCGGAAAGACAAAGACTGTCGAAACTGTTACCGCTACTGCCCAAAGGGTTGTGGATTGAGCAAAGGTTATTTCAAATAATCGAAGAACATATCACCAAGCCCAGAAGAAAGGGTGTTGTTGATTTAGCCTCAATCGACCCGCGCAAGAATACGCTGCTGCCGGATAGCCGATATTCGTTTGGGTTTGCTGCACCTGCTGATATTGCCATGCCTATTGTTGCTGCTTATCGGGTATTTTTGGATGAACAGTATAACTGGATCATTCCTTTCGATGAGTTTGCCGAGGATTTTTTACAACATCTGTGGAACAACTATTACAAAAAATACTTGGTGTCGGAAAAATTAGCAGGTAATACTGTTGGGAGTAAAATCTGCCGGAATCCTGTGATTTGGGATAACGTTTATGTTTCAGCGCAAAGCTACCTAAATCAGCAGTTGATTAAGATGGTGGGGTCAAACACCAAGCATGAAGAATTGAAGCTGGTGAATTAAGGCAATAAAAATTTGGTGGTGCATTAGGATTTCCTGCTCACAATGCACCAACAGATTCAGTAGAAAGGCGTGAGTGCAAACCTTATTCCCAGTATGACTGCCAATCATTTGTAAAAACTTGCTGTAATTTTTTCTGATAAGAATAAGTTTTAATTTTTACCATCCAGAGGCTATTAATATTTTTTCCTCCTTTACAGATCACTCCTTCGTTTACATCATATTTACCTTCACGAACATCATGAATAAATTTGCCAGTTAGCTTACCGCGATAAACAACACGCGCAATATTAAATTTACTGAAATCTTGAAGAAATTGTTCGGGATGAATAATATATTTATCGGTTTGTACATCAAAAATAAGCAGTTGTTTTGGGTCATCCTGCTTGTGCATTCCTGCAAATGAGTTCATCCCAAAAAACTCAGTAAACACAGTAATTTCTGGATATTGATAGTTCTTATTTTCTCTAAATACTCCTTCTAAAGCACTGGCAAACTCTCTATTAAAAATATCAGAAGCTTCTTCTAATCCTGGATGTGCAGCATTGAATTGTGCAATCCCCTGCTCATCCAAATCAAAGCGATCTCGACGCGTACCAAAAGCATACCAGCCAAGTTCAAAATTCCAAACCCAATGTAAGTTGGTTCCATCATATTTTTCAAAAGCTATGCACCGTTCCAAAGGGCAGTTTTTGCTATCTGGGATTTTCGGATAAACTAACTGTACTCTTACCATCTTGTGTTTTATTAGTGAATCGGTGTTCTATGGTTCACCAATTAGTGTAAATGCTGCCCAATTTAAAGGAAGATAACGTTGTTTAATTAAGACTAACATTGCTTGACGTAGAGCTTGTGCTTTATCAGGATCTTGCTGAAAATGTTGATAAAATTCGGTCATAATTAACTCAGTTGATTCATCAGGAATATTCCATAGTGAAACGATCACGCTGGGTGTTCCCGCAGCAATCAGAGAACGCGATAATCCAACTACACCATCTCCTGTCAGTGAACCTCTTGCTGTTTCACAAGCACTTAAAACGACTAACTTGGCTTTCAACTTTAAAGAAAGAATTTCCTCGGCTATGAGTAAACCATTATCTCCAGTAGAGGGAGCTAAAGCAATCCAACTTCCTAATCCTCCTTGATCTTCAGCCCATCCATGAGTTGCCAAATGAATAATTTGTGCTGTTTTCATCCGCTGTAAAACATTGATTTTAGTGGCATCTTTCCCCAGAATTGCTTTAGTATTAAATAGTCTAGCAATGTTATTGGCTTCTACCTCAGCAAATGGCAAAGGCTCTAACTGACGAGGAATTTCATCAGGACTAATGGCTACTTTTGGCATTCTAGGATTACCTACTACTAATACATCGTTCAGAACAGTTTGTTTAAGTTTTTCATTTTGTTGGTGAGTCAGTGATAAAACTTGAATAGAAGGAGAAGTTAGAATAGTATGTTGTTCAATCAAATATTTGCCATTTTCGTCTTGTAATGCAGCAAAGGGAACAAAAAACAAAGTGTCATCAGGAATAAAAACTATATGTTCATTGGGGTTTTTCGGTAATTCGGCAGCAATTGGCTGAATCAAAACTTTATGTAATTGCTTTAAATATTTACTCCATTCATGAGTGCTAGAAACAGGTATTTTATTGACTAGTTGGTCTAAAGTTAGGTGATTTTCATTTTGATTTTTTGTTAAGTCAACAGAGTGAAAAGTAACTTTGCCTGTGGGTTTAACCACCCAAATATATAATTCTGATTCCTGCCATTCCCTTTTTCCGGGAATTTTAACTATTAAGGGACGATGAATAATTGAATATTCCACTAGTGTGGCATTCTGCTCTTTGGCTATTTGTTGGATTTGCTTAATTTTAGGCGGTTGTGGCGGCTCGAATTGATGATTCGTTTGGGACAGACGAGATGCTACTAATTCTACTAATACTCTGGCTTTTGACCATTCCGCAGTTTCTAAAGCAGCCTCTGGCTTTTTCTGAGCAATGAATACGCGCTGTAAAGTGATAAATGGTGCTTCATATCTGTCACGGACAAAAACTTTTGATATATCTGATAACTCTGAATTAGCAAAAATGTTTTTTAGCCCATTCTCAATAACTTTAATTCCATTTAAAAGTTTTAATTGCGATTCTTTGACTTTACCAGTATTGAGCAGTAAGTTACCTAACCGTCCTAATGTTCCACCATAGTAACGAGCGGAGTTCTCTGCTAAAAACGGTAAAAGTTTCTCGTAAGCTTTTACAGCTTGATTTGTATTGCCTATGAGTTCATAAGATTCAGCTAATCGAAATAAAGCTTCCCTTTCTAATGAAAGGTTTTCAACTTTTCTCGCCAAGTATAAACTTTTTTGATAATAGTCAATAGCTATTAAATTTTTTCCAGAAATAGAGTAAGCATCTGCTAGATTTTGTAAGGTTATCGCCTCATAACTTTGGTCTTTAATTTCTCGATAGATATTGAGAGCCTCTTGAAAAGAATGAATTGACTCCTCAAATTTACCTTGTTCTAGTTGCTGATTACCTTGATCTACTAAGCGTGATGCTTTTGCTTGTTGATCATTTGGTATTTGCGCTAATGCTTGAGTGATAGGAAATGCTATTTCAATATATTTAATCGATATTGAAACAGCAGCAGTAACACTAATTATCGTTATTAAAATAAATTTGTACATTTATACAAGTAAATACAGATATTCATAAAACTCAATACATAGCTGAAAAATCTTAGAATCAGCAGACGAAGTGCTAATATGTCAGCGTTTATTATGAGGTACTTTCGATTCCATCACCATGATAGTGATCCTGAAGTCTATCAGCAAGAATCTCTGGCAACATTTTTAACGACACGCAAAAGTTTTCCCCTCAATAAAGTCAGGGTGGGTAGTTCATGAAATACCACCAAGCCGCACTCGTTCACGACTTGGGTAACGAAAGCATAACTCAGATCTTGCACCTGATAAAAAGAGACAGTATTAACCGAAGAAGATGAAATAAAAATCACATCCAAATCTGAATAAGCAAATCAAAGTACTGAGATAATAAATAACAGATAAGATACATAAATTGACTGCTAACATACACAAAACAAGCAGTAATTAAATCTGCACAGAGATAATTTAAATTGATCAGTAAAAATGCGAAAAAGGGCGTATTAAACAATATAAACAGCAAGAACAATGGAAACAATTCTTGCCCACGCCCATTCTTTAATGTACACCATCCTAGCTTTGATGCCCACTCACTATCAACGAGATAGTTTAGAAGCAATGCTGGGATTATTTCTCGAAGCTCAAGGAAAACCTTTACCACATTACAGTAAAACTAAATCAGAAAGTGCTTTAAGCCGATTTTTGAATCATTATAATTGGTCTACTCGTCAGATAATTCGTCATCTGCGCGCCTTCGTGATTGAACTTATTTTGAACCAATCTACACTAGGACGGAAACCATTCTTACAAGTCATTGTTTTTTCTAACTACGTTAGAAAAAACGGGTAAATTTAAGACTTTTAACCACTTAATTACTGTTTAAAATCACAAACGTGGCTTGCATTTAGTTGTCTTGTATTTAGTTGTTGGACAGTGGCGTATTCCTTGGAATTTTCGAGTCTGGAGAGGTAAAGGTACAACAACTCCGGCTCAATTAGCTTTGAAAATGGTACGTCGCTTACCGAAACGACTTACTAGACCATTTCAGGTAAAAATCCTGGCTGATACTGCCTTTGGTACAGTCGAATTTATTCATGGTATTCGTCAACTTAAATACCACGCTATTCTGGGGATTGGTTGTAATCGTAAATTGGTTGATGGTCGTTCAGTCAAGGATTTGTACCATCGCGGACAGCAAGTTAGACTAGTTGGTTTAAATGTAACTGTTTCTGTTTCTTGGTATTATTTTAAAACTGATAAAGGTGTGTTTTTGAAGAGATATGTTATTTCTATAACACCCCTCAAGCCTTGCACCATCAATTGGTGGGGTAAACGACGTTGGCAAATAGAAGGATGGTTTAAAACTGCTAAACATCGCTTTGGTTTAGACAAATTTGGACAATGTACTCTCTTGGGCATTTATCGTTGGTTAATCTTATCTTTGACTGCCTTTTTTTTAGCACATTGGACTTATTTAGCTCGATATTATCCTCATACTCTCGATTGGGGTCAAGCTGCTTTTCTTGCTCTTTCCACTTTCTTCCCTGTTTTATTATTGTCTCTATTATTACTTGATATTGAACGTCTTCGACCTCTAGCACTTAGTCACGGAATTGACATTACTATTTCCAGGTGCAAGATCTGAGTTTCCCAGAAGTTGGCATCAAATATAGGTCAGCTTGGAAATGATGGTACTGTCCGTGTTACTGGTAAAATTTACGATTTGGCTCTGAATTTTGAGTCCAAAAATTTGGCGATCGCTCACAAAAACGGCGAACAATTTCTAGTTGTCAAATCTGGTCAAGTGCAGGTTAACAAATTAACTCCAGAAGTATTGCGGGATTTTGAGACTGCCAATAGTAAGCTTGATGAGGTTATCGAACGAAATCAAAAGCAAGCAGCAGGTTTCCAGAGATGAGATAGCGCAATCCTTTCTTAGTTGAGCGTAATGGCTAAGTCTGATTGTGTACAAGTGTAAATACAAATTCCTCTTTTTTCACAAATCTCTGTAATAATTCGCTAACGCTGAAATCTAAGCCGCATCACGGAAACAGCAAGTTTTTAGCAAAGGTGTTTTTAGCAAAGGTTTTTGATTCTGCTTAAGTTTAAATACTATGTTGCTTAAACATAACAAAAATTTTATGTTTAAGTATAATTACAGTCTATTTTGTATTAAAACGGATGTATATTATATTATAAAGCGATATTAACCGCTAATATGCAAATCATAAACATAATACATATTATTTAAGTCTTTTATTAATTTATGACAGTAATAGCTCCTTTGCAGACACAAATTAGATTTAACAAGACTAATCTCTATTTTATTAATGATTTTAACCAGTTAATTCCTCTGCCAAACTGGGCAATTTTTTTTATTAATTTAGGGGACTGGGTTGCACAAGCCGAAATTTTAAAAAATCGGTTAGTTGTAGGTCTTGCTATTCCTACTAGGAATTATGCCGCCGCTTTAGCAGCATTAGGTGTTGTGAAAGCGAGAGTTATTGTTCCCACTGAACGGATTGATAGCAATAGATATTTTGAACAACTGTGTAAGTTACCAAAAGGTACATCAGTTGTTTTTTATGATTGCAATAGGAGATATAAGGGTATCTATCAAGGTATAGATGAAACTGATGGTGAAAGGCGACTGCGAATCCAAAGAGAAAACAAAAGTAGTGGGGGTCTAACTAATCTGGTATCTGTTAAGCAATCCCATAATGTAGCAATTGCACAGAAGCCAAATATTAGTCTTCCTAAAAAGCAATCTGGCAGATATATTATTACTCCTAATGACTTTCTTGATGGTGTAATCGGTAAAGCTCATACGAGTGAATTCACCACAAAAACTCGGTTAGATTGTGCAGTTATTGGACGTATTAACACTCTCAAAAGTGAAATATTGGAAATACCATTTGCGAGTTTTTCATTACCATCTAAATCGAAAATAGGATCTTTACAGGATATCTTACGAGTACGTAAATTTTTATCAGAAGGTCAGGCTTATCGGTCAGAAATATTATCATCATCTGGTAGTGATACTCCAAAAACGAAAGATGGATTAGTACCTCATGTAACCATATTCGATGGCGCAACTGGCTTTATTAAATGGCGTGATGACTGGCGTAATTCCCATTGGATAATTTTACTTGAACGTACAGAACCCCATTTTAAAGAAGCAGTAGATATTATCGACACCGACTATATAAATCGTCAAAATTGGGAAGAAATACCGAATATTATTCCTGCTCCTTCTGGTGTAGAAATGGTCGTTTATCAGGAACCTTGTCAATGACTTATATTTCGTTATCAACGGTAGATGAAATTTACTCATGTAGCAGTGGTGCTAATATCTACCAAAATCGGTTAGAGCATCATAAATTTCGGATTTTTTGCCTGTCCTTGAAAAAATTTGAACAGTTACTCGGCGAAAATGCAGAGGAAGATTACTGGAAAAATTTTTTGCGACCTTTGAGACAGTATCGATTTAAATTGTGTGCAGCACCGCTGCCATTTAACCATCCCATAGCTTCTCAGCCAGACACTATTAAATCTTTAGAAAAGCAGTTGAAAAATTGCCAATCTATGTATCAATACTTTGCCTCAGCAGCAAATGAAATATTCAATCTTCTAGTTGATTTATCAAAATCTGATGATAATCCACTGCTAGATTTTATAGAAAAAAATTACCCAAATAACTCTTTAGTTATCAAAGAATCATATTTAATTCCCGCAGTAGAAAATGTATTATCTGCAAGCCATAAACTCAACAAAAATCTGATATTAGCACCATCTCAGTTACGCACAAATAGTTGTCATAAAAGATTAGTTGTTATAGGTGCAACAGGCTGGTTTCCTGATTACATTTTTACTGCGCCACGAACCTATGAAATAGACATAGTTCACTACAGTTGGATAAAAAATAGATGGCAGCCTAAGCCAGTATTTATAGCCTCTCCAGATAATGTAATACAATCAAATTTTATCTATTTGCCGATTTGTAACACAGAAGATGTAAATACAAAAACTACCGATATCTTTCAAGAAGACCATCTTCATCCAGATGAAATTATTCCTCCCAGCATAAACTGGATACAGGTGGCTAAAAGAATCTCTACTTTTCCGTCATCCATTGACGATGAAGAAAGTATCGAAGCACGCTTATTTTTATTAGAGGGAGAAATAGCTGTTTTCCTTGATGCTAATACTAAAGCACTGGTAATTGATTTGGTAGAAGATGGTGAATCACAGGTAAAAAAAGAATCGGTTACTGATATTGAAACAGGAATGTTTATTATTCTCCGCACGAATGGAGGTGGTGACTATATCATTTCATTAGCCAATCATATCTTAGGAGAACAAGCTCGAAATTTTAGAGAATTACAACAACTTTGGAAAACTCGTCTCAAGAACCAAGTTAGTTCGAGCAGTTTACGCGATATTAGCTGGAGGTTAGTAAACTTAGGTTCCAAAATGTCTAAACAAGAGCAAAATATTCGTAATTGGATGTCTAACAGAAATATCAAACCCCAAGATAAAGAAGATTTTAACGCAATATTAACTTTTGTTGGCTTAGGAGATAGATTAGAAGAGTTTCATGAAGCCGCAGAAGCAATTCACTGCGCTCATTGTCAAGCTGGTAAAAATATTCGTAAATTACTTCTACACAAAGTTCGTACTTCTAATTTACAAAAGCTAGAGCAAATAGGCAAAATGGATTTTGAACTTTCGGAAGCAGATGGTGGTAGCATGACTGCATTTCGGGTAGTGGATATTAATAGAGAAGTAATTATGCTTCCTTCTTCAAAAATTGCATATCCCTTTCAAATAGATGGTGAATTTACCCATGACTGAACATATAGAAAATAGAGACAAAATTATTCAAGCACTGCGAGAAGAGCTTGTAGGACCTTCACCGCAAGGAAAACCAAGAAACTGTTCTGGTGAAATTACTTTCAATTCTGATAAAGAAGGTTTCTATGATCCCTGGAGACAAGATAATGGCGAAGAAATTCTACAAAGAGATCCACCCAGAATAAGATATGGTGTTGGAGTCCTTTATCCATTAAATATAAAGTTAGAAAATGAGGATTTAACATCAACAAATTTAGAGAAAAATCAGACTCAAGATAATCCGCAAGAAGAGATAGAGATTATTACAGATGAGGTGAAGGAAAGTCTTGATAAAATTAAAGAACAGATATCTGAAATATCTGAAGATAATGCAGATGATTTTAACTTATCAGCAGCTAACGCATCTCAACCCAGTAGCATGGGGATAAGCTTTTTAGCAGAGTTTCCAGAAAAATCAGTTTTAGTAATTAAAATTTCTGATTGCGGTCGTTATTATCAGAAAAAAGTGAAAGTTGGTGGAAATGAAAGAACTTGGTGGTTGCGTAATCCTGTAAATTTTACAGCGGAGTTTGCTGCTGAAGAACTCTGCGGACTAAAAGAGAGAAAGCTGGTTAGAACTTCAGCAATAGATGGACTAAAACTTAATATTGAGGTGTTCTCTAGACCAGATCCAAAAAACAGAGAAGGCATACGTTTATTAACCGTTTGTCTAATTAATCGTACAGATGGATCTGGAGATGAAAATTGTTTATTTCAGGCAGGTTTTACAGTAACTATTGTTTCCGAAAAGGGTGAGGGGCATATATTACCTTATCCTAAACCAGATGTTTACCATCATCTTGAAGAACGCTCTCTATCGCTACTTTACCGCAAAATGGAAACCTACGCGGTAGGACATGGTTGTGCAGCTGATTGGGATAAAGAATCTATTGCTGGTAGAGTTAAAACTGTAACAGCAGAATGTTTTCCTACTTTTGAAACCCCAAGTATTACTCCTGATATTGGTATAGAAGTACCAATGGCTTCCTTGGCAGGGTTAGTACAAGATGATGATGGTTTTGCATCTTTGTCAGAAGTTGTGAGCCGTTATGAACAGTGGATTAAACTGAAAGAAGCTGAAATTTCATCTCTTGAGGCAGAATATCAAGATGCTGCTAATTGGCATATAGAAGAATGTACAAGAGCCGCTGAAAGGATGAGGAATGGGCTGGATTACTTACAAAATAATGCCCAAGCTAAAAGAGCATTTCAACTGACTAATTATGCTATATTACTACAGCAAATTTCTAGCCGCGATTTGCGTCAGGCTAACTATGATTCTACAGCAAAAAGATATAATTTTAATCCGACTTATCAAGCCCCTAATCCTCTAAAAACTAATAGCAATCGTGGCAAATGGCGGGCTTTTCAAATAGCCTTTTTACTGATGTCTATACAGTCAACATCTGAGGGAGAAATTCCAGAACGTAGCACCGTTGAATTAATTTGGTTTCCTACTGGGGGCGGTAAAACTGAGGCATATTTGGGCTTGTCAGCTTTTTCTTTATTCATGCGCCGCCTCAAAAATCCAGCGGATGTAGGCGTTAATGTTTTAATGCGATATACCCTGAGATTGTTAACTGCACAACAGTTTCAACGAGCTTCTGCGCTGATTTGCTCGATGGAATATCTACGCCGCCAAAATGAGACAGAACTAGGGAAAGAACCATTTTCTATTGGTATTTGGGTAGGTGGAGAAACTACTCCAAATAATCGAACAGATGCAGTATCTAAGTTAAACAAACTCCAGAGTGACCCATCGGCAGAAAATCCTTTCATTATCAGCCAATGTCCTTGGTGTAACGCCCAGATGGGGCGTTATCCAGGAAAACTTGCGGGTATGCCAAAAGCGTTGAATATTCTCGGTTATCAGCAAAGCCGTGGAACTGTTGTTTTAAAGTGTTCTGACAATGCTTGTGAATTCCACAATACTGGATTGCCAGTTTATGTAATTGATGAGGATATTTATGAAAAACGACCTTCTTTAATTATTGGCACGGTAGATAAATTTGCAGGACTAGCTTGGAGTTACGCACAAAAAGCAAGAGCCTTATTTGGAATTGGTGCAGATGGTGAGAGAGAAAATTCTCCACCAGCTTTAATTATTCAAGATGAATTACACTTGATTTCTGGGCCTCTTGGTTCAGTTGTCGGATTGTATGAAACTGTTATAGAGGAGCTTTGTACTGACAGACGCAATGGACAAGAAATTAAACCCAAAATTGTCTGTTCTACAGCAACCATACGCCGCTATGCTGACCAAGTAAAAGCACTTTATGGACGTGTAGATGTCGTGTTATTTCCACCACCAGGAATTGACGCTGAGGATTCTTTTTTCTCACGTTATGCTCGTAATAATCTAGATGGAACATTGGAACGGGGTAGAGTTTATGTAGGTGTCCACGCACCTGTTTTGAGGTCTTTGCAAACTGCCCAGATGCGTACTTTTGCTGCTATTTTACAAGCACCTGTTTTCCTTACTCCAGAGGAAAAAGATCCGTGGTGGACATTACTATTATTTTTTAGCAGTCTCAAGGAATTAGGAACGACTTTATCACTGTTACAGTCAGATATTCCTGGTTATTTAAGAGTAATCAAAAACAGGTTTGGTTTAGACAAAGATAAAACGCGTCGTCTGTGGCATATTTTGGAATTAACTGGAAGAATACGCAGCGATAAGGTTCCTGAATCTATTAGTAAACTAGAAGTTAGATGCGACAATACCAATAATCAACAACCTATAGATGTATGTTTAGCTTCTAATATTATCGAAGTAGGAGTTGATATCGACAGACTATCGTTGATGGCTGTAGTTGGTCAGCCCAAGACAACTTCTCAATATATCCAAGTAACTGGTCGTGTTGGTCGTCGGTGGTGGGAACGTCCAGGTTTAGTAGTTACTTTATATAGTCCCACAAGACCAAGAGATAGATCCCATTTTGAGAAGTTTCGTAGTTATCACCAACAGCTTTATGCTCAAGTTGAACCAACTAGCATTACTCCATTTTCTCCACCAGTTTTAGATAGAGCGTTACACGCTATTATGGCAACTTATGTGAGGCAAACTGGTGAGCAACAAACAGTTCAAACACCCTATCCTTACCCAAAAAATCTTATAGAACAGCTACGAGAAATTTTGATTCCTCGCATTCAATTAATTGACGAAGCTGAGGTAGATAATTTTGAGAAGGTCTTTGAGGAACGGGCTTCTCAATGGAAGAATCGGCAACTTATAAGCTGGGAGAGAAAGGGCAGAGATACTACTGATATACCTCTATTGAGGGCAGCAGGAGATTATGCCAGTCCAGAATGGCAACGTTATTCTTGGTCTACACCGATGTCAATGAGAAATGTAGACGCAGAATGTCAGGCAGAGATTACTAAGCTTTACTTAGAATTGTAAGTTATTTAATCCACATTCCTTAAATGAAGGAGCAGAAGAAAATGCCTAAAGGTCCAATAAGACGCGCTCAGTTGATTGCCCCTTTTGGTGTAGGTGCAATGGTGGTGGTAAGAGATGGCACATCTTTAATTACAGCTGGACTTGATCACTGGTACAAGAGTGAAAAAGATGGTAGCGAAGCTGATGATAAATCTGAATTTAGAGTAGATGAATGGCGTTTAGCCCAGTCTCTGGGAGTGGAACATTTTCGCTTACCCCCGGACTTTAGAAAACCTAACAAAGGCGATGGGGTGCTTAATGCTTATTTAACTGTCCCATTTTTACGTTTTCCCCAATGGCATTTTTGTCCTGGTTGCGATCACCTACAAAAGTTTCCTCTGACTGCCCGTGGTAAGGTTAAATGCCCAGAATGTGAAAGTAAGAAAAAAACTAAATACATGGCACAGGTTCCGATTATCGCTATGTGCGATCGCGGCCATATCCAAGATTTTCCCTGGCGAGAATGGGTGCATCGCTCAGTTAAACCGACTTGCGATAAAGCACTGCGACTGGTGGGAACTGGAAGTGCAACCCTTGCCGGTTTGAGTGTCCGGTGTGAGTGTGGCGCTAAACGTTCTCTCGGAGGAATTACGGAAGTTGATGGTGATGAAACAAGACTCAGCAAAAACTTGGTAGATAAGAGTAATAACTTGATAGATAAAAGTGATTCTTTATTTTTTTATTGTCAGTGTAAACGTCCTTGGTTGGGTACAGAAGATAGTGAACACTGCTCTGACCATCAGCTACGGGGTGCGTTGCGAAGTGCATCCAACGTTTATTATGCACAAACACGCAGCGCAATTTATCTGCAAAGAGGTAGTGGTGGAGAACTTGTTTCTCTTTTGGAGCAACCACCGCTTTCCAAACTTATTGAGAGGTTGTTGAGATTGGGTGATGAGATCACACCTGAAGTTCTCCGAGAGGATCGTCCTCTACTACTGCAAGATTTCTCGAATGAAGATATAAAAATTGCTTTGAAAATTATTTTATCAGATAAAGATGCCAACATTAATTACGATGATGTTGAAGGGGATGACCCAGAAACAAGTTTTCGTCGGCAAGAATTTAATGTTTTGAGAACTGAGCGTCGAGAAGATAATCTTAAAATACGGACGATAAAACTAAGTGATTATCAACCCGATATGGCGGATTATTTTTCTAAAATTATGTTGGTTGATAAGCTGAAAGAGACCAGAGTTTTAACGGGATTTACCCGCATATTACCGGAAACAGATCAACCTTTACAAGAATTACAATCTCTTTTATGGCGTAAGCCACTGCAAAAAGATTCATGGCTACCCGCTTACGTTGTTTATGGTGAAGGCATATTTATTGAATTTAACGAAAGCCGCCTCCGACAGTGGTTACAGAAACACGGCAATGGAATTTACTCCAGAATACAGCCCCTAGTAGACCGTTATCAAAAAATACAGGAGCAAAGGCATTTACGTAAACGCTCTATCACACCACGATTTATCCTATTACACACATTTGCTCACTTGCTGATGAATAGGTTGACTTTTGAGTGTGGTTACAGTTCAGCCGCACTGAGAGAAAGGCTCTATGTCTCAGATAACCCTGATGCACCAATGGCTGGAGTGCTTATTTACACTGCTGCTGGTGATTCTGAAGGCACAATGGGAGGACTTGTCAGAATGGGTAAACCTGATAATTTTGAGCCAGTAGTGCGCTCTTTACTGGAGGCTGCTAGTTGGTGTTCTGCTGATCCTGTATGTATGGAAGTTGGCGAAAGCGGGGGACAAGGACCAGATTCATGTAACTTGGCAGCTTGCCACAGCTGCGCTTTAGTTCCTGAAACAGCTTGTGAAGAGTTCAATCGTTTTTTGGATCGAGGTGTGGTTGTTGGTGATATTAAGAATCGAAACATCGGATTTTTTACCCGGACTCCTTAAACTGATTTTTACCTCTTTTTTACTTGCTTATTTCAAAATTTTAGGCAAATCCAACATTCTCACTCCCCCATCGGAAACCGCCGCATCATTTCCGCAACTGCCACCGCCTCACCATCCGGCGTGAACACAGTTTCCCCCGACATCGCAATCACAATCCTCTGCCGTCTCGCCCACTCAAACCAATCCTTCACAGCAGATTGAACCTGTGCAGATTCCGGCTTCCTGCCTTCCTTACAAGCCGCAACAAACACAGCCTCCGGCGACTTGATTCCTTTCCAAGTTCGGATCGCCTCTTTCAAATAAGCGATCGCTCCCGGTACATTTTCCCAGCACCGCCTAACCGTACGTTGAATCTCTGCATTGAGTCGAAACTGCGGAGTGCAAGGTATTTCTCGTAACTGTTGCAGCACTTCTTGAATCTCGTGTTTACTGGGCTGTATTGATTTTTCTACACGGTCAAAAGCGCAATCATCATCACCAGCATCTTCATCACAAAAATTCGACTTAACCGGAGCGGCGGAAGAACGATCCTCATGAGTATCTGTCTCGGTAGTCGAGTCAAGGGGTTCTATGTCTTCAACGAAGTGAGTAATTTCGGGTAGCTCTGATTCTGGGGTTTGACAAACCCCTTCCTGATCACATTCCAAATTCTCACTTTCCAAGTCCTCATTTTGTTCAAGCTCAACAGCAGAGTGTTGTTGTGGCTTTGAAACTTCTGGATGGGATCTGTGGTATTGTTCTACAGCGAACGTCGAATGTTCAGTTTTGCACCTGCCATGTTCCAGCAGCTTATTCAGTACATCGAAGTTGAATTTATACTGCCATGTCCGATCTTGACCGTTACCGGGATTCTTCTGCTTGGAGATAATGCCCATCTCGTCAAGCAGAGCGATCGCACTTCGGATGACATGAAGGCTATGCTCACCCATTAGGTCACGATAGATTTTCTTGAGGGGCTGGTATATCCAAGCAGTACGGTGGTTCTTCTGTTTCCACTTTGTCCAATGCCGGAAATACTCAATCAGCTTGGCCGCACAGAAGTTACCAGTGATATCAAGATACTCCCGGCGCAATATTACCAGGATAGAAAACCTTTCAGTAGATGCAATGCTACTCATATTTCACCTTCTATATTTGTCAAAACTGGCAGGGTTAAAACGGCATATTTTCTTGGTCTTCTTCTGGGGCTTGTGACCAAAATTCTCGAAGTTGTTGGCGTTTAGCTGCCTGAAATTGCTGTTTCTCTTCGGGCGATACTTCACCAATCAATCGCGCTACTTCATCGCGTTGCCTCTGCTTCATTTGTTCAGTGTTCACAGCAGGTAAAGCCAAGGTTTCATTTTTTGTAGATGGTCGAAAGTTGCGGCGACGGAACAAAAACCGGAAATGGCGTTTATCTTGCGGGGGTAGACTTCGCCATACATCCTCATTCCATCCTGGTGGAATAAAGTCAGATGATGGGGGCAACAGGGTTTGAACTTGGGCTTGCAATTGAGCGATCGCCTGTTGCATTGCCGGAATAGCTTGGAGCAATGCTAACTGTTCAGTGTTAAGTGATTGCGGAGTATAGCCAGTTTGTGACCAGATAAATACCCTTGTTCCGGCTCTGGCTACCATACGGTAATTGTTAGCTGCGGTTTGTTTACCTTTATATTTCCGGGCATCCATCGCGTAGTATTCCAGCACTGCATGACAAAGTTCGTCAATCACGAACAAGCTATTTTGGCTATCGTTCGTTATGAGCCTCCAGTCATTACCAGCTAAATGTTTCAGCGATTCTGATAAATCGTTTGTTATGGGGTCAGAATCACGAATCTTGTTGAGCAATTGGGTAATGGCGGGTTGGTCTACACCGCAAAAATTAGCCAATGCAGTTACGGTCATGCCGCTTACCCCGTCGTTAGTGCGGGTGCAAAATCCTAATTCGTCCTGAATTTGAAATGTAATTGCATCCATAATCAATTCCTCTAATTTTTGGCGCATGAAAATATCAGCAGCAGTTGAGCCATGCTGCATTCAGTCCTTTTAGAGATGTGAGCGCGAGTTTTATTTACTGTTTTGTTTCTTGCCAGAACCGCAACTCGTCCTTGAAGTAGCGGTCAGTCTTCTTGGGCTTGTCTTTCCAGTGATACCAAGCCACCCAGACTTCATCACCCATGTCTTCGATGACTTCACCTTTAGCGTTGTACAAAGCACAGTAAATGTCGGCATGGGCAACAACAGACCCAAGCCCCATCACTTCGTCATCAGAAGAACCAGACTCGGTAAGGGCTTCTTCAGGAACCAATGGTTCCGTAATTGCTGAAGATTCGGCTTTCTCAAGGGCAGCAATTAACTCCGTCTCTTGTGGGGTCAACTCTGCCCAGTAGTCGTTTTTGATAACCTCGTATTCTTGGGCGACCTCTAAATAGTCCCACCAGCTACACCCAGGCTTGGACAACACAGCCCGAATATCGCTAACTGCTTGGGGTAGTAGTTGCAATTGCTCGGCTCGATATGCGATCGCGCTCGGTGTTGGTTCACTACCGAGGATGATTGCAGCAGCTTCTAATGCTTGGGTATTGTTCATGGCTGTAGCCAGATTACCCAAGGCAATACCCATCAACCGCAAGCACTCCTGAGCATTTTCTCTCGGTGGTTCCTGTGCCAGCGATCGCAGATCAATTGTTTTATCTAGCGATCGCTTAACCTCTTTGTTCAATGCCTTGGTTGCTTGCTTGGTAAACGTTTCTTCCCATTGTTGGGCAGGCCGTTCTTGTACAGCATTTTCTAGTTCCTGAATCCGTTTTTGCAACCGTTGGTTCTCCAGTTCTAACTGCCTTAGCCCTTCCAACTCGAAAAGCCGTTGCTGTAGCTGGATGTTTTCTTTTTGCTGGTGCTGAAACAGGTTTTGTAAAGCGGCCAGTTGTTCTTGTACCTGTTGTTCAGCTTGGACTGTTGCTTCTGAAAGCAGTCCAACCCTCAATTCTTGCTCCAGTCGTTCAAGTTCCTGCTGATGCTGTTGTTTGAGTTGGGCGATCGCTTCGGCGTACTCTTTGGGGTAAGTTCGCTCAGGGATAAATGACTCAACTGCTTCTTTACTCAAATCCGCATTGTTGACCAGTTCTCTGCTACCATCCTCAAACGTGACAATCTGCTGTCTTTGATTGGGTGGGTCGGCTGAGATGGTTCCTGATTGCCCGTGTCTTGGATGAGTTGGTGATGTAACCGTGACTTTGGCAGATTGGGGAACCAGTGGTTCCTGGATTTGAGAAACAATTGGTTCTTCAATTTTAGGAACCATTGGTTCCTGACTTTTTTGCCGTGGCAGACGAGGAACTACTTTATTTGCAGCTGCGGCAAAGTCTGATTCGCTGGGTGAGGGGTTTTCAGAGAGCGCGATCGTAACGGCTTGCTTCAGTTTCTCTGGTTCCTTGACTAATCGCATTAACGAACGGGCTTGACGCTCGTTTTTGATGTGTTCCCCCAATTCATCGGCTGTATCCTTAACTTTCTTGGCTCCCAGCAGTTGATTGATTCGGCGGTATCCACCCCAGGCGGATAACTCAGCTTGGCAGTATTCCTCAAAACTTTGATAGCCAGCTTCACGATAAAGCTGATTGTCACGCATTTGGAGAATCTCATCAACGGCTTGCCACTCGAAGCGGTCTATAGCCGTGAAGGTTTCTTTGATGCTGCTGTTGAGAATGCTGTAGCTTGGTGGTGATGTTGTTTCGCGGTCTAGTGTCAGCATGATGATTGCTCACTATGGGGTGCTAGAAACAGCTAAGGATGTCATAAACGCCAAAGTGAGCATCTAGCCCGATTTTAGACCATGCCAAAATTGTGTCAGCATAATAATTAGCTCACTTTTTTTGAATAGATTGAGCGAAGCGATCGCAGTGCTTCCAGGCGGGCGATCGCTTTCAATTTGAACGGATACTTTTAGTATCCACTGCTGTTAATATAGCACTGAGAGTATCTAAATGGGGCAAAAAATTATGCTGATTTTGGCATCAGCCGCACCGTATGTCAGTTGGGGAGAAGGGAGAGCAAAGCTATTGAAAGCTTTACTCAAAGCAAAATTTGGCACAGAGATTTCTTCGTATCAAGTCCATAAAATTTTAGTAGATGCCGAGTTAGAAGGAATATCTATTGCTTATACTAAAAAGCTTCTAGGCGATAGTGGTAAAAATAATATTGCTCAAACAGTAGCTTTAGAAAAAGTAATAAAGATGTGTAAAGTATTAGAAATACCAGTAGATGAGTTAGTGCCTTTATTTGAAATAGAAGCACCAACAAATTTTATAGATCCGCTTGACTTAGATACTAGTAGTAGCTAAAATAGAAGTACAAAAACAAAGACGACCGCCTGCCTGAGAAACATTGCGATCGCCTTTTACCCTTTGATAAGGACTTCTATTATGCCTTACACAATATATAGACAGCAAGCAGTAGATGAGCAAACCCTAGCTCAAACAGAACTCAATCAGTACATTGCTGACCAAGCCCAGACAATCGCACCTGAAGAATACACTAGCCTTGGAATCGACTTTTACAACCACGAGATTTACGCCAACGGTCAATTAATAGCTCAAATTACCTACGATCACCGTGATTTTGTAACGCAAAGATGGCTGGTGATGGTCAACAACAAAGAAGAATTTCGCGCTGATGCTTGGGGTAGGTGCTACCGCTACATCTGCACACATCACAAAGATGGCACTTTACCAGTACAAGAACCAGAAACCCCAGCCGCTACAACTGGTAACGAAATCATGGTACAGATTTTCGACGAGTGCGAGAAGTATGGCTACTGCCTTGATGATGACGGCATTTACTCCAACGGCGAGAAACTGGGCGAAGTTGGTTTGACCGATGGTAAATGGTGGTTCATCCGTGCTGATGATGTTCAGTCAAAGAAAACCTTCTGTGATTCAGCTTCAGATGCAGTTTGGTGGCTGTCAGTAGATGGTTTTTTAGTTGCTGCTAATGCGCTTGATGAATACTTGCAGTACAGACCGCTTGAGCAAATGCCATCTGGGGAGTTAAAGCATCTGCTGGATAGTGCGGAGTTCGTAGCTGCGTAGCACTAGGAAACGGAGCAGGGAGCAGGGAGCAGAGGGGAAAGATTCACTTCCTTGCACCCTGCACTCCAACTCATCCAATGACGTAATCAATTATACCAATCTCTTCATCAATACAATCATGGAACCCACCATCTCAATTCCTCCGGGTTGGCGTTACCCTCGATTTACTTTTGGACAACGGACAGAACGTGGACAAATAATCGGACTCAAGTATTACGCCGAGGACACATATTTAGCTGAAGAATATGGTGCGGGGTGGCGTTATATTATGCTGCTTGACAAGAATCATGAAGATGAAAAAACCCAGCTTGAGGATGAAATAAAACTGCTTTCACCACAGGAATTAAAGACCGTTTTAGAGGCAGAAATTAACAGCTATTTGCGCCAAGTTGAATCATTAAAGCACGAATTGAACGCAGTTGGCGTAAGTTTCGTAGCTGCTAACTCGACAGTTGAAGAAACCACCCAACAGCCCCAAGAAACGCGTTATCCATCTCTACACGATTTGGTTAATGGTGCAAAGTTCCTCATTCAAGAAATTGCTAAACACCCTGATTATCTAACACTTGGATATCAGCCCGACCTGACTATTGGCGATGCTGAAACTGCGCTTTCTTATCTGGAATTGGAACTCGAACCGAGCCAAAGTCCTGCATTAGAAATTTCTGATCAGGGCTAAAAATAATCGCCTGAATGTCACTCCAGGCGGTTTAGGAGAAAGTGCGAGATTGTTCAGACACCACATTACGACAAACATCACCACACCGTAGTATTCACCAACACAAACACCAAATATGGAAACCCTCAAAATCAACAACAGCGTTTTTCTTATTCCTCCCAGCCAACCCAAGCTGCAAGCGAACTGCGCTAAGGAGTATGGGCAATTTCTTCTCGATTGTCCTCCCAAGCTGACAATCTGGAAGCACAACAGGGCGGATACCTCAAAGGAAACAAGGCGGATTTTGCGTAGACGCTTTGCGGCTTGTCTTTGACATCGCCATCTCACGTCCTGACCGCCCCATGACAATTAACGAGAACTTCACCAATGAAGCGTTTACAGAACTGTGGGTGATTCCTGTGACTGGTGGACTCAAAGACCAGTTTAAAGGGCCAGCCTCAATGCTGCTTTCTTTTCTGATGCACCGCCGGAGTAAGGATTCGTTTGCAGGGCTGTACAACCATTTCGCGCATCGTGCATTCCAGCAATGGTGCGAAGAAGGAATGCCGGGAGATCCAAGGGATTTCTGCTACGGTGCGATCGCTTCAGTGTTACGAAACTATATCTTTGCTGCTGAGTTCCAAAAAGTTGATGGGGCAAAAGGTACGTATTGGTTTATTCAGTGGTCTTACCGTAACCCACAGTCTGATTTTGAAAAGGACGCACTGGAAGCTGCTGAAATGATTCGCTCTGGTGCAGAATCGGGGGCAACTATTCACTGGGTTACAAACGAGACTTACGAGCGTTGGGCGTTAAATGCAGAAATTAGACCAGCACTACCAGCAGTTTCGGAAGCAGAGGCACGGGCATCATTGCAACCGCAGAATCAGGCAGTTGTGCCGAGTAAAAGACGGTAATTAAAAACTCGTTAATTCATGGGGTTTTCAATTGCTGATGTGAAAACCCCGCTCTCATAACGAGACGAGGTAACGCTAGTGATCGTAGTTTCGATATTTTTACAGTACAGCAAATAAACAGTTAAAAAGTGTTTACCAAAATACAAGGCATACTCATTATTTTCAAGTATTCAATGATACTCATTCCCAAATGAATACAAAATACATGAAACAACTAATAGGATTTACCCCCATCGCTGCACTGCCAGAATCAACTGCGGCTTCTACCAAACAACAATTACTAACCACAATTGATTGGCTGCAAAAAGAAGGTGCAGCAAGTGAAACAAATCTCAATCTTTTGATAGCAATTGCTCAATCAATTCTTTGGTCTGAGGAATCGTACATCAGATTTTTGCAATGCGGTTTTGATGCGGCGATTGAGTTATTTGATGAAAGTTCTCAGAATTGGGATTTTGAAGAAGCAATGTTATCACGCCACAATCCCAGGAATTGGGACGAGTACAAGCAATTAAAGCAAGCACGGGCGGTAGAAACATAAGCAATCAGTATTGAATATCAGGGATTAAATTATGAGCATCAAATGGACTGAGCCGGAACTAGCAACTCTCTATGAAATGGCAGAAACACACACAGTAAAACAAATAGCTTTTCGCCTCAAAAGACGCGGTTTTCATCGTACAGAATTAGCTATTGCTAATAAGCTCTATGCTTTGGGGTATTCTACACGCCCCACACTCGATAACTACAGTTGTAGTGAGATTGCCAGAAATCTTTGTCTACATCCAAGCACGATTCTTTACTGGATAAAGCAAGGTTGGTTGAAAGCAAAAAAACGTTCTGTTAGCTGTTATCAAGTCAAAAGTCGGGATTTGAAACAGTTTTTCAAGAACCCTCCAAAGTCGATGCGAAAGCGGATTGCGGCGATAGATCCGCAAGTGGTTCGATATTTGGTTGGTTAATTGACTTTGCAAATAGCATAACTCAGTAGTTATAGAGGTTGGATAAATGCTGCTAGGTTTTAAAACTGAATTGAAATTAAACAACAAGCAGCGTACAGCGTTTTTAAAGCATTGTGGGGTGGCAAGACACGCTTGGAATTGGGGGTTAGCTTTAACTAAACAAATATTAGATTACAACAAAGCTAACCCGACAGAGAAGATTAAGTTTCCAAGTTATTTTGATTTGTGTAAATGGTTAGTAGCACTGGTAAAACCTGAATGTCCTTGGTATTATGAATGCTCTAAATCCACTCCACAACAAGCACTGATGGCATTAAGACTTGCTTGGGATAGATGTTTTAAGAAAGTGGCTGGAGTTCCTAAGTTTAAGAAAAAAGGTAAACGAGATAGTTTTACTTTAGAGGGAATAGTCAAAATTTTAGGTAATAACAAAATTCAAGTTCCTAAAATCGGAGTTTTAAAAACCTATGAGCGATTGCCTCAAGTTCAACCTAAGTCAGTCACAATTAGCAGACAAGCTGACAGATGGTTTATTTCCTTTAGATTTGAAGTAGAACCAACTTCTACTCCTAAAGCTGTAGAGTTTGTAGGCGTAGACCTTGGTGTTAACTATTTAGCTACATTGTCAACTAGTGAGGTATTTAACGGTGCAAAGAGTTACAAAAAATATGAGCAGAAATTGTCTCGTATGCAATGGCTGAATCGTCGTAAGCAAGTAGGCTCTAATAACTATAAAAAAGCTCAATTAAAAGTAGCTAAATTGCATCGTAAAATAGCCAACAGTCGCAAAGACACATTGCACAAAATCACGACCTATATCAGTAAAAACCACGCTGTGATCGGGATTGAGGATTTAAATGTGCGCGGGATGTTAGCAAACGGTAATTTAGCTAAAGCTATTGCGGATATGGGGTTTTATGAGTTCCGCCGTCAATTAACTTACAAGTGTGAACTTTACGGCTCAAAACTTGTAGTAGTTGATAGATTTTACCCCAGTAGTAAAACTTGCTCTCGTTGTGGAACTAAAAAAGAAACTCTGTTGTTGAGTGAACGTAAGTTTCATTGTGAACATTGCAAAGTCACAATTGACCGTGATTTAAACGCCGCAATTAATTTGTCCAAAGCTGTCAGTTAGACAGTGTTAGCCTGTGGACTGGATAATGCCGACATTGCCAGGGTAAAGCAGGAAGTAAACGTCAAACTCTATTTGGTACAAGTTATCTTTTCTAGAAAAGTCTAAATAGGTAGATTTGAGTAAGTTTTATGTAACGGTTATGATACGGTCAAATTTCTGGTTGTGTGTCTGTTGTAGACGACTGGTAAATTTGACGCAATTGTGAAACATTACTGGATGTTTCTATCCTTGACAATATAGCTTCCAGCACACTTATATCTTGGATAGATTCGATTTCAGGTAATAAACTTTGACCAGTTTCCCCAAATTTGAGCTTTAATCCCAAGGCTAAACTCTTTAACAGCACCTGCCTAATTTGATTTTGGCTTTCCTCAATCCCTTTTTGAAATCCAATTCGCTCAACGCTGGTAATGTATTGCATACGTCTAGACTCCTCAAATTTCCGAATTTCTTGCCAAAACTCTTGCTCTAACTCTATCGGTAAAGTTAGCATCCAATCAATAAACCCAAATAGGTTTAGAATATCTTCGCGTTCAAACCCTTGTTCATAAAGTCGCCGCACCAAAACTAATTTCTGCTGTTTACGCTCAACGCGATTATTCCGTGTCTCAACCGCTTTCAGATGTGCCATTACTACTGTAGCAAACGGGTTATGACTAGACTCAAGCTCAGACAACCTTTGGCTGTAGTCTACCAACTTGATCACGGGGAATTGGAAATTTACGCTACACCCAAACAACTCGTAACCAAACTGATTTGGTCGCCAGTTGACACGCTCATCACCCAAAATCGCCAAGGATGCTACTGACCGCTTATATCTATCATATATGCGATAGTTATAGGTGTACATTCTTCTCGGAAGGTCAGAGTCTTCCTGAGCCTGAACTTCCAGATGTATCAGTACCCAGCTTTCTTCACCGTTCTTGAGATATATTTTTACCAACTTATCTGCCAAATGCTTCCCCAGTTCAGCATCACGAACCACCTGTTCTAATTCCTTATCCAAAAACTCTGGTTCTTTTGTCCAATCTATTTGCTCATAAGCTTGGGGGAAGAAAAACAGCATGAAGTCTTGAAAATACAGTTGTAGTATTTGCTTCCAAGGCGAATCATATTCAGTCTGGGGATTTTCATTTGTCATCTTTGAAACGCTAGAAATTAAAACACTAATATAGTACATTAATACTATATAGTGAGCAAATGAATTCTATGCAACAAGTAGTTAAACAAATTAAAGAACGTAGAAAACTTCAACTCCAACGGCAAGATATTAAATACGAACTTTGGCGTTTAGATGATACTGAATTTAGGAAGCTAAGACGAAAAAGTCTTCCTATCAAAGACGATTCTAGGTTTTATATGAATTTTTATTTATCAGAGCGAAATAATAAAAATAAGCTTAATTTGGCTGAATTATTCGTTAGCTTAACAGATTTATTAGGTGATAGTGGTGATTGGATTGATGATTGGAAAGGCTCTTTTTCTTTTCCAGTATTATTAGTTTTAGAAAAAGAGCAAGGTAATTTTTTTTATTTGATGGATATATATGACAATCGCGGTACGCTGTACTTCAGTATCTACAGAGTCTTGGAATCCGATGTAGAAGGCTACGATCATCAAATGGCTCGTGAACCTTTTGAGCTAGAATTTTCTCGTCAAGAGATCAACTATTTTATCAGCTATTTTTATGGATATCTCGAAGGACATTTCCATAGTAGAAAATCCTTGATATCATCTGAACAATTCTTTAAAACAATCGGCTCAAATCATATTATCTATGGTTATCAAGATGGAAAATATTTTGAAGAATGTTATGAAGCTCAAGAAGCATATCAAGCAGCTATTGAACATCTAGAATCGATGGGTATCTGCTCTAATACATCACAAGATGTCAACAGTATTTTGCAGACAATAACTAGCGAAATAGTCTAAAAATAACTGTCTAACTTTGTTCAAAAACTGATGGTCTTTCAATAATGAACCATTCATGATAGAGAATTGCCAAGAAAAACTTTTCGCCTTTAACGCGATCGCACACTGCCATAAATCCTGAAAAGAACGGATCGTCGTCATAGGTTGTATCAGATAAAAACAGCGTTACAGAATTTTGGTCTCCACTCCAAATGCAACGCAATATACTAATATTCGGGTGATGTGATTTATCTACAGGTAATAATACGGAACATCCTTCTACTTCCATAAATTCTGGCTCAGAATATCTAAAAACCGATTCCCAATCTTCTGGGCCTTCGTGTTTTTCAATAATTCTGTCCCACCTAACGCCGCTTATTTTTTCTATAGTCTCGGCTGGTAAATCTGCAATCTTCATTTTTTGAATCCCCTAAATAGTTATTAGTCTTGAAATTTATTGCAATACTCTATTGCTCAGATTTAAATTAAGATTAATAGATATTCATGTATTATTATTTAGGCATCTTATATTTTTATCATTCTTTTAGCCTAAAAAAATTATAAAATTTCTATGCCTCGACGAACCACCACATCTTCATCTAGGTCTACTGTTGCAACCGGACTGGCTCTGTCTGAATTACATCTGCGCTTACAATTTTTAGAAAAACAGCACCAATCCATCCTCAAGCAAATTAAAAGAAAGCGGACTGAACTTCATAACTTTGTCGAAAGGGCGCGTTCTTTAGCCACAGAAGTAGTGAATCAGGCTACTCCCAGCTTCCAAAAAATGGCTCAACTCGACCAAGAAATTCATGCCTTGTTTGAAACTATCTTTGCTACTCGAAAATTTGGTAAACAAACTCTTAAGAAGATACAAGCAGTTTATCGTCAACTACAGTTTGCCGGAATTATTAGTATAAAACCCAACACAAGCCAATCAGGGGCAGAATCAAACGAAGAGTTCTCACCTACGGAAGAAGATTTCTCCACTCAATCTACCGAAAATTCTCATCAAAATCAACAGTGGCAAGCACAAGAAACCACGTCATTTGGGGCTGGGGCTAGAACCGAAACACAGCAAAAAATTCGCTCCACATTTTTGCGGTTAGCGGAAATCTTTCACCCGGACAAGGCACAAGATAGCGAAACACAAAAATATCATACCCAAATTATGCAGGAGATCAATATTGCTTACCGAGAAGGAGACTTGGCAAGGCTGCTAGAAATTGAATCTCGTCAACAAGTTGGTGAAGTTGTTAATCTCAATAATGAAGATGATTTAACTCGCAAGTGTCGCCATTTAGAACAGCAAAATCAAATTCTTCAATCTCAATATGAAAATTTGAAACGGGAACTACGTTTAGCCAAAAATACTCCTGAAGGAGCAATGGTTTCTAGTTCTCGTAAAGCTGCAAAGCAAGGCATTGATGCTGTAGGCGGGATGGTCGAAGCAATCGAATCCCAAATTCAAGCTGTTTCTCAAATCCGGGATTTTGTTAAGGATTTTCAACAGCAAAAACTAACTATTCAAGAATTTCTTGCAGGCCCAGTTTCCCTGTATTCCTCTGAGGAAGAATTACTCCAAGATATTTTGGAACAGATGTTATCACAATTGACTTGATAAGAACTTGTTGATTAACAAACTCTTGTACAAGTTGGCTTTCTTAATTGCGAATTGCGAATTGCGAATTGCTATTAGTCTGGTAGCAACTTAGAATCCCAAATGTAAAGTCCTTTTTCTTCTGGCACTCTAGAAAATCTGCCTGAGCGATAACCCCGTGACAATTCATTTAGCACTCCTGGTCTGACTTGTTGCAATTGCTCAGGCGTGAGTTCTCCATATAGTTGCTTGACAACTTCAGCCACATCAAAAACTCTTCTCGGATTTTGTTCTAATAACAAACTAATCGCATCAATCACGAATTTTCCTTCAAATTCGCCTTTCATGGGAATGAGGTTCGCTTTTGCATGAGGATTAGGTTTTTGGGGTTTAGTTTGGCTAGGCTTGGAAGCAACATCAGAGCTAGTATCTTCTTTGACTTGCGGCTGTGATTGTTTACTTTTCTTTTGGCTAGGCTTGGAAGAACTTTCTTTGCGACGAGAATTGAGCAGTTTCAAATCTATAGTGTAGTAACCTGGTTTCCCTGGAACTAGCGACCATTTACCGCTTTCTCTTCCTTGGGTCAGCGTTGATTGAACTCTACCTTTGACCACTTTCCAAACTTTCGGCTCTAACTCCCCATACAGAGATCGCACCACAAAATCTATATGACATACACTACCTTTATGCTGCTGCAACAACCGTTCAACCGCTTCTATGCGTCTTAGAGAGCGATATTCATCCAGCATCGAAATTTCTTGCCCATATAAGGATTTATCTGGCGTAGTGCTGGTTTCTTCTTGCTTGGTAGACTCGGCAACTGGGGGTTCATCTTCTTGGGGTAATACCTCAGTCGTACCCATTTGGGTCAATTCACTTGCTGCTTCTAGAGCGCTGTCAGTATTGTCTTTGGTGTCGCTTTCTTGAGCAGCATTATCTTCTTCTGTTATAACGCTTGGTTCTTCCGTATTAGTAGACTCCAGAGTTTGTGTTTCAGCTTGAGAACTATCAAAGCTATCATCTGAGAATACATCCTCTTCTGCCGTAACTATTGGCTGAGTTTCTTCTAATTGCGAGTTGACATCTTCTTGATTCTCAGTAGAAAATGCCTCTGCTTTTATGTTGTCTACTGGTGATAATTCATTATCCTGAGTTTCTGATAATTCTGCTGCCGTTTTCAAGACATCAACGCTATTACCATTGCTGCTTTCTTGAGTGGGTACGGTAAATATTTCTTCTGCTACTTCTCTAGAAAAGCCATTGCTATCCACCTCTACGGTCAAAGGCCAGTTAGATAATAATGCTTCTACATGAGTTAAGTTGTCTAATGCTTCTCGATATAATTTTCCGTACTCTTCTACCAGTGGCGCGTAATAGTTTCTTATGGATAATAAGGTCGAGAGAAATTTTTCTGGGGGCGGCTGTATCTGCATCTAGATATCTATCGAGTTTCAATCAGAGTGTTAGCGCTATCACGGGCGTATTTGTTGCAAGTATGTTGTTGATGCGAAGTCAATTGCACTTTGAACTATTGTGTAATCTCAATCACATCTGGGCTGCTTAATGCACAATTAACGCATGATAGTGCTTCACTTTTCTAGCTTATCTTTTTTGCGATGGCTATATCTACTTGAACATCTCAGTTGCTCACAGATGGGTGGCTGTGGGTTGTTTCACCCAATCATCAACAAGAGTAAGCGGGTGTTTGTGGCAAGAGCGATGTCTGACATTTTCATTTTCGCTTCATTAAAGATAAGTTTTTGAGAAACTTGCTTCGCCAAGCATGAGCGAAAATTAGTTTACTGGAAACATCCTCATGTTCACTAAAGCTATTTCAACAACTGTTGTTATTTCTTGGTTACTTCCCCAAATAGCACAAGCCGCTATTAATCGAGATACTTTGGGAGGAGGCGCATTAGGAATTGCACAATGTCAACATCTTCGCGGTGAAAAAACTAAGGTTATTTGGAGAGTTATTGTCAACGACTCCAACAAACCAATCAATGCCACACACTTCAGTTTTCAAACAAATGATGGATTGGTTAGAGAAGTTTATGGTACGGTTGTTCCGACTTTGGATTATCAAACAACAGAAATCTTTGAGGGATTAAAACAAAAAATTATAATTTCAGGTGAAGCTTATAATATTCGCCTATCAGGTATTCACCGATATTCCTTGAGAAAACCTCTAACTGTGCAGTGCGACTAAAATAAATTATAGGGATAGATAAAGCTATCCCTATAATTTATTCATGGATTAATTAAAAAAATGGCAATTTTAAGTAATGATATCACAACTGGACATATTCGCATTGGCTCATCAAGCCTAATTGATTTTGCCGTGTGGGTACTTCTTGTTGACGGACTTCATGTGCCTCCTTTCGACAAACATGGTGAGGGTAATCGAATTTTGCAGAGTCAGGGACTAAATGCAAAATTATGGCATGACTGGCTAAGGCTGATACTTATTCACCATGATAATCGCCTTGAATGGCACGTACCAAATATTCATGAAGCTACCGAAGAAAATGTAAAATCATTTCAAAATGTTTTAGAGCTTAATAATCAAATACATAATGTTATCTGCAATGAAGAATGGCTTAGTGAACAGCAACGATACTATTTAGAACAACTAACCCAACAAGAGAACAGCTATCAAGAAGCGCTCTTCGATTATTCAGGTCTAGATATCAGTTTAGTTAAAGAAAGCACTCCTCCTCAATTATGGACAGGAAACAAGGCAATTCCAGAAATTCTAACTCGGCTCTGGAATGAATATCACCCCTTGAAATATTCAAATCAATTTCTTAGTGATATTTTACTAAAACCATCACTAGGGCAGGTAGAATTAAATCCCCCAACTAATAACTACAGAGAAATTTATTTGGTAGACTATCCCTATGAAGTAGAAATATTTGTTCAACCTATCTTCTGTATTGTGAGCGTTCCTAATCTTCCGATCAATCAAAGTCAATTAGAATCAAGAATTTTTCAGATAATCCAAACCTCAGAAGTTTCAACAGACAATTGTTAATACTCTCAAGTAGCATAATAATATTTTTCTGTATTTAATGGATTACTCAACCGCGATTCAAACGCTCAAAAATTCAGATCCAATCTTGGCAAATTTAATAGCGATAGTAGGAGATTACAAACTATCCCAAGCACAACAAACGGGAGATTTACTGTTTTCGCTGTCACGGGCAATTCTTTACCAACAATTATCTACTAAAGCTGCTGCTGCCATCCATAATAGATTTTTGCAGCTTTATTCTGAAAACGTCCCAACAGCTTTAGATATCCTCAATACCCCAGATGAGGTTTTAAGATCTGCTGGTATTTCACGTCCTAAAATTTTATATTTAAAAGATTTAGCTCAGAAAGTTTTACTTGGATTGCCTAGCTTGGAAGAATTGCAAACAATGGATGATGAGAAGATTATTGGGAGCATCCACTTTTGGCAGAAATACTCAAATAGCAAGTAAACCATTAAGATAAGCACAACGAACAGAGAGGATGTGATTAACACTCTCAACATTCCACTGTGCGCCAGAAATTTTTATCCTAGCG
>NZ_JADEWI010000047.1 GCF_015207705.1 Nostoc sp. LEGE 06077
ACCCTGCCCTTGGCAAGGGGAGGGTGCGCGACAGCGCGGGTGGGGTGTATTTCATCTGCTTGGGAATTGCTATATCAACTACATAGCCAAATTTTTCTAAAGCAAAATTCGCCCAGATAATAGCTTACGCAAAAAGCTAAACAAACCAATTGCTACATTAATCTGCATCTGGGTTTTGCGTGCTTCATCGATATTTGCTAATATTTTTTGCATTTCTTGGACATTTTCGGAATTTACCCCGATCACAATTTTATTAATAATTGCGGCTCTCACACTATCTATTGTGTATTTGCATTCATGAATTGCTGGTCTTAATGTATTCACTAAATCCCAATTACTTTTATCTTTAGCTTGCTTCAATTCAAATTGCAGTATGAGTAATATATCTTCTAATTCATCTTCGGTTTTTTGTAATTTCGTTAAATCAATACTATCTCTCGGCTCTGTTTGCAACTGAGCGATGATTGTCGTTAAACCATCGATTGTTTTATTACCTACCGCTGATACTATGTTATTAACAGGTTGATTATCCATAAAAATTACTTTTTTAAATTTGGCATTTAAGTTGAGATTGATCTGGCTTTGATTGCCCATTGACAACATCTATAAAAAAACTACTCAGAGTTCTATCTGATTTTATCTCTTGCTCAACAATGTTGATTCTACCTGTCAATGAACTGTAATTATTTCCAGTAATATTTGTAGTTAAACTTAAAATTTGGGTAATTCTAGCCGCTATCACATTAAAGCTAAGACGAGGATATTCATCAATCAGTTTTGATAGTCTTTGTCCTTTATCTGCTGCTACTATAAATTTAGCGATCGCAGCTTCGATTATTTCTTTTTCTTCTATATCTAAACTGCGCCATTTATTAATTAATAAACCTACTTGCTTTTCAATTTTTTGCTTCTCAGTTTCAGATATATTTGCTTGTCTATATTCTTGACGCAGCTTAATTAACTCTAGCCCAATTTCTGCTCTTTCAGGATTCTTCGGCTTTGGCGGATTTTTTTGCAAGAGTTGAGCAAGGCGGAGCATTTTTACTGTTAAACACCTTGCAGGTTGAGCAGTTTGCGCTACTATCCGACTACTTCCATAATCAACTGTTTCTAGATTTGTAAATATCTCCACAGCCTGATCATATTCTGCTTGTAAATTATCTAATGCTGTATCAAGCTCTGATGGCTGCTTTTTCTCACCTAAAATAATTAAATCTAACTGTTGAAAATTAATACTACCATCATCACTATTATTTTCAATAATCGGATTATTAAGTAATTCATCGATCATTTGCTCTAGATCATCTCCAGTTGAGTCTCTCAGTTGCAGTTGATTAATTTCTCTATATGACGTAATAGCTTCAAATGCTTGATTCCGAAAGTTTTCCGCCGTTGCTCTGAGTATGGCTCTTTTTTCAGGTGTACAGCTACTAATAGTTAAACTAAGCGCCACAAAAATTAAGGCTAATTTACAGACTGGACTTTTTGGCAATCGACAAAAACTAATAGACATAATTATTCTAGAGAAATATGCCAATTTTAAAAATCGTTATTATTGAATATTTTTTACTATAATCTTTTAGTCGCTAGATTTTTTAAACCTTAAATAAAATTCAGTAGTTTATCTTTTTTAAATGCCATTTTTTTCTAAAGAAATCAGCACATTAGGGGAGCTTTTAGGGAAAATAACCTAATATTTTTAGATTTTCTTAATATATGAGTTATTAGTTAATTGCTTTAATGGATATATATTTATATAGTTATAAATAAAAATAGTAAAGTTTATAACTTTAACTTGTACAATTAACTCCGAACTCTCAGATAGAAGCAGCAACGCATACGAGCAAGTTATAATTTTCTTGCGGACGAGCGTAACAAAAATTTATGAGTAACCCTCTTTTACAAGCCTTTTTCGTAGGCAGAGCAGTAGCTGAAGTCATTAATGAGCGCCTAGAAGTTGCTTTGACCGATGCGTTGAGTGAATTAGGTAAGTTTGATGCCGAAGCCAGAGAGCAACTGCGTCAGTTTACAGAAGAAGTCACACAACGAGCAAATCGGGCATCAGAAGCAGCTAATGTTGGTCAAACAACTGCTTCTGGGCAAGATCCTGTTGATTTGCAAGCAAATATTGATGAGCTACGAGCCGAAATTGCTCTATTGCGTAATGAATTACAGCGCTATCGCAGCAGTTCTGTATAGTCAATAGTTATTTAGTCAATAGTCAATAGTCATCACAAATGACATAGACGCGTTAGCGACTTCCCGCATGGTATGACAAATGACAACTAACAAATGACACCTTTATCAAACACAGTTTAGGAATCAGAGTGTCTTATCTTCCAGTTGATTCAGTGACAAACCAACGGTACGCAAAAGATATGGAACAGAGTTATTCAGACAAAGCATACCGTTGGAATCGTGAAAACTACTCTAGCAAACGCCGCTTTGTAGACATTTGGTCTTTTGTGTTGACCTTTATGTTCAAATTGTGGCGTTACAACAAGTCTTGGAGTTATCCAGGTGGTGTAACGGAAGCAAAACAAGCAGCAAGGCGCAAAGCCCAAGCCATTTGGGTTCGTAACACCCTACTAAATTTAGGGCCGACTTTTATTAAAGTTGGGCAATTGTTTTCGACTCGTGCTGACATATTCCCTAGTGAATATGTTGAAGAGTTATCGAAGCTGCAAGATAAAGTTCCAGCGTTTAGCTATGAGCAAGTAGAAACGATTATCGAGCAAGAACTGGGAAAAAAAATTCCTGAACTTTTCCAAAGTTTTGAACCTATTCCTCTAGCGGCTGCGAGTCTAGGACAGGTGCATAAAGGTGTGCTGCACAGTGGGGAAGCTATTGTAGTCAAAGTACAGCGTCCCGGACTAAAGAAGTTATTTGAAATAGATTTACAAATTCTCAAAGGAATTGCTCGTTACTTCCAAAACCATCCCAAATGGGGTAAGGGACGAGATTGGATGGGGATTTACGAAGAATGTTGTCGCATTCTTTGGGAAGAAATCGATTATCTCAGTGAAGGTCGTAACGCTGATACATTTCGTCGCAACTTTCGTGGTTATGACTGGGTGAAAGTGCCAAGAATCTATTGGCGTTACACTTCGCCACGGGTTCTAACTTTAGAATATCTTCCGGGGATTAAAATTAGTCAATATGAAGCGTTAGAAGCTGCGGGTTTAGACCGTAAGTTAATTGCGCGTCAAGGCGCTCAAGCTTATTTACACCAACTGCTGAATAATGGCTTTTTCCATGCTGACCCCCATCCAGGAAATATTGCTGTCAGTGCAGATGGTGGTGGGTTGATCTTCTATGACTTCGGCATGATGGGGCGAATTAAGTCCAATGTCCGAGAAGGATTGATGGAAACTTTGTTTGGGATTGCTCAAAAAGATGGCGATCGCGTGGTAGAATCACTGGTTAATTTAGGAGCGATCGCACCAGTTGATGATATGGGGCCAGTACGGCGTTCTGTCCAGTATATGCTGGATCATTTTATGGATAAGCCGTTTGAAGCCCAATCAGTAGCAGCAATTAGTGATGATCTATACGAAATAGCTTATAATCAGCCATTTAGATTTCCCGCAACTTTCACTTTTGTGATGCGAGCTTTTTCCACCCTAGAAGGGGTAGGTAAGGGCTTAGATCCAGAATTTAATTTTATGGAAGTTGCCCAACCTTATGCAATGCAGCTTATGACAAATATGAATGGCGCTGACAGTAATAGCTTCCTCAATGAATTAAGTCGTCAAGCAGTACAGGTGAGTACGACAGCATTTGGGCTACCACGTAGGCTAGAAGATACACTGGAAAAATTAGAGCGTGGTGATATGCGCGTGCGGGTGCGTTCTATAGAATCAGAACGCCTGCTGCGGCGACAGGGCAATATTCAACTAGGAATTAGCTACGCTTTGATAATCAGTGGATTTACTCTGTCAGCAACCATTTTATTGGTGAATCATTATGTATGGTTGGCACTGCTGGCTGGTTTGATTGCAGCAGCAGTCTCAGTAATCCTGATCCGCTTACTTATTCGCCTCGATCGATATGAACGTATGTATTAATTATTGCCTTAAAAAATTATGAAATTGAAATTCACGGGTTTTAGTGATCCGGGACTTATTCGTTCTAGTAACCAAGATGCTTATTATGTTGACCCTGAAGGGCGATTTTTTATCGTTGCTGATGGGATGGGTGGTCACGCTGGCGGTGAAGAAGCAAGCCACATTGCAACACGAGAAATTCAAGCCCATTTAGTAGCCAACTGGAATTCTGGGGAATCAGACCCAGAATTGCTCGAAAAAGCTTTGTGGCAAGCTAATGAGGCAATTTTACTAGATCAGCAAAACCATCCAGAACGCGCTGATATGGGTACTACTGTGGTTGTAGTACTTTTTCGCCAAGCAGAATCTCCTTGGTGCGCTCACATTGGCGACTCTAGATTGTATCGCTTGCGAGATGCACAACTCACCCAAATCACGGAAGACCATACCTGGGTAGCAAGAGCAATCAAAATTGGTGACATCACTTCCGACGAAGCCCGAATTCACCCCTTCCGCCATGTTTTATCGCGTTGTTTGGGTCGAGAAGACCTCCATCAATTTGATGTGCAACCACTGGATGTTACAGCAGGCGATCGCTTGCTATTATGCAGTGATGGTCTCACCGAAGAACTGGTAGATGAAAAGATTGCTGACTGTCTACAAAACATTCCCTTGCTAGAGAAAGCCTCTGTCTCCTTGATTGAAGCGGCTAAAGAGCAAGGAGGACACGATAACATCACAGTCGTCATTGTAGAATTACAAGGTTGAACTACAAAACAGTCAAGAGTCACTGGCCACAGCCGAGAACAGGGAATAAGGAAATCTCCTTATTCCCTGTTCTCGGCTGGGTATAAGTTACTTTTGACTTTGGAATTTTGACTTTGGAAATTTTTTAGTAAATATACTTAGCAATTTGTTCAGCCTGAGCATTTTTATTCTTTACAACTTGATAAAAATACTTTTAACTTCCAAAATTTAGCTGTTGGAGGCTGAGTTTATATAATTTGTTGAATTGACATCTTGCAGATAATACGGTAGGGCGCATATAATTCAGGTTTAATACCTTTCACTTCCCCTTGCTTCTATAAGTTTCTCCCTGCCAGAGAAGCTTCAACTCTGCATGGTTAAAGTGAGGTATTTAATTTCACTATTTGTGAAATTTCCCGGAATTTGCCTGAGCATACTTGAGTTGTATACCAGTAGGTTTAGGCAAAAGCTGTTAAAGACACCCAAAGTTTATCCCAAAGAGTGTGGGCAAACAGTCAAACAATTGTTATCTTTCTTAATACGTAGGAACAAATGTAGAGCTACTGTTAGTCCCATATCAATCCTTTGTAGGATTTTCCCCCTAAATCTCTCTTTTACGCGTTGTTTTCGGAGTTTACTATGAACCAACCAATTGAATTATCTTTGGAACAACAATTCAGTATCCGTTCATTCGCTACCCAAGTGCAAAATATGAGCCATGACCAAGCTAAAGACTTTTTAGTCAAGCTCTATGAGCAAATGGTTGTGCGGGAGGCTACTTATCAAGAGTTACTCAAGCATCAGTGGGGCTTAGATTCTGGTTCCACTCTGGCATAGAGTTCTTTTGTGTCTTAGTGGCGACCTCCTTCTCTTGCTCGGTTCCAAGAAGGAAAGGAGCTGGGGATGCTGGGGCGTCAACTTTAGTTCAAGAATTGTAAATTGATTGTTTTTAATCTAACTCTATGCCTAGCCAAAATAAAGGCTGCACATATTTGTTAAGACTAAATTTGTATTGTAGGGGATAAATTAGCAATCATAACTAGCCAAAACATTGTAGTTATGGCTATTTAAGTAAACTAATTTATGTGCTGTATTGGATACATAACACGATTTGCGTAGATCCAATTAATCACAGTTGAACACTTGCCATCGCTAATCATTATATTTGCTATAACGTAAGGCTTACAACCGAATATAGATTTATTGTTATAAAAGTTTACACTTTGCAATCAGCCACATTCTAGCTCGAAAGATCGAGGGGAACGTCTGTAGCCATTGCTTCTAATTTAGACAAGATTTGGGGTTTAATTTTTTCGTACTCACTTTTTAGTACATTTTTACCAAGTTGCGGATCTACAGATGAAGCTGAGACTTTACTTTCTTCTGCCCACTGTTCTAGGTTTTGGCGTTGAGCCGTAGCGATACTAGAAAGTAGGATATGAGAACAGCGACTGGGTGCTTCCCGCGCAAAGAATAACAACCGATAGTAACCAGTTTTTGCTAATAATCTAGCTACTTCTTGCCCGAAACTAGTCTTGAGATCCAGATAGTAAGGCAACCACTTAACACCGTGTTTGCGATTGTAGATAACCGTAATCCATAGTGCCATAGGGTGAGGCGCAGGCAGAAATAGGAATTGATTATAACGATCGCAGGCAAACCTTTTAAGAATTTCCCGCTGTGGTAGCATCACCCAGAGAGTTGGTAAAACCTCATTATTAACGCGCATCGTCTGGGGAAACACAATATCAGCAATTGGCTTATTGTCTGGCCAAGCAGCAGAACGTAGGATTTCATCATGTGAAGACAACACCTGGACATCAACTTTTGTCTTTGGCTGCTGCTCAACGGGAATGGTTAAGCTACGAGTAGCCACAGGTTTAGGTGTTGGGTTACTTGGTTGAACTATGGGTGAGCGATAATTCTGTTCAATAGATTCTAGCGCCTTTAAGATTTCACTCACCTTCTGAGGGCGATCGCTTGGTGCTTTAGCTAAACAACTCATCACTAAATTTTGTACTTCTTTGGGAATTTGCACCCCAGGATTAACTTCAGTAAAGGAGCGTGGTTCGAGACTGTGATGGGTTTTATACCATGCGCCAAAGGAATGAGTAGGTGCTAATAACGGCATCTTGCCAGTCAGCATCTCAAACATCATCACACCTAAACTGTAAATATCCGACCGATTGTCTAATTCCTTACCCTCCATCTGTTCGGGAGAAGAATAAGCCAAAGTTCCTAAATAAAATTTTGTCTGGTCGCTATTGGCTTGGAGTAACTTAGCAATGCCAAAATCCAGAATTTTGATTAATTCCCCAAAGCTGGAGTCCTGAATTACCAGCATATTACTGGGTTTAATATCACGATGAATGATGGGATAAACAGTGCCATCAACTGGTATACCATCATGGGCGCACTGTAAACCGAGTCCGATTTGACGCACCATACTCAAGAATCTGGGTAAAGCTAGATAGTGCTGACGAATAATCTGACTCAGGCTATGTCCTTGAAGATATTCCATCACGTAAAAGGGCGTATTATTTTCATCTACGCCATAGTCCATGACTCGCACAATGTGAATGCTTTTTTGCCCTAGCAAAGCACAGGTTTTCGCTTCTCGCTCAAAGCGTTCTTGTAACCGCATTTTTTCATTTTGAATCGAGAGGGCGAGAAACTTGACAGCAACAGGTACTCCTCCCAACAAAATATCTTTAGCACGATAAACTCGACCCATTGCTCCAGTACCAATTAATTCTTGAAGCTGATAGCGTTTGCCGAGTAAGCGTCCAATGTTGGGGTCTGACATAAAACATTCGACTCCAAAAGCAGATTGATTGTAAGTGTGTAGGAAAATAAGTACGTTAAAACTGGCATTTTTTGATTTATCTAGAATCTGTTTCTAGATAAATCACTGTTGACAATTGCTGAAAGATGGCAATTCAAACCTACGGAATGGTAGATTCATCCTGAAGTTTGCTAACATTCCGCACTCTGATGTTGATGTATTTTTAGTCTGCCCAAATTTAACTAAATAATTATCTATGGTTTCTATTGATTTACAATCGCTCGTCCTGGCTTCAATCCCCTAGTTTTAACTCTGGGGTTGTACTCAGCACTATTTCAGCGGTTGACGTTCTAAGCTGGCTTCCATTGTGCTAGTTAAAGAATGACCTGACATAACACCACAACTTAAATAGTAAGTGTCATTGGAGAGACGATAGATTGTTTCAAAGCCACTGCGACGTTGGCGATCGCTCAGTACCCAATAGCGCTGGACAATTGTATCTAGACCAATCCAGCCTTCGCCTTCTATTTGCCCGAAAAGATTATGCTGAAGCAAGAAAGTATACTGGCGTTCGCCTTCATGCAAACGCCCTTTGTATTGTAAAGAGATTTCCGAGCGATCGCTGCCGGGAAAAATCAGCTTTGTGGCCATTGTGAACCAGTTATCTCGATTCCAAGCAACTAAGGTCATACCCTTTACGCTGATTGGCATCCCATTGCGTTCTAGCCAATTGCCTTGTAATATCCAGCGTCCTGGTTCCATTAGAAAAGTGTGACCCACCTTCTCAGTTCCTTGTCTTGATCGAGTACCCTTACGACTCAAAGATATATTTGAAACCTGAAAATGTCAGGTGCTTAAGTCATCAAAACTTATTTTCAGCTGGGTGAATTTCGCCGAGTAGCACTTCATGGGGTGCGCCTGTTGCTGATGGCAGGTTGCCGGGGATACCTAGCTGTCGCCAGTAGGCTAAAACTGCAAATGCGATCGCTTCTTTAAAATTTGCACTCAAGCCGATTTCATCGGTAGTTAAGACGGGGATTGTTTTTAATAATGATTGTATTCTTTGTTTTAAATACAAATTGCGACTACCACCACCACATAAAAAGATGCGTTCTGGCATTTGTGGCAAAAACGTTTGGTAACTGTGAACAATAGAAGCCGCTGTCAGTTCTGTTAAGGTTGCAAGAAAGTCGGCTGGGCTGAGTTGGTATGGCCCGGCATCTTTTAAACATTGATTTAAGTAATCTACACCAAATAATTCCCGTCCTGTAGATTTGGGTGGTGGTAAATGAAAATAATCTTGCTGTAACCATTGGTCAACTAAAAATTGGCAAGCAGTACCAGTCGCCGCCCATTTACCATCTTCATCATAGGTTTTTGTCCCATTGGTTAAATGCTCCACAGCTAAATCTAACAGGCTATTTCCTGGGCCAGTATCCCAACCACGCATTTTTTCCAACCAATTATCGCGGCGAGGTGGGATATAAGCTACATTACCAATCCCGCCAAGATTTTGAATGCAACGTCCTTCTTCTGGATGACTAAGTAAATAAGCATCAACTCTGGGTACCAGTGGTGCGCCATGACCACCAATAGCAATATCAGCCACACGAAAATTACTGATAGTGGTAATTCCGGTGATACTAGCGATCAAATCACCACGTCCAAGTTGCAGAGTATAACCTAAACAGGAGTTCTGTTCTCCTGTTTTGATTGGTGGTCGATGGAAGACTGTTTGTCCGTGGGAACCGATTAAAGTGGCTGGCTGATGACCTGTTTGAATATTCTCAGCAGCTTGAGCGAAATTCAAGGCGATCGCATCATCTAATTCGGCAAATTCTGCCATTGAGATGGCTTTACCGGCACAGACAGCTAAAATACTTTCTCTGAGTTCAGCCGGATAAGGATATGTTTGTCCTGCTAACAACTCCACATTTAGATCTAAATCTGTACCAGAAATATCTACTAAAGCCGCGTCAATGCCATCTACTGATGTGCCACTAATTAAACCGATAATCCGAGTCATAAATAATTTGTTAATAGTTGTATTGGTCAATAGTCATAAGTCAACGGTGTGCTTTCAGTCAAGTATTACTGCATCAATCAAAAATCACAATCTACCCAAGAATTCTGACAACTCATTGAAGATGGCCATATCAGCCTAATGATATATAGTAAATCTATCCTAAGTATATTAAATAAGATTGCTACTCAGTAGATAATTGCGAATGTTCCACTTTTGTTTGTGCAGCGATCGCTCCTCTAAATTTAGGCTAATAGGAGCGATCATTTTTCTAGTGCAGGTGAAATCTCGCTCAATGCGACATAATGGGTGAACAAAAAAATCCCCAACTTCTTTGATAAATTGGGGATCGGAATATATTGATGGACAATGCAACATTTCTCGGCAGTACCTAATCCAACTGTCTTAAAATTGCATTGACATCAACACCTAATTTTTGACCCAATTTCAACAACTGTCGACACTGATTAGTATCTTCTTGATTAATCAGGCTGGTCATACAAGCAGGTGCTATCTGACTGTGCAGACAACTGAAATAGAGTTCTTGGGAACGATAGAGAGAAATACCCAAGTTGAGTTGATATCCGACATCAATCAATCTTTCTAACAATTGGATATCTGTAGTAAAACTACCGTTGGCATCGTGTAATAATTGCCAGAGCGATCGCAAAATCAATTGCTCTAAAATTTGCTTACCTTCAGGAATATTTAAGCGACAATGCAGATGTTTAGCTTCTGTGGCGATCGCGTTTAGTTCTACAATGTGATTCCAACAAGATTGTGGTTCAGCGATATCTTGCTCTAGCGATCGCAATGTGGTCATACAGCGATATCCTAAAGCAATCTCTGCTGCTACTTGCAATTCTTGGGGTACTTCTAGTTCATCCCGATGGAATGCCATGAGTACGCCGTAATTTTCTCGGTATGTCTGAGTATATAGTTGGTCTAATCGGTTCAATGTTTCTTGATTAATTAACCGCATAATTCGATGACGTTCTTCGGCAAAGAGATTCTGTAAGCTGAAGGTTTCATTGCCAAATAACTGTGTCATCACCAAAATGGTGTGGGCTGCGCTGGCTTGTTGGAATGCGGTAAACAATTTTTCTTTAAATTGGCTGTAATCACGTCGCCCAGTAAATTGTTGAATGCAGCAGTGAAAATCCCAACCGCCTAAATGCAACACGGCAAATACTAAATGTTCACTTTCCCAAGTAATTTCGGAAACTAACTTTAAATGTCCAACAACCAAAGTTAGCGCCCCCATACTTTGCCGTTGGTAGTCTAACTCATTGCTGGTGTAGCAATAAACTCGCTTTTGGCAAGGATGATGCAGAGAACTCGAAGTATCTAGTCCTGGGAAATTGCAAGTTTCTGCTGGTCTGTGATTATTAAACAGTGAAGTAATCGCATAGTGGGAAGCAACTTGCTTGAAGCTAACTTGAGCCGTTAGTACCAACTGACGATAAATTTCGCCACCATGCTTGAAAAAGTCTACATTGCTGGGTGCTAAACCCAGGCGTTTGACGAAACCTTTTTCTAATTGCACACCAGCCACATCTCCCGCCAGTTCTAACGCACGGGAGGCGTAACGGAGAATCTGAGTTCCTTCGGGGCGAGATAGTTCTTCAAAAAACCAGCCGCAACTGGTGAACATTAACAAGGCGTGACGCTGCATTTCCAATAAACGCAAAGCATCTACTTGTTCGGCGGCGGTGAGTTTGTGCGTTTGATGACGGGACAGGAAGCGGCTGACATTGGTAGAAGAGCGATCGCGGATAACTTTGATATATTCATCTCTGGCTAACCAGGGATCTTTGAAGAAGTGCTGGCCATATTCTTCATACACTTCAACTAATTGATCCCGCAGCCAATTTAAGGCATTGCGTAAAGGCCGCCGCCATTTTTGATGCCAAACACCACCTTCACCACCACAACCACAGTCATCTTGCCATCTATCGACACCGTGAGCGCAACTCCAAGCCGTGATGGGCTTGAGTTCTACTTCCCAGGTGGGAGGATTTAAGCTGAGGTAGTGGGCAAAGTTTGTGACTGTCCAATCATGACGCGGGAATTCTTGGGTAAAGGCGTAAGCTAAGGTTTTTTCGGTACCTTTTTTATGATGTCCAAAAGTTTCCCCATCGGTGGCGACAGAAATCAATTGGGCTGGCCGATGATCCCCACGCACCGCTGAACCAATACGTCCAGCCAAGTAATTGGAACTGTAGGTAACATCTGTAAAACCCATATCCCGCGATATCGGGCCATCGTAGAAGAAAATATCAATATAAGGTAGTCCTTCTACGGATGCGTCAATACTCTCTGTGGCAGAGATCATACTCAGCGGTGAAGCCAGATTATTTAAAGTCGGCTTCAAATAGCAACGATAAGGACGGGTGGGATCAATCTGACTACCACCAACTTCATACCATTCTGGCTGGGGATCATTTTTGTTTGGTAAAGGACGGCAACGTTGTGCTTGCGATGGTGCCAAGATAATGAAACGAATACCTTCAGCAATTAAAGCTTCTATGGTTGCGTAGTCTACACCTGTTTCTGCTAACCAAATACCTTCGGGATCGCGGCCAAAGCGGGATTTGAAGTCTTCTTTGCCCCAGCGAATTTGCGTGTATTTATCGCGTTCGTTAGCCAGAGGCATGATGATGTGATTATATACTTGCGCGATCGCATTACCATGACCTTGCAAACGTTTAGCGCTTTTGGCATCTGCCTCTAAAATTCGTTGATAAACCTCCACATCGTAGCGTTCTAGCCACGACATCAAGGTAGGGCCAATGTTAAAGCTGAGATACTCGTAATTATTCACGATCCCCATGACTTCGCCCTGATCGTTCACGATTCTAGCAAAGGCATTAGGACGATAGCATTCATAGTGAATGCGCTCATTCCAATCATGGAAAGGTGCAGCACTAGGTTGACGCTCAATTGCGTCTAGATAAGGGTTTTCGCGCGGTGGTTGATAAAAATGACCATGCACTGTGACATACACACCAGTAGATGTTCTCAGGGGATCATTATGGTGAGTATTTTGGGCAGTAGGATGATGAGTAGACGTAGTACCAGAGCTTCCTGGCAATTCAGCAGCAGAAGTCATGTATGTATATTTATCCAAAACAAAAAACTTGTAGCAACGCTTTTAGCGTTGTATTCCAACCTGATCTACACAGGGTTGCCGACAAAATCCGGTATAGACTAAAACTATGTGTCTAGGATACAGTCTAATTCCTGAGAAAGCAGTCTGACTAGAGTGGGAAATCTGCGTTATCTGATGGCTGTTTCTCAAGTATCACTAAATTCTCAGCCATCTAACAACACCTTTATTAAGGTTTTTACTTTGGCAGTTCCAATGCCAATAAAAATTTCATCGTCTTTTAATCTATTAAACTCGATTTCTTGTGTAGTTTGCTACTACTAAACTGATATTTTTGCTACAAAAGATTGCAAAAAATCTAGAAAACGCAATTTTAATTTACATAATCTGACAAAACTAATTTTTATCCATAGGGCTGAGTTTAGTAAATTCTCTCAATGGGTTAACTGATGGTTGAGAGTATCCTATTGAAGTGCTGAGTTATGAGTACTGCGGAGGATGAGACAGATAAGCAAAATTGGGAAGAATAATTCAAGACTGATCGCGTCTCTATTTCGTTGAGGTTAGAGTCTAGTTAATTAGGGTGTACATCATACAATGGGAAACTGCTATATACAATGAGACTTTTCAAATTGGGAGAATGTGTGTGTTTAAAACCCTGACATCCTAAACCCCAAACCCTAATTCCCTTAACTTTCTCATCTTCCCCATACTTCATTCAGCGTTTTTCTAGGATAACTTTAACTAAAGTAACCAAATGTCAGCTAAAAACATTGTTTTTTTCGTGCTGTTGCTATTTATTCCAGTTTCATTAGCGGCGCATTTTCTCGAATGGGGAGATTTAATCGTATTTGTCGCCGCTGGTTTAGCTATTTTGCCTTTAGCGGCTTGGATGGGGACAGCTACTGAAGAAATTGCGGTGGTAGTAGGCCCAACCCTGGGCGGATTATTAAACGCCACCTTTGGGAATGCGACAGAATTGATCATTGCTTTAATAGCTTTGAACGCTGGACTGGTAAATGTAGTTAAAGCCAGTATCACAGGCTCGATTGTCAGTAACTTATTGCTGGTGATGGGTCTTTCGATGTTTTTGGGAGGGCTACGCCACAAAGAACAAACATTTCAGCCCATTGTGGCGCGGGTGAATGCTGCTTCGATGAATTTGGCGGTGATTGCCATTTTGCTCCCCACGGCCATGAACTATACTTCCCAAGGTATTGATGAACAAACTCTGCAAAATCTTTCTCTGGCTGTGGCAGTGGTGTTAATTTTGGTCTACGCCTTGACGCTGCTGTTTTCCATGAAAACCCACGCCTATCTATATGATGTGGGTGTTGCTGAGGCGGAAGATAAGGAAGATTCCCACGAAAAACCAAATATTTTGTTGTGGACTGGGGTGTTGTTGGTATGTACCTTACTAGTCGCCCTCGAATCAGAAATGTTAGTGGATTCTTTAGAAGTCGCTACATCTCAGCTTGGTTTGACAGCATTGTTTACAGGTGTAATTTTAGTTCCGATTGTGGGTAATGCCGCAGAACACGCCACTGCTGTTACCGTAGCGATGAAAGATAAGATGGATCTTTCTGTATCTGTGGCGGTAGGTTCCAGTATGCAGATTGCCTTATTTGTCGCTCCGGTGTTAGTAATAGCCGGGTGGGTACTTGGTAAACCAATGGATTTAGATTTTAATCCCTTTGAATTGGTAGCTGTGGCTGTGTCGGTATTAATTGCTAACAGTATTAGTTCTGATGGTAAATCTAATTGGTTGGAAGGCATTTTGCTGTTAGCTGCATATACCGTTTTAGGCTTTGCTTTTTACTTCCATCCTGTTATCTCTAGCATTGGATAGTGACAATTATCAGATAGCGATCGCTTGTTACTTTTATACAGCGATCGCTTCTGTTTATCGGTAGAGTTAATTTGGTACTTTGTTTGCTATGTAACCAGAATTTTGTATCTTCATCAAGTCTAAAACATTCAAGTTATTTTCTTATTCAAATCTTATTAACCGTTAGAGATACTGCTTAAGATAGAATATTTTTTTTATTATCTAGAGTTTATTATTTTCAAGGAAAGCAGGGACATAAAAACAGCAAACGAGTGATTGTCGATTGTATAAGGCATGATTAAGCATTGCTTGGCGATCGCTTCTGTTTCTCGTCACACAAAATTATTATATTTTTTTATTTTTAGGACACACCATTCCGGAATCACGAAAATTTTTCTGTCAAAGGAAATATGGGTGTTAATAACATCAAAAACAATGAGTGATATTGTCCTGCTGATGACGGGTATGTTAATTGCAAAACAACCATCTCCGTCTCATGTAACCCAGCAGCCTGTAATTCAGCTAGACAATGGCGTGCAGACAACAACACCAGGGCAGTCATCTCAATTTGATCAAGATACAAATATCACGCCATCTGAATTCACGCAGCTCAAAGAAAAGCCTCAAGCTACTCTCGTAGCTTTTAATTCTGAGCCTGAAAAAATTCTAGTCAAAAAAGCAGAGAAAAAACCTACTAAAGATTTATATAGTTTATCTGAATTTAAGAATTTTCAGCCTGTAAATGTCAAGTTTCCACGTTCACAACGCCTGATAGCTCAACGGCTTAATGATGAAGAAATTCTGTTAGCCAGGGCTTCAAGATTTTCTGGACGAACTGTCCCTAATCTACGTTTTGGTAATTCCGGTTTAGCTGTGAGAGTTTTGCAAAAGCTACTTATCGCTAACGGCTATGCTATGCGCGTCGATGGAGTTTATGGGGCGGTGACAGAAAGCGCTGTGAAAGCCTTTCAAAGCCGCCGCAATTTAACCACAGATGGGATCGTTGGGCCGAGAACTTGGTTGTATTTGACAAGATAATTAATAGTCAATAGTCAATGGTTTTTACTATTGACTATTGATCAATTACCGATATTTATGCTGCTCTAGAAGTTGTTGCGCTCTGGGTTTGTAGATTAAATAGAACAAACTTTCTAGATAGCGTAATAAATCCTCACGGTTTTCTTTAGATGTAAAGTTCCAGAAGCCGTAAATTCTGGCTAAAGATAACAGCTTTGTAGTGTGAATTTTCCAAGTGTATGTAGTGTAAACTCGGTCAATTGCTTTCTGAGAAATTGATTCCCAATACTCAGGATTTTGTTCGCATTTAGTCACAAAATCTAATATTTTTGTGGCTGTTTCTGTTAAATTAGTGGGGTTAATGTAAAATCCGTTAACTCTATCTTGAATAATTTCTAAAGGCCCCCCAAATTGAGTGGCAAAATTAGGTAATCCAGAAATCATGGATTCTAAAATTGTTAAACCAAAGGCTTCAAATAAAGCTGGTTGGACAAAAACACCTTTACGGTCAGCAATCACGCGATAGATTTCGCCAGAGTCACTTTTGGACAGGCGCACACCTAACCAGCGAATTTTGCCATGTAAATTGTATTCATCAATAATGTGGTAAAGTTTGACAATTTCATCGCGTTCTTCATTATCATCTGATTCTTCGGTGCGTAACTTACCTGCGACTAAAATTAAGTTACAATGCTCTTGCAAATCTTTGCTTTGACCAAAACATTCGGCTAAACCAGTCAAGTTTTTAATGCGGTCGAGACGCGCCATTGAAAATATCGGGCGCTTGTTGCGGTCATCAAGTTTACCAAAAATTTGACTAGAGTCTTCTAAGGTAAATAACATTTCGTCCAAGCGCAAGCGATCGCTTTCTACCCGTTCTTGCGTTCGCGTATAGGGAAAGTAATAATTTTCGTTCACCCCAGGCGGAACAACATTAAATTTAGGGCTAAATAATTCAATACCATTCACCACATGATACAACTCAGGCATGGTGAAGCATTTATAGGACTCATATTGTCCCACACTATCAGGTGTACCAACAATTTCTTGGTAAGTGCTACTGACGACAAAGTTAGCAGCATTCATGGCGATCAAGTCAGCAGTAAATTGTAATGAGAAATGATATTTCTCATCTAAATCTTGCCAATAAAGATTACTAAACAAGTATTTGGATTTTTCTAAAGCATGGGCGATATTACACTGGGTAACTTTCATCCTTCGCGCCAAGAGAAAGGCGACTAGGTTTCCATCAGTATAGTTACCCACAATTAAGTCGGGTTTACCGTGGAATTCAGCTAACAGTTCTCTTTCTGAGTCAATGGCGAAGGTTTCTAAATAAGGCCAAAACTCAAATCGAGAAATCCAATTTTGTGTCATCTTGGGATTAAAGTCCCGCAATGGTACACGCAAAATCCACGCATTATCTGTACCGTGAACTTTTTCGAGTCTTTGGTTACATAGTGTACCATCGCTATTCGGAATCAAGCGGGTGAGGATAATCACTTTTGGTTGAACATTCAGCCCGTCTAAACCAGCAAGTAAGACATCTTCTTGTAGTTGCTTTTCTAAATTTCTAGCTTGGTCGAGAACGTAAACAACCTGACCACCTGTATCGGGTCTTCCTAATACTCCCTCTTGTCCAAACCAACCGTGTGCGGAAACCAAGACGATTCTAAAAATCATCGGAACACGGGAAATAAATGCTTCTAGAGTTTGGGGGCCGGGTGAATCAATTAATTCGTCTAATATGTTTAAAGTTTCTTCTACCCTTTGCGCGGTGTTTCCCCAACCTGGTTCAAAACCCAATGTTTGCAATTGAAAGCGGAATTCATCGTAGAGTTCATCACTAGGGCGTTCGTTAACAAAAGCGATGGCTTTTTTAACTTGTTGCGATAGTTGTTGCTGTGATTGAATCCGATTATTAATTAGTAGTTGAATGCCATTATATTGATGCAGGCGTAAGAAACTAAATAAGCTTTCTAGCCATTGTTTGGGGTCTTGGAAGAGTTTGCTAGAAAGATAACGGTTAAGATATTGTACGCCCTTACCGATATTTTTGGGGTCGCGGATGACTGGTGTGTAGTCGTAAAAAGGGCCGAAGTCTAATTCTAGCAAGTCGCCTTCGTTGGGGTGGAATTTGTTGACGAGGCGATCGCGCAGATCCAGCAGTTCTTGTACTGTCATTGCTTCTACACTCAAGTCTGCTGTCAACCGATAAACTTCTTGACTAGCAATCTGAGGACGGATAATAAAACAAAAAGTGGAGTCTTCTTGAATGATTTCTTGAGTGTAGTAGAGGAGTTTCCCTAAGAGTGAAAAAGTGTATAACTTTTCGGGCTTTTCAGTTTTCGAGCAATATTCACTATATACATACAATATGTCATTCCGCAGCAAGTAATTTTTGTCTTGTTGGCGTAGTTGACTAAGAAAGGCACGTAAATCATTTTTTTCTTCACTCTCTAGGACTGCTTGGATCAATTCAGACATATTCACCTCGAAATCAATAGGTACAAACACAAATAAACACAGATAAACTATTTCTATCTGTGTTTCCAAGTTTACGGGCTTCATTCGTGTTCTTCTTTACTTAAAGTAGCGATAACTCAGTATTATTCCCTCTAACTAAAGGTGGACAATTTTCCTAACTTCAGGATGATTCAGTTTATCTAATGCTTTCAATACCTGAATTATCAAAGATGGCAATTTTTATCTAAAAGCTATCTCTTGATGGATGCCGATCATTTTCATCTTGGTTAATGACTTAAAAAAAGCTAATTTCTAGCAGCGGACAGATGACAGGTGACAGAGTTAAAAGTCTTTTGGTGTCTAAGTTTTATCGTTTACCAATGTCCTAACTACTTTGGTTACGGCTACAAAATTAATACGTATGTTTAGTCAGCATACTAGTCATCGCCTATACATTTTTTGACAATTAACTACACTAGCAATCTATTCAAGATTAACTTTTATCAATAGACTAAATATTGCCGAGCAAATCGGTAAGAAAAGTTAATATTTTTATCTTAAAACTGACAATAAGTTTGAACTTAAATCAAATAAAATCAACTTTTGATATTAGTTAAATTAATTCAGATTTGTCCTAGCTATAATTGCAGCACATAATGATTCAATCAGGGACGGTGTATATGCAAGACCATTCGCATAAATTCCCAACAACCGACCACAGCATTGGCAATATCTTGATTATCTCATTCATCCTATTCTGTGGGATGACTTTTATCTTTCTTTTAGGAATTTTCTAATAGTGATTTTTGCAAATAAGAAATTTATTGGGAAGCAAAAAAATCAATTTGCTTCCCTTTTTAATGTTATGTAGCGTTTCCAACTCTGGTTGGGTGTATTTCATTTGCTTGGGAATTGCTATATTTCTAACTTAAGCAAGATTGGATATGCTTTTGTGCGTTTATGTTGTGTGATTGAGGCTGTTATTTGCCAATACTAATGACAACCTTTACAAGTGGTTATTTATTAAAATTAAAGTGTTTACAAAGGTTTAACCGGAATTGCCAAAATCACATTTAGCTATTCCGGTTTACACCGTTGATGTTAGTAATTTATATTAACTAGGGCGAACGATGGGAATTGAACCCACGAATGGTGGTACCACAAACCACTGCCTTAACCACTTGGCTACGCTCGCCATTCATTTATCGCTTACTAAACATAGCATCTATTTAGTGATTGAGCAAGCATTTTTTTCAAGGAACGGACTTTACTAATGTATAGTCCAGGAACACTAATGACTATCAGAAGATGACAGTGAGAAATATCAAGCTTTTGACCATAATGGCATTGGCGATCGCTACCAGCATAGCTATAGTTGGCGTAGCAATGTCTAAAACCAATCCCACTTCCGATGAATATGAAGAGTATGCAGTACACCGACTGACACAATATTTAAAAAATGATGTGTGTAAAAAAACATCTAAGCTGATTGAAAGTTTACTTAACTCTAACTGTGGCAAACTAGTAGATTCCACTAATCCTCAGATGCGAGAATTGCTGGCTAAGACGACGGAAAGACAAGACTTTTTGTTGTTTAGTGTGTATCGCACAGATTTAACTCTTGGTGCTTGGCTACCTGGGTACAAGTTTGAAACGGTGGGAGCTTTTCATAATTTTTATACTTACAGCGCCGAAGAGCAATAATCTTCACCAACTCTTCCATCTAAGATTAAGCTTAGTTAGCAAGAGTTACACTTTTACCAATGTCATCTGCATATCTGCTGGTATCTCATGGAAGCCTTGACCCACGTCCAGAAATTGCTTTGCAGCAATTGACAGAGTTGATAGATAGAAAGCAGCAAAGTTACGCATCAGGCAAAAAACTAGTAGGCTTGGCTTATTTAGAAACACGTCCTGAACCTCTGCACATCCAAATCAAAGAGTTTGCTTATAGTGCGGTTGTGGCTGGATGTAACAATCTCAAAATTATTCCGCTATTTCTGTTACCGGGAGTCCATGTTATGCAAGAAATCCCTGAAGAAGTAGCACTAGCACAACAAACTGTAGGAGAAGATATCAGCCTGGAATTGCTTTCATATTTAGGTAGCAACCCTGGTTTGACACAGTTGTTATCCCAACAAATGGCTGATATCACAACCCAGGCATGGATTTTAATTGCTCATGGTAGTCGTCGTCCAGGATTTCAACAGCCAGTGGAAACTATAGCAGCAAATATAGGTGCAATAGCTGCTTATTGGTCTGTACCTCCTAGTTTAGAAACACAAGCAGAACATCTGGTAGCTGCTGGTAAAGAAAAAATTGCGATTTTGCCATATTTTTTATTCGCAGGTGGCATAACCGATGCGATCGCCCAACAAACAGAAACGCTAAAATTAAAATTCCCTGCTGTGACTTTCCAATTAGCTCAACCTTTGGGAGCAAGTGCAGAGTTAGCTGATTTGATTTGGGATTTGATGAACGAATGAACTGCACAGAAAAAAAAGAGCAGAAGAATTTGGGAAAAGTTTATTTAGTAGGTGCAGGGCCGGGAGACCCCGGCCTCATGACTCTCAAAGGCAAAGGTTTATTAGAATGTGCCGATGTCGTGATTTATGATGCGTTGGTGAGTCCGGCAATTTTAGCAATGATTAATCCCCAAGCAGAACAAATCAACGCTGGTAAGCGCATGGGGAGACATTCGTTATTACAAGATGAAACCACGCAATTATTAATTGATAAAGCGCAAGATCATGCCATAGTTGTGCGACTCAAAGGCGGCGACCCGTTTATCTTTGGTCGCGGTGGCGAAGAAATGACAGATTTAGTCAAAGTTGGTATTCCTGTAGAAGTTGTACCAGGAATCACATCGGGAATTGCGGCTCCAGCCTATGCAGGTATACCTTTAACTCATCGCTTGCATAGTTCTTCAGTAACTTTTGTCACTGGACATGAGTCTGCTGGCAAGTATAGACCGAAAGTCAATTGGCAAGCGATCGCCCACGGTTCAGAGACAATTGTAATTTACATGGGTGTTCACAATCTATCGCACATTATTGAAGAGTTAGCAGCGGCGGGTTTAAGTTTAGAAACACCAATTGCTTTAGTGCGTTGGGGTACAAGACCCGATCAAGAAGAATTAATTGGTCAGTTAGGCACAATTGTAGAGCAAGTTGAGCAAACAAAATTTGATGCCCCCGCGATCGCGGTTATTGGTTCTGTAGTGAATCTGCACGGTATATTATCTGGTTGTCGTCCAGAACATTCATCTTTTCATTTAAATACAAACAATCAATCACCTACCTGTTGAATCTGAACCTCAGAAAGAGTCAGTATCTTCATCTCAATCCGCTTGGTTTCAAGAAACGAGATTTTACCTCTCAGCGCTTATAGGTTTGATCTTATGGATTTACTATCAAGCATTGTTTTCCAGACTAAGTGTAGTTATTGATATTTGTGTTTTGCTATTGGTTGGTCTACTCATAACAATTATGGCTGGTTTTCCCGTTCGTCAAGCGTTCAACACCATTATTAAAAGCATATTACAAAGTATCTAAATCCTAAACTGCACGCTAAATATTGCTTATACGATTTCGTCTTGATAATAATGCGTCTCAAAATATCGCTCAAAAGTGATCTACTTCTCAAAAGCAAGTCATTATCACTGATGATGACTATTTTTACCCCCTTTATTTCTGCTGTAAAAATTGACATCAGCAGTTAACTTAACATACTAGAAAATAAATATAGTTTCGTTAAAGATTAAAGAAAAAATTTAAAGTTAATCGAAAGAACATATCAGTAATATCTATTATCTTTAAAATGTTTCTTACTTAAGTAAATACACAAATTTAAATCAGTTTAAATTTACATAGGCTTTTTAATAATACTACAATTTTAAAAACTAATTAAAGACTAAGAATCATAAAAGTAGCTTTTTCAATCGAAATTTACGGAAAAATAGTTGATTTGATTGACATTACATCAGGATTTTACATAAACCTACATACTACTGATGGATATTTAATTTATGTATTACCACTGACAGTAATGTGTTAATAAAAGTTAGAGGTTGTGTATAAAAAGCAGCATTATAGCATGTTATTTCAATCGCTCTTTTATTATTTTCGAGAAATCCGCATGATCTTACTCGTTAATAATTTATTTAGAATACAAAAAAGCTAAGTTATACTACTTACTAGTTTCGATTGAATTAACCTTACTCTTAGAAGATATCTGAAAACTTTTTGATGTTGTAATGAACCCTAAAAGATTACTCTAAATTACCCCTAAAAAATGATACTTTGAAGCATTTCAGGGTAGTGAGTATAGGTACTGAATCCTCTAAAGAGGATGTTTTTAAAGCCTTCTTGACTATTAGCAACAAGTCTTAGATTCTCTCAAATCCTCCCGCAAAAGAGAAGCCAGTTTGTTGAATATCAATAGCTGTGTTAAGGCAGTGCAGTCTTAGGATTTCCCTGGGAAGAACTGCTGCAATCATCTGCTGTTGTCGTATATAGCAACTTCTGGTCAGACTCTGCGTGCCTATTCATACTCTATAAACATACCTAAATAGGGTCGATATTGGGGATGAGAGGAAGACAAAATGCTGATAATTACAGGCAAATTCTTTTGAAACAGCCTCCCAACTTTTCTGCTAATTGTTCACTTTGGTCAGAATCAACACACCTACTTGTAGAGATAAAACCATCATGAATACACCCTTGATTAAATTGGAAGAATTGCAACAAGGTAAAATTCTTGTTGATGAGTTGGGATTGCTAACCGAGATGCCTGATGAGTTAGTCCAACTCTCTCATAGAGTTAAACAAATTATGGCTGGTTCTCATGTAGTACAAGGGATGTGTGCAGGTGATTATTTTTCTCTAGTAACATATTCAGCAATTTATTGGGGAATAGTTAAAACTTTTCCTCGCACTGTGATTAAAAACGTCAGAAAATTCTTGAATCGTTTTTCTGACAACAATTCTAGTCGCAATTTGCTTTTAGTCTTCAACTATACAGGGAAAGAACGAGAAAAAATCTTAGCTTCTCTACAATATGGAATATCTGGTATTGCTAAAGATTATGGTTTTGAAGAAGGTAGCCATTTAGATTATTGGAAGAAGTTAATGGCTTCTGTAGGAATAATGGTTGATTCCAATACAGGCAAACTTTCTCCAGAAGGAGCTAAACTCATAGCGCAGCTTGAGCGGGCAGAACCAATCATGACAATGGATACCTTAATTAATAAAGAAACTGATATGCGAAACGCCTTAATTGGGATGTTAGCTGTTGAGTTTATCGCTGTAAGTATTTCAGAATGTGTCATTGACTCTCCAGCGGCTCAAATACTGTTTTCTCCAAATGGCAGAGGAATACCACGGGATTGGTTTGATGTCCATTATCATTCTGGAGATCAGCACATATTAGAGGATGGCGAATATGATTTAACGCCAGATTTTGACCAGCTAAAATTACCTCATGATACTATTAACTACAATATGTTAAAAATGGCACATATTGCTGATTATGCAGGTGAAGAATTGCCGGATATCTTGCAAGAAAAAGTGTTAAATGTAGCCACAGCTTTTGCTGCTGCTGGTAATTACAATTGTAAATTTGACGACGAGTTAATTAATCTGAGTTTGTCTGTTAAGCCTTAAAAAATTTGGGCTAAACTCTACGAGATTAATCTCGTGTATGTAACAGTTCTAAATCATTCATTAACAACAAGATACCTGACTTCTTTAAGAAGTCAGGTATATATGGCAGTATTGGATACAGAATTAGATTCTAGATTGTTTGTTAAGTAATATTTCGCTAACGGTATCAGTAACTCATTTCGATAGCATTTTAATTACAAAGTGGCGATCGCCGCAATCTATCTCTTAACGGATTGAATCGCACTCAGTAATTCTGCTGCTGTGTAAGGCTGAGTTAAATAAGCATCTGCACCTTGCTTTCTACCCCGCACAAGATGACTCATCTGATTTTTAGCACTACAAATTAAAATCGGTACTTTCGCTTGGCTGGGATGACTTTTGAGGAAGCGACACAATTCAAAACCACTCATCCCTGGCATAAATACATTAGTAATAATTGCATCGGGCTTTTCTTCTAAAGCAATTTCTAAAGCCTCTTTTGCAGTTTTAGCTTGAATAATTTTATAACCCTGAACTCCCAAATCATGAGTGACTATTTCTAGTTCACTGAGAGCATCTTCCACAATCAGAATTGTACCCACCCAAGTAATACTCAATTCTGAATCTCCCGGAAAATAATTTAGTTGCTTTATTCTAACTAAGTCGGAAATTACATAATATGTTGAAATATAATTTTCATTAAATCTCCTTGGGTAAAAGGTTTTGTTAAATAGCCAGAAGCTCTGACTATTTTAGCTTTTGCTCTATCGATAAGACTGACTTTTTCCGTCACCATAATTATGGGTGTGTTTTTAAAATAGGCGTGTTTTCTTAACAAAGTGCATAACTCATAGCCATCTAATTCAGGCATATCCACGTTTAATAAGATAATGTCTGGTTTAGTCCGAAGAACTTCCATTAAAGCTTTTAAAGAATCTGTAACTCCCACAACCGAAAATATTTGCTCATCTAAAGAATTTTTAATGACATTTAATAAAGCAGGGCTATTATCAATACAAAATATTGTGTAGACTTTTTTTTCTGTCGATGGAGAAGAGTTTGCTTGGTAATTATGATGGCCAGGGTTAGCAGGCTGTGATGGATAGCGGTTAATTTTGGGTAATTGGGGTTCAGGTTTAGGTTGAGGTTTTGGTTTGGTGTGCAAAAATGACGATCGCAACCCTTGATAATTAACCCCAGATGTACTACTTTCTGTATATTGGGAACTATCTTGATAAACCCCATCTCTTCCCCGCTTTTGACATCGTTCGACTAATAAGCGGAGATTAAGATGGCAGAATTTAGGCATATCATCCAAAAAGCTTTCGGGGATGAATTCATAACTACCCTCTTCTAAGTTCAAAAATGAGTCTAGAACTTCTAAGGCCAGTTGTTCTATGAGTATGGCTGCTTCTATTGGACTAATATACTTTTGATTAACTAACCAGCAAATCGCTAAATAATCTGGGTTAGGGATGGCTTGACTACCAGCGCCAGTTTCAAATATTGCCCTAAGTTGAGCATCAATACCACAAGGTAGAGTAGAAATTTGCTCACTCAAGCGTTCCAAATTTCTGTAAAGCGGCTCAAACATCTTTTCGGAGTAGCACGCATAAATTAACTTACCCTCATCTATATATATTGACCAAGCACCAGATGTGCTAAAAACCTGTAAACAACCAGTCACAGATTTACTGGTGATTTTTTTCAACAGAGATAACGGCTGGATTTTTTGAAAGAATCTATATCTACTAATAGGCAGGGTTTTCATAGGAATATCTTTAAATATAAGTACATATCGGCAAGTCAAATTAGTGAATAACCTAGGCGTTATTCACAGCCAAATATTTTGGCGATGCTATTCAGCTAAATATAGCGGTCACATTTCAGTTAGTACAGAGATTCTTTACCCCTAACACTAAAAGAGTCAATCTCTGATAAGATGTTGCTAACATAACTACACCTAACTAAGAAATACCAAACGAATCTATTGCCCAATAGTAAAATATCTGAATTGGTGCCTGTAAACAGTATCCAAAAGTCAACTTTACTTTTTTCACTTGCAATAATTTGGCTAGTTTAACAGTACAGCATATTTTGCATTTAGAAGTATTGGCTCCAACCCATCAGTAGCAAATCTATCCTTAATATACGTATAAAATTGCTTAACTGATAGCTTTTTTAGGACTAAAACCTGAATTTAGATATATACTTACTCTGGAAAAATCAAAAGCCAAAAAGTATATATCAAGACTCAGTGATAAAAATAGCCTCAGTAAAAGGTAGGAAACTTACTCTAGATAACGTTTGCACCATGTAATTGAGCCACACGCACTCAAAACTTGTTTTGGTTTTATATGTCAGTAAACATTTCGCCAGCACTATATCTGAGTTTTATAAATTAAAGCTGATGGAAAAACTCAAAAAGTGTAGTCAATACAAGTACAGGAGCTAAATTCAGCAAAATGGTAGATAGTCACCAAATTTATTTTTTGCCATCAGATAAAAATATATTAGCTTTATGATAAACAAACTATAAAAATATGAATGTAATGATTATTTAAAGGTTTTAATTGTCTGGAATTCAGCAGAGTATCCGGAGAATCTAAAGAAGTACTGTAATGAATCATATTTGGTAAGGCTAGAGAAAATTTAAAATATTTTAAATAGGGAAATCTATCTTTGCGAATCAATATGCAAAGTACAATCCCATAATTTAGTAGCACAATATTAGAAAATTGGACTATTGAACTATTAAGCTAAAATTAACTATGCCACTTGTGTAAAAGGGGATTACGTTCATGGTGACTCAGTTACCTTCTTCTACCAAAAAAGACATCATCTACCCGGAAACTGTATGAAGTCTGTTCACACATATCTTGCAATAGCTAGTTTATGGCAATTAAATTTAGGTGGGCAATACGGAAAAGTTCCTCAAATCTTATTTTTACGTTGTGGACATTGCCCACTCTACGGTTATTGAGAATGATGCAAGATATCAATTTACCCTTGGGGTTCCCACCCACGCAGTGTGTGAAGGATGAAATTTCATCCTAGTAAGTTGTAATACCAAAAGTTAACAGTCTTTGTTTTTTACTGTTTATACTTCAATCTCTCTATTCCCCACTCCCTAATTCCTGATGCAAACCGAAATTAATTTACAAGTCGAAGAAAATAGTGAACGTTTAGACCGTTATCTTGCGGAAGAATTACCCGACATTTCTCGTTCTCGCCTTCAGCAGTTCATTGAAAAAGGTAACGTCCAAGTTAACGCTCAAGTCTGCACATCTAAAAAGGTGAATGTGAAAGTAGGCGATCGCATCACTCTACAAATACCAGAAGCGCAGCCCCTAGAGATACTAGCGGAAGATATTCCTCTAGATATTCTTTACGAAGATGACCAGTTAATCATTCTCAACAAACCAGCCGGCTTAGTTGTTCATCCTGCACCGGGACATCCTGATGGCACACTAGTAAATGCTTTGTTGGCGCACTGTCCAAATCTTCCCGGTATTGGCGGAGTTCAGCGTCCGGGAATTGTGCATCGATTAGATAAAGATACAACAGGTGCGATCGCTATTGTCAAAACTGACATCGCCTATCAACATTTACAAGCACAACTCCAAGCCAAAACCGCACAGCGAGAATATTTAGGCGTAGTTTACGGTGCGCCTAAAACTCAAAGTGGGACGATAGATTTACCCATTGGTCGCCATCCCCAAGACCGCAAAAAAATGGCTGTTGTCCCTGTAGAACAAAGTGGACGCGCATCTGTTACACATTGGCACATATTAGAGCGCTTAGGTAACTACACATTAATCCATTTTCAATTAGAAACAGGGCGTACTCATCAAATTCGGGTTCACAGTGCCAAAATCGGACATCCCATTGTTGGCGACCCTATTTATAGTCTTGGTCGTTCTGTCGGTGTGAATCTTCCCGGACAAGCATTACACGCTTGGCGGCTAAAATTGCAGCACCCTATTTCTGAAGAGTGGATTGAGGTGACAGCACCACCACCGCAAACATTTACAACTTTGTTAGAAGTTCTCCGCCGCAGAGGAGCAATCTCTTCTTAAAAAGAGAATCTAAAGAATTTTTCGATTTCCCTTCATTTACCTTTACAAAAGCTTACACATTGATTTTTGCCAAAAATCGCAGTAAGTAATAGCAATACTGGATGAAATGCTTATAAATAAAAAGTTATAAGTAAATTAAGAATATATCTGCTACTTAAAATCAAAATTGTCTTATTTAGCCCATAAAAATAAAATATTGTGATATAAGTTACAGATTTTATCTAAAAATTTTGAACAAGCTACTAATGCTCGACGAAAGAGAAAAATAAAAACTTAAAAGTTAAAAGGCTTGAATTTTCAGCTTTTAGTTGGTCTTGAGCAGTAGCTTGATTCCTGCTGTATTATGACATATTCACAAGTCATACTGTGAGAAAACCCTGTTATATAAGTGGTATTTTTTACTTAGCTCAAAAAAGCTGAGAAACTGTATGAAGTAATATACTCAAAAGTGTCTAATTGTAAAGTAAATCTAGACCGAATATCAGCAGAAGCTTTGTAGAGCAACACTTTAGCTAAAAAGCTGTATGGAGTAACACTATTTTACAAAACTTAAAAATAAAGTCACTCAACCAATATATAAAATACAAACAAGGTTTTAAAAGCAATTAGAAAAACCAGCAAAATTAGCTGTCTTTGGGAATAGTTGATTGCCGCAAAATATTGTTATTTCAAATTAGGATTTGAAATAGCTATTCTGTTATGCAATAAGTTTTTTTCAATAGATTAATTGCTATAGCCTTCATATAATATCTGCAATGAATGACCTTTAGGAGGAATAGAAAATGCTCGACGCTTTTTCCAAAGTAGTTGAACAAGCCGATAAAAAAGGTTCATATCTTACTGGTGAAGAAATCAACGCATTATCAGCAGTAGTTTCTGATAGCAATAAGCGGTTAGATATTGTTAATAGACTAACAGGTAATGCTTCTTCAATTGTGGCTAATGCTTATCGTGCTTTAGTTGCGGAACGTCCGCAAATTTTTAATGCTGGTGGTGCTTGTTTCCACAATCGTAATCAAGCTGCTTGTATTCGTGACTTAGGATTTATTCTACGTTATGTCACTTATTCTGTACTAGCGGGTGATGCCAGCATCATGGATGATCGTTGCTTGAATGGTCTCCGCGAAACCTACAATGCTCTAGGTACTCCTGGTGATGCTGTAGCTTCAGGCATTCAAAAAATGAAAGATGCAGCGATTGAAATCGCTAATAACCCCAATGGTATTAGCAAAGGTGATTGTAGCCAACTAATCTCTGAATTAGCCAACTATTTTGATCGCGCCGCTAGTGCTGTTGTTTAATAAACTTTTTGGGCAAATTTTTCGCCAACTGGTTGTTAGTAATTAGTCGAAAATCGAGGAGATTAGGAGAATTATGAAAACGCCTTTAACTGAAGCGATATCTGCTGCTGATGTGCGCGGTTCTTATCTCAGCAATACCGAAATGCAAGCAGTATTTGGTCGTTTCAACCGCGCTCGTGCAGGTTTAGATGCTGCCAAAGCATTTAGCAATAATGGCAAAAAATGGTCAGAAGCAGCAGCAAATCATGTTTATCAAAAATTCCCCTACACAACTCAAATGAGTGGCCCTCAATATGCCTCTACACCCGAAGGTAAATCTAAGTGTGTACGCGATATTGACCACTATCTCCGCACCATTAGTTATTGTTGTGTAGTTGGCGGTACTGGCCCTTTAGATGAATATGTAGTTGCTGGTTTGAGTGAACTCAATAGTGCCTTGGGTTTATCTCCTAGTTGGTATGTAGCTGCTCTTGAATTTGTGCGTGACAATCATGGTTTAAATGGTGATGTAGCTGGTGAAGCTAACATCTATCTCAACTATGCAATCAACGCATTAAGCTAATACAAACTTATGGGTCTTTGGAAATAGATAACTGCTCAATAAGTAGAATAATTTTCTACTTTAGTTGCGGCATTTTTCTACTACCGAAGACCCAAATTTATTGCGAACAAAAATTTAAACAGGAGCGATTGTTAAAATGAGTAGTTCAGTCGCAGAACGGCTAGGAATTAGAGATGAAATTGGCGTTAAAGTTGAGTTACGCCAAAATTGGAGCGAAGACGAATTACAAAAAGTATTTCGTGCTGCTTATCAACAAATTTTTGGTCGTCAAGGATTATATGCCAGCCAAAAATTTACTAGTGCCGAAGCTTTATTACGTAATGGCAAAATTAGTGTCCGGCAATTTGTCGAGACTTTAGCAAAATCTGAATTTTACAAAGAATGCTTTTTTTATCAAAACTCCCAAGTGCGGTTTATTGAATTAAATTATAAGCACTTGCTGGGACGCGCACCCTATGATCAATCAGAGATTGCTTTCCATGTAGATTTATATGCTGCTCGTGGCTACGATGCAGATATTCAGTCTTACATTTATAGCCCAGAGTATGACAATGATTTTGGGAATTCTATCGTTCCTTATCATCGTGGATTTCAGTCAATTCCCGGAATGAAAACGGTAGGTTTTAACCGCATATTGGAACTTTATCGCGGTTGTGGTAACAGTGATAATGCCCAAATGGGACGGAGAAATTCTCGTCTGCGGACGAAAATCTCCTTAAATTTGGCTAATGGAATTTTGCCACCAACTTCCGCAGGTACAGGTTTTGTCTCAGAAGCACCGGCTTTAATTAGTTCGGCTGCCAAAGGAGATAGCCGAATGTTCGTTGTTGAAGCGATCGCTGGTAAAATCGGTTCTCAATCCGCAGTCCGCCGCAGCCGTCAGACTTACACTGTACCTTATGAACGTCTCTCAGCTATATACCAAGAAATTCACAAGCGTGGTGGTAAAATAGTCAGCATTTCGCAAGTGTAAAAAGTTCTAAGTAGCTTCAGCGGACAATCCTTGAAACTGGGTGTGGGGGTGTAGGGGTGTAGGGTGTAAAAAATCTCTATACCCCTACACCCTTAACCCCTTATACCCTTATTTCATCATGACCACTAACACAGCCGAACCAATTCTTTCACCAGAAACAGCGATCGCCGCATTATCTAGTGATGATAATCAAATTCGCTATTATGCGGCTTGGTGGTTAGGTAAACATCAAGTGCAAGCAAGCTGTATGGCGTTATGTGATGCTTTATTTGATGAACGCTATCGCATCCCATCGGGGGGTTATCCGTTGCGTCGTCAAGCTGCACGCGCTTTAGGACAATTGAAAAATCCCCAAGCTGTAACAGCGTTAGTGACAGCGTTAGAATGCGACGAGGATTTGCGTCTGCGAGAAGCGGCGATCGCTGCTTTAGCCGTTATTGGTGACAAAAAAGCCGTAACTCCTTTACTCAATCTTTTGCAAACCAATCAAGAACAACCCTATGAAGCTTTGATTGAAGCATTAGCAACGCTCCAAGTTTGGTCAGCACAGCCGCAAATTGAACGGTTTCTCAAACATCCTTCTGAGCGAGTGCAATGTGCTGCGGCTCGATATATGTATCTTTTAACTCAGGAACCCCAATACATCGAACGTATCGTTAAAAACCTCAATCATGACAATATGTATTTACGTTGGGCAGCGGTTTTTGACTTAGGTGCAGTTGGACATCAACAAGCTATACAGGCAATCTTGAAGGCGCAGGTTCCTAATAGTTTGAAGCTGTTAAATTTAAAGCGCATTTTAGAGACTCTTTTGGAAAGTAATAATTATGAACCAGACACCGCTTTGTTAATTTTTCAAGCGATAGATGATTTATTAATCCAACTTTAAAATTCAAAAATAAAAAATCAAAAGTAAAAAGGCAAAAGCTGATTTTTTGTCATTTTTACTTTTGCCTTTTATACCAATTTTTTATGAAGCTGCATAGAATTTGCTCACCCCTTAAAAAGGGCTACAGTGTACACACAAATATTCGTGTAGTACATCTATCTCGCCTCGGAATTCATTCCGAGGCGAGATAGTGCAAGTCATCTCAAAATGACTCAAGCAAAAATGTCTTCCAGTCCACCCTTTATGGACTTTGGCTATGAGCCTGGAACGTTAGTTATAGGCCGGATGTGTTTGAACTGGAATGCTCTCAATTGGTATTACCTTTTAACTTCTCATAACCAGTCTTTTTGCCATACAATTTTTTATCAGTGAGCAAAACCATGAATATAACTAGCAATATTGAAGAATTAATTGCCCAAATAAATCATGCCTCGACACCAGAAACACTAATAGCAATAATCACCACTATAGGTTCTAGTAACACACAAAATCTAACCGTGATTAACGCTTTAATTGCAAGTTTGAGTCATCATCATCCAACTGTGAGAACTGTGACTGTAGATGCGTTAGTTAAGCTAGGAAATTCTACAATAAAGCCTTTAATTGACGCATACAAAGCTTCTGGTGATCAAGGTTTACAAGCTCATATTATTCAAGCCTTAGCTCAAATTGGTTCCTCTGATGCTTTGAATTTGTTAGCGGAAGTTGTGGGTACAGCAGTCGCTAATCATTGCCAAGGGAATGTGCGCCGAATTGCTGTAAGAGGATTAGGGAAAATTGCGCTTAATTCTCCCGATGCAGAAGTTATTGGTCTTGTTCAAGAAAAGCTAATTTGGGCTTTGCTTAACCCGGAAGATTGGGGACTGCGTTATGCTGCGGTGGTGTCTCTACAAGCAATCCTCACCCCCGAAGCCCAAGTTGCTTTACAAACTGCGATCGCCCAAGAAGCCGATAACGTAGTGCGATCGCGCATCGCCTTGGCCTTGGAGTCAGGAAAAGCGGACAAATGACAAACGACAAATGACGCATGACAATCGTCCCTTGACCCTAAACCAAGCACTCACAAAAATGTTGCGAAATATTTATTTTATGTTTCTTCACAATAACCATCCGGATGCGAAAACTGGTGTAAAACTGCAATATCTTGCTTGGTAAGGGTTGTAGGAAAATTAAGAAAATATTAAACGGGACATATTTACAGAAAAACTTGTCAAATATAAAGTTGTGTAACAAAAAATTTGGACTTTTCTCAGTTACAGCCCTTGTATGTAAAGGATTTGAGGGGGTTCTTATGACTGCAACTTATTTATTCATAATTTGTAACAAATAAAGGATCTATAGCGTTGTATAAACATAAGCTGGAGGGGTAAATAACAGACAGAACATAAACAAGGCAATCAATTCGTAAAGTTTGCTCGTTTCTCATAAAACCAACCCTGGTTCTCATAATTTTTTTCATGATGTAGCAGGCGAATCTGAGAGCGGCAAAAATACAAATAGGTACTTTGGTCTGTTATGTTCCATCCCGACCAAAATTGATAAAACATTACCAGTTTTAATCGAGACATCTCTCAACTAAGGAATTAGGAGATTAGAGTCCATGACATTAGATGTATTCACCAAGGTAACTTCTCAAGCTGATGCTAGAGGCGAGTTCTTAAGCAACGAACAATTGGATGCTCTATCTAACGTTGTTAAAGAAGGCAGCAAGCGCTTAGATGTTGTTAACCGCATTACAAGCAACGCTTCTGCTATCGTTACCAACGCGGCTCGTGCTTTGTTTGAAGAGCAACCCCAATTGATCGCTCCTGGTGGTAACGCTTACACCAACCGTCGCATGGCTGCTTGCTTGCGCGACATGGAAATCATTTTGCGCTATGTAACCTACGCTATTTTAGCTGGTGATGCAAGTGTCCTGGATGATCGCTGCTTAAACGGTTTGCGTGAAACCTACAACGCTCTAGGTACACCTGGTTCTTCTGTAGCTGTTGGCGTTCAGAAGATGAAAGACGCGGCTGTTGCGATCGCTAACGATCCTAACGGTATCACCAAAGGTGATTGCAGTGCATTGATCTCCGAAGTAGCAAGCTACTTTGATCGTGCTGCTGCTGCTGTTGGTTAATAGCAGTCCCAAAGTCTAATACACAAGTATTAGGCAACTAGGTAAAAAGACTAAAAAATACCAAGGAGATTTGAAAAGATGGTTAAAACACCAATTACCGAAGCTATTGCAGCTGCTGACACCCAAGGACGTTTCTTAGGCAACACCGAATTGCAAGCTGTTAACGGTCGTTATGTACGTGCTGCTGCTAGTTTAGAAGCTGCTCGTGGTTTGACCTCCAATGCTCAACGCTTGATCGATGGTGCAACCCAAGCTGTTTACCAAAAATTCCCTTACACCACCCAAACACCCGGCCCTAACTTTGCTGCTGACAGCCGTGGTAAATCCAAGTGCGCTCGTGACGTTGGTCACTACCTACGGATCATCACCTATAGCTTAGTTGCTGGTGGTACTGGCCCATTGGATGAATACTTAATTGCTGGTTTGGCTGAAATCAACAGCTCCTTTGATTTGTCTCCTAGCTGGTACGTAGAAGCTCTGAAGCACATCAAAGCTAATCATGGTTTGTCTGGTCAAGCTGCTAACGAAGCTAACACCTACATCGACTACGCTATCAACGCTCTCAGCTAGATAGTTTTTTGCCCGGGGAGGGATGCAAGTGCTGGATGGAATCACCTAGCAGTTGGATCTAGCCCCGGGCATAGTTTTTATGTGGGAATAAATAAAAGGCTTTATTTCAGCAAGCAGTCGGCTCTAAACAGCCGAACATCAATAGGGGGATAGAAAATGGCAATTACAACAGCAGCATCTAGGCTAGGGACAGAGCCATACAGCGAAGCACGTAGAGTTGAACTGCGCCCCAACGCCAGCAAAGAAGAAGTCGAAGCTGTGATTCGTGCCGTATATCGGCAAGTCTTGGGTAATGATTACATCATGGCATCAGAACGCCTCGTAAGCGCAGAATCACTCCTGCGGGATGGAAACCTGACAGTGCGGGAGTTCGTGCGTAGCGTTGCCAAATCAGAACTCTACAAAACCAAGTTTTTCTATAACAGCTTCCAAACTCGGTTGATCGAACTCAACTACAAACATTTGTTGGGTCGCGCTCCTTACGATGAGTCAGAAGTTGTTTATCACCTCGACTTGTACCAAAACAAAGGTTACGACGCTGAAATTGACTCTTACATTGATTCTGTAGAGTATCAAAACAACTTCGGCGACAGCATCGTACCTTACTATCGTGGTTTTGAAACTCAGCCTGGGCAAAAAACAGTAGGCTTTAACCGGATATTCCGGTTATACCGAGGCTATGCCAATAGCGATAACGCCCAAGTAGAAGGGAAAAAATCACGCCTAGCGCGGGAATTAGCCAGCAATCTAGCTTCCTCAATAGTTGGCCCATCCGGCAGTAATAACAACTGGAGTTTCCGAGCCACCGCAGATCTAGCTCCCAAGCGGAATTTAGGCAACGCGGTCGGACAAGCAGATCGTGTTTACCGCATTGAAGTTACAGGACTTCGCAGTCCCGGCTACCCCAGCATCAGAAGAAGCAGCACGGCTTTTATCGTACCTTACGAACGGCTTTCTGAAAAAATTCAGCAAATTCATAAGCAAGGCGGCAAAATAGCCAGCGTTACACCAGCTTAGATTGCTGCAATAGAGAGTTTACAACCAAACAGGAGATATAGAAGTAATGTTCGGTCAAACCACATTGGGTGCTAGTAGCGTTTCTTCATCTGCTAGCCGGGTATTTCGTTACGAAGTTGTAGGCTTGCGGCAAAACTCCGAAACCGACAGAAATAAATACAATATCCGCAATAGCGGTAGTGTATTTATTACAGTGCCATACAGCCGGATGAACGAAGAATACCAAAGAATTACCCGTCTGGGCGGCAAAATCATCAAGATTGAGCCATTAACAGCTGAAGAGGAATAATCTCCTGGTAATGATAGAACCCAGTGGGGAAGAATTTCCCGCAGAGAACACGCCACAGCTCACACCAGAGCTAGCAATTGCTAACCTGCAATCACCAGATTTAAGTCTCCGCTATTATGCAGCTTGGTGGCTAGGCAAGTTCCGGGTTAACAGAGCCGATGCTGTCGATGCCTTGATTGCAGCATTAAACGATGAAGCCGATAGGACAGAACTCGGAGGTTATCCACTACGCCGGAATGCAGCTAGAGCATTAGGTAAGTTAGGCGATGCCAGAGCAGTACCCAGCTTAATTCAATGCCTAGAATGTTCTGACTTCTATGTGCGTGAAGCCGCCGCCCAATCCTTAGCAATGCTGCGCGATCGCACTTCTGCATCAGCACTGATCAAAATGTTAGATGGTGGTGTTGCCGAGGCCGTGCAAGTAGCGGGACTCCCCCACCTAACCCAGCCCTACGAAGCAGTTATCGAAGCCTTAGGAGCCATTCGCGCTACTGAGGCAATTCCACTCATTCAGCCTTTCCTAGAGCATCCAGTACCACGAGTACAATGCGCCGCCGCCAGAGCCATGTACCAACTCACACAAAACCCCATCTACGGAGAAAGGTTAGTGCAGATGTTGGCAGCAGGTGATCTGAAATTGCGCCGTGTTGTCTTAGGGGATTTGGGTGCAATTGGGTATTTGGCAGCAGCAGAAGCGATCGCTCAAGCTCAGGTCGAAAATAGCTTCAAACTTATTGCCCTTAAAGGATTGTTAGAGCATCAAATGACAGATGAATTAGAGCATCTTGTTATCTCTGATGACGCAATTCGGGTAATGAACTTGATGGATACACTTTTATAGTCACTTGTCATTTGTCTTTTGTCCTTGCCCAAAAACTGATGACAAGTGACTAATGACAAATGACTGATGACAAATGACTGATGAACTAATTCGTGCCGTAGCTGAAGCAGACACACCAGCAAAAATGGTGGCAGCAGTGCAAAACCTGGCAGCAACAAAAGATATAGCTGCAATTCCTACCCTAATTGCTGTGTTTGGTTATAACAACCCAGTCGCCGCAGGGGTAGCTGCAACTGCCCTCACAGAAATGGGAGAAGTCGCAGTACCACAGCTAATATCTCAAATTGATGACTATAACTATGGCGCGCGGGCTTATTCGATTCGCACTTTAGCTGCGATCGCTGACCCTCGTGCTTTAGATTTATTAATCAGTGCTGCTGCTACAGACTTTGCTCCTAGTGTGCGCCGTGCTGCTGCCAAAGGACTAGGAAACTTGCACTGGCATAAGCTTGATTTTCCCGCCAGCCATACAGCACCCAAAAGAGCCTTAGAAACACTTGTATTTATTTCTCAAGACTCTGAATGGTCAATTCGGTATGCCGCTGTTGTTGGTTTACAAGCCTTGGCACAAAATAGCGATTTGCAACAGCCTATTTTTGCCAGACTCAACCAAATGCTAACAACCGATACCGAAAAAGCAGTCCGCGCTCGCGTGCAACTAGCTTATCGTTAATAAGCTTGTTTAAATACCATAAAACAAGGTAAAAGTAAATATGTCAATACCACTACTTGAATATTCACCAAGTTCCCAAAACCAGCGGGTAGAAGGTTACGAAGTACCCAACGAAGATACCCCAACTGCTTATCGCTTATCTGCTGCTATTGATGACAAAGATATTGATGCCATCATCTGGGCAGCTTATCGGCAAATCTTCAGCGAACATTTAATTATCAAAAGCAATCGCCAATCCTTCTTAGAATCACAACTGCGGAATCGGGCAATTAACGTCCGAGACTTTATCCGAGGATTGGGTAAATCAGAAGTTTTTCGCACACAGGTAGCAGACATCAACTCCAACTACCGGTTAGTTGACATCATCTTAAAGCGCTTCTTAGGACGTGCTGCCTATAATAAAGATGAGGAAATTGCCTGGTCAATTGTCATTGCTACCAAGGGTCTACATGGGTTTATTGACGCATTGCTAGACAGCGACGAGTATCAACAAAACTTTGGTGACGACATCGTACCTTACCAACGCCGTCGCTTCAAAGACAGACCCTTTAACTTAGTTAACCCACGCTACAACAATTACTGGCGCGATCGCCAGACCCTCAACTTCCTTGGTGGACGTTCCTTCTACAGTGCGCGTACCACAGGTTATGCCTCCAAAGAAGAAATCCGTCGCGTCATTCCCAGCAACTTCATGGCAATGGCTGGAAACATAATTACCAACGAACGCAATTATCAACGCATCACCGCTTCCGTTGTCTCCCAAATCAGAGACATGAAGATTCCCGACACCAGCCGTGAAGGTGGGACTCCCCAACCAACAGTCAAACCCACAGCCGTTGCCCTACCTTACCGTTATCTTCCTAGTACTAAGACAACCTAGAAAGCAGAAGGTAAAAGTCAAAAGTTAAAAGTCAAAAGACAGAAGAGAAATATTAAATTTCAGACTCAGACTTCAGACTTCACACTTTTTCCATGACCAATGACAAAACCCTAAAACTATGGCAATACCTCTACTAGAATACAAACCCAGTTCGCAAAACCAGCGCGTACCTGGTTACGAAATCCCTAACGAAAATACCCCCCGACCCTACCGCATAGAAAACTGTGCCGATGATGGTGATGTTCAAGAATTAATTTGGGCAGCCTATCGTCAAATCTTTAGCGAACACGAAATCCTCAAATTCTTCCGCCAAGGCAACTTAGAATCTCAGGTAAAAAACCGCGCCATTACTGTGCGTGACTTTATTCGGGGTTTAGCTAAATCTGAAGCTTTTCGGACTTTAGTTATCCAGACAAACTCTAACTACCGTTTAGTTGAAATTGCCCTCAAACGGTTTTTAGGTCGTGCGCCTTATAATAAAGACGAAGAGATTGCTTGGTCAATCAAAATAGCAACAGCTGGTTGGGATGGTTTTGTTGACGCTTTAATCGATTCTGAAGAATATCTCACCAACTTTGGCGAAAACATAGTTCCTTTCCAACGCCGCCGCTATAAAGATAGACCTTTCAACTTAGTGACCCCTCGCTACGGTAACTATTGGCGCGACAAACTAGAAGATGCTCGCTATATAGAAGGCGACATCAAAAACTTCTTGGCTTTGGCTAATTCCATCAATATTAGAACCGTCACCTATACACCGGTTAACCTAGCCAACATTAAAATTCCCGACACCACCAGAGATACCACACCCCAAGGTATTCCGGTGTCTATCAGTTCCAGCGCTAATTTCCCCGTGCGGTAAGGGCTTTTTTTCAGTGGTTTGATAAAGGTATAAGAAGGATTATTGTTTGCAATAGCCAACTCACAACCTTCTAAATGTTTTTCCGTCGAGTTACTCAATCACCAATTAAGAGTAACTCATACCAATAGGAAAAAATCATAGATCTAAAATCTAAAATCCAAAATGGTATAAGACGGACTGGGTATAAGATGCCAACCTTATTCTCAAGGCGGTATTTAGTATGGCATTACCTTTACTCGAATACAAACCCACAACTCAAAATCAAAGAGTTAGTAGTTTTGGTACGGCAGATATTAACGAAGATACACCTTATATCTACCGTATAGAAACAGCCAACTCTCCTAGCGAAATTGAAAGACTAATTTGGGCAGCTTATCGCCAAGTCTTCAACGAGCAGGAAATTCTCAAATTTAACCGCCAAATAGCCCTAGAAACCCAACTTAAAAATCGGTCAATCACGGTTAGAGACTTTATCCGAGGTTTGGCCAAATCAGAGCGATTTTATCAGCTGGTTGTCACACCCAATAATAACTATCGGCTGGTAGAAATGTGCCTGAAACGTTTGTTAGGTCGCGCTCCTTACAATCGGGAAGAAGAAATAGCCTGGTCTATTCACATCGCTACTCGCGGTTGGAATGGATTTGTCGATGCTCTGATTGACAGTGAAGAATACACTCAAGCCTTTGGTGACTACACTGTACCCTATCAGCGCAAGCGTATGAACGTAGACCGACCATTCAGCTTTACTCCCCGCTATGGTGCTGACTATCGAGAACGTGCAGCCACTATATATCAAACTGGACGAAAACTTGATGGAACTGCACTATTGGCCGTATTACTAGTAATGTCCGCAGGAATAACTCTCTTGTTGGTACTAAATTGGTTAGGAATTAATACTGGCTTCTAACCTAATGCGGGACAATAGATAAAGCATGAGTGAGGATTTTGAGTAATCAAACCTCCTCATTTTTCACCAACTAAATCTCTGTGTAGTCTTTTAATAAGAGGAAAAAAGCAGCATGGCTCTGCCATTACTTGAATACAAACCTAGCAGCCAAAACCACCGTGTGAAAAGCTTTGGTGTTGCTGACCAAAATGAAAATACACCCTATATCTATCGTATAGAAGATGTCAGTTCTTATACTGATATTCAAAGCATCATTTGGGCAGCCTACCGCCAAGTTTTCAGCGAACATGAAATTCTGAAGTTTAACCGCCAAGTCACTTTGGAATCTCAACTCAAAACTAACGCAATCTCTGTACGTGACTTTATCCGTGGTTTAGCCAAGTCTGAAGCGTTCTATCGTTTGGTTGTTTCAGTCAACAATAACTACCGTTTAGTTGACATTACCCTCAAACGCTTATTAGGTCGTTCTTCTTACAACAAAGAAGAAGAAATTGCTTGGTCAATTGTGATTGGTACCAAAGGTTTTAGCGGTTTTGTTGATGCGTTATTAGACAGCGAAGAATATAACCAAAGCTTTGGCGAAAATACCGTACCATACCAACGCAAACGCTTGGTAGACCGTCCACACAACTTGGTTACACCTCGCTACGGCGAAGACTTCCAAGAAAAAGCAGGTACAGTTCAAACCGACTGGCGCTTTACTTTGGACAAATTCTACAGCCGCAAATCCAAAGAAAAACGGCTTGCAGAAGGCGACCCACGCAAGTTTGCCGATTTGGCAGCCGCCATCAATCCAAGTGGTAACTACGGACAAAGACTCTCGTCTTTTGATATCGATTATCTTGCCGCAGTGCCTTACCGTGGTGGTAACAGACGCTAAGATTAAAAATCTAGGTGTCTAAATTTTATACTGGGTCTAGTTTTTGCGTTGATGTAATAACCAGCAGCTTATGTGTAGTTGGATGTTGCATTGAGTGAAGACTAGACCCAGTAGCTTTTGAATTTAGATGATGAATTAAGTAAACCTAATTTTGTAGTGGAAGGTGCTAAAACCAAAGTACGGTTTGATAAAAACCGCGATCGCCTAGTTAATGAACAAAACATTAAAGATTTGGTTTTTTTAGTTTCACCTAAAGATGGTGAGTTTCAAGTAATTAAATAAATATTCATTTTTGTGTAATTTCAGGCAAGCTCATCTATTTGAGTGTAAACCATGATTTATTAGCTTTTAATGTATGATTTACATCTGTCAAAAGCGGCAAAACTCATTTATGTCTCCAGTAGGGTTAAACCACAACGCTTGATTTATAGGATTTTGAGAGTGAGTGACAGCTAACTGTCCTGAGTAATTTTCATTACTTAGTTTAATTCAAGCGATCGGAGATATTTTATGACTTACGCAACCGACGAAAGCACCAAACAAGCTGTAGAACAATTTCGCCAGTTTGATGTTGATACACAATTAGCTTTACTGTGGTTTGGCTATCTTGATATCAAAGATGAATTGCTTCCGTCAGGAAACGACAATGCTGAAGTAGATACAGCTAATGCTGTTTACGATCAAATCCTGGCTTTGCCAAAAGAACAGCAGTTACAAGCACAACGTGATATCGCAGGACATACAAACAGTGATATTAGTCGTGCTTACACCGCTTTACATTCTAGTGGCAAATTAGAATTGTGGTTACGCCTAGCACAAGGTATGGAAAGTGATCAGATTATTATTGTACCTTCTGATTATGAATTACCTGAAGAAACAAATGATTTTGTCGAAGGCGTGGAAAACCTAGATTTGGAACAGCGCATTGATTTTATGCGTAGTGTTGTCTTAGAAATGGGTGCAAAGCAATAAGCCGCTAATTCAACAATTAACAGCAAAGTTTTTCTGAGCGATCGCAAAAGCTATTTCGGTAACTCCTGTTATAGAAAATGCGATCGCAAAAGCTATTTCGGTAACTCCCGATCTAACAAATCAGCACTAGCTCAAGTTTTATCGGTATTGGCGCTTTCAAACACCACCCGTTGGTTTAAAGCTTGAATTGGGCGTGCATTATCAGGAAATAGCTCAGTAAATTTAGCTATCTGTTCCTGAGATACTTCAATGGGATTTTCCATGATGTACCATGTCACATTTTCCGAGCAAGGTGGAGTGGTAAGAGAACCAGAATAAGTTAAAAATCTGCGTTCGGCGGGTAAGAGCGAAGACGCATTGATAATTGTATCTTTGACTTGGTGTGCTTCTCCTGATGTTTGCGGTATAGCATCCCAAATAGTTTGCAGATTAGGGTTAAACTCTCCAGATTTTAACAATACACCAACTACTGCTAAATTACCTGCTTGACTGCGGTGAACAAAATGCAGTTCCATATCATATTCTTTCCCGTTGATGTGGTGTTCGCTGGGGTGGTGGAAATGGAATTGCAGCAGCTGGTAAACTTGGCGATCGCTCTCAATCAAACTTCCTGGTTGATAATTAATTTGAATCGTTTTGCCATTATTAATTAAATTTAAAGGCGTTGGCTGATATTTAACTACCAATAAATCTTGATTATTTTGATCGAGACTTTTTACATTACTAACTTGTAAATCAATCGGTGTTTGTCTTTTACCTGTATAACAAAGTTCAAAATCTGGTGAAAGTTTACCCCAATATTCTGGCCCTTGTTTGCCGATATATCCCCAATTCGTTGTTTTGGCTGCGGCTGGGGAGGTTACACAGTTAGAAACCGAAGTTCCTAAAGCCGTCATACCTAATAATTTTAGTAGTCGCCGTCTGTTTAAAGTATCACTCATAGCAATTGTAGATTTTGAGTTACATTTTTGGGTTATGGCAACCAAAAATCAGGCAAGATAGACTTGCTTATCTGGCGGACTGTTTCGTTAAGCGATCGCCCAATTTTGATATGCACTTCATCCTCTTGTACAGGTAAAATCTCAGCAGGCTGACCTTCTCCCAAATATGATATGACAAAATTTGCTGCTTCTAAACCTGTCACATAAGCTTTTTCTTGCGACCATGAACCGTGACGATTAATAATCCAATCACCACTCATAAATACATTGGCAAAACTTGTTCTGGCTGGCAACATATACTGATAGCTACCCGGTGCAAAGTGCGTTACTGCATTTGGCAAGCGAATTACGCTACTATCAATTACTTTCGCCTGTTTAAATGCTGGGATACAAGTTGCTAAATAATTCTGAACTATGGGAATAATTTCTGCATCACTTAAGTTGAGAAATTGATTAGCGTGATAAAAATCAGCTTCAATAACTGTTCCCGGTTCATCTTGATATTCATCATGCAGCGCATTTAAATCAAAGAATGTCCATCCGGTAGTTGTGTCAAAGCCAAAGCAAGCATTAGAAGGATGCGGAATATCAATTTTCCGGTCAAACCATAGCCGTGTTGCCAAAACATCAATTGCGCCTAAATTACCTAAATTCTGAAATTCTTTGCGACTTTGTAGACTAGGACTGGAAGAAATAATTTTCTTCATCCCAGTGATACCAACTGCAAAGATTACGGCATCAGCCTCAAATACTTGCTCACCGCAAATCACACCAGTAGCGCGATTATTATCATCAACAATTACGTCAGTTACACGATGCTTGGCTAATACTTTGCCGCCCGCTTTTTCAATTTTTTCCACCCAAGGACGGAAGATTTTTTCGCCTACAGTTCCCCGACACCAAACCACATCAAAATTAGGTTGATGCGCCAAAATAAAATAATAAAGCATTCCTAATGTGGCGGCGGCAGAACATTGTTCACCAGGGGCAAATAAGCCTACCAACAACATCGGCTCAAAGGCATCACGATAAAGCCTTGCAGATACACCAAAATCTTTGAACAATTCTCGCGCCGTGACGGAATCATAACGCCGCCAAGCCGCATCGGAGTTATCAAAATCAATTAAAGAATACAGTAAAGGCAAGGCGCTGAGACGGTCAATTAGTGGTAGGCGCTGAAAGTGAGTGTAGAGAAAAGTGCCTAAAGGTGCAGGTAATTGGGGTAATTCTTGAAAAATGGGTGATTCTACTTCTAAACCTGCGGGTGAATATTGAGCCGAACGAGTCCAGGTGGTGAAAGGGTTAATGTCTAATTCGTTGATGAGGGCAAAAATATTTCTGTAAGGATACCAAAAGCCATGAATCCCGGCTTCTACAGATTTACCGCCGGGAGTTTTCCAACCTGCTACCAGCCCACCAGGATAGGGGCCAGCTTCTAGAAGTGTCACATCATACCCTTGCTTGGCTAAATGGTAACTTGCGCCTAAACCAGCCCAACCTCCACCAACCACTACCACACGTTTTTGTTGTGACGCTTCTACCATTTTGCTCTCCGATTGTTTCCACCCATCAATTAATGTATACGAACTTGCGTTCAGCCGGAGATGGATATTTGCTGTGGCGAAATAGTTTTATTGTCTTGAAGACGATGGGATAGTTTCGACAATCAAGCACTGCTAAGGTTTAGACGAATATTGCGCGATCGCCGAAACAGTGTCAGGACTCAACGAATATTGAGAATTTCTCATCCCCGTCAAGATTTATCTTTATTTTTTTCTGGAATTCTACTTGCGAGTGAAGTATCTATTAGTAAGTTAGTGCATGAATTGTAGGTGTAAGACCAAATATTTTAATGGTTGTAGTACCTACTATGGAAGCTGAGATACTTGTAAATAAGTAGTCAAAAGCACATTAAAAATAAAATTAGGGCAGAACTACCACCATAGATAAAACTCTAAATTAATTTCAAAGTGCAAGCATCTGAGGCAGGTAAATATGAATAGTCACTCATTTCTAACTTCTGGTGATCAGCAAAATAACTGCTATCAATACGTCGTAAATAATACATTAGGTTTTTCCCAACATGAGACTAATGGTAGCGGTCAATCTGCGGTCAAAGAAAGTTATTTACGCTCTTGTGCTTTGAAATCAGCGAAACAAGGAGATTATATTCAAGCGATCGCCCTGTTGAATGAATTAATTCGTCGTTATCCCCACAACGCTGCTGATTACAACAATCGTGGGTTAATTTATTTTCAGAGTGGTGAAAAGCAAAAGGCTTTTTGCGATTACAACACAGCCCTAGATTTAAATCCCAATTTAGCCAGTGCTTATAATAATCGCGCCAATTACTACGCAGCTTGTGGAGAATTAGCTGCGGCTTTGGCTGATTATGACCAAGCCATTGATTTGAATCCTCGTTATGTGCGAGCTTGGATCAACCGAGGTATTACCTTCCGCGACTTGGGACAATATGAAGAAGCAATTAATAATTTAGAAATTGCACTGCTGTTTGGTCAGTTAGAAGCGCATATTTGGGCAGAACGCGGTAGGACTTATCATCTTTGGGGTGACTGGAATTGTGCGATCGCCGATTATCGTCGTGCTATGGCAAAACTACCCACACTTGATAATAGCGTTGATATTTCCGCTTATCGTTTGCGCTTACAAATCGAAACTTGGTTAAATGATCTACTATCGGAAAAATAAGTAGTAGGGATTGGGGGAAAACAACCATTCTCATTTTTGATTGGGGTTTTTCCCTTAATTAGCTGTCTGAAAAGTCAGGTTATAGACTTACAAATTACGAATTAGTATAACGACCCTGGATTGCTAATGGCTAATAGATGATCACTGCATTGATTGTCAAAAATTAGCTATTAGCATTCTAGATATTTTCGATGTGTATACATCTATATACTCAAATATTCATAGAAAGAATTGCCATCATCGCAATTTCTCAAATCAAGCAAAATTTTGCTTAGGGTAAAGAATTTATGACATCAATTTCTTTGCCGTCTTGATTCATCAACACAATGGGACGTTGATTTGGCGCAAATCTATATCCTTGCTGTTCTGTCATCGTTTTAGTTTGGCGGGGATCAAAATTGCGGACAAATTCTGCTTGTAAAGTACTTACTCGTCCTTCCATAATTTTGACTTCAGTGCGAACTTCGCGCAACCTTCCTTGCTGTGACCAATAATAAGGCAAAAGTTGTGTTAGCGCCGATGCAGCTGCTCCTAAAATTGCCAAATTAACTCCGATCTTAACTGTGGTTTCGAGAGCCATTATTTGATGAGAACGCTGGCGAAGATGCCGTTTTGGTCGAGGTGTAGTTCGAGGCTGCTGTATAGGTTGTAACGGCTGTCTAGATGGTTGGAAGGCGTTCATAATACTAAAAATAACTTTACTTGGAACAAGGTGATCAACAGTCTAATGTGCCTAATTAAAGCTGAAGTTAGCTGTCATATTACTTCATTTTTCTGAGATTGCTACACGTATGTTATTTGTTAAAAAAATAACTTAATATACGTAAGCAATTAAAGGTTGACAGTTTGCGGTAACTAGCTATCATGCTTAAAAACTGCACCTTGTATCCCAGGATTATTAATCGTTTGTGATTTTATGTCAATTCCTCAGCAAGATGTTAATGGTTATCACCCCATACAGGTCATGATGGTGCATTCTTTAGCTATCGCCAGCCTCATCTTTGTGATATCCATTTCTCTCGCGTTTGAGACTTTCTTCTAACGCTTGAATTTGTTCACGACGGGCTTCCAATTCTAGAGAACGACGAGCCAAGTCTTGATTTTGCAAAGTTAGAGATTGTCTCCACTGTTCAGCACGTTCTGCTTCTTGTTGTAACAGTTCTGGGGTAATGCCTGTAGTGAGGTAAGATTGAACTAAGCTCATTACCCAATTACTAGCTTCTTCTAACTTGGCGATTTCACCTATAGCAGAAAGTTCAACTAAAACCAGTAATCCTTCACTCATAGTTTTGCCTTTCCCCAAAAGAATAAAAGCTTCTTCAGGAATAATTGCCCAGAGGTGATCAGTTTCTTGACGTGCTAACAAGCGCAACTGGTACTGGTCTAAAAATTCGTTTTTATGTACCTGAGCTAGATATAGCATGATCGTCTTTTGGCTCCAGCTTACAATTAAAAATTAAAAAATAAGTACAAAAATTTATATTAAACAACAAAATTAAAATACTGATTTTGTGTGAAAAATCATCATTGAGTAATGGGTAATTGCTGAGTGCCATTACCCATTACTGTGATGCTAGACCATGCAGACAATACCTACCGCAAAGTCTGAAGGCGATCGCGCAAAATTTCGGCTTGTTTTTCCGCCTCGGCTAAGGCATCTTTTGCTCCTTGTACTACTTCAGTTGGGGCTTTATCGACAAACTTAGGATTGCTTAACCTACCTCTGAGAGACTGGGCTTCGGCTTCAACTTTGCTGATGCTTTTCTCTAATTTGGCACGTAGGGTTTCAATGTCAACTACACCAGTCAAGGGAATGACGACTTGAACTGTACCAATTACCCCAGCAATGGTTTGTTCGGAGGCTTGTATGGGTTCTAAAACTGCTGGCGGCTGTTGTTGTAAAGTAGTTACTGGTTTAGCTTTGGCAAACAATACACTGCGGGCAATAAACCAAATACTATAACCTAAACCAACAATTTCAAAGAAAGTACCAGCCAGGGGAATTTGATTAACGGTGTGCGCCACAGCTAAACCTATTCTCAAAAACACCAGCCCTGCAATTACTAAGCCAATTGTCTTCCAACTCCACTGTTGTTTTGATGGCGCTAGAGTTTGGCTTTTTTGTACTTCAGCAAAAGTTAAAGTTTCTACCTTGGCTAAATCTTTGATATACGCTTGTCCCGCCGTTAAAATCTGCTGTTCTTTGGGGCTATCAGTTTGCAAATTCACCTTCACTTTCGCCCCTGGCTTCACATCCGCCTCCGCCCGTAAATTACGAATCGTGCGGATAGTGCCAATTAATAGTTCAAACTGTTCTTCTAATGCAGCATTAATTAAGTTGGCATCGGCTTGAGGATAAGCTTGTAAAGCCAAAGTTTGTTGAGAATCTGCGGGTTGTTGGGTGAGGGTTTGCCAAATTTCCTCAGTGATGTGCGGCATAAAGGGATGTAGTAATTTTAAAATCCCTTCCAGTACGTAGGCGAGGACTTGTTGGGCGGCGCGGCGGGATGCGGGATTGGCACTTGGTTGTAAGCGGGATTTCACCAACTCAATATACCAGTCGCAAAAATCGCCCCAAATAAATTCGTAAATTCCCTTGGCTGCTTCCCCTAAACCGTAGTTATTAATGTAATTGGTAGTTTGGTTAATAACTTGATGATAGCGAGACAGAATCCAGCGATCGCTTAGTTCACTAGCAACAGGTTGACCTAATTGTGCAGGGGTCTGTCCATCCAAATTCATCATTACGAACCGCGCCGCATTCCACAACTTGTTGGCGAAGTTGCGAGAAGCTTGCACGGATGCTGATTCATCCTTGTCGCGATCGTATTCTAAGCGGATATCTTGACCAGCACCAGCAACTTCCTTCACTAAGGTGTAGCGTAAGGCATCTGTACCATATTTATCAATTAATAATAATGGGTCAATGCCATTACCTTTAGTCTTAGACATTTTCTGACCTTTTTCATCCAGCACTAACCCGTGGATGTAAACATCATGAAACGGCATTTTCCCGGTGAAATGACCAGCCATCATCGTCATTCTGGCTACCCAGAAAAAGATAATGTCAAAACCTGTCACTAAGGTAGTCGTCGGGTAATACTTAGCTAAATCGGGGGTTTGTTCTGGCCAGCCCAAAGTAGAAAACGGCCACAGTCCCGAAGAAAACCAAGTATCTAATACATCTGGGTCTTGTTGTAGCTGAACATTTTCACCAAATTGGGCTTTCGCTTTTTCCCACGCCTCATCAGCAGATTTCGCCACTACAAACGGCGTAGTATCAGTAATTTGTCCGTTGGTTTCACTCACAGCGTACCAAGCGGGAATTTGATGTCCCCACCACAATTGACGGGAGATACACCAATCTCGCAGACTCACCAACCAATCACGATAAACCTTCGTCCAGCGTTGAGGAACAAACTCAGGAGAATTTTGTTGGTCGAGGAATTCTAAAGCGTTGTCCGCCATTGGGCGAATTTTGACAAACCATTGAGTAGACAGGAGAGGTTCAATGGGAACTTTACCGCGATCGCTATAAGGAACGGTATGCTTATAATCTTCAATTTTGACTAAAACCCCATCAGTTTCCAGACGCGAAACTACATTCTTTCGCGCCACAAAGCGGTCTTGTCCTTGAAACTCCCCAGCATTGGCATTCAGAGTCCCATCCTTATTCAAAATATTAATAAACGGCAAATTGTGACGCTTACCCATTTCAAAATCATTGGGATCATGGGCTGGAGTGACCTTCACACAACCAGTACCGAAAGTTGGGTCAACCAATTCATCGCCAATAATCGGAATTTCGCGCTGCATAATTGGCAAAGTCAAAGTTTTACCAATCAGATGCTTATATCTATCATCATTGGGATTCACCGCCACCCCAGTATCACCCAGCATCGTTTCTGGCCGAGTCGTCGCCACCTCAACATAACCAGAGCCATCTGTCAGCGGATAGCGAAAATGCCAAAGATTGCCATCAACCTCTTGTTTTTCCACCTCCACATCCGACACCGCCGACTGAGTAGCCGGACACCAGTTCACCAAATATTCACCACGATAAATTAACCCTTCCTGGTAAAGACTCACAAAAGCTTCCACCACAGCTTTAGATAAGCCCTCATCTAGCGTGAACCGTTCCCGCGACCAGTCCACCGACACACCCAAGCGGCGTAACTGATTCACAATTGTGCCACCAGACTCCGCCTTCCACTGCCAAGCGCGTTCAAGAAATTCCTCACGCCCCAACTCAGCGCGAGTTTTACCCTCTTTTTTGAGTTGTCTTTCTAGCATCGTATGTACAGCGATACTCGCGTGGTCAGTTCCCGGTAGCCACAAAGTATTACGTCCCTGCATCCGGTGATAACGCACCAGCACATCAATCAGCGCACTTTCAAAGGCGTGACCCATGTGCAAACTGCCAGTAACATTGGGCGGCGGAATCACCACACAATAAGGTTCACCGCCGTGATTCGGGTCAGCTTTATAAACTTGGTTTTCTTCCCAGAATTTTTGCCACTTAGCTTCAGTGGTAAACGGATCGTAGAGACTGGGGAGATTTGAGATAGTTGCGGTCATGCTGGGAAAATTAACTGTGGAAGAACTTTAATAAATTTTGCCACAGGGTTGAGATGGGAACGAACCGCAAAGGACGCGAAGGGCGCAAAGGAAGAGAGGAAAAGATAAGATGAGACATTTAAATGAGCAGTTAGAGAAATTATCTTACGAAGTAATTGGGGCAGCCATTGAGGTACATAAAGTTTTAGGTGCTGGGTTTTTGGAGGAAGTGTATCACAAGGCTTTGAGAGAAGAATTTATCATGCGTGGAATTCCTCACAAGTTTGAATATCCAGTGAAAATACACTATAAAGGTCGTCCAGTAGGTGAAGGGAAATTAGATTTTTTAGTTGGAGACTCTTTAATTATTGAATTGAAAGCTGTACAAAACTTAACGCCTCTTCACGAAGCTCAAGTCCTCTCCTACCTTAAAATGACTAACTACCCTTTAGCTTTACTCATCAACTTCAACGTTACTCTTCTCAAAGACGGCATCAAACGCATAATCCTCTCTTCTTAACTCTTCCTTTGTGTCCTTCGCGTCCTTTGCGGGTCGTTAACTAAAATATGTCACGTTCACCTTCCCCCTGGCTGTACATCCCCACCTTATATTTCGCCTCCGGTGTACCTTACATTATCATCAACACAGTCTCCGTCATCTTTTACAAAAAACTCGGCGTAGACAACACCCAAATTGCCGTGTGGACAAGTCTGCTTTATCTCCCTTGGGTCATTAAAATGTTCTGGGGGCCAATTGTTGATACTTATTCCACCAAACGCACCTGGATACTGTATACCCAACTAGCAATGTTCTGTTGCTTGGGTTTAATTGCCTTTTGCTTACAATTACCTAATTTCTTTTTTATCTCTCTCGCAGCCTTAACAGTGGGAGCATTTATTTCCGCTACTTATGATATCGCTACAGATGGCTTTTATCTATTAGCTTTAAGCCCCGAACAGCAAGCCTTTTTTGTCGGTATTCGCTCGCTATTTTATCGACTTGCGGTGATTTTTGGTTCGGGACTATTAGTTGTGTTAGCTGGTCAACTGGAAGGATATCTCAACAATATTCCCTTAAGCTGGACTTTAGCGATTGGTTTCTCGGCGGTAGTTTTAGCCATACTTTGTATTTTTCATCGCTTCAGTTTACCTTTACCAGATGCAGATAAACCAAGACAATTACAAAACACAGATAAGATACCATTTTGGACAATTATTAGTTCCTATTTTGCCCAAGAAAAAATTCCAGTCATCTTAGCATTTATTTTACTTTACCGATTTGGTGAGGCAATGCTTGTCAAGTTTGCTTCTTTATTTTTGTTAGATAAACCAGAAGTGGGCGGGCTAGGTTTATCGACATCAGATGTTGGTTTAGTATACGGCACATTTGGTGTGATATCACTGATTGCAGGTGGAATATTAGGAGGACTAGTAATTGCTAAATATGGCTTAAAAAGATGTTTATTTCCTATGGCTTTAGCCTTGAACTTGCCAGATTTATTTTATGTATATATGGCTTATCATCAACCTTCGTTGAACTTAGTTTATCCGCTAGTTTCATTAGAGCAATTTGGTTATGGTTTTGGGTTTACAGCTTTTAGTGTTTACTTAATGTATATTTCTCAAGGCGAATATAAAACCTCGCATTTTGCTATATCTACTGGCATTATGGCTTTAGGAATGATGCTACCCGGAATCGTCAGCGGCTATTTACAACCATTATTAGGATATCCATTGTTTTTTAGCTTAGTTTGTTTACTAACTATTCCCGGAATGATTGTTTTATTTTTCCTTCCTTTAAAAGCAGAAGCACAGAAAAAATCTCCTGCACATTAAGAAGCTATGAGTTATGTTTTAGGAATAGATGGTGGTGGGAGCAAAACTGTATGTATTTTGATGGATGATAGTCGTCAAGTGCTGGGACGTGGCGAAGCAGGCGCATCAAATTATCAAAGTATCGGTATTGCAGCAGCAGCCAAAGCAATTCACTTTGCTATTGAAGCATTAAAGTTAACAAATACAATCAAAATTTCAGCCATCTGCTTAGGTTTAGCAGGCGTTGGACGTTCGGGAGATATTGAAGTAGTTAGAAGTATGGTGCAGGAATTACAAAAGAGTCAATTCTTGCCAATTACTTGGGATTTACAGCCAGCTAATATTATCATTTGTCATGATGCTTTGATTGCTTTAGTTGGCGGAGTTGGTCATGATGTGGGAATTGTCGTGGCTGCGGGTACTGGTTCCATAATTTTTGGTCGAAATCAACAAGGGAAAACTAAACGAGTCGGCGGTTGGGGGTACATTTTAGGTGATGAAGGAAGCGCCTATAAAATCGCTGTTACTGGTATGCAAGCAGCACTAAAATCCTATGATGGGAGGGAAATGCAAACGAGTTTAGTAGAAGATTTTAAACAGCATCTTGGTTTGCAGAATATAGAAGAATTAATCGAAGTAATATATCGGAGAGGATGGGGAGTTAAAGAAATAGCATCTTTAGCGCCAATTGTAGATTTAGCAGCATCTTCTGGTGATGAATTAGCTAATAATGTAATTGACGATGCTGTTGAAGAGTTTGTAATAGCCACATCTACAGTTATTGATGCACTTTTTAGTTCTAATTCAAGTTGTGAAATAGTCATAACAGGTAGTGTGTGGCGGGGTAAATCTCAAATACATGAGAGATTTACAACAGCTACAGTTAATCAGTTTCCGCAGGTAAAGGTAATTTTCCCAAGGTATGAACCTGCTTATGGTGCTGGGTTATTAGCTTTGCAGAGCTTATAAAATATTGGATTAAAAATTTAATTAATCTATATTAAAATTTTGATTAACTTCTAATATCTAATTTCCATAATCCAGGTGCAAACTGACAAAATATTCTATAACTTATTTCAATCTTTCCCTAGCATATTTTTTGCTATCATTGGCAAAACAAATGTCAATGCTAGTATTTATAAATTTGTTTCTGTTGAAATTAAAGATACTGCCTTTCGTATTGATGGAGTATTCATCCCCAACAATGAAAGTATAGAACAACCTTTATACTTTGTCGAAGTCCAGTTTCAACTGGATGCAAATTTTTATAGGCGTTTTTTTGCTGAGATATTTCTTTACCTGCGGCAAAATCCATCTGTCAATTTTTGGCGTGCTGTTGTTATTTATCCTCAAGGCAGTTTAGATCCAAATGATCAACAGCCTTATCGTTTGCTGCTGGATAGTTCCCAAGTACAACGCATCTATTTAGATGAATTGGGTGCAGTAGCAGAAAATTCACTGCAAATGTCTATTGTGCAATTGATTATTGCCAGTGAAGAAACAGCAGTTAACCAAGGTAGAGACTTAATTTTACAAGCAAGAGAGCAACTGACAGATGAAACGACCAAAAAACAAATTGTAGAATTGATAGAAACTATCCTGTTGTACAAGTTAACTCAGTTAAGCCGGGAGGAGTTGGCAGCAATGTTAGGTATAGATGACGAATTTAAAAAGACTAGAATGTATCAGTCTATCAAGCAGGACGGCTTAGAAGAAGGTCGTCAAGAAGGTCGCCAAGAAGGCCGGAGGGAAGTGAAGCTAGAAACTGTACCTCGGTTGTTGGCTTTGGGTTTGAGTGTAGAACAAGTAGCACAAGCTTTAGAGTTAACAGTAGAGCAAGTGCAGCAAGCAGCTGATAATTAGTCTGTCTGATGCTATCAGCTGCTTACTTTATTTCAATTTTTAGCTTTACATCTTGCCGTGTTGCAACACTTGTTGCAGATGCTGGCGAATTTCTTGTGCGTGTTCTATATCAGACTGGCGCAGTTTTTGGAATAATTCTACGCAAGGCTGAGAGTTTGCTTGTTGTGCATCTTGGATGTAGGTGTCATAAGCTTTGACTGCTTCAGCTTTATTGTGCAGTACTGTGACAAAATCGTACTCTAGGTTACTGATAGGTTCTTGAGATTGTCCGTTACCTGTAGTCATATATTTATCCTCATGTAGGTTTCTATCTCATTTCTACTTACCCTACAAGTGCAGTTCATCTCCCTAAAAGCGTAGAAAAAAGCACAAAGGCTGCTAACGCAGCCTTCAACAAAAGTTGAGTTTTTATAACCACAGAGTTATCACCTATTGGGTAATTTATGTCAGGGGTTGATTTTTATCACACTTATGTGAATACCGGAATTCTAGTTCGTCTTGTTTTTCTCTACCTCCTTGATAGACAATAGGACAGAATTTGGTATTAGCACTCATACAATCCATATGTGGTGTTTTGGCACATACAAGCAATAGACTTCCCAAGACAAATAATAAGCCGCAAATTGCAGCCGTTTGAATCCAAGAAATTTCTAAGGCTCCGTGAACAACTACTTCTCGGAGAACTGAAACAATTGTGACTTCAACTGCTACACCCACAGAAATACTATGTTCCTGCAAGTAAATCATTAATAGTCGAAATAACTCAACTAAAATCAAGACAAAGAGTATTTTGGCAGTGACGTGTTTATAGTCTAATGTTTGTGTTAGGGCAACAAATATGCCCAATATTTGCATAATCATGACTGCAAATAAAGTTAAGCACAAGACAATCACAAGTAAGTCTTGAAAAGCTTCCATGTTACGAGCAATTGAATGTCGATCCAGCCAGCGATCGCAAAATAAAAATCGACTCTTGAAGCGCTTTTGCATTGGTATGTTCCCATTAGGTCAATTTCACACCACACCAGCTAGTCTACCCATTACTTATATTTTGACCTAATGTTAAAATTTGCGCCTCAGCGTGGTTGGTAATTTAAATTTTGTACTTGTTGCAACAATTTTTCGGTATTTTGTACCCACTGAACATTATTTTGGGCATGATATAAATCTCTGGCATATTGTAAGACTTGTGCAGCTTCGGCGTATTTTTTTTGCTGCATAAAAACCAACCCTGCACCATAATAGGCGTTGGGATAATTCGAGTTAGCTTCGGCAGATTTTCTAAAAGCTGCTAAGGCTTCTTGGAATTTGTTTTGGCTAAACCAAATTGTCCCCAAATTATAATGAGCTTCTGTATATTTAGGATTAATTTTAATAGCTTGGCGAAAGGCATTTTTTGCTTGATCAAGCTTACTTTGTTGTAGATAACATATACCCAAATGATAGTAAGGTTCAGGTGCATTCTTGCTATATTCTGCGGCTTTTTTAAAGGAGGCGATCGCTCTTTCCCAATTTTGTTGCTGTTGCTGTACTAAGCCCAAGTTATAGTGGGCAAAGCCAAGTTTGGGATCTAATTCTATCGCCCGTTGTAAATAATCATTCGCCTGTTGGACATTATTACCTTCTAATAAGGCTCCCCCTAAATTGGCGAAAGCTGGCGCAAATTGGGGATCGGCTTGGGTGGCTCGATAAAATGAGTCGGCAGCTGGCTTTAATTGCCCTATTTGTCTGTAAGCTAATCCTAAATTATAGTGTGCTGGTGCTAGTTTTGGGTCTATCTGAATCGCTTTTTGAAAAGAGGCGATCGCATCTTGAACTCTTCCCGCTTGAATTGACTGTAATCCTTGATTTAACCAGTCTACAGCGGCTTGATTAATTGATTGTGTTAGCAGCCAAGCAGGTTCAGCACTAAAACCTTTGGGAGTGAGTAACAAAATACTCCCACCCAATAAACTGAGATTTATTAACCCAATTATGGGATATTTAAAGAATGATAATGGCATTTTTACGGCAAATTTTAAGTTAGATTAAGCTAATAATTGGATAATGCTGAAAGTTTTAACAAATATTTTAAATTGTCCATTAAAGTTCTGATAGCTTAATATTTCTTAAGCCAAATCTTACGACTAACTACAATTTTTTTACCATCTGATTAAAGAGAGGATAATTACAAGTTAAAGCAGGGATCATTCTCTGTTGAGAGAAGATTATTTATCCCTGAAAAATACAGGTAGTGCAGGTAAGGATAACTTACCGCAAGGGAGGTTGTATGAACGAAAAAGTAACATCGGGTTCGCGGAATGTTGCAATTGTCGGCCCTTATTTAAGTGGAAAAACTACCTTACTTGAAAGTTTATTGTTTGTTACTGGCGCAATTTCTCGCAAAGGCAGCGTTAAGGATGGTAACACAATCGGAGATAGTGCAGCAGAATCGCGCGATCGCCAAATGACTGTAGAAGTTAGCGCCGCCAGCACCGACTATAACGGGATTCGTTTTACCTTTATTGACTGTCCCGGAAGCGTCGAATTTGCCCAAGAAACATACAATGCTTTAATGGGAGTTGATGCGGCAATTGTAGTTTGCGAACCCATAAGAGAACGCGTCCATACCCTTGCTCCTCTATTTAAATTCTTAGACGATTGGGAAATTCCCCATCTTGTCTTTGTGAACAAAATGGATCGGGCAAATATCCATGTTTTAGAAACATTACACGCCTTAAAAGCTGTTTCTAGTCGTCCTTTAGTCGCGCACCAATACCCCATTATGCAAGGGGAAGAGTTAACCGGTTTTATTGATATGGTGAGCGAACAAGCTTATCAATATCATTCCGGCGCACCAGCTGATCAAATACCTTTCCCCGAACATTTAAAAGCAGAAGAATATACTGCAAGAGCCGAAATGCTCGAAGCTTTAGCAAATTTTGATGACCACTTACTCGAAGAATTATTAGAAGATATTGAACCACCCCAAGAAGAAATCCTCAAAGATTTAAAAATGGAATTAGGGGCGGATTTAGTAGTACCCGTCTTCTTTGGGGTTGCAGAACAAGATTATGGCGTAAGACCGTTATTAGATGCACTGTTAAGGGAAGCACCAGAACCAGAAACCACAGCCGAACGGCGTTTAAAAAACATCACCAGCAAAGCACCTTTAGCACAGGTATTAAAAACTTACTACACCCCCCAAGGCGGTAAACTTTCTCTGGTGCGAGTTTGGCAAGGTAAATTAACAGATGGGATTGTTCTCAACGGTGTGCGTGCGGGTGGACTTTATCGCCTGATGGGACAACAACAGCAATCTGTAAATGAAGCTGTGGCTGGAGAAATTGTCGCCCTCAGCCGGATGGAAAACATCAAAACAGGGGATACACTCTCTACACAGCCAGTTAAGGAATTCTCGCAAGCCGAAAAGTTGGAACCCGTATATGCTTTGGCAATTACTCCCGAAAAGCGCAATGATGAAGTGAAACTCAGCAGTGCGATCGCTAAACTATTAGAAGAAGACCCCTCTTTGGCTTGGGAACAACATGGTGACACCCACGAAGTTATCCTCTGGGGACAAGGTGAGATTCATTTGCAAGTCGCCTTAGACAGACTGCGCCGCAAATATAACTTACCGATGACTACTCATCTACCGCAAGTACCTTATAAAGAAACAATTCGTAAACCTGTGACTTCAGTACATGGGCGTTACAAACACCAAAGCGGTGGACATGGACAGTTTGGTGATGTTTTCCTCGATATCAAACCTCTACCACGGGGTGAAGGCTTCAACTTTAAAGAAACCATTGTCGGTGGTGTAGTTCCCAGACAGTACATTCCTGGGGTAGAAATAGGCGTGCGGGAATTTTTGGCACATGGGCCTTTAGGCTTCCCCATCGTCGATGTCGCGGTGACACTCACTAACGGTTCTTATCACAACGTTGATAGTTCCGAACAAGCCTTTAAACAAGCAGCGCGTTTAGCAATGCAAACTGGTATTCCCCAAGCGCAACCCACCTTACTAGAACCAATTTTGCGCGTGCTAGTCACAACCCCCAGTGAATTTACCGCGAAAGTACTGCAACTGTTGAGTGGGAGACGGGGACAAATTCTCGGTTATGAAGGTAGACAAGATTGGCAAGGCTGGGATAATATTTCTGCATATTTGCCCCAAGCAGAGATGCAAAACTTTATTGTTGAGTTGCGATCGCTCACTTTAGGCGTTGGTTCCTTCCACTGGAATTATGACCATCTCCAAGAAGTACCAGAAAAACTTGCCGAACGCATTTTGACTAACAGTAATGGCAATGGTAATAACGGCAATGGCAAGTAATATTCAGTGAAAAAATGTCTTCTCTATTCAGGATTTAGGAGTGGTAATATTTATCACTCCTATTTCTTGTTTCACATAATAATCATTTCTCATCACTAATATTAAGTAGAACGAGGCGAAAAAACCAAACTATGTAAAGATAAGTAAATACGTACAATGCGTCTACAAAGGTAACAGCAATATGGGTAGCCGTTTAAGGGTATTTCTGACTAGAGAGCAAGATAAAACT
>NZ_JADEWI010000111.1 GCF_015207705.1 Nostoc sp. LEGE 06077
TAGATGAATTGAGGCATTTTATCTGGAAGCGTTTAGAGAAATTCAACACATCAATCGTTGCTTCTATTACAGGTTGGGATTTTATTCTTGATGCTTTATTTGCATCAGATTTTTCGTGAATTGGTATTACTTCTTTTCCTGTTCCCTATTCCCTACCTACACAAGTAATTTCAATAATCAAGTCGGATTCCTATAGCTATATAGCAGTATGCACTTGTATGAGATACAGGATGGAGTACAAAATCCCTATACTCAGTGACTTTCACCCCTGTTCCCTGCTATATGCAGTCAGAGTGGGCTAGACGTTTGATCATGTTTATAGGTAAAATACGGTAAATCAGTCGGCTTATAGTTCTTTGTTTTAAGAACTGTAAAAAAATCTGTTCTTCATCATTAAACAAGGATCATTACTTGCCACCAAGAGCTTTTCATTGCACTTGGCGGTAGTTTCTCTTGCTTTGCTGTAAACAGAGTGGACTTGAGGCGTAAACCGTGTGTGTTTTTGGAAGGAGTATGGATTATTTATTACTGCCAGTTTTCAGCTTCTTTGTTGGCATCATCGTGGGTTTAACCGGAATTGGTGGAGCCTCTCTCATCACCCCAATGTTGATATTTATTTTTCAGGTTCCGCCATCAATTGCTGTAAGTTCCGATGTTGTCGCAGCCACATTGATGAAGGTAGTTGGGAGCGTTAAGCATTGGCAACAACAAACCTTAGATATCGAAGTAGTCAAATGGCTGGCATTTGGTAGCGTTCCTGGTTCACTATTTGGTGTAGGGATACTGCACTACATCAAGCACACTGGAGAGTACAACCTAGACAGTATTTTGCTGCGCTTACTAGGGGTGACGATTTTACTAATTACCTTACTGGCACTTATACAACTGTTACTCTTAACCTTCTTTCCCAAATTCAGCTTACCTGAACTACCAAAAATAGACTTAAATACAAATTTAGGTCGTTTTTTTACAATGCTCTTGGGGGCGATTTTAGGCTGTTTGGTTGGGCTAACGAGTGTCTCTTCTGGTTCGATGTTTGCTTTAGTACTAATAGCCTTTTTCCGTCTCGATGCACGGAAGTTAGTCGGTACAGATATTTCCCAAGCAGCGATTTTATTGTTTTTTACCTCCCTTGGACACCTCAGCTTAGGTACAGTTAATTGGAATTTAGTATTACCAATATGGTTAGGCTCAGTTCCTGGAGTATTGCTAGGTGCAAAAATCTGCCAAATTGCTCCCCAACGTCCACTGCGGTTTATTATCTATGCCATTTTAATGATGGTGAGTTGGAAGTTGGTTTATCAAGCTTAGGACTATTAACTTTTCAGCCAAGGTAATAAGTTGAATGTACCTCTTTCGTACATAATGAATAAACCTAAGCCAATTAAAACAAACGGGACAATAACTTTACCGTAGCGACTGAACAGAGAAGCAATGGTAGTATGTTGACTTAACAGATAAGCAATAGCACACCAAACTCCTACCATTAAAAAAAATACACTTAAAATTACTCCCAAGCTGGCAAGGTTTTGACCAGCAAATAAGGGAATATAAATACTAATATTATCCCCACCATTAGCAATCGTTACGGCTGCTACTTTATAAGTTTGGGGATGCAGAATACTCAAAATTAAAGATAATACAGAATTAACTGGTGAATGCTGTTTAAATTCAGTATTTACTTCTTGAATTTCGATAGTTTCTTGTTCTCGGTTGAGCAATTGCATTAAACCGATCGCTATTGGTAATATTCCGAGTAATCCGATCCATTCTCGCTGGACAACCAAGCCACCAAAAAATCCTGGTAAGCTGGCAATGATAATCGCTATAAACCCAAGATACTGACCAAAGATGATATGTCGCCGACGAAAATTAACATCTACCTGGGAGAATAAAAGTAGCAAAATCATGATGTCATCGATATTAGTAGCTGTGAAAGCGACTATCCCTTCAATAAAAGATGTACCTAGATTACTCATGCGGAATTTTTCGTCAAAAGTAAATGAATGAGTTAATTACGGCAATTAGTACAGGTGTAGTTGCATTTATTGGCACTAATATTGATGATATTGTGATTTTGCTACTATTTTTTTCGCAAACAAATGCTAATTTTCGACCGCAACATATTTTTGTTGGGCAGTATTTAGGTTTTATTGTACTAGTAATCTTGAGTTTATCTGGTTTATTGGGCGGTTTTGTTTTAGGGGCAAACTGGATAGGATTGTTGGGGGTAATTCCCATTGCGATAGGTATTAGCAGCTTGATTAATCCCGACGATGAACCTACTGAAGAATTTGTCGCGGAAAATATACCATCTTCAGAAGAGCCGATTGCTAGTTTTATTGCACCCCAAACTTACAGTGTGGCGGCGGTAACTATTGCTAACGGTAGCGATAATATCAGTGTATATATACCTTTGTTTGCTAGTAGTAAGTTAGCTAGTTTCTGGGTAATTATTGGAGTATTTTTTTGCTTGTTGGGTGTTTTATGCTACCTTGCCTATAAATTAACCCATCAAAAGGCTATCGCAGATGTTTTAACTCGCTACATTAATCATCTTGTCCCTTTTATTTTGATGGGTTTAGGTGCTTTTATTGTCTTAAAAACTGGTGCTTTAAGTTTAATAAAATTAGCTGCCAGTTGTTGCTGCTTAGTAGTTTTGATGAAAAAGAACGCAGCAAAATAATTTTAAACTTTATTTGCCCATTCACTTTCATCGGCTTGTTGAAATAGTGGGGTGCTGAGGTAGCGTTCACCGAAGCTAGGTTGCACCATCACAATCAAGCGCCCGGCGTTTTCTGGCCGTTTTGCGACTTCAATAGCCGCATATAAAGCAGCGCCCGAAGAAATTCCAGAGAGTAATCCTTCTTCTTTAGCTAAACGTCGGCTATAAGCGATCGCCTGTTCATCGCTGACTTGAATTACTTCATCTACCAGTTCTAAACGGAAAATGGCGGGGATAAATCCTGGGCCGATACCTTGAATTTTGTGTGGCCCTGCTTTTCCGCCGATGAGTACGGGACTATTGCTTGGTTCAACAGCGATCGCTTGAAAAGTTGGTTTACGCTGTTTAATAACTTCTGCAACTCCGGTAATTGTCCCACCAGTACCCACTCCCGCCACTAAAATATCTACTTTTCCATCGGTATCAGTCCAAATTTCTTCGGCTGTGGTTTCGGCATGAATTTTTGGGTTGGCTGGGTTGCGGAATTGCTGCAACATATAAGCATCGGGGGTTTTGGCGACAATTTCCTCAGCCAGAGCGATCGCTCCCCGCATTCCTTCTACACCAGGAGTTAACTCTAGTTGTGCGCCATAGGCTTTTAACATTGCCCGTCGTTCTTGGCTCATAGTGTCGGGCATCGTTAGAATAAGATGGTAGCCCTTAGCAGCCGCTACCATTGCCAGTGCAATTCCTGTGTTACCAGAGGTAGGCTCAACTAAAGTAGTTTTTCCAGGGTGAATTAAGCCTGCTTCCTCCGCTGCTATCACCATACTGATGCCAATTCGGTCTTTCACAGAAGCCGACGGATTCATACTTTCTAGCTTCACGACAATCTCTGCAACTGCACCTGAAGCTTGGGGAATCTTATTTAATCGGACTAAAGGTGTTCGTCCAATTAACTCCGTAATATCTTGCGCTATTGGCATAATTAAACTCCTGTGTGTTGATATTGTTTTGCTGAAAGAAGTAAGAATTTAATCTCCATCACTGGATAGGTAATAATTTCATATTTCAAACTTCACACTTCAAACTTCACACTTTCTAGATGTAATACATCGGACTCTGCTGTAAACGAGCTTCTCTTTCTTGACATAAATCTTGCAGTGTATAGCGGTTCAAAACCTCCATCGAGGCCACGTTGGCTTGTTCCCAGATTTCATGAACCAAGCGTCTTTCTAATGTGGGCGCTTCCGAGTGTTCTTTTTCTTTGCGTTCACCTTCTACTAAAGTGACAATCTCCAGCACAGTAATTTGCCAAGGCTCACGAACTAACACAAAACCACCTTTTGAGCCACGTTGACTTTGTACTACACCTGCACGCCGCAAATTTGTCAGAATTTGTTCTAAATAGCGCTCAGGTATAGGTTGCTTAGAGGTGATTTCGCTCATAGTTAGAGGTACTTTTTTTTCGTGGTGGCTGGCCAGTTCTAAAAGTGCTAGGAGCGCGTATTCAACTTTGGAAGACAGATCCAGGAGAGCGTAATTTTGGCTGTTCAAGATTTGTACTCAATCAAGATACTACGGTTAACCGATTGTTTTTTCGCTTTTTATGCGAAATTAATTTTGTCTTGGTGTTGGATGTGATAGCATCCCACTCAGTAAAGACTAATAACCATAAGCCTATCGTCTTACCGTAGATTATCTTACAAAATTTGCCAAATGAGTTCATCTTTCACAGGAATTATTTTGGTTTCGTGATTTTTACCGCATCTACCCAAAATCTGACTCAGCCTAGAACACCAGTTTAGTAATCCTGGAAGAACCTCTCCCCCGACCCCTCTGTTTTGAAAAGTTCAGATCGCCGGAAGCCGGCGCTCCGACTTTTCGCTCCGACGCGGACGCGGAGAAGGGAGTTTAGCTACCTCTTCCCTACTAGGGCTACGGTGTACACATAAATGTTCGTTGAGTGCATCTGTCCCGCCTCGGAATGAATTCCGAGTCTCATAGCGCAAGTCATCTGAAGATGACTCAACTAAAAATATCTTCCAGTCCACGTTTTGTGGACTTTGGCTATGAGCCTGGAACTTCTAGGCGGGATACGGTTTCAGACTGCAAATTTTCGACTTGTGTGTACACCGTAGCCTACTAGGGAAGGGGCTGGGGGTTAGGTTTTTGATTAGTGAATTGATGCTCTAGACAAACAAGCTGGGGTATTTCTTCTCCCACCAACTAAAACCTCAAAAGAGTATGCTACTAACTGATTTGCAAACAATTTATGAGCGCGATCCCGCTGCCCGTAACTGGCTGGAAATTGTGTTTTGTTATCCTGGACTCCAAGCCTTAGTGCTGCATCGTTTATCACACTGGCTGTATAAAAAAGGCGTTCCTTTTTTTCCCAGGTTTATATCTCATCTCAGCCGCTTTTTTACAGGAATTGAAATTCATCCTGGGGCAGTTATTGGCAAAGGAGTATTTATTGACCACGGAATGGGTGTGGTAATTGGTGAGACAGCAATCGTCAGTGATTATGCGTTAATTTACCAAGGTGTGACCCTTGGTGGTACTGGCAAAGAAAGTGGTAAACGTCATCCGACATTGGGTAGTAATGTAGTTGTGGGGGCTGGCGCAAAAGTTTTAGGCAATATTAATATAGGCGATCGCGTTCGCATTGGAGCCGGTTCTGTAGTATTACGCGATGTGCCTAGTAACAGCACCGTTGTGGGGATTCCTGGACGGGTGACTCGGCAAAATAATCTGAATATTGATGCGCTGGCGCATAATAAAGTTAGAGACGTAGAAGCGGAAGTAATTCGCGCATTATTTGAACGAGTAAAAAATCTCGAAAAACAGCTAGAACAATTAGAAAATCCATCAACATTAGAATTACCAACTGATGTACATAGTGAACTGGAAATACTCTACAACACTAAAATAAATAGCGATTCTGTCATTGAAGACTTTCTTGATGGTGCAGGTATTTAGTCAAAAGTAGAGGCGTGATTTATTGCGTCTCTGAATGTTTTATAGCAAAAAATAAGGATGGGTCATCAAACCCATCCTATAAAAATCACTCCTTAATTGTGCAAGACCAAATTTTGATGTTCTAAATATTAATAAAGTAGAAAATCTGGGACGTAGTTACCACTACCATCAGGTAAGGGAGTTTGCATGAGTTTAATAGCAGGCTCTTTCAAATTAAACATGAGACCAATTGCTTGACCAAGTTTAGATTCATCACCGTTAGTCCAAGCAAGCTCAAGGTTATCTAAAACTGATTTAAAAGCCTTATTAAATTCATCTAAAAGTGTGCGGACTTCTTCAGATGGATTTGTCCAACCACCGTGAGGAACTTTTGCCATTGGGTATGTATCGGGAAAAGGAATAACATCACCTGCATATTTCCACTGTCCATCAACTTGAATTATTTCCCGACCCTGAAGAATTTCATCAAATTTATAATACTGAGCTAATTCATCACCAAATCCTTCTGCATCTGGTGATAGAGAAGTTCCCTCTCCTTGTACTTTAATTTCAGTAATTGCTTTCTCTACATCAGCAAGTATTTTTATAGCAAATAGTGCATGACCACCAACATTGTAACCACTATTAGTTAGCTGATTGTTTCCAGTTATAGTTGGCTGTAACTCTTGAAATGCTGCAAGAATGGCATCATAAAAAGCACCGATGGTAGCAAAGGTTTCTTTGGCAAAGCTAATAGCAATGGGATTTTCAGGAAATTCAATTGGCTTACAAACTTCTTCTAAATAAGTTTTGCTTAAACCTGCTAAATATACAGTTAACCCAGGTCTTATACCGTTTCACTTTAAGTTTGATACAAATAGGCCGCAGGGGGGCAGAGGAGCAGGGGAGCAGAGGAGAAATTATTTGTATCATTTATTTGGTGAAATGGTATTACACCTCCTGGTAAGGGGCTGGGATAGCTTGGTAAAACTGTGCTGATTCTTGGCGTACCGCCAATAGTTGTTAACATATTGGCGACTAATCCCATGTGCAGCATTTCTTCCATTAAAATACTGCGAATTAAACCCGCAGCAGACGCACCTAAATCTTTAATAGACCACCAAGCACAAAGATATGGGGGTAAAGTAGCTAACTCTAGTTCTATGGCTGCATTTAAACTACTTTTGAGCCAGTCAATATCTCTGTTTGCACTTTCAGTTTAGAACTCTTGCATAAATATTTTCTGGTATAATGAAGGGTTATTTTCTTTTAGGTTAGAGAAGTTAAAATAGCCACAATTTACAAAGTTTCTAATATTAACTATTGCTGGAGAATCTTTACCTAAAAA
>NZ_JADEWI010000048.1 GCF_015207705.1 Nostoc sp. LEGE 06077
ACGTACTTGTTTGTCATATATAGTGCTGAACGTTGGCAAAAGTGCTTCAAAAGCTTTCCGGTTCAATCCTGTTAATGCCCGTAACAGCCTATCTTGTTTTAATGCCCGTTCGATGTTCAGCATTTCCCCACTTAAGTACTAACTTTCTATTCTCCCTTATTTCCCAACAACTCTACTTTTGGAGAAACTCCAAGATTTGTTTCCCTTTAAAACCTTTCGCCAATTGATATAAATAAGTGGCAAAAGGTTGGAACTCCTCACCTTGTTCTTCTAGTTTTAGCGATCGTTCCGCAATACTTCTTAAGTCCCCCCGCATAGCCAAATCTAGCAAAATTGCCAGTTCGTCTGCGGGCGGAGGCACAATCGCCGCCTGAGATGTTAAGTGTAAAGGATGAATTGAACTTTTTTGTTCATCCGTCATCTTTCTTACCTTGTCTTCATATACCCATGTCAATCCCAAGTGAATCTGTAACTTTTCTAAAAGTTCTGCTTTGTGGATAGGTTTGGGGAGAAAGTCATCACAGCCAACTTTGCGGCTTTCTTGTTGATTAAACTCAAATACACTAGCCGAGACTGCAATCACGACTATTTCCTGAAAATTTGGTAACAATCTCAAGCGACGGGTAGCTTCAAAACCATCCATTCCTGTCATCACCAAATCCATCAAAATCAAGTCAGGCTGAAATTCTGGGATTTTATGCAGACAGTCTAAGCCATCACTAGCTACCAAAATTTCAAAACCCAAAGGCTCTAAAATATTGACTAAAACCGAACGATTTTCCCATTTATCATCAACCACTAAAATTTTACGTTTAGAGCCAGAAAAACCAATAATATTCAGTTGATCAATATCAACATTTGTCTGTTGCTCAACCTCTGGCAATTCTAAATCTAGCCAAAAAACACTGCCTTTGCCCAGTTCACTTTTGACACATAATTCACTACCCATCATCTGAACCAATTGACGGCTAATTGTCAAGCCCAATCCGGTTCCTTCTGTCTTTAAACTATCCTCACCCACTTGTTTAAATGGCAGAAATATGTCTTCTAATTGCTCATGGGCAATGCCAATTCCTGTGTCTGCTACTAAAAAGCGAATTTTTATTTGTGGAGATTTACCAACAAGATGTTGTCTATCTAATATCCAGTCTCCGTGCTGGGTCACATAGCCTACTTTAAAGGTTATACTACCTTTTTTGGTAAACTTAACTGCATTGCTTAATAAATTAATTAAAACTTGACGTAACCGTTTTTCATCACCACGAATTAGTTTGGGTAGAGAACAAACAGGTTGATAAACTAAAGCAAGTCCTTTAATTTCTGCACGCAGCCGACAAATTTCGGCGATGCCTTGTAAAAATGCGGGAAAATTAAAGTCCTTAAACTCTAGCTCCATTTTCCGAGCTTCTATTTTAGAAATATCTAAAATATCATTAATCAGTGTTAAAAGATGTTCACCACACTGATGGATAATATTTACACCATTTTTTTGTTGATTACTCAAAGAGATATCTGTTTTAAATATTTGTGTATAACCCAAAATTCCATTTAAAGGTGTGCGTAGTTCGTGACTCATATTTGCGAGAAATTCACTCTTGGCGCGGTTAGCATCTGCGGCGGCTTCTTCGGCTTTTTGGCGTTCCTGAATTTCTTGTTGTAGTTGTAAATTTCTCGCTTGTAATTCTAAAGTGCGTTCTTTAACTTTTGTTTCTAATGTCCGGTTATATTCTGCCAAATCATGATAAAGACGGGCATTATCTAAAGAAATTGCGGCTTGTGATGATAAAAGTTGTAAAATTTCTAATCTTTCTGGTGTAAATGCCCCAGCAATTAATTTATTTTCTAAATAAAGAATGCCAACTAACTTACCCTGATTCACAATCGGGCTACATAAGATAGATTTTGGTTGATGCAAGACAATATAACTATCTGTTGTAAATACTCCTTCAGATGTAGCATTGTTGAGTACAACATTTTCCTTAGTTCGCTGCACATAATTAATCAATGATATGGGCAATTGCAGACTCGATGCAACCGGGGTTGATTGTCGCACATTAATTTCCGTTTCCCCAAACTTACCTGATGCTTCGATAAATAAATTATCGGCTTTATCTAAAATCAAACATCCTGTTTCTGCACCAGCATTTTCTAGCAAAATGTGCATTAATTTAGCTAGTAGTTTATCTAAAACAATTTCCCCAGAAAGGGCTTGGGAGGCTTTCATCACGGTAGCTAAATCAAAAGCTCCACTCATACTGTGATTTAGTGAGTGGATGAGGCGATTTTTGTCTAAATTTGCTGTTTTGCGTTCCGATAGTCGCCCCACAATTTGGGGATATTTTGCTTCCAAATTTCTCAGCTTGGCGATCGCACCCCAGTTACTATATCCATAGTAAGCATCAGTGAGATAAATCTGGGCAACTTTTTCTCTCCCCCTCTCAAAATAAAACTTTGCTGCTAGTTCATTGGCGAGAGCCTCTTCTTGAATATATCCTTGGGCTTTAGCTCCAGCAATAGCGCGGTCATAATCTGTCATTGCTTGCCAATATTGACCAAGTATGCGAGATTTTTCTGCCTCTACAAGCTCATATTTATGCTGAAAATTCATCGGTGCATGATCTGCCCATTTTCGCATTTTTGCTTGATTATTATTTACTTTATCTAGTAGAAGTTTTTGATGTGCAGATGCAGCCGATGGATATATTGCCAGTTGTACTAAAGAATCGTAGAAATGGAATAACGGCACATTTAACCACCCTGTGACTCCATCTAAATACTCTTCGGCTTTGCTGGCATTTTCCACCGCTTGAGCAAATTCCCCAAATAAATAACAGAGAATTAATTTATTCAGGAATACATAATGAATTACTGTGCGCTCATTTGATTGGATGTGGAATGGTAACAATTGCTCTTCGTTATAAGCTTCCCCAATTAAAAGGCCAGGTTGTTCCGATAATCCAATTAAATTCAAAACTGCTTGGTGAAAGACTTGATGCCATTTTAGGGCAGTCTCTTGATGAATTTGCGCGATCGCCTTACTATATTTTGCCATCTCCTGTTCTAGGCTGGTTAATTCCGCACCACTCCAATAGGCATATTGACACCTATTACTAGCTGAATAGCCTGTGTGTACTAAATCCCCAGATTCTAATCCACTTAAATAAGCATCTTCTAAAAGTGGTAAAGTCTCTCTCACATGATGTTTCCCATGAGTGATGAATGTAGCAACTTTAAATAAAACTTGGCTTCTCACTTCATAAGCATCTAAACGTGATAATAAATTTAAAGCCAATTGTCCAATTTGATAAGCAGCTTCAATATCTTGTGATAACCCGCTAAAAACTACACCAAAATCAGCAAAACCACTCGCAGAAAAAGGTGTATTTCCATGTTGAATAGATAAATTGACTTGCTGACAAGCCATCAAAATAAATAATGCAGGTGCAGATTGATAAGCCGCAGGGACTAAACTTGCTATCAGTCTAATCGCTGCTAATTTGTGAGGATCTGTTACAGAAGGCGAATTAATTAAATCTTCTATGCCTTTACCTGCTAAATTGCTTGTAGTTTCTTGAATAGCTTGCTGAATATCTAACTCAGATGGTGCTTGGTTGAGTTTTATTCCCAACATTTCTAAAACTTCCAATCCCAGTTGCACTGCTGCAATTAGTTTCCTTTGCACTTCACAGCTTTTGATTCGCAACTCATAAACTTTCACTTTTTCTAGTTGCGTTTTTGCTTGTTGCACTACTGCTTCAGCTAATAACTCCAATTGCTCAAAGTCACCACCTAAAAATGCCGCCTCTGCTGCTTCCTGATATACCTTTAATGTCAATTCATATTGCTGATGCCAACTGTTAGTTGTTAATAAAATCAAAGCTATCTTTAAATAGCGCATAGCAGACTCATAAGCCGCGGCGGCTTTCGCTTTTTTACCTGCGAGTAGATTGAGTTCAGCTAACTCATATTTTTCTGACTCTGAACTTAGTAAATCGATACCATAATTTAGGTGATTGACTAAAGAAAAAATATGTTCTTTTTGCTCTTCTAGGGACGTTTTTTGTAAAATTAATCGACCAATTTGAAAATGTGTTGCCTTTTTCTGCTCATCGGGAATTAGCGAATAAGATGCTTGCTGTACACGGTCATGTAAAAACTTGTAGGTAATTGGCTGCGGTAATGAGTCTGTTAGCAATTCTGCTTCTGGCTGTTCATTTAAAACTAGCGGTATTTTATAAGACGAATCTAAAGGTAAAACCAGCCCTGCTTGTAAAGCTTCCCAGAGTTCTGCGGCTGTTTCTGTCCAAGATTTTTGGTTAACAATGCTTAAAATATCTAAATTAAATTTATCGCCAATACAAGCTGCTAATTGTAAAATTTTTTGGGTTGTTGGTGATAATTTTTGAATTTGATTTACCATCAGTTCAACGACATTATCGGTAATTTCAATGTCTTGAATCAGTTCCAGATTCCACTGCCAAGAAGCTGTAATGAAATCAAAAAACAACAAGTTCTCTTGGTACAGAGACTTGATAATTTGGGTAACAAAAAATGGATTGCCTTGGGTTTTATTAAAGACTAAATCAGCTAATTTTTGTGATTCTTCTCTGCGACTTTTAATTGTATCATGAACTAACTGTTGGACATACCCAATCTCTAAAGGCTGAAGCACAATACTATTGATACTTACTCCCAATTTTTGGAGTTCTTCTAGAGTTAATACTAAAGGATGTGTCGAATTCACTTCGTTATCACGATATGCACCTATTAATAATAAATATTGACTTTCCGGGTCACTCAGCAACAGTTTAATTAGCTTAAGAGAAGCTACATCTGCCCACTGTAAATCATCCAAGAAAATTACTAATGGATGTTCTGCTTGGGAAAATACATAAATAAATTGTTGAAATAATCGATTGAAGCGATTTTGCGCTTCATTAATTACTAATGTTGGGATGTCAGGCTGAACGCCGATAATTTTTTCCACATCAGGAATCACGTCAATAATAACTTGACCGTGGATACCAACTGCTGATAAAAGTTTGTTTTTCCAGATTGTGATTTTTTCAGTGTTTTCTGTTAATATCTGACGGATTAATTCTTGAATAGCCTGAATTAACGCTGCATAAGGTATATGACGTTTATACTGATCAAATTTTCCCGCAATAAAATACCCATGCTGGCGGATAATTGGTTTATAAACTTCATTTATTAACGAAGACTTACCAATTCCCGAATAACCGCTAACTAACATTAACTCAGCCTTTCCAGAACTAACTTGCTCAAAGGTATTGATCAATTTAGTAACTTCTCCTTCTCTACCATAAAGTTTTTGCGGAATCAGCAATTGACTAGATAAATCAAGTTGACCAACAACAAAATTATCAATTTTACCAGTTGTTTGTAGTTGTTTTAAACATATTTCCAAGTCTGCTTTTAAACCCAAAGCATTTTGGTATCTTTCTTCAGCAGTTTTAGCTAATAATTTCATGATAATATTCGACACTGCTGGAGGAATTTGAGCATTTAAAGCTTGAGGTGGTATAGGGATTTTAGCAATATGTGAATGAATGATTTCTAAAGGGTCATTTACATCAAAAGGTGGCGTGCCAAGGAGAATGTGATATAGTGTCACACCTAACGAGTACAAATCAGTTCGATAGTCTATAGAACGGTTCATTCTCCCAGTTTGCTCTGGTGAAATATAAGCAAGACTATTTTCTGGGAAATTGAGATAATTAACTGTCTGATTTTCTCTAGATAAGCGTGAAGCAATACTAAAATCTATAATTTTTATTTTATTTGTGTTGGGGTTAATTAAAATATTACGAGGCTGAATATCTTGATGAATAATATGATTTTGATGTAACTGAGATAGTGTTAAAGCTAATTGAATCGCAATTTGTAAAAAAATGTTTAATTCTGAGGTTTTTGTGTTAATAAAATCCTGGAGTATTTCTCCAGGAATATCTTCTAAGATGAGGGCTATGCCATTTTGTGTACTTTCTAAAGCTAGAGGTTGAATCACTCCTTCTATTGTCAAAGATTGCAGTATTTGATACTCATATCTAATCCGAGTGATTTGCTCAATTGTGGGATATGCAGTTTTGAGAATTTTGATAATTACCGATATTTGTTCTGATTCTTTAACAGCACGGTAAATACAGGTATTTGCGTTATCATAAAGAACTTTGATGAGATTGTAGTCGGGAAGAATAATACTCATGTTTATTTTGTAACTTGCGTGAGCTAAATCTTGAACTCAGTAATCAAGGAACTATTTTGGTATTACTAAGTTTTTTAATGTTGGCTTACTTATATTTTGTACCATTTTCAATAATTTTTATGTGGACAATACCCGCAACTTAAAATTTTTTTTGCAACTAAAAGCATTGCCAACCTTACAAAAGTTGTCATTCAATCTTATATCCCTATACAAAGCATAGTAGCGTGTGAGGAAGCTATCATTTGCTATTACTAGATGTGGCAAAATTGGCGTAGCTCAATTCATTCACCCGATTCCAGTTATAAACTTGTTTACAGGTGATATTTTTACGGGTATTTTCTTCATATATCTCAATATAAATTTGCTGGGCGGCTTGTAATATATCCTAGCTATAGGGAGTTAGTTGTGTACCACCAGCAATCAATATCGAATCCTTAACTTGTTCGGCGACTACTTTTGCACCGATAAAAGTCACTAAACTTTTAGTCCAACTAGTAGCAATACGCCAGGGGACAGTTGGAAGTCCAGTTTGCACTCCGGGAGATGTGGTACTACGACTACAAGCAGTTGTGTTTAAAATCTTTCGGCTTTTCATCATGCTTGGTAATGTTAATAATTGATTGACTTGGAAAAGTGTTGAAGCTAGAGACTAGTCTTAACCTCTAGTCTCTAACTTCAGCGTCTCGTTTTCATTTATTTTTGTGTACACAGTTGATGATGGCTACCGATTTTTATGACAAACTCTGCAAATCAGGTTTACCCCGTAATTTGGCACAATGATTCAGTCTCACTAATTGATCAAACCCGTTTACCCAATGAATATGCCTTTGTGGAAATTCATCGTAGTGAAGATATGGCGCTGGCGATTAAAACCATGATTGTGCGGGGTGCGCCGGCTATTGGTGTGGCTGCGGCTTATGGGATGTATCTGGGGGCGAGGGAAATTAGCACAAGGGAACGCACTGAATTCTTAACTCAACTAGAAACAGTCGCCCAATTATTACGAGAGACTCGTCCCACGGCGGTAAACTTATTCTGGGCAATTAGCCGGATGTTAAAAACTGCCCAGGAAACTGAAGGAAGCATCGAAGATATCAAACAAGTTTTATTCCAAACAGCCCAAGCCATTAATGCGGAAGATTTGCAAACTTGTCAGGCGATGGGTGATCATGGTTTAACTGTACTGCCCAAAACACCCGAAAAACTCACTTTACTGACTCACTGTAATGCTGGCGCGTTAGCCACAGCCGGTTATGGTACAGCTTTGGGAGTTGTGCGTTCTGCGTGGCGCGAAGGGCGTTTAGAACGGTTGTTTGCTGATGAAACCCGCCCCCGCTTACAAGGTGCAAAACTCACAGCTTGGGAATGTGTGCAAGAAGGAATTCCCGTCACGGTAATTACCGATAACATGGCCGCCCATTGTATGCAGAGGGGTTTGATTCATGCAGTGGTTGTTGGCGCTGATAGGATTGCGGCGAATGGTGACACAGCGAATAAAATTGGCACCTATAGTTTAGCGATCGTTGCTAAAGCCCATAATGTACCTTTCTTCGTCGCTGCACCTCTTTCTACGGTAGATTTTGCATTAGCTAACGGTAGTCAAATCCCCATTGAAGAACGTCACCCAGAAGAAATTTACCAAGTGGGTAACACCAGACTCACCCCTGAAGGTGTGGAATTTTACAACCCAGCTTTTGATGTCACCCCAGCCGAATTAATCACAGCCATAATTACAGAAAATGGGGCATTTGCACCTGGTGATTTAGCTAAGTACCAGTTAAAACAGTGTGTTAACTAACTAACATCACTGTTTTTATGCAAATTCTCATTCAGTCTTGGGGGAAAAAATATCAGATTCCCACAAGCCAAAATTCTCGCCGAAGCAAAAGCCTGCTTTCTCATATATTTATGGCAGGCATTTTTTTCAGCAGCCTTTTCCCCTTGATACCAACACCAGCCGTAGGTCAAGTTACTTTATCCCCATCAAAATCCAACAACCTGGGACAGCAACTTTTACAAGAAGTCTCAAAATGTACTGAAGCTAAATCTTTTAACCAGAAACTCACAAATCCTCAAGCTGAAGCTATTGCTAATAGATGTGCTTTGCAAGTGGTAGCACTAGCTCCAAATGGCAAATTCCGCTCAGATGCTTTTGAACGTATGGCAGCTTTTATGGAAGCAGCTGGTGTGAAACTCCCTCAACCTATTAGCCAAGGACAAGCCAGTGTGCAACTTAGCTTTGCTAGTGAGAGTTCTATTTTTACGATTCCAGTCCGCATTGGTCAACAAACTCAAACTTTTATATTAGATACAGGTAATAGTCAAACAATTATTAATAGTCAACTAGCTCAACAATTAGGGCTTAACAGTAGCCCTGTACCAAATGAGCTTTTAGCTTATAAGCCAGTTATTGGTAATAACTTAAAAGCATTGGCAGTAAATACCCATATTTTACCAGTTTTAGAGGTCAATTCTGCTAGTGTTTCTGGTATACACAGCTTAGGCCTACCTGCACAGGCACTACCAAAGGATATCTCTGGAGTTTTAGGTCTGGATTTTCTCAGTAATTTCGATGTTTTACTCAATCCCAAAAAACAACAATTACAACTTTTACCACCTTCTGATTCTGTTGCTAGTGCTATCTCTTTAAAAGGAAAATTTGGGATTTTAACTGCCCAAGTTTATATTAACGGTCAAGGGCCTTTTAGCTTTGCTGTGGATACAGGCGCATACAGTATGATGGTATCCCAGTCATTAGCTCAAAAATTAGGAATTGATGATCGCCAGGCTCAAACAGTAGAAATATTCGGTTTTGGTGGACGAGAAAGCGTTAAGAAAGTTAAATTGAATAAACTGCAAATTCAGCAACATCAAGTAACTGAAATTGATGCAGTTATTGTTGAGCAAAGCAACATTCTCAAACTTCCAGGGGTAGAAGGTATTATCGGACAAAACTTTCTCAACAAATATCAACAACATTGGCGCTTTAGCAAACCCAATAGACTCGGAGTTGTTGAATCTGGAAGTTTAGTTTTACAGCTTTTATGAATGGAGTAAAGTCATCCCAATTCTCCCTTCTGCAAAATTAGTTTCAATCGTCCTAATAACTTTTCACAATCATATCACCCATGAAAAATCTTAGCTTAACAATTGGATTAATTATTTGTCTTATTTCGATTACCAGTTGTACTAGTTCCTCTACAGAAATTATCAAAGAAACTCCCACAAATAATTCTCAACAGATTAACTCTGAGATGACGCAGAGTCAGACCAAAAACTCAATTGTTAACACATCTCCCCAAGCAACTCCGACAACAGCAGTTTCTCCAAATCCAGAAAAATTGCCAAATTCCCCACCCACCATTGGCACAGTTAAAGAACTAGTCAACGGTGATTTATTGTGTTATGCCACATTAACTGATGAACAAGGAATGGAACATCAGGTAGGTGCATCTTTTGAGATTTGTGCAGAATCGGCAAAATTTTTAAACAAAAAAGTGCGGGCATCTTACACAATTGAATCGGTGAGTGATTGCCAAAGTGCTGAACCATGTGGCAAAAGTAAAAAAGAATCAATAATTACGAAGATGGAAGTTTTGAGTTAATAAAAAATATAGCTGACTAAGGATGTGAAATTTATCTAGGGTATTGATGCCTAAAAAAAATTTAACCTAAAAGCTTGGGCTATTCGTTTGGCTTGGGTTTGTGTGATTATTGGAGTAGCATTTCTCTATTTTTATCCCATCATTAGTTGTAGAGTTTGGCATGATCAAGCTGCTTGTGAAACTGAAAAGTGGCAGCAGCGTAATTTACCCTAATTCTTAATTTTCTGCCTCTGGCCATATTCTATCTCCGGTAATAGAATCAAAGATAAATAACTGACTTAAATCTAATTGGATAGACAAGCGATCGCCTACATTCACCCGCACATTTCCACCAAGTTGCACATTCAATAAAACTGTCGAACCAGGTAAACTCGTACGAATTAAAGTTTCTCGCCCCAAAGGCTCAACTACCTTCACATCAACTGAAAGTGCTGAGTGCTGAGTGCTGAGTGCTGAGTGCTGGGTGCTGGGTGCTGGGTGCTGAGTGCTGAGTGCTGAGTTATTGTTAATATAAATATGTTCTGGGCGAATACCTAAATCATAATTCTGCCCTGGATACAATTGTAATTTTTCTCTGATAACTTCGGGAACTGCAATTAATTGTTCACCAACATCAAAGCCATCATTGGTATATTTAGCTGACAAAATATTCATTGGTGGATTGCCTAAAAAAGTTGCCACCATTAGATTAGCGGGAAGAGCGTAAATGCTTTGGGGTTCGCCAATTTGTTGAATTCTGCCGCGATTTAGCACGACAATTTTATCAGCCAAGGTCATGGCCTCAACTTGGTCGTGGGTGACATAAACAGTGGTAATTCCCAATTCGTGATGGAGTTGTTTTAATTCGGCTCTGGTGTCATCGCGCAGTTGAGCATCTAAATTAGATAAAGGTTCATCCAATAAGAATACTTGGGGTTCACGGGCGATCGCTCTTCCTAATGCTACCCGTTGTTGCTGTCCCCCAGAAAGTTGTTTGGGTTTGCGATCTAACAGATGTTCCAAAGAAAGCGATCGCGCCACCGTCATTACTCTATCTTGAATTAGTTTCGCGTCCATCTGCCGCATCTGCAAACCAAAGGCGATATTTTGCGCCACTGTCATGTGCGGATAAAGGGCGTAGTTTTGAAATACCATCGCCACATCCCGCTGTCTGGCGGGGATGTTATTCATTAGGCGATCGCCTATAAATAGTTTGCCAGAAGTGGCAGTTTCTAAACCCGCGATCGTCCGTAAAATTGTCGATTTCCCACAACCAGAAGGCCCGACTAACACCCAAAATTCGCCATCGGGAATTTCAAAGGTGATATCTTCGATGGCGGTGACGTTGTTAAACCGACGTTTAATTTCTTCGAGACGTACTTTTGCCATTATTTAATTTTGTCCTTTGTCATTTGTCCTTTCCTAAACAAATCATTAGACTTCTTGCATAAATATTTTTTCTTCACCCATACACGCGAAGAAAGAGTTTAATCGGACTTTTGCAAGATGTCTATTGTTTGAGTAAAACTCTTGCGTTAAGCGCCAAATTTTCTGACTCTTAGGCTCTTTAAGTCATACTCTGAGCTTAAATTATCTTCGGTTTCTGGCTTATCCTTCTTCATAAGCTAAATTAGAGTTTCTAAACAAAGTTCAATGACTTCTTTAATATTCGTCATTAACTCATCAATTGTTTCTCCTTGGCTATAACAGGCTTTTAGTTGTGGGACTTCTCCGACATAATAGCCATCTTCATCCCGTTCAATAATGACGTAGAATTCTCTTTTGCTGGTATTCTGCATAATTTGATTTTACGGGGTTACTAATTTCATACTTCATACTTCATCCTTTATTTGTCCATGCTGGATGAGCAAATAAAGATGCAATAACGCGTACACCTCGCAGTTGATTCGATAAAGGTAAGTGACCTTTTGGCGCACTTAACTCCCAAATAAAGCCATTAGGGTAACGTGTCCAAGTATTACCATTCTTCCAAGAAATTTTCGGCCAAAAATTATCCCAATTTTTGCCAAGGCTTAACCAAATTTCTCGCTGTACAGAAAAGCCAAATTTCCCTTCGGAGTGGACTAACCACAAATTATTAATGGTGTGTAAGTCAGTCACCGGGAAATTGTCAACTTCCGTAAAATACAGCCATTTGCGTTTGACAGCCGTTGGCCCGGCTACTTCACACATTTTCTCAATAGTTACGCGATCGGCGGCTTGGAAGTCTTGCGCGGCTAGTAACTGTTGCAAAGGTTTGTAATTGATCCCTGCCTCTGATTTTAGAGGTACAATGCCTTCAGGCAAATTTGTTTGCAGAAATTCTCTGGCGTTTGGTGCATCAGAGTTGTAAAGGACTTGGTAAGCTTTACCATCAATCCAAGTTGCTGGGGACTCACGACGTTTCAACAAAAATTCCATCAACACCTCTAATCCCTCATTACCCAATTCGGCTAATTGTGGGATGATCTGTTGTTGGACTTGAAGAGACCCAGCGATTAAGCGTTGTCGAAGGGAGTCGATGTCATTAGCAGTGCCTGATACAATCATTGGGTCTGTCATGCCATTACTCGTGTTAGCGGTCAGTGAACAAGCGATCGCTATCAAAGGTTTTTGTTGATGAAACACTGATAGCGAAAAGTAGTTTACTATTTTTGATCGTACAAAATTGCGCCAGTTTCGCTGAAATCCCTAAATGCTATACAAAGGGAATAGGGGGAAAATCTGCATATTTAGGGGCGCTTAGGCTAGGGACTAAAGGCTAGAACCTAAGCAAGATGAAGGATAGAGGCTGAAGGTGAAATTTATATTTGACACTTCATACTTCATACTTCATACTTCATACTTTTTATGTTTTTGTGGAGTGTTTGAACTATGTACAACAAGATTACCCCCCCGACAAGTGGATCAAAAATCACCTTTAAAAATGGTGAGCCAATTGTACCTGATAATCCAATTATCCCGTTTATTCGAGGTGATGGAACAGGTATTGATATCTGGCCGGCTACCCAAAAGGTACTCGATGCGGCGGTAGCTAAAGCATATCAGGGTAAACGTCAGATTAGTTGGTTTAAGGTTTACGCTGGTGATGAAGCTTGTGATTTATACGGCACTTATCAGTATTTGCCTGAAGATACGCTCACGGCAATTAAAGAATATGGTGTAGCAATTAAAGGGCCTTTGACCACTCCTATTGGTGGTGGGATTCGTTCTCTGAATGTGGCATTACGTCAAATTTTTGACTTATATGCTTGCGTACGTCCTTGCCGTTATTACGCTGGTACGCCTTCACCACACAAAAATCCTGAAAAGCTCGATGTAATTGTTTATCGGGAAAACACCGAAGATATTTATTTGGGTATTGAGTGGAAACAAGGTAGTGAAATAGGCTCACGCTTAATCTCTATCCTCAACAACGAACTCATCCCCGCCACCCCAGAACACGGGAAAAAGCAAATCCCGCTTGATTCTGGTATCGGGATCAAACCCATCAGCAAAACTGGTTCCCAGCGTCTTGTTCGCCGCGCCATCAAACACGCCTTAACTTTACCCCAACAAAAGCAACAGGTAACGCTGGTGCATAAGGGTAACATCATGAAGTACACCGAAGGTGCTTTTCGCGATTGGGGTTATGAACTCGCAACCACCGAGTTTCGCCAAGAGACAGTCACCGAACGGGAATCTTGGATTTTAAGCAACAAGGAAAAAAATCCCAATATTTCCTTAGAAGAAAATGCCCGTCAAATTGATCCCGGTTTTGATGGACTGACAGCCGAGAAAAAAGCCCAAATTGTTCAGGAAGTTGAAACAGTCCTTAACACAATTTGGGACAGCCACGGCAATGGTCAGTGGAAAAATAAAGTCATGGTCAATGACCGGATTGCTGACAGTATTTTTCAACAAATCCAAACCCGACCTGATGAGTATTCAATTTTGGCGACAATGAACCTCAATGGCGATTACTTGTCAGATGCGGCGGCTGCTATTGTTGGCGGCTTGGGAATGGGGCCAGGCGCAAATATTGGCGACGCTTGCGCCGTTTTTGAAGCTACCCACGGTACAGCACCCAAACACGCTGGTTTAGACAAAATTAACCCTGGTTCAGTGATTTTGTCTGGCGTGATGATGTTGGAATATATCGGTTGGCAAGAAGCGGCTGACTTAATTAAGAAAGGTTTAAGTGATGCGATCGCTAACAGTCAAGTCACCTACGATTTAGCGCGGTTACTCGAACCACCAGTAGAACCTCTCAAATGTTCTGAATTTGCCGACGCAATTATCAAACATTTCGGTTAAGTTCAGGGGCGGGAGTTAACCATCAGACAATGAGCAAGATTTGGGGGATTCTCCCCCAACCCCCCAATCGGGGGACGGTTGCGTCCCCCAAACCCCCTCCAAAATAATTCTTTCGTTTTTTGTTGAATAATTATTTGTTGGTTTTGTTGTGATTTAGTTTTCTTATCTGAACCGTATTACCCCATGACTCAATTTTTAACTTCAAAATCTTCCCCTCATAGCTCAAGTTATTTTCCCTATAGGTTTAGCAGACTAGATAATTGCGAAATCTCAAGAATGTTGGCAATCAGATAGTGAAGACGTTTGGTTAGTATTTCCTGCAAATGTTTAGATTATTGTAATTATTAAAAATCAGCGACTTATATTTATTGCTGGTGAAGTTGTCAGAACTCAAAATGTCCGTCCAGGTTTTAATATCGCAGTGAATGAATTATTAGAGATTAAAAGCTTTGGGTGTAGACTCTGATAGTATTTAACCTAAATTTAACAATATTTCTTTTGATGTTTGAGCCATAAAGGCAATTTTTTGTAGCCCAAATCTATGACAATAAAGCTGATAACAGATTGCGTAAATTTGCTGCAAAAAACTCTTATGACTCTTAACCGCAGACATTTCTTATTTTTACTGGGTGCAGGTGCTGGTACTTTTGCATTAGATTCTTTTGCATTGGCTGACAAATCACCTCTTAGCCAAGCGCCAAGTAGCACAGGTGTAATTGAACTACCACCTTTACCCTACGCTTACGAAGCATTAGAACCACATATCGATGCGAAAACAATGCAGTTTCATCACGATAAGCACCATGCGGCTTATGTGAAAAACTTGAATGCTGCGTTAGACAAACATCCAGAACTCAAAAACAAACCTGTTGAAGAACTGTTACGCAAACTTGGCAAAGTTCCAGCAGATATCCGCACAACAGTCCGCAATAATGGCGGTGGTCATGTTAACCACTCAATGTTTTGGAAAATTATGAAGCCGGAGGGAGGCGGAGAACCGACAGGAGAAATAGCCACGGCAATTAATCAAAATTTTGGGAATTTTGCAGCCTTTAAAAAGCAATTTAACGAAGCTGGCACAGCGCGTTTTGGTAGTGGTTGGGTTTGGCTTGTCCGGAATAAAAATGGCAAGTTAGAAATCACAACTACAGCTAATCAAGATAATCCCCTTAGTGAAGGTAAATATCCGATTTTCGGTAATGATGTTTGGGAACACGCCTATTATCTCAACTATCAAAACCGCCGCGCTGATTATTTAACGGCATGGTGGAATGTTGTTAATTGGGATGAGATTAACAACCGATTTGCAGCAGCAAGTAAATTTGCGTATTAAGGTTGATTTGTAAATACAAATAAGCTTAGATCCCCGACTTCTTAAAGAAGTCGGGGATCTTGTTTTTTACAGAAAGATTAGAATATTGTGTAATTTTACCTCCTGCCTCCTGCCTCCTGCCTTCTGCCTTCTCCCATATCACAGTCCTAATGCTTTACGTGTACCAGGGCCAACAATACCATCTGCGGTTAAACCTTGCTTTTCTTGAAATGCTGTGACTGCATTATCGGTAGCTGCACCAAATACACCATCAGCTTTGAGACTAAAGCCTTTTTGAATGAGCGCTTTCTGCACAGCAAGTACATCATCTCCTCGCATTGGGGGGTCAGTTAAAAATAAAATTCTTGGCTGTCCAGAAATAGAATTAGGTTGGGATAAAGCTCTCATTTCTGATTGGATAATGGGAAACTTTGCATCCCAAGTAGCAGCATCCCTAACATTTAACCCATCATCAATATGAACTGAATCTGCGGGGGTAAAATCTCCTCCCCATCGCAACATCGGATCGTTACGGATACTTTGAATAAAATTTTGAATTTCTTTTGGCAGATTTTTTAAGTTGTTTTTATCGAGATCGTTACTATTAAATAATTTATCTCCTAGGGAAACATTCATATCGATGCCATGACCAACTAAATGATTTGATCTACTAGCAGGACGGACAATTGCACCCGATACTACACCACCTTGTAAACGAGTAGAACTAGTGACGAAAATTTTGATACCAGTATCAGTAGCGAATTTATCAACTTTTTCTAGGGAGTCGAAAAACTCAATATCTGCTAAAAGAGGTTTACCAATAAATCGAGGTGATTTAAATGCTTCTAATTTAGTTACCATAATTACCTTTATTTGGTATGCACTAGTTAATTTTTCGGAAATATTCTATGGTGATGCAGGAATTTAGACTAGATAGTTATGGATTTATAATATTTCTCTTACCTTTAGTAGTAGCCTTAAGTATAATTTTTGTTTTTTGCTTTTTGGATAATCAAGCATTAAGAAATATCAACTGATGTGAAGCGATCGCGCACTATTACAGCAGTATCTGCAAAGTCACTAAATACGCCATCTATCCTTAAACTAAAAAATAGTTCATATTCCCCTTGGGGATTACCTTGAAAGTCTAGAGGTAGAAAGCTATCTTCATTGCGAAAAGTCCAGATATGTACTTGCAAACCAGCAGTATGAGCATTGTGTACCACAGATGTTGGTGTTTGTAATTTATTGTTACTATCTCTAGGAACGAGAATATCTTTATGAATACCAATTGCTTGGGCATATTTGGCAATTTCTTCTAACCCTGATTTTGTCACTAAATCGGTATATGTGCGAATATCACCACTAACGGTACAATCAAAAGGCTGATCAGTAAGATTAATTAACTGTACTAAAGGTAAATGAGTTTTTTGGGCTAAATATTGTAAGTTACTCACTTCAAAAGATTGAATAAAAATAGGTGTATTTTCTGCCTGATAACCTAAAGTGGCAAGTAGAGGTTCTTCTAAAGCTAAATTTATCGATCTAAAATAAGTGGGATGCTTTGTTTCTGGATAAATGCCAATATTTCGCCCCAGTTTTATACTGTAATTCTTGGCTAAATCAATAATTTCTTGGAGTGTGGGAATTTCCCACAAATTATCATAAATAGTATTTTGCTGGCGTAATTGAGGAATTCTTTCTTTGGCGCATAATGTTTTGATTTCGGCTAGGGTAAAGTCTTCTGTAAACCAGCCAGTTTTTGACTCGCCATCAATAATTTTAGTAGTTCGCCGTTGAGCAAATTCTGGATGGTTAGCAACATCAGTAGTTGCGGAAATTTCATTTTCGTGACGCGCAATTAAAACACCATCTTGAGTGGAAACTAAATCTGGTTCAATATAGTCTGCACCGAAATTAATGGCTAATTCGTAAGCGGCTAAAGTATGTTCTGGACGATAGCCACTCGCACCGCGATGAGCAATGATGATGGGTTTTTTCTTCATTGTCGGGGGATTTTTTTAACAAATGTTAATATTGGGGGACGGGATGCGATCGCTTATTCCTGATTGCTAATGCCTTTTGATACCCAAGACGATTAACCTAGAATAATCCCGACAAATAAAATTATATTTGCTCAGTATCTTCCCATAAGTCTAATGATCCAGATTCAGCCTGAACTCAAACGCATAGAAGAATTACGCCAGCTACTGCAACAAGCTAGTTACGCCTATTATGTTTTAGACACACCCATCATGGAAGATGCAGTCTATGACCAGCTATACCGCGAATTGCAACAGTTAGAAATTCAGTATCCAGAATTCGTTACACCCGACAGTCCAACTCAGCGCGTGGGTGAAAGACCTGCTACACACTTTACCTCAGTTCGCCACAACATCCCTCTATATAGTTTGGAGAATGCTTTTAATATTGATGAGTTGCAAGCTTGGGATCAACGTTGGCGGCGACAACTCCCGGCAAGCGACGCGGTAGAATATGTCTCGGAACTGAAAATTGATGGTTCGGCTTTGGCGCTGACTTACCAAAATGGTGTGTTAGTCAGAGGTGCAACTAGAGGTGATGGGGTTACGGGTGAAGAAATTACCCAAAATGTGCGAACAATTCGTTCCATTCCCTTGCGCTTAAACTTTGATGGGATAGAACCGATAGAAAGAATTGAAGTGCGCGGTGAAGCATTTTTACCCTTGGAAGTATTTAAGCAAATCAACGAAGAACGGCAAAAAGCCGGCGAACAGTTATTTGCGAATCCCCGCAACGCCGCAGCAGGTACACTCAGACAGTTAGATTCCCGCATTGTGGCGCGGAGGCGGTTAGATTTCTTTGCCTATACATTGCATATTCCCGGTATGGATGATGCGAGTATTGCCAATACTCAGTGGGAAGCCTTGGAATTATTACAAAAAATGGGTTTTCGGGTAAATCCCAATCATCAGTTGTGTGAGTCTTTGTCAGAAGTGGCAGAATACTACAAATACTGGGATACGGAAAGATTGAATTTACCCTACATGACCGATGGTGTAGTGGTAAAACTAAATGCTTTTAAACTGCAAGAACAATTAGGGTTTACCCAAAAATTCCCGCGCTGGGCGGTAGCGTTGAAGTACCCAGCGGAAGAAGCACCCACCCGTGTGGAAAATATTGCGGTGAATGTGGGTAGAACTGGGGCGTTAACACCGTTGGCAGAGATGCGTCCGGTACAATTGGCGGGGACAACAGTTTCTCGCGCTACCTTACATAATAGCGATCGCATTGTCCAATTAGATATCCGCATCGGTGACACCGTAATTGTTCGCAAAGCCGGGGAAATTATTCCCGAAGTGGTGCGGGTAATTAAAGAATTGCGTCCCGCTGACACCGAACCATTTGTGATGCCTAGCCATTGCCCAGTTTGCGGTCAACCAGTCGTGCGAGAATCAGGAGAAGCCGTGACTCGCTGCGTAAATGCTTCTTGTGCAGCTATTCTCAAAGGTTCCATTGAACATTGGGTTAGCCGTGATGCTTTAGATATTAAAGGTGTGGGAGAAAAATTAGTGCATCAACTGGTAGATAAAGGTTTGGTGCATTCTGTCGCTGATTTGTATGATTTGACAGAAGCACAATTATCTAGCTTAGAAAGAATGGGGGAAAAATCAGCCCAGAAATTAGTAGAAGCGATCGCCCAATCCAAAAATCAACCTTGGCATAGGGTATTGTATGGTTTAGGCATCCGTCATGTGGGCAGTGTGAATGCCCAACTCATCACCGAAAAGTATCCCGCAGTCGAGAAGTTAGAAGCCGCCAAACAATCAGACATTGCTGGTATTTATGGAATTGGGGCAGAAATCGCCCAATCTGTTTATCAGTGGTTTCACATTGATGCCAATCAAATTTTAATTGAACGATTAAAAACAATAGGGTTACAATTATTTGCCGAAGCAACTACAACCGTTGGTGATATTAACCAAAAGTTTGCCGGGAAAACCTTCGTAATTACAGGCACATTACCCACCTTAAAGCGGGATGAAGCTAAAGCATTCATTCAAAAAGCTGGCGGTAAAGTTACAGATTCCATCAGCAAAAAAACAGATTATTTGCTAGTAGGAGAAGATTCTGGTTCTAAATTAGCCAAAGCCCAGGCTTTAGGAATTACTCAGTTAACAGAGGAACAATTGTTAACAATGTTAGAGGATGTATAGGAATCATATTTGATTTTGGGAAAAAACTAACTATACCTGTGTTATTTCTTTTCCTGTTACCTATTTCCTGTTCCCTGTTCCCTAACTACACAAGTAATTTCAATAATCAAGTCAGATTCCTATATCAGATTAACTGAATTCTATAGTCTCCACAAAAGACAAAATATTATCCTTGATGTACTCAGCTTCTTCGGCGAGATCATTTGGTGTTTCGCCATTTAAAAAGGTGCGTTGATTGCTAACTATATATAAAAACTCGCCATTAATAAAGGCCATCACGCCTCGATACGCATCCAATCTCGCAGCAGTTCCGTTATTGCCTTGTTGAGACATTGTTGAACCTTTGGGCATATCAACCAAGGCGTAACACGCTCCCTCGAAGACATCTTCTAAATACTCACTATACTTTACTTGAGCATCAGGTACATTCGTGAAAATTGCTTGTGGTACATATTTATCTACTAATATTGTTTGCAGATATTCTCGCTGTCCTTGAGATTCTAGTTCTTCTAACTGTTCTGGCGGGATAGGATAATAATCAATTCGTAGCAAAGTACCAATGTCATCAGAAAAACTGACTAATCCTTCTTGTGTTTGAATTTTACCCCCTTGCTCTGTGTCAACAGGAATGGGGACTGTAAAATTACCTAAAGGAGATTCATAGACATCTTCGAGATAGTCTTCTACAGTAATTATGTCATCTTCATCATCAAAATATTCTTCATTTTCTCCTGCTTGAAAAGCCGCAATTATTTCTTTGGTGATTTCGTCTGCTTCTTCATCTTCAAGTTCTAAAGCTGCTTGTAACTTCTTGAGAAAAGGTTCTTTATTTTTGGGGATAATTAATTCTTCTTCATCTAAAAGTGCAACTACCCCAGCCGCAAAACCATCTAAGACTAAATCTTCAGGGAGAGATTCATTCGCAGTATTAAACAAAGGACTCAACCCTTGTGATTCTGCTATATCAATGAGTTTATCGACGATTTCGATCATTTCTTCTTCCGAGTACTCTTCAAAAACCTCAAATTCCCACAGAATACCCGCTAAACCTTCGGGATCGACTTCTTCAACTGAAGAATCTGCGATCGCAGTTACCACCGCGATCGCTGCTACAGCTTCTTCAGGAGTTAAAGATTCTGCTAATGTTTTTTGTGAGTTAAAAACGTTATCATATTTAGTCATAATTGTTACACCTGTTGATTGCTTAATAGTTTGGTTAAAGGTGGGCGATCGGCTAACATTTCCCTTCCATTGATCCATCTTGAAATTATTTGTATTCAATCCATTTAACTTTCTTCATCCTCCAAATGAGACATCCAAATAGTAGTTAGCAAGATGCCTACCAAAATCAGCAAAAATTTGCTACAAATTAGGAAAAATTGCCCATTACTCAGATTAATTGGTCTTGAGAACTTTAGTCTTCATCAAAATTCTTAGATTTTAATAGTTAAATTTCATAATTCATCTACTGCTAATGATTACCATAAAACATAAATTTATATTTTTTTTTAACAGTTCTATAAATTCTCTCATCTCCAAACCAAAATCCTCTAGAGTAATCTGCTTTTGCCATCCTGATATCTGATGCACCTGCAACACTAAATTTTATTTAAGGGGCTGAAAATCAACAAACACTCAATTTTTGAGTTGCTTTGTATCAAAGAAGCTTGACAATGTTTTCACCATATATTGTGCCGAAATCCCAATTCTTTGGATTAATTTAAGATTGATCGAAAAATAGCTATGTGTAAGCTGCTAGAACATCAAGTTTTGATCATCTAGCAAGAGAACTATATCTAACGATAGAAAATAAACTAGCTCTCGATAGATTTTCTTTACCAAGAGTAGGATGGCATAATACCGAAGTGCAAAGCAACACATAGCAATTATTCAAATCCCAATTTAAAACTTTTATGGTGCAAACACCTCCATCCCAGTTCTCCCCAGACCAATACAAAGTAGATTCCGCGACAGCAGAAGTAGAAGCTCTCATCCAAACGCCACCATCAGATACAGAGCTTAACCTAGAGTTCCTCTACACCAGAGATATTGAATTTCGCCAAGAAACAATTTACTTTATCGTGGTCGATCGCTTTCATGACGGCGACCCCGAAAATAGTGAAGGTATTAACGCAGAATTATACGATCCCAGCGGCCAAGATTGGGGTAAATACTGGGGTGGCGATTTGCAAGGTGTCATTGACAAATTAGACTATCTCAAAAATATGGGAGTTACCGCCGTTTGGCTAACTCCTTTATTTGAGCAAGTAGAAGAATTATTTGTGGGTAATGCAGCCATACATGGTTATTGGACAAAAGACTTTAAACGCATTAATCCCCGCTTTATTGCTAAAGACGAAAACCCTTCGTTAAATGAAACCCAAGAAGCCAAAAATACAACTTTTGACCGCTTAATTGCCGAGTTGCACAAACGCAACATGAAACTGGTGTTGGATATTGTTTGTAACCACAGCACCCCAGATACCAGCGGTAGCAAAGGTGAATTGTTTGATGACGGCGTAAAAATTGCCGACTTCCATAACGATGTGAATAACTGGTATCACCATTATGGTGAAGTGCAGAACTGGGAAGATGATTGGCAAGTGCAGAACTGTGAATTAGCAGGTTTGGCAACCTTCAATGAAAACAATAGTGAATATCGTGAATATATCAAATCAGCCATTAAACAATGGCTAGATAGAGGTGTAGATGCCCTGCGGGTGGACACTGTGAAGCATATGCCGATCTGGTTTTGGCAAGAATTCACAGGCGATATGTATAACCACAAACCAGATGTATTTATCTTTGGGGAATGGATTTACAGTAGCCCCACAGACGATCGCTCTGTGGAATTTGTCAATAATTCCGGCATGACAATGCTAGATTTTGGCTTGTGCGTAGCCATTCGTGCCGCCCTTGCCCAAGGTTCAGAAAACGGATTTCAGACAATTCAATACATTTTTGATGAAGACTACCACTACAACGGCGCAACCGAGTTAATTACCTTCATCGATAACCACGATATGCCGCGCTTTCAATCGCTGAACCCTGATCCCGCGATGTTGAGAGTAGCGATCGCCTTGATTATGACATCCCGTGGTATTCCTTGCATTTATTACGGTACAGAACAGTATCTGCATAATGACAACGATGGCGGTAACGACCCATACAACCGCCCCAAGATGGAAACATGGGACAACGACACAGAAGTTTACCGCTACATCCGCTTACTGTCGGGCTTACGACGGCTAAACCCAGCTATCTCAATGGGTAGTCATTGGCAAAAATACATCACCCCCGATGTTTATTGTTACATTCGCCGCTATCGTGATTCCCTGTGCTTCGTCGCCCTCAACCGAGGTGGAGAAGTCACATTACCCGAAATCGAAACAGAACTACCCGATGGCGAACACACTTGTGTCATCACCCGCAATAAATACGAAGTCAAAGACGGCAAAATTTACGACCTACACATAGAAGAACGAGGAGTAATTGTCCTCAGCCACGTAGGCGAAAGAATCAAAGGCCAAACCATCATTCGCGTGCAATTGAATGGCGTAAATACCCAACTTGGTGAAACCATAGTTGTTACAGGCGACTGCCCAGAATTAGGCAATTGGGATATTAGTAAAGCTTATCCCTTGGAATATATCAACGCCAATACTTGGTTTGCCGAGATTCCCTTTGATGAAAGTGCGGGCAAATTGATTAGTTATAAATATGCATTATGGCGCGAAGGGCGATCGCCCCTACGGGAAAACACCACACCCCGCCGTTGGGTAGTCGCCAAAGAAGGCACAGTCAAATGGCGTGACACTTGGGCAACAGGACGAGAATCTTAGAAGTCTGAAGGCTCGGAGGGTATAGGGAGATAATATGTAATTTCCAGGTATTACACATTGTCTCCCTACTAAAACTTATCCATCACCATATAAGTGATTTGGGCGAAAAACAGGTGGCGTTATACATTAAATGTATAGCAAGAAGCATAAAGAGTCAGACAGACAGCATGAATAACAGGAATAGTCATACTTTTCCTCCTGTTTTCTGCCCCCTGCCTCCTGCTATATCTCTCACACCTGACCAACTCAGGCTTGGTCGTTCACAGCGAAGGGTTTGGAAATGTTTGCTTCCTCAGAGACTCCTATAATTGGGACAATTTTATTAGTAGCTTTCGGCATATTAGGCTGGGGCTTTTATCGCGCCAGACCTTTTGGAAAACTGGGAATCTTAGCCTGGTTGCAGTCAGTGGTGTTAATCTCTCCCTGGCTGCTATTCTTTGGTTTGTTTGCTGCGGGAATTTACCTCAACATAGTCGGCATATTGTTGTTGGTGGTAGCTTCTGCGGGATTATATATCTACCTTGGTAGACAACTACGGGCGGCTGGGCAAGATGCCATTCTCAAGCAACGAGCAACAGAAAGGCTTGCAGCTAATTCCGCCGCCGATGGTAATGCTGCCCAAACACCAGCCAGCGGCGAACTTAAAGAAGCCTTATCAATTCCCGAAGCAGATTTAAGCGCCATTAGAAGCATTTTTGGCATTGATACATTTTTCGCCACAGAAACGATCGCCTACCAAGACGGCGCTATCTTTAAAGGTAATCTGCGCGGCGAACCCCAAGAAGTTCACAACCGCCTCAGTGACAAGTTACGGGAACGTCTTGGTGAGCAATATCGCCTGTTTTTAGTAGAAAACACAGACGGTAAACCTGTAATAATTGTCCTGCCTAGTCTTAACGATCCCCGTCCCACAACCGCAGCCCAAAAAGCCTTTGCCGGTATCTTGCTCATCGCCACTCTGGCTACCTGTTTAGAAACTGCTGGGCTACTCCTGAACTTTGATTTATTTGCTACCCCAGAACGCTTCGCCCAAGCCTTACCCATTGGCGTGGGCATATTTGTCATTTTAATCGCTCACGAAATTGGTCATTGGGTACTGGCGCGACGTTACCAAGTCCGTCTTAGCTGGCCTTTCTTTTTACCCGCCGTGCAAATTGGCTCATTTGGTTCAATTACCCGCTTTGAATCTCTCTTACCCAACCGCACAGCATTATTTGATATTACTTTGGCAGGGCCAGCCGCTGGCGGTATCGTCTCTTTAATCATGTTGATTGTGGGATTATTGCTTTCCCACCCAGGTAGCTTATTTCAAGTGCCTAATCAGTTCTTCCAAGGCTCCATTTTAGTCGGAAGCTTGGCGCGAGTAGTCCTCGGTTCCGCTTTACAATCACCCTTAGTCAACGTCCATCCTTTAGTAATTATTGGTTGGCTAGGTTTGGTCATCACCGCTTTAAACCTTATGCCAGCCGGCGCTTTAGATGGTGGACGCATCGTGCAAGCGATTTATGGGCGCAAAACTGCCGGAAGAGCCACATTTGCTACTTTAATTTTGCTGGCATTAGTTTCTCTCGGTAACACCTTGGCAATGTACTGGGCAATTGTCATTCTGTTTTTACAACGAGATTTAGAACGCCCCAGCTTAAACGAAATCACTGAACCCGATGATGCCAGAGCCGCGTTAGGTCTTTTGGCATTATTTTTGATGATTGCCACGCTTCTACCCTTAACTCCTGGTTTAGCTGGCCGTTTAGGCATTGGTTGATTAAGTCTGAAGTCTGAAGAATCTTCAACAAACTGTAGTGGCGTGAACTAAATTAACCCACGCCACTAAAAACTCCGCGTAACTTTGCGTTTACCTCTTCATTCCTCTGCGTTGAAAAAAGCTTAGTAATCTCAAAATGAATCTAAAAAAACAGCAAGTTCTTCAATTATAAATAAGCTCTAATAATCACTATCAGCTACACAAATTCCTTTACATTTAATCCCATTCGTAGCGGTACGCAAACAATGAGGACAGAGAATTTGTTCTACTTCCATTTCTAGATTTATCTCTACATCAGTGCTTGCTGGTAATTTGTCTTTCTCTGTCTGGGAATTTACAGTCATCACAATTAGGAGTCTACATCAAATGCTTGCACTATCATAAGTATAGCTTTGATTAAAACTTGTATCCTAGCTTGTTGATAACTAAATTTTTGAACATTAATTTTAAAATGCTCAACATTCGTCGTGAAACTTTCGCAGACTATCCAGCAATAACTGAGGTAAATAGATTAGCCTTCGGACAAGAAAACGAGGCTAACCTAATAGATAAGATTCGTCATTCAGACCGCTATATTCCCAAACTTTCATTAGTTGCCGAGATAGAAAATTTTGTAGTTGGTCACATTTTATTTAGCTACATTGACCTAGTAAATACAGAAAAACTCCAGGTAATTGGTTTAGCACCTTTGGCAGTGCATCCCCAGTTTCAAAAACAAGGTATTGGCAGCGCACTAGTAGAAGCAGGATTAAAAATAGCTGATGACAAAGGAGAAGCTTTAGTAATTGTATTAGGTCATCCCCACTTCTATAGTCGCTTTGGTTTTCAGCCTTCTGTTGTTTATCAAATCGAGTCTCCCTTTCCCGTACCAGAGGATGTTTTTATGGTTAAACCACTGCAAAACTATCAGCAAAAGTATATAGGTAAAGTTGTTTATCCACCTGCTTTTGATGAAGTCTGATATCAAAGAAAGGGTGTAGGAAAAGAAAAATAAAGATTATTGACAGCGTTAGCTATCTTAATCTACGGTTTCCAGCCTGCTAATAAATTTGGGTAATTTGCTGGGGTGGGGAACATCTGCTGTAAACCAGCTTGACGCACTGAGCCTGATTCTTTGCTCAAGTTCCACAGACTTTCGTAGAAAAAGAAAGAGACACCAGCAAAGTTGCGATCGCGGACTTTCTGTACCTGGCTTTGAATTTGGGCAAAGGGAATTGATTTGTTCTTCAACCCAGTTATAATACCAATACTCACAGGAATATGGCTGCTGGCTGTTTTAACTTCGGGATACTCTAATTCTTTGATAAATACATTCAAGTCATCTCGATATATCTGCAACACCAATTCTTCTACAAGTCCCAGACGTTCCCATTTTTGCCAGTCGGCTAAAAAGTATTCGTAAGAAAAACGCTGGGGATTAGGCGCAACAGAAACTAAACAGTTCTTTTTCGTAGTTTTAATAGCTGTGAACACCCGTTTCATGAAGTCGGTGATTTTATTCGCTCGCCAACGCACCCATTCGGGATCTTTGGGATTTTTCGATGGTGCTTTTCCGCGGTGTTCTTTTTTGTAAAGTGCAACTGTATAAGCATCGTAGCCTAACTCTGAAGGCAAGCCGAAATGGTCATCAAATTGAATCCCATCAATGTCGTAGTTGCGAACAATTTCTACGATTAAATCTTGGATAAATTTCTGCGCGTCTGGGTGGAAGGGATTTAACCAAACTCGATCATGTATGCCTTCTTTGACAATTTTTGTCCCATTGCTGCGACTTGTCAGCCATTGGGGGCGATTTTTCGCTAATAAAGAATCGGCGGGAGCCATAAAGCCAAATTCAAACCAGGGAATCACCGTTAGCCCTTGTTTATGTCCCTCAGTGACAATTTCTTTGAGCATATCGCGTCCTTGCAACCCTGGTGTGGGATCAAGCGATCGCCCAATTACTTTCGCCGCTACTTTACTAGGATATAATGTATATCCCCAATTCCATACCGCCGGATAAACTGTATTGAAGTTCAATTGATTTAGGCGCTGCAACGCATTCGTCAGACGGTTGCGTTCAAACAACACCTCACTATCAATATTTGTTAACCATACTCCCCTTAATTCTGACCGCGCCGGCAGATTTTGCGCTGCAATCGGAAATGAAAGTAGGAATGTCGCGATCGCGCTGAGAACAACTATAACGGCAAATAGAGCTTGTTTTCGACTTTGACGCAGATTCCTGGTAAGTAACTCAACACACCAATTTACAAATCTTTTCATATTTGCTTACAGACAACAGAAAATATGGAACAATGACTGGCATCTCTGGACAGAAGTTGCTGGGACATCTGCACACACAACATTTCGCCCCTACAACCCACAACCATATACCCTTACACTCAGCCTTCACAAGAGTTTCCGGTTGTCTTCGTGCCAATTCGTCTCTGAATTTGCCTATTACCGCTTGCTCACATAAGCTTGTGATTATAGTTACACACAGCAGCAAAGAGTATATATATACAAATCTTTACTTATTTACCTAATATTGGACATTTAAGATTATGCTATTTAGTATAAGCTAAAAAATACCCCAACTATTATACTATTTTGTGTGATATAAATAACTACTCAGTAAGTAACATTACTATATAACTTAGCTGCTTTTCAGACAAAAAGCAAAGTATGTAATGAATAATACCAGTAATTCACAAGACACTCTAGACAATAATGCAGCCGCCGAGAGAATAGCAAGGGCAATTAAGGTCGCGGCTGGGGAATTCTCTTTGATATTAGTATGTTGTGAGTCTATTCTTAAACAACAGCAGATACTGAAGCTTGTGCAAGAATTGTCATCGGTAGCAATTCAAGAAATTAGATTAATGCCTACCGATGAGACACTTTATACAACTATCTCAAATACTATCGGTATTTCTCATCCTCAAGCTTTGATGGTGCATGGTTTAGAATCGGTTATCGCCATCCATCAACTACTTATCAGTACCAATCTCATGCGAGATGAGTTTCGCAAAAATCTTCATTTTCCTGTAGTGTTGTGGGTTAATGATGAAATTTTGAGCAAGCTAGTTTGGTTAGCACCTGATTTAAAAAACTGGGCAGCTACTACCATTAGATTTGATATGTCTCACAGCAAGTTAATGGAAAATCAAGCACTAAGTGCTTAATAACGCCTAAAAGATGATTTTTTAGGGTGCGTTAGCCTAATCGCCTAATCCTTCAATATTTGTTCTCTCAAAAACTCACTTTTTTCTTGAGATAAGCGGTAAATTCCAGGTTCTGCTTTTCCAATTAGATTACCTTGTACATAGCTAATACCTAATTTTCTCAAAGTAAATACTTGATTTACTGCGTCTCAAAACAGAGTTTAGAAATCAGTTGCTTGGTAGAAGTATTGATTCTAGCAGATGTATTTTGACTTCTGAATACTTCTTTAACAAAGTATTTGTCATCTTGTTTATTTTTAGTAAAAATGCAGGAACAAACCATCCGTATACTAGCGTCTCTCTTCATGTCTGCTTCATAAGACAGATATTTGAGCAATCCCAACTATATATAATTTGGGAACTCTATATTTTTAGTCATTAGATATCAGTTTTCAATGCCTGAAATATATTCACTAATAAAGGCGCTTTATTTATGAAATTTATGCTAAAAAAGCAGCATATCACCAATCAATCCCGAATTTTTACCGCCTTAATTTTGACTAGCATTTTGTCTGTTAGTAGTGGGTTAACTCTGATCAAAAATGCCACAGCTAACCCGGTCAACTTCTCACCAGCAACTACAAATGAAGTTTACGCAGATAAAAGTAAACCAAATCGTTTACCACCGTCAGTTACTAACGCGGTGCTAAAAGATTTAGCCAGCAGAGTCGGAATATCCACCAGCGAATTGCAAGTTATTGATTATAGTCAAAAGACTTGGCGGAATGGTTGTTTAGAACTACCTCAAGCGAATGAATTTTGTACCCAAGCCTTAGTTCCTGGTTGGCTAGTTGTGGTATCTAATGGCAAGCAAAAGTGGACTTATCACACTAATAATAATGGACGTTCCTTGCGTTTAGCTGGGGCAAATAATTCCTCACAGAACAAATTGCCGAAACAAGTTAGAGAGGGGGTTTTACAACAGGCGCAAGAAGTTTCAGGATTATCAGGGCGATCGCTATCTATTCTAAATTTTCAAGCAACAGATTGGTCAGATGGTTGCGATCGCTCTACTCCTCTCTATCCTTGTGATCCCATTGTTGTCTCTGGTTGGCAAGTCACTGTAGGTGCAGCAAATCAGCGCTGGGTGTTCTTATCAGATAAGGATGGTTCACGGATCAAGTTGTCTCAAAATGAGAGTTCAACTAACACAGCAAAACCAATTCCCACCAGTGAATTACCCCCACCTTTAGATCAAGGTGTAGTCTTCCGCCAAATCTCCAGTGGTGGTTTTGCTGGGAGAACCTACCAAACAGTTTTACTTAATGATGGGAGTTTGATTCGCGTACGCATTGGTGATGCTAACGATTCTGAACGCAGTGTGCGCCGTGTTTCTCGCCAACAACTACAACAGTTTCAACAATTGCTACAACGCACCAGAGGAGAATTTAGAAATCTCAGTTATCCCGCACCCATTGGTGCAGCCGATTATATTACCTACACTCTCACCAGCCGAGATGGTACGGTGCAATACAACGATATTGCCCAAAATAACCTATCGCAAAATTTACAACTAGTCATTAAAGCTTGGAGTGAAATCAGCAACAACCAAGCTACAGATAATACCCCCAAGGTTGTACCTATTCCCAAAAGTGAATTACCGCCACCTTTAGATCAAGGCGTAGTATTTCGCCAAATCTCCAGTGGTGGTTTTGCTGGAAGAACCTACCAAACAGTTTTACTTAATGATGGGAGTTTGATTCGCATACGCATTGGTGACGCTAACGATTCGGAACGTAGTGTGCGCCGCATTTCTCGCCAACAAGTGCAAGAGTTGGAACAATTGCTACAACGCACAAAATGGGACTTTAGAAATGTGAGTTATCCAGCACCCAACGGCGCAGCTGACTTCATTACCTATACTCTGACTAGCCAAACTGGTACAGTACAATACAACGATATTTCTCAAAATAACTTGCCGACAAAATTACAACGAGTAGTTACAGCCTGGAATCAACTTTCAGCTAATAGTCAATAGTCAAATGACGTTTCAATCTGAGCCGAAAAACTAATCTAACTCTCGCCGTCCTTCTAAGGCTCTGGCTAAGGTTACTTCATCGGCGTACTCTAAATCTCCACCCACAGGTAAACCAAAGGCAATTCGTGTCACCTTGGTAAAGGGTTTCAGCAGTTGACCAATATACAGTGTGGTGGTTTCCCCTTCTATACTCGGACTGATTGCTAAAATCACTTCCTGGGGTTTTTGCTGACTCACCCGCCGCACCAAAGGTTGGAGATTCAACTGTTCTGGGCCGATTCCATCCATTGGGGAAATCACTCCACCTAAAACGTGATACTTACCTTTATATTCGCGGGTTTTTTCCAACGCAATCACATCCCGCGAATCAGCTACGACGCAAATGGTTTGATTGTCGCGGTTGGAATTTCGGCAGATTTCACAAACTGGTTCCGCAGATAAGTGAAAGCAGACTGAACACAAGCCTATTTGTTTTTTTGCGTCAACCAACGCTTGCGCCAGAGCCTCTACTTCTGCTTCTGGTCGCTTCAAAATGTGCAAAGCCAGTCGCTGGGCTGATTTGGGGCCTACTCCTGGTAGCCGTTGCAACTGTTCGATTAACCGTGCTAAAGGGCGTGCGTAAACCGTGGTCTTATCTCCCGAATGTGTTCGCCTTAACTATGATGACATAGGCTAGAAAAGTCTGAAGTGTGAAGTATGAAGTGTGAAATTTTGTGTTTTCAAAAATTACCAATTGTCTCATTCCTAGATGGGTGAGTTAATTTCAGACTTCAGACTTTAGACTTCATACTTCCATTAGCCATTGACTTTTGACACGAAAACGATGGTTGGGCCGATCGCAGTACTGCTTCTAATAAACCAGGAAACAGCATTTCTAAATCTTCGCGCCGCAATTGATTGATGTGCTGGGTTCCTTCTTTATGAGTCAAGACTACACCCGACTCTCTGAGAATCTTGAAGTGGTTGGACATAGTAGACTTGGCGATCGCAAAATCAAAATCGGCACAGCACTGCTCTCCTTTGGTGGCTAACAACCGCACAATCTCTAGCCGCACTGGGTCGCCTAACGCATACAATACCGCTGATAGTGATATATCTTTTTTGTCTGGATGATATAAAAATCTCATACTTGTATTATCTCTTGAACTAGCGTATATTTTAATTATTCGATAAAATCGAATAAACGAATTAAAACAGGAAGGCAACTATGTCATCTGTTACAAATGTCACAGAAGCCACTTTCAAGCCAGAAGTTTTAGACAGTGAGGTGCCAGTTTTAGTAGATTTTTGGGCTCCTTGGTGCGGCCCTTGTCGAATGGTGGGGCCTGTTGTTGATGAAGTTGCCACCGAATACGAAGGACAGGTAAAAGTAGTGAAGGTGAACACAGATCAAAATCCCACTGTTGCCAGCCATTACGGAATTCGCACCATACCCACACTCATGATATTTAAGGGTGGGCGGCAAGTGGATACGGTTGTCGGTGCAGTGCCAAAATCTACATTAGCTAAGACTTTAGCACAGCATATTTCACAACAATAATAGCGATGGGTGGGCATTTGCTCACCTCAAAGCTTAAACAATCTGGTTGAAAATTATACCAAACTCAGGCATGAGGCAGAAGGTAAACACATTACTGTTTCTGTCCTCATTTGAATGCGCTTGGCTATATAGCAGTCCTAAATCATTTGAGAAACGATATGGACTTGAAATTAGAAAATAAATCGGCGTTAGTTAGTGGTTCGACCACAGGAATTGGATTGGCGATCGCCCAAACATTAGCACAAGAAGGTGCATCAGTAATTGTCAATGGTCGCACAGAACAACGAGTTACCCAAGCAATTGATCAAATCAAACATAGCAATCCTGACGCGAAAGTTACAGGTATTGTTGCCGATTTAGCGACAAAAGTAGGCATCGAGCAAATTTTTGCTCAGGTTCCGCAAGTTGATATTCTCATCAACAATCTGGGAATCTACGAGCCGAAAGGATTTTTCGAGATTACTGACGAAGATTGGTTGCATATATTGGAAGTGAACCTACTCAGCGGAGTTCGTTTAAGTCGCAAATATCTGCAAAAGATGCTAGAGCAAAACTGGGGACGAGTAATTTTTATCTCCAGCGAATCAGGTTTTCAAATCCCCGTAGAAATGATTCATTACGGTGTGACGAAAACGGCTCAGATTTCCCTAGCACGGGGTTTAGCAGAAATGACAGTCGGTACAGCAGTTACAGTCAACTCTGTCTTACCAGGGCCAACCCGTTCTGAAGGCGTAGAAGAATTTATCACCCAGATGGGAAAAGAAAAAGGAATCAGCGCCAGCGAAGTGGAAGCGGAATTTTTTCAAAAAGTCCGTCCCAGTTCACTGATTCAACGCTTTGCAACTAACGAAGAAGTCGCCACACTTGTCGCTTATCTTTCCAGTCCTCTCGCTTCTGCAACTAATGGTGCGGCTGTGCGGGTTGATGGCGGCGTGATTCGCTCGATTATTTAGTGCTGAGTCAGATAACAGGGGACAGGTAATAGGTGACAGGTGATAGAGTGACAAGTCTTTTGCTATCTCAGTTTTATTATTTACCGATGTCCTCAGTATCTAGACTGCCATAAATTTACTGCTGTCTCCTCCAAACGATAAATATTCACCCCAAATAGTCAAATATTTATCAATAGTTAAATCTGCTGTCTAGCAGGTAGCCAAATATATAATGCCTGTAACCTACCTTTCAGGGAAAATCTCATGAATCCAGTCACACAAACAAAAGCTTTAGATGTACCCAGCGCTATTCTTCAGCGTCGTTCTATCAAAACTTTTAAAACAGATGCGATCGCGCCAGAATTACTCAAGCAACTGGTAGAGTTAACTGTAGCCGCACCCAGCAGTTTTAATATTCAAGACTGGCGCATTATTCTGGTGCAAGATGAAGCGCAAAAAGCAGCCTTAGCCGCAGCATCTTGGAATCAAAAGCAAGTTATCGAAGCACCTGTAACTTTTGTATTCGCAGCTGATTCCGGTGCTGGTGAAAAAGATTTGACTCCAATTTTAGACCAGGGATTGCAAACTGGAGCCTGGAATGAAGGTACAGTCAACTACTTTAGAAATTCCATTCCCCAATTCCAAGCAGGTTTAGGAGACAAGCGCCGGGAATATGCCATCAAAGATGCCATTATTGCTTCCACCCATTTAGTATTAGCAGCCGAAAGCTTGGGGTTATCCACCTGCTTTATGAATGGCTGGATTGAAGACAAAGTTAAAGAAGTAATTGGTGCAACAGATGATCCAAATTTAGCGATCGCTGTGATCGTTCCTGTAGGTTATGCCGCCGAACCACGCTTAAATCCCGGCCGCTTACCATTTTCTCACAACGTATTTGTCGATAGAGTCGGTAATCCATATCAAGGTTAGAAAAAGTATGAAGTGTGAAGTATGAAGTATGAAATTCCATATTTCTGATTTCATACGATGTGCAACTTATTCTTAAAACCCCTCTCCAAACCTCTCCCCGAAACGGAGAGAGGCTTTGAATCTTACTCCCCTTCCCTGGTAGGGAAGGGGTTGGGGGTTAGGTTTGAAAGAAAGTTGCATATTGCACCAATGACCAATAACCCAGGAGAATCAAATCATGATTGAACTTTACTATTGGACAACACCCAACGGTCATAAAATCACGATATTTCTGGAAGAAGCAGAAATACCTTACAAAATTGTGCCTGTAAATATTGGTGCAGGGGAGCAATTTCAACCAGACTTTCTCAAGATTTCTCCGAATAATCGTATCCCAGCGATCGTTGATCATGAACCAGGGGGTGGCGGTGCGCCAGTCTCAGTTTTTGAATCTGGGGCAATTTTGCTGTATTTAGCTGAAAAAACTGGAAAATTAATTTCTCCAGACATCAGGAAACGAGTAGAAGTACTGCAATGGTTGTTTTGGCAAATGGGGGGTTTGGGGCCAATGGCCGGACAGAATCACCATTTTAGCGCCTACGCTCCCGAAAAAATTGAATATGCAATTAACCGCTATGTCAACGAAACGGCACGCTTATATGCAGTGCTAAATAAGCAACTAGCAGATAAAGAATTCATCGCCGGTGATTATTCCATTGCAGATATCGCCGCCTATCCTTGGATTGTGCCTTATGAACGCCAAGGTCAAAAACTAGAAGATTTTCCCAATATTCAACGCTGGTTTGAAGCAATTAAAGCTCGTCCTGCCACAATTCGCGCCTATGAAAAAGCCGAAGCTTTCAAAAACCAAGCTTTAGATATTGACAAATCACGAAATTTGTTGTTCAACCAATCAGCAAAAACAGTTACAAATTAAATCTTTATGAAATCGCTGAGTAGTTTTGAATACAACAAATTGAAGAACCTCTCTCCAAACCTCTCCTCGAATCGGGGAGAGGCTTTAAAAGCTTAATTCTTCCTTGTTAATTTAAGGATATTTCAGCCCCTCTCCGACGAGGAGAGGGGTTGGGGAGAGGTTCATATAACTCAGGTTACTCAGCACTGTTCAAACAGGAGAAATAAGTGGGGTTAGGTACAATCGGGCAAACAGGTAAGACACCTGTCTCGTTAGGGCTGTTGGGTGCTGCTGCTTTTATGGTAATTGCCGATGTGCGGGTAATAGATCCACTGCTGCATATTATTGCGAACGAATTTAATGTTGGTGTGGGTAGTGCAGCAGTAATTGTCTCAGCCTATACGATTCCCTACGGATTATTTCAGTTAGTCTACGGGCCGTTGGGCGATCGCATCGGTAAATTAAAAGTGATTACCGCCGCCTTAACAGCGTTTGCTGTAGGTACAGCCCTTTGTGCATTTGTCTCGAATATTGCCCTACTTACCTTACTGCGGTTTCTCACAGGAATGTTTGCCGCAGGTATTATCCCTGTGACCTTAGCATATATTGGCGATAATTTTCCCTATACAGAACGTCAAGCCGCCATTGGTAAATATTTGAGTGCGCTGGTACTGGGTCAAATTCTCGGCGGTAGTTTAGGCGGGATATTCGGCGAGTATATTAGCTGGCGCGACATCTTTTTATTATTTGGGATTGTCTCTTTGGCGATCGCTGGTTTACTATGGCGAGGAACACGTAATTTTCGAGATGGCAATCGTTCCACAGAGCGATTTAGTCTAGCAACATTCAAACCATATTACCAACTACTAACTCAACCAACTGCCCGAACGGTGATTATCGCCGTATTTATTGAAGGCTTTTGCTTAATGGGAGCATTTGCTTACGTTGGTGCATTTCTGCGCGATAGATACGGCTTACCCTACGTGACGATTGGGTTTATGTTGAGCAGTTTTGGCTTGGGTGGATTAATTTATAGTCGTAGTGTTAAGTGGTTAGTGCAGCGGCTAGGTGAAACTCGACTGATGGGAGTTGGTGGCTGGTTAATGTGCATTTCCTTTTTAGCGATCGCATTATTGCACAATTGGCTATTATTTATTCCCTTCTGCACCCTGATGGGGTTGGCTTTTTATATGATGCACAGCACCCTACAAACCCAAGCCACCGAACTAGCACCAGAAGCACGGGGTACAGCAGTCTCGTTATTTGCCTTCAACTTATTTATTGGTCAGGGAATTGGTGCCGCCGTCTTTGGTAGAGTCGTAGATAACTTTGGTTATGTACCTTGTTTTATCATTGCCGGAACTGCGATCGCCATACTCGCAACTTGGTTATTTAAAAAAGGTAGTCCCGATAAAAAATCGTACAGCCATGAATAAAAGGAGATATTCTTCCAGAATTGCTGAATTGGTGTTCTAGGGCTAGGTGCATGATGTGAATATAAAGTTTTATTGGTAAGCTGAGATTGCAGTCATCTCCAGTAACCCGGAGCGATCGCTATTGCTATCCCCATAGATTAAGGGACAGAATATAGTACAGGTATAGGGAAACAATGCAAAAACTCCTTTTTCATGGCAGAGATAGCTTTAGAGCGCAGGCTATATTTTTAGGAAAAAAGATTAACCTGCAAAAATTGGAGAATTATGATTGCTTGGCGACTATGCCAGTAATAGTTAAAGTAGGTGAACAAGGTGGTGCAGTGCTACTAAGCTATGGTGCAGTTGTGCTGTTTAATCTTGAGCCTGTGGAAAAAGTCGCCTTTTTGACTAGTCTATCTTCTCAAGTTAAGGATTCTTTTACGGAGCCAGAAACAGAAGAGGTAGAAGTACATCTTAATATTGCCGAAAGTGAGAGAGTCAAAGAAGGCAAAATTTTACTCCATGAATTCAGTGTAGAACGTTTACAGATAGTGGCTGATATTCTCGCTAAAAGTGTTGTTTTGTCTCATTATGAAATCAGCCTAGCAACTGTATTTGATCAAATTGAACCGTTTGCTGCTAGTCTTCAAAGTGAAAACAGGAGTCAACGTAAGAGTCGGGAATTGTTGCGTCAACTGGGAACTACTCTGTTAGTTCAACATAAAATTGTCGGTCGAGTCGAGATTATTGATAAGCCAGAGTTACTATGGGAGTCTCCTCAACTAGAAAACTTATATCTGCGTTTGGAGGATGAATATGAAATCCGTGAGCGTCACCATGCTTTGGAACGAAAACTAGAGCTAATCTCCCAAACTGCACAAATTGTGCTGGAGTTTATGCAGCATAGTAGTAGCCAGCGAGTAGAGTGGTATGTGGTAATTCTGATTGTGGTGGAGATTCTGCTGTCACTGTACGACATTATTTTCAAAGGCTAAGGCGAGAGAACATTACAACACCGTTCAGTTTCTCCAACAACTGCAACAGATGCTTGAAACTCCCGATAAACTCCATAAATGAATGCCCTCATAGTGTTTATGAGGGCATTCATTTATATCTATGTCAGTTCTCAAGTGCGGAAACGTCTTTTACCCTGCTTTTGTAAAGCAAGTTTTTTACGCTTGGATTTTTCAATAGGCGTTTCAAAGTGACGATGCTTCCTCATATCCTGAAAAATCCCCGCCTTGGAAACTTCTCGCTTAAATCTGCGTAAGGCTGATTCCAGGTGTTCATTTTCACCCACGATTATTTGGGTCATTTTACCTCCTACTCAATTGAACTTATCAATGGACTGAAAATTTCTGGTTTCAAAACTTAGTAGCGTCCGCGTCCACCGCCACCACCACCACCGTATCCCCCCCGATTACCACCAGAGGAACCTCTATCTTCTCTGGGCTTGGCTTTGTTAACTTTTAGGTCACGACCCATCCATTCAGCACCATCAAGAGCTTCAATGGCAGCTGCTTCTTCAGCATCTGTTCCCATTTCCACAAAAGCGAAGCCACGCAGACGACCTGTTTCTCTGTCAGTGGGTACTTGAACCCGCTTTACCGTACCATATTCAGCAAAAACACCTTTAATATTATCTTCCGTAACGTCGTAAGAAAGGTTGCCTACATAAATTGACATCGATGTGTCTCCAAAATCATAAAAATGTGTAGAGATTTAAATTTCGGAGAAAAGTCTGTAAATACCAAAAGGGAAAAACCTATCAATACTAAAAACAAAAATACTCACCGAATTAACTCTCGTTTTCTAGGATGACATAGAAGCTAATTCTTTGCATCTAGCCATAGGTTAATAGATGGTTAAGCAGCAATACAATAATGCTGTTATCGCTTCATTTTAAGCCAATATCCAGAAACTCATCTGAGATGTATGTCAGAAGGCTGGAGAAAAAGTCTTACTATTGCTGGCATTCAAGCTTTCAAATTGTCCTCACATATCTGACTACCGCTGTACTAATAGCGATCGCTGATGCCCTGATGACTATTACCCAACAATATACATAGCAGTCCGATTTGATTTTGATACGAATCTCCGTAAGGGCAGAACCTTCGCCCTTACATCATTTCTGGAGATATATATCTATTAAGTATGGCGTTTGGCAATACACATCAGCGACAGGGCTGCTTGTGATGAATTAGGATCGATCCCTGACAATAATTGAGCGCAGCGATACTTCCACTCAGACTGGCCATAATTACCCTGAAAAGTTTCTGTACCCAGCTGATGATTGTGAGGATAAGTGTTCACACTAAAGCCAAGTGGTTCCAGAATGGTGTGGAAAAGTTCTGATGTAACTCCATCACCCGGTCTGTGATGAACTTCCGTGGCTAATCCCCAACTTTGTTCTGCGGCGGAAGCGTGTCCGCCTCGTTTAATCAGCCGATATAGTCCCAAACGCAACTGCCATAACCACATCCCTAATCCTTGAAAATTCCAAGCACTCAGATGCGGATCATGGTCTGTGATTAGGATTCCACCGGGACGAACTAAACGCGCTGCTTGGGCTAAAACCACACCCATCTGCTCACAATGATGCAATGTCGCATTAAGCGCCACAATATCAGCAAACCCAGAGATAAACGGAAGGTTGTGGGCATCTGCTAGGACAGGTGTATAGCCAAGACTTTGAGCCATTTCTAGAGAACCATAACTCACATCCACACCAATGAGTAATTTTGGCTTTCCGCCAAGGGTGGCAAATAGATTACCTGGGCCACAACCGATGTCTACCACGATTTTGTTATCCCAACTACCTGTAGCTGCCTGCCAACGAGATTTGAATATATCGTTACGGTGACAAGCTTCAAAGTAGTTTTTTGCCCATTCAGGATGCCCAAAATAGTAACTGTTAGCTTCAATTGCCGGAGTTTCGTTAGAGATAGAGTAAGTTAAAATGCTTTTTGCGTCTATATCAGCATCAATATTAGAAGCAAGGTAAGGTTGTAGGTTTGGATATGCTGAAGTTTTGATAACTATTCCTCCTTTTAGAGTTAAAAGCTGTTGAAATTGATGAACAAAAATGTCATAAAGCTAAAAATTTAGCTTTGATTTTTGTATTTCGATAAATCGGATTTACCAGGGCTTAACTCTATATTTCCAGTGGTTGATAAAACCCAACATTACTTAAATTTTCCCAATCAACTTATCCTGTTTTTTATGGGTTAGTCTTCCGTAAAAACTCGCAATCATAAGCTTTCATTATTTATGCGGAGATCTGATGAATTTAAGATAGAGGATTATTGAAATAAAATAAAAATTGGGAAAATTACTTGGTTTTTATGAATGTTGAATCTTATACCAAATTGGTAGTGAGAGTGAGAAGTAAGAATTATTATTGATTTTCCCAAGTTCATGAGATGCCTTTATCTGGGAAAATAACTTATGTCACATAACTACTAACTGAGTAATGCCCAAGGTTCAAGTTAACGGAATTGAATTATTTTATGAAATCAAAGGTACTGGTGAACCTTTGTTATTAATTGCTGGATTTATGTGCGATCGCTCTTATTGGTCGCTACTCTTACCATATCTTGTTTCCCAATATCAAGTAATTCGTTTCGACAATCGAGGTATCGGGCAAAGTTCTATTCCTAATAGCCCTTATAGCACTCAGCGAATGGCAAATGATGCAGCAGCATTGCTGGATATTTTGGGTATAAATCAAGTACATCTAGTAGGTCATTCAATGGGTGGTCAAATTGCCCAAGAATTAGCTTTACTATATCCTCAAAAAATTAAAAGTCTCATTCTACTTGCTTCTTTAGCTAAAGGTGATCAGAGATTTAATAGTCTGATTGAAGCTTGGGGTGATCTTGCTACAACAATCGATTTAAAGCTATATGAAAAACTCATATTTCCCTGGATATTTACTGATAATTTTTACTCTATCCCAGAAATGGTAGAGCAACTAATTGAGTGGGTAATTAACTATCCTTTTGCACCTACAGCACATGGCATCTACCATCAAAGCCGCGCAATTATCAACCATGACACAACAGATAGAATTCAACAGATTCATTGTCCAACTTTAGTCATGGTTGGACAACAAGATATTCTCACTCCTGTAAAATTCTCTGAGCAACTTGCTCAAGGTATTCCTCTCGCTGAATTACAAGTAATTGCACATGGTGGTCATGGATTTTTAATTGAATCAACAGAAGTAGTTACTCAAGCTATGCTGAAGTTTTTAGCAAAATTTCAGTAATGAGGTTTAATAGATGCTTATGTATTTCACATTTTATTAATTTAGATTTTGTTGAGGTGAGCAAATAGAGAAGATATACTTCATTTGCACAGTAATTGTTATTAACAATCCTAAATGAGTTGTGAACAATCTTCTTTTTGACGAACCACAAAGAGCGCATAGACGCGATAGGGAAAGGCTTTGCCGAACGAGAACGCCTGACGACGAACCCGCAGGGTAGTACACAAAGAAGGATAATAAAAAGAGGGAAATGAATTTCACGAAGGATTTAAGATTGTTATATACTTAATAATTTAAATTACTGAATGCCTTATTACTATTAGCTGAAATATGGAAAACTTCAAGCAAACAATAGCTAACTTTTCTAATCAAGACCTGGAAGTACGAAAAAATTGGTATTCGCCAGCCGCAGATGCTTATAACAAAGCCAGACCCCGTTATCCACAAAATTTTATTGGGCAGGTTATCAAATTAGCTCAATTATCCACAGAATCAAAAATTTTAGAAGTAGGCTGTGGCCCGGCAACAGCAACAATTTCATTCGCTAAATTAGTTTATTCGATGCTCTGTTTAGAACCAAATCCATATTTTTTTGAGTTAGCTAAACAGAATTGCCAACCATACTCAAATGTAGAGATTCAAAATACATCCTTTGAAGAATGGATGTTAGAAGCTAATAAGTTTGATGCTGTATTGGCAGCAAGTTCTTTTCATTGGATACCACCAGAGGTAGGTTATCCAAAAGCAGCAAATGCTTTAAAAGAAAATGGTTATTTGATTTTATTGTGGAATAAAGAATTGCAACCTAATTATACAGTTTATCAAAGTTTATCTGAAGTTTATCAAAAACACGCGCCATCTCTTGACCGTTACGAAAGCTGGGAAAGACAACAAGAAATATTTAAAGGATTTGAGAGTATACTTGTTGATTCAGGTCAATTTAAAGATATACAATTTGGGCAAGTTACCTCTGAAGTGGTATATAGTACAGATGAATATTTAACACTGCTAAATACTTATTCTCCATATCTAAAATTAGAGCCAGACACCAAAAAAGTGTTATTTGCTGAATTAAGTGAAAGAATAGATCATGACTTCGGTGGTAGTCTGCAACTTTCATACATATCGGCTTTTCATATTGGCAAAAAAAATAAAATTGCATTTATCTAAGTTATCAACATGAGTGGCAAATTAATTGTATTTGAAGGGGTAGAAGGCTGCGGTAAGACAACACAAATGCAGCTTTGTTGTCAGTGGTTGGAAAGTTTGGGTATTTCGGTAGTTGTCACTCGTGAACCAGGGGGAACAGAGTTAGGTTTAGATTTGCGACGTTTATTACTGGAGAAGTCTGAAGATAAACCAGTTGCAGCTGTGACTGAACTATTATTATACGCGGCCGATCGCGCCCAGCACGTCGAACAAGAACTCAAGCCTAATTTAGCCGCCGGAAAATATATCCTGTGCGATCGCTACATCGATTCTACCATTGCCTATCAAGGTTACGGTCGGGGTTTAAATATGAGTTTAATTGAACAACTCAACTATATTGCGACAGCTGGCTTAACCAGTGACCTAACTATTTGGTTAGATGTCGATGTTGAGGTAGGACTCAGCCGCAAACGAGGAGACGCAGCAGGTTTAGACCGCATTGAACAAGAAGCGATCGCCTTTCATCGTCGTGTTCAGCAAGGATATAGCCAGTTAGCAGCAACACACACATCACGAATCGTACCGGTTGATGGCAGTTTGAATAAAGAAACTGTACATAGTTTAATTCAAAAAATTGTGCGCCAGCACTTGCAAATGTAAGCTGATGTTAGTTCAAGTTGGAAATTTTTTGGTGGAAATTGTCATTAGTCGTTTGTCAATAGGGTCAATTGGCTGACGCAGAGGCGTAGAGAGGATAGGGAATAGAATACTTCCCTATTTCCCTCAAAAGGCTTAGTCAATCTACAATTGACTAATGACTACTAATTTATTTGCACAACTTGTAGGACAACAACAAGCTATAGAATTGCTGACTGAAGCTGTGAAGCAAAATCGAGTTGCACCAGCCTATTTGTTTGTTGGTACAGATGGCATAGGCAGAAGTTTAGTAGCACGGTGTTTTATAGAGTTATTATTTTCTAGTGCTGTCGCAACCCATCTGGTTACATCTGTGCAGAATCGGGTGCGACAAGGGAATCATCCTGATTTGTTGTGGGTACAGCCAACATATCAATATCAAGGGCAAAGATTAACCGCCGCAGAAGCCACCGAGAAAAAACTCAAGCGTAAAGCACCACCTTTAATTCGGTTAGAACAAATTCGGGAAATTACAGAATTTCTCAGCCGTCCCCCTTTAGAAGCACCGAGAAATATAGTGGTGCTAGAAGAAGCCCAAACAATGGCAGAACCCGCAGCAAATGCCCTACTGAAAACTTTAGAAGAACCAGGACAAGCAACCATCATTTTAATTGCACCTTCGCCTGAGTCTGTGTTGCCAACTTTGGTTTCGCGCTGTCAAAAGATTCCTTTTTATCGCTTAGATACGGCAGCTTTAACTCAGGTATTGATGCGAACAAATCATCAAGAAATTTTGCAGCATCCGGCTGTGTTGAATATAGCAGCTGGCAGTCCGGGAAGTGCGATCGCCTGTTACGAACAATTACAAGCTATTCTCCCTGAGTTACTCACAAACTTAACCTCAGCGCCGAAATCTTCTCGCCATGCTTTGGAGTTAGGTAAAAAAATTGACCAAGATTTAGATACAGAAGCACAACTGTGGTTAATTGATTATCTACAGCATTCCTATTGGCAGCAATGGCATCAACCGGGAATTATTAATCAACTAGAACAGGCACGTAAATCTCTCTTAGTTTACGCTCAACCACGTTTAGTTTGGGAATGTACTTTATTATCAGTGTATCAACAACGTAATATGCAAGATTAAAAGGTTTGTTTGATTCCGTGGGGTGAAGAGTTGCAGATGTTAGACAGCTTCAATGACATTTATTGAAGTATTTTGACATAATCTGATACATCTAGAAACAAGTCTCTCTTACCCCAGTAAAGGGTTTGAGTTGATTTTCCTTAAAGGCGACACCCGGATTTGAACCGGGGGATGGAGGTTTTGCAGACCTCTGCCTTACCACTTGGCTATGTCGCCGTATCCACGATTATTTATTATAGCAAGGTTTTATCCAAATTGAAAGGCTTTCCCGCTTCAATCAACCAAGAAGCAGCGTAATTATATATCTTGGTGGTTGACACCGTTGCAGAGCATTCATTAATCAGTTATTTTTATTGAAATAAAAAATAAAAATAATTGCTCTTATTGGTAAGGATGAGTACAGTAAAATCAAGCCTTTAAATATAAAGTTGCGTGATCAGTTTTGCTCAGGATTGACTGAAAGAAGCAAAGTCAACAACTTGAAAAGCTTTAGGTGTAAATTTAAAATATTGCGCCTGTGGAACTCTCTAACAAATCAGAATATGCACTTTTAGCCCTGATAGAACTAGCATCCTGCTACTCTAGTGGTGAATCTCTGCAAATTAAACAAATGGCAGAGTTACAAAATATACCAATTCGTTATCTAGAACAATTATTAGCAACTTTAAGGCGTGGCGGTCTGATTAAAAGTATTCGTGGTGCCAAAGGTGGCTATGTTTTGGCACGAGAACCGTATAAAATCACTATATGGGATTGTTTTATTTGTATTGAAGGATTAGATGCGATCGCTCCAGTATCCCATCAAAACTCCAAAAATACAGAAAATCAGGTAATTCAAGATGTTTGGCAAGAAGCTTGTCAAGCCGCCAATGCTGTTTTGCAACAATACACACTACAAGATTTGTGTGAACGGCGAACTAGCCACAGACAAAAAGACCTGATGTACTATATCTAATACAACAAGGGCAAATTCCTCATCTTTGTTTATTTAGGCTTTTTTTGTTGCGAAATTGCCAGAGTATAGTTATACTGCCCCTCAGATATTTCGCCTACATAGAGTGAGTACTTTCCAGCTCGCCAGTAACCGGATAATTCTGGTTTGTTTCCAGAGTAGCTATCTGCTAAAACACAAAAGCGGCCGCTAGGCCCGTCAATTAATAATGTTGGCTGTCCTGGACTGTCAACGCTTAATCGCATATAAGGCATTGACTCAGTAACTTGGATAATTTGGCTGGGTGTAGTAGAAATGTTACCGCAGTTACTATGAACAGTACCGCCAGATTTACCATTTAAAACTAGCGGGTCTGATTGTAATTTGGCTGGAATGGGAATTGATGGTGCTTCTGCCCAGTTAGGCAGGATAATTCCCATACTCAGTACAAGAGAAACGGGAACAAATTTCAATAGTCTCAAAATTTTCATATTAGTTAATGCTCCCGAATATTTGTAGAGCGATATTGATATAAATAGTCTGAATTAATAGACGATAGCAATCCCTCAGTGTTCCTAAAACGAAGTATAAAATTTTATTAATGATGTTGTATGACTATATGGCTAAATATAAAAAAGAGATGAAGTCGCTGGTTTTAAATGGACAGAGAATTAGTGTTAATGGTAAAAAACTGTAGACTGATATTCTCATCGTGCTTATGCAGCAGAAGGCAGGAGGCAGAAGGCAGGGGGCAGGAGGAAAGAAGAATTTCTCTATTTAATTCTCCAGTTGTGTACCTCATTTAGTTGTCACCTGCTGTATTTTTCAACCAAGATGCCTATTTTCTGTCATTACTCAGCTTTAGAAAAATCAAACATTCGTTAAAATCACAAACACAACCGCAAAAAGTTCGGATGTGATTGCTAACCTGTTGAACAAGTGTTTTAGCAGAGGTAGACAAGATTTATGAATCCTCAACCTGAAGAAGATTGGCAGCAACGCCTCCAAAAGCTAGAGGCAGAGATTAATGCTGGGAGTGTAGAAGCGGAAAAACCCAAAGAAACCAGACAGCAATCTCAGTTTAATTTTCTCAACTTTAAACCGTACTTCACTCGTTCGCAACTTTGGTTTCAAAGTTTATCTGGTACGGGAAAGCTGGTAGTTATGGGTGTAACGGTGCTATTGGGTTTGGCTGTGTTGCAAGCTGTGTTAAAACTTGTTACCTCGGCAATTAGTCTGGCAGTGTTGGCAGGGTTAGTGTATCTTGGATACAAATTTTTTATTTCTGATAGCTTTTCCCATAAGCAATAGCACTCTATATTAATCACGCCATTCATGGCAAAACTATTACATTTAAAGGGAATTATTCGATGGCGACCCCAATTGTGAGGAGAAATGATAGTCAATCTAGTCAGTCAAAAACACCGGCAAAAGTTAATTCACTGCCGTTAGTAACTAGACGCTTGGCGGCTTGGTCAGTTGAAATGACCCTGGTGGTTGCCAGTGGGTTAATTCCCTGGGGATTGGGAGCTTATGCCAATTCCAGAAGCGATCTCAATCGTGTACCGCTAAATCCGGTATTAGTAGTGACACAAAGAGCGATCGCCAGGCCTTTGGCTTTACCTGTCAGCTACGGCATCCCCAATGTCGCCTGGCCGACGAATTATTTATGGATGTTGGCTTTAATTGCACCTGTCACTTTATCTTGGTGGCAATTATATTTACTAGCAAAAACTGGCAGTACCTTGCCGAAACGTTGGTTTGGTGTGCGGGTTGTGAATGAGCAAGGTAAAGCCCCTGGTTTAAGTGGAGCGATCGCTAGAGAAGGCATTGGTCGCTTATCTGTACCAGTTTCTATTGCTTACATACTCTGGCGCTATAGTTTTGCCTTTCCTAATTTGGGGCTGTTTACATTTTTGGCTGTGTTGATGGTGTTGGGCGAAAGTATCGCTTTATCATCCCGCCAAGGTCGTCGCGCCTTTCACGATTGGTTCGCAGGTACAGAAGCTATTGACGCAAAACGCCCCAATGGCAGAGGTGCATTAGTCAAAACCAATGAATCAGAAGCCACAGCCACCGAAGCCACCCTAGCACCAATAGCGGCGACGGAAACCAAATTGCCGACATTGTGGCGGCAGATGCGGCAAAACTCAAACCTAGCTTTATTTGCAGTCACTCTCGCCAGTATGACTGCGGTGCTGGCTGCTTTAATTGGTACACAAGTTTATATCCAAAAGCAACAAAATCAACGGGAAAACACACAAGTTAATAGCCAAAAGTTTTTGGAACTTGTGAAACAATTGAGTCCTAATTCTGGAGCGAGTTTGGAAGAACGCCAAAGTACAATTTTGGCGATGGGTGGTTTGAATGATCCCCAATCGATTCAATTTTTAGCTGATTTGTTGGTGAATGAAACTAACCCCGTACTGTTGAATTCAATTCAACAAGCTTTGACAACCGTTGGCATTCCAGCCATCCCCGAATTAAAAAATAAGAATCAGTTTCTAGGGAACGAACTGCAATCTGCTGCACCCCAAGAGCGAGAATTGTGGCAAAAGCGGCTACAACTCAACCAGCAGACAATCAACAAGATTTTGAATGTTTATAGCGGCAAAATCAACGGTCTTGACTTGACTCGCACTACTTTGAGTCAAACCAGTCTAACGGGAAATTCTTCGTTCAACTTGGTTTTAGAAAATATTGATTTATCAGGACTCAAATTAAAATCGGCTGATCTCAACCAAGCGAGTTTCAAGGGTAGCCGTTTTCGTAGTGTCGGTGAAGATGGACGGTGGGATACTTTTGATGATGCGATCGCTGATTTAACTCAAGTGCAAATGAAACAAGCCAATCTCACCGACGCTAACCTGAGTCGGGTGTTATTGACTGGGAGTGATTTAAGTCGTGCGTCCCTCAACCGCGCTAATTTAGAAAGTGCGCGTTTAATTGGCGCTAACCTCAGCAGCGCTCAACTTGTGGGAGCCGATTTGCAAGGTGCAGTTTTAGAAAATGCCAGTTTAACGGGAGCCGATTTAGGTGATGCTAAATTAAACGAAGCTAATCTATATGCTGCGCGGTTAGGCCGGGTAATTGCGATCGGTACACAATTATCATTTGCTAACTTAACTAAAACTGATTGGCAAGGTGCAGATTTATCTGGAGCTTATTTAGATCATGCCAATCTCAGCAATGCTAATCTGAGTACTAGCCGGATGACTGGGGCAGTTTTACGCTCTGCTCAATTAGAAAATGCTAACTTACGCAACGCTGACCTGAGTTTTGTAGATTTACGCGGCGCAAACGTCGCAGGTGCAGATTTTAAAGACACAATTATTGCACCCACCAAACAAGATCCCGCAGATCAATTTGTGCAAACTCCAGACACTGGTACGGTTTCGGCTGTAGTTAAAGGTGTTGATTTTTCTCAAGCGAAAAATTTAGATACGAAGCAACTAGCTTACATTTGTACTCAAGGTGGCATTCATCCCCGTTGCCCGTAAAATTTAGATGGGGAGTCAGGAGAATACTTAATCCTACCTCCTCACGAATAACAAATGGCACATAAAAACATCCAATGATGGTGTGAGGAGTCAGGTGATGAAGTATCTACTTGAGTTAGGTTCATTTATAGCAGCTAGTACAGTTTTCGGTTTGTTGATGGGTTATCAACCAGCACAAGCTCAAGTTGCTTATGGAAGCTATGTTGGTGTCGGCCCCACTGTTGGGTTGACTGATGGTATCCAAGTCGGCGGTGTTCTGGCTTTTCGCTACAAGCTGTTAGAAGCACCCATTTCTTTTCGCGCTCAAGCATTAATTGGTCAGAATACAGCGGTTGTCCCGACTGTATCTTACGATTTGCCACTCAATTGGCAAACAGATGCTTATTTGGGCGCAGGTTTGGTATTAACTGGTGGTGATAGTGCTTCTCCTGTGGGGAATAAGATTAGTTTTGCCTTACAGCCAGGAGTTGATTATGTTGTTCCAAATAGTAATACTGTAATTTTTGGCAATGCGATTATTGCTTTTGATGCTTATCGTGATGGTGGGGGTGCAGCGGTGGCTGTACAAGGTGGTGTAGGTTTGAGATTTTAATGAGGAAATTGAATACAGTCATCGGATTTTATTTCTGAACTACACATTGGTGGGCATTTTCGGGAAAAATCGCAATTAACCTAGAATATTGTGATGAATGCCCACTCTACAAATATGGTGAATGGCTAAAGCTCAATTATTGTTTATTTCTACTATTCAAAAACTTTAACTGATTGTATAAGCAGCTAATTTGTGGTAAAAACACACCTGCGGCTTGGGCTTTGCGTAGGGAATTCCCAATAATTGCTTCTACTTCTAAAGGACGCTGTTCATCATAGTCAATTTTCATGCTGGTGCGGTAAGGCTTCATCTTGACTGTGTAATCTAGCATTTTTTGAATGAAGCTATCAGCAATTATCCGTCCGGTACTTTTTGCACCAGCGGCTACTTCATACATCAATTGTTCTACTAATTGACGAGTATATGAATCTGCCATTAATTCATCGGTTCTAGCATTCAGAATTACCGATAATCCATTATAAGGAATATTCCAGACTAATTTTTTCCACCGGGCTAATAATAAGTCTTCTGTTAATTCTATTGCTATGCCAGCATTTTGAAAGTCATTGGCAATTTGCTGTATTTTCCTGGTAATTCCCGCAGCTTCATAGTTAGGTGTGTATTCTCCTAACATAATTTGTCCATAATCTAAGTGACAAATATGCCCTTGTTCGACTTTATTAGAACACAAAAAACATAATCCGCCAATAATAGTGACATTATCAACTATTTGGGCAATTGCTGACTCGATATCCAATCCATTTTGTAATACTAATACCACACCATTATTTTTAATAACTGGTGGCAATAACTCTGATAATAAATAATTTTGGGTTGTTTTCAGTGCCACTATTACCACATCACATTGTGGCATCTTGGCTACGTCTTTATAGGCGTTAACTTGTGGTAAGGTAAAGTCGCCGTCTTTGGATTCGATGATTAAACCATGTTGGCTGACGTGTTCATAATCACTCTTGAGTAAAAAGTGAACATCTAAACCAGCTTTTTGCAGTTTAGCTCCATAAAACCCACCTAATGCACCTGTTCCGATGATGGCGTATTTGCGATCGCCCATTGCTGCTCCCAAATAATTTTTAATGACTATTGAGTAGTATCTATTAATTAGACTGATTTTTCTTGATGGTACTCTACTTTTCTGGCTGAAGTTTTTGTCAAAAAAAATAAACAGCTTTAATATAAATTAAAATTTTTAACAGTGACTAGGTAAAAAATATGGCTGATATTGTTGATATTGCGGTAAGTAACGATGCTTTCAAAACCTTGGTAACTGCTGTGCAAGCGGCTGGTTTAGTCGAGACTTTAAAAAGTCCAGGGCCGTTTACAGTCTTTGCACCTACTGATGATGCTTTTGCTAAGTTACCACCAGGCACAATCCAAACTCTGGTGCAGAATATTCCGCAACTGACAAGAATTTTAAAGTATCATGTCGTCTCTGGGAAGTTGTCGCAGGCTGATTTAGCAAAAATTGGTACAGTGACTTCTGTAGAAGGTTCAACTATTAAAATAGATTGTTCTGACGGGTTTGAAATCAAAAACGCTACTGTCTTAGCAGCCGATATCGATGCGGATAATGGCATCATTCATGTTATTGATACAGTAATTTTGCCAGGTTAACTTCATTCAGGTGGGTGTACCCGCCTGAATTATTTATTTTTTTTAATATTAATTATTAGTAATACTTAATTCGTTTAACTATAGTTATTTTCAATAAATTTTTCCACCAAACTCTGCGATATGCTCTATTATCTATCTCCGGGAATAGTTAATCAATCAAATAAGATTGATATTGTTTAATTTATGTTACATTTGCGGAGTGTTTACTTTTAATCAATGCTAGTGTTATTTGAGATACATAAAAATATATTTAATTTGTTTTATTTAAAATGTAATCCCTACATCTAAACTAAATGCTCGATTTTCATACCTTAGCAGAATTTTCTCGAACCAATTGTATTGGTATCTGTGCCTTTCTTGTACCAGCAAATTTAATTGCTACACTATTAACCATCATCTTAACTGTATCACGTAGACCAATCTCTCAATTGCAGCCCATCGTCGGACTTGCCACTATTTTTGCCTTAGTCATGATAATGCACGTATATAGTTGGTTTGTGATTGGTGTAGTTATGGCTCCTACTTACATTTTGTTGTCTCTGGCAATTACTTGTTTATTGACGAATATTGCTGCAATAATTCTCCATAAACGCTTTGTCAATCATCCTAATTTTTCTAAGACTTGCTAATGTTAACAACCTACACCTGTCAAGATAAAAGAGATGGGGGGATAGGAAGTAACGCATGACAAATGAAAAATTAATTTCTCGAATGCAGGCGGTTCAGTCGCCGATAATTCCTGTGGTTGGGGAACTAATTCAAAGTTCGCCGGGAACCATTTCTCTAGGACAGGGTGTGGTTTCCTACAGTCCACCACCAGAAGCAATTGAACTGTTACCCAAGTTTTTGGCGGAACCGACAAACAATCTCTACAAAGCAGTTGAGGGGATTCCGCCTTTATTAACTGCATTGACAGCAAAATTGTCAGCTTTTAACGGGATTGAAATTAATGATGATAACTGTGTTGTAGTGACAGCAGGAAGTAATATGGCGTTTATGAACGCGATTTTAGCCATTACTTCCCCTGGTGATGAAATTATTCTGAATACGCCATATTATTTCAATCATGAAATGGCAATTACAATGGCGGGTTGTCGTGCGGTGTTGGTAGAGACGGATGAAAATTACCAATTGCGTCCAGAAGCATTAGCCGCAGCAATTACGCCAAAAACAAAGGCTATTGTCACAATTTCTCCCAATAATCCCACAGGAGTTGTCTATTCTGAAGCTGCTTTACGCCAAGTAAATCAAATTTGTGGCGATCGCCATATCTACCATATCAGCGATGAAGCTTATGAATATTTTACCTACAACGGTGTCAAACATATCTCACCGGGCGCATTTGCTGGCAGTAGCAATCATACAATTTCGCTCTATAGCCTCTCTAAAGCTTATGGTTTTGCAAGTTGGCGCATTGGCCATATGGTAATTCCTCAACATTTGCTTGTGGCTGTCAAAAAAGTTCAAGATACAATTTTGATTTGTCCGCCTGTGGTGTCGCAGTATGCAGCATTAGGCGCATTGCAGGCGAAAGATGAGTATTTACAGGAAAATATTGGTGCGATCGCTAAAGTACGCCAAATAGTAATAAACTCTCTGAATCATCTCCAAGGTTTATGTACTATTGCTCAAGCTGATGGTGCGTTTTATTTCTTTTTAAAAGTGCATACTCAAATGGATGCGTTTGAGTTGGTGAAAATATTAATTCAAGAATATAAAGTTGCGGTGATTCCTGGTACAACCTTTGGGATGGAGAATGGTTGCTATTTGCGCGTTGCTTATGGGGCGTTACAAGAAAATACAGCCAACGCAGGGATAGAAAGATTAGTTGAAGGTTTGCAGAATATAGTTACAAAATCAGAATTTTATCGCAGGTGACAGGTTACAGAGTTAAAAGTCTTTTACTGTATGAGTAGAACGCTTGCAAAAATGTTTTGTGGTAAAATTAGAGGCTTGGCAATTTGCGATTAGGACTTTGAGGAGCCGTGAAAATAGAGAAAGCCAAACAGCTTACTGCAAAAAAATTTAAGCGAATGACTGGAGTAAGCCGTAAAACTTTTGAATTAATGGTTGATGTAGTTAAAGCTGATGCTCAAAACAAAAAGAAGCCTGGTCGCAGTCCTAAATTAGTTATTGAAGACCAAGTTTTAATGGTCATTCAATATTGGAG
>NZ_JADEWI010000006.1 GCF_015207705.1 Nostoc sp. LEGE 06077
AAGCAAAAAATGATGGTAGCAAATCTTCGTTTAGTGGTTGCTATTGCCAAAAAATATCAAAGAAGAAATTTGGAGTTGATGGATTTAATTCAGGAAGGTTCATTAGGTTTAGAACGTGGCGTAGAGAAATTTGACCCTACTCGTGGCTATAAATTTTCTACCTACGCTTATTGGTGGATTAGCCAAGCAATGACACGAGCAATATCTCAGCAATCACGAACTATTAGACTGCCAATTCATATTACCGAAAAGTTGAATAAATTTAAAAAAGTGCAAAGAGAATTATCTCAGAAATTAAAACGCAGTCCTAGTATGTCTGAAATTGTAGAAAAGATGAAATTAAACCCTGCTCAAGTCCGCGAACTGCTGATGATATCTCGTCAACCTATCTCATTAGATAAACAAGTGGGTGATAACGAAGACACAGAATTGCAAGAACTTTTAACAGAAGTTCCAGAAGCCTCGCCTGAAATCCAAGTAACTCAAAATTTAATGCGTCAAGATATCTATCTCTCACTGAGAGAATTAACTCCACAGCAGCAACAAGTCCTAATTTTGCATTATGGCTTGGAAGATAATTGCGAACTCACCTTGACGCAGGTAGCTCAACATCTCAATATTAGTGAAAGGAGAGTTCGTTACATAGAAAAACAAGCACTGAGTTACCTCCGTCGTTGCCAAACAAATCTACGAGAGTATATTTTCAGTTAACTGTATGACAAAACATCAGTACGAACATCTTGCTTCTTCAACTGTTTGTTAATATCGTTATAAGCTGAAACGAGATGAGAGAGAGCTTTGAGACTATAAAGAGATACGTTTAGGAAAAAGTTACAGATCCATCAAAGGTCACTTATTTGTTTTTTTAAAAAATCCCTGTAACTAGCTAAAATTTCACCCAAATTTCATCTCACTTTGTCAAGCTATTAAGAGGTAACATCTTTCAACAAAGATGATTCTGATGTTTGATGGATCTAGTAAAGTGATTATAAAAGCGCAATGATTAGAATACTGAGATATACTGCTATTTTTGCCTTGACTATGGCAGTTTTAGTTCCAGCTACTTATGCAAATCCTACACCACAATCTAGTAGCTTTCCTCACGTTATTAGCCTCGTGGAATCTCCTCAAGGTATTCGCCACTGGAGAATTCTCAGACATACTTTAAAAATAGCACTTCCTGAAAATAGCAAGGCTATTTCTCAGCTAATTATCGAAGCTCCAGCTAACATTGTTCTCAGAGAAAATATTGATGTTTCCGATCAATCTGGTAAAAAAATTGATGTAAAAGTTTCTATTCAAGGCAAAAAAGCTACATTAGAGTTTGCTGAATCAGTCGCTTCTGGAACTACCATCATTGTAGAAATGAATAATGTTAAAAAAACAGCAGTGACTACTGGTAATAAGTTCTACAAGATATCTACCATTTTCGCTGGTACGAATGCAGAGTTACCAATTGGTGTTGCTCAATTGCGTGTAATTTAATGAACAAATTGCTAAAATACATCTGCTAATTATGAAAGTTTTGCTTGTTGAAGATGAGCCGGATCTGGGTGCATCGATTCAGCGAAAGTTGAGTAAAGAAAGATATATTGTTGACTGGGTTTTGGATGGAAATGAAGCCTGGACTTATCTAGAACATGATTGGACTCAATATACACTGGCAATTTTTGATTGGTTGTTACCGGGAATGTCAGGTTTGGAACTGTGCAAGCGATTACGAGGTCGGGGTAATGCTTTGCCCGTGCTGATGCTAACCGCTAAAGATAGCATGGCAGATAAGGTAGCTGGTCTAGATGCAGGGGCTGATGACTATTTGGTAAAGCCATTTGGTATGGTAGAACTGCTGGCACGGTTGCGGGCTTTGCAAAGGCGAGCTTCCTTTGGAGGCGCATCGCTTACGTCTCAGTTCCAGTCTTTACAATTGCAAGTTGGTGGACTGATTCTAGACTGCGGTAATTGTACAGTTTCTCGGCAGTATCCTAATGGTGAAAATAAGGTAATTTATTTAACAAAAAAAGAATTCCAATTATTAGAATACTTGATGAAACGTCCTAATACAGTTATTACCCGCGACCAAATTTTAAATCATCTGTACGCCTTTAGTGCAGAACGCGTTAGTAATGTAGTAGCAGCTCAAATCCGACTTTTGCGACGCAAATTATCGGAATATGGTTGTGATGGCTTAATCGAAACTATCCCTAGTATGGGCTATCGTTTCAATCCTGGCAATGCAGATTCGACTATTTCGTAAGACTCGCTGGCAATTGGCTACCTGGTATGCGGTAGTTATGGCTCTGATTCTATCCTTATGTGGTTTCGTGGTTTATGAGGTAATCATTGATGCTTATGTGGCTTCTATCAACCGGGAACTGGAATCGGTAGCAGGTACACTACATGATGTAATTGAACCGGCTTTGAAACAACCTGGTATTACAGAGCTAGTTTTCCAGCAGGTTTTACCAAATATTTGTTTAGCTGAGTCCAGTTGTCCTACCCAAAATATCCTAAGTCACAGTCAAAGCACCCATAATGAACACGGCATTTTTAGTACTGTATACAAAGAGAAGCAATATTACATCCGTTTTGTCGATGGTTCAGGACGGTTAATTGCGGTAGCAGGTTTCCAAGCTAATGAACTGCCACCGACTGTGGAAACCCAAGTGTGGCAAACAGTCAAAGATTTACAAGGCAATCGTTACAGTCAAAAGTCTCTACTGCTGCACACGCAAGATAATCAAGATTGGGGCTATATTCAGGTAGGGCGCAATCTCAAGGACCTGGATAGTCGTCTCGCTGCTTTGAAATTAATTTTGGCGGTGGGATTGCCAATTACGGTATTGTTAGTTGGCGGTTCTAGTTGGTGGCTGGCAGGGTTAGCAATGCGGCCAATTGACTCTTCGTATAAACAAATGCAACAGTTTACGTCTGATGCTTCTCATGAGTTGCGTACTCCTCTTGCAGCGATTAATGCAACGGTAGAAACTTTATTTGATATGGATTATCTGCCGGAGGAGGCGCGAGATGTTTTGGCCTCTATTCAACGTCAAAATCATCGACTAGCTGAACTAGTTCAGGATATGCTGTTACTGTCTCGATTGGAACAGCATATTTTAGCGACACAACAAATACCTTGCTGTCTGAATATTTTGATTAATGATCTGATAGAAGAATTTTCAGCGTTAGCGGCTGCGGCTTCTTTGCAACTAACATCTTTGGTGTTATGCCAAGAGCTTTTATACGTGATGGGAGATGAAGATCAACTGTTGCGTGTGCTTTCTAATCTCATTGCCAATGCTATTCAATACACCCCTGCTGGTGGTTATGTAACTGTTATCCTCAAACGCAGCAACGGTAATGCTGTAATTGAAGTTCAAGATACAGGTATTGGTATTGCGTCGCACGAACAAAAGCGGATTTTTGACCGTTTTTATCGAGTGAATAGCGATCGGTCGCGTCGTACTGGTGGATCTGGATTGGGATTAGCGATCGCTCAAGCAATTGTTCAAGCTCATGGAGGTAGTATACAAGTGCAAAGCCAAATTGGTAAAGGTAGCACTTTCATCGTTCACTTACCCTTGACAGACGAAGCGATCGCTCGCGTTGTACTGAGGGATCTGGATTTGGGTTAGCGATTCCTAGGTCGCGCTTCGCGATCGCGCAAGCAATTGAGAGTGGAATATTCTCCTAGAAGATATAAATGAAATCACTAAAAAAGTTAAGTTTGACAATTTGTCTTTTGACGTAGCCTGTGGCTTGTGTGAGGGTTACAAATAAAATGTTATATCTATCAACTATCAATAAAACTCTAGGCTACACGCTATTTTTCGCCTTATTTGTTACTCCTGCTACTGCTCACAATATTCAAGTATCAGGGGATGTGGCAGGCACTTGGCACATTGAGCCTAACCATACTCCCAAAGCTGGAGAATATGCTAAAGCCTGGGTTGCACTTACCCGCAAAGGAGGAAAAATCCTGCCATTAGATCAGACTAATTGTCAAATGGCTGTTTACTTGCAACCTCGTAAACCTGGTGACTTACCAGTGCTACAGCCTACTGTCAAAGCTATCTCAGTTGAAAAATATCAAGGTATTCCTGGAGCAGATATTGTCTTTCCCAATACTGGAATTTATCAACTGGAGTTAAACTGTACGCCTAAAACTGAAGGCAATTTTCAGTCATTTCAGATGAAATATCAGGTTACGGTTGCATCTGGTGTGAATGCACCGTCTCTTGCGTCCCAAGAATTAGCCCAGTCAGAAAAGACTGCAACTAGCACGACTAAACAAGAATTAAATATTCCGGCGATCGCTAGTGCTGTATTCTTAGGACTAGGCATTTCAGGAATATTGATACGGCTTAGTGTCAAGCGTTGATGCTTTTAATTTGCCCCAGCTTGTGGTTTTCGTCGGTGCTGTATTAGCAATCCCATCGCCATACCAATGCCGACAATAGCAGTAAAGTAGAATAAACCAATCAACCGGATGTACATTGGCGGTGCAATTCCTTCAACTTCAACTTCTTGTGCGACTTTCACCAGTGGAAATTGACGCTTAGATCCAGGGCTAGGAGTTGCTTCGACCTCAACTTTGTGAGGTGCGCCATCAAAAAATTGCTCTTGCCACGTTAACTTGCCGAATTGGTCAGTAACTCCCTTGTAGGCAAAGACTGTTAAATTATCTTCTAGAGCGATCGCCTTCACCTGCAACACTACATCCTTGATGGGTTGTCCTGTGGCAGCATCTTTAACATTTACTATCAAATTAGCAAGTTTTCCTACCGTTGCGCTTTTATTTCCCTCAACACGGACTTCCAACCCTTGAGATTTTTGGACTGATGGTGCGATTTCTTCTTTACCCCTTGAGTGTCCACTACCGTGAGCCTCTGCAACTTCTGCACTAATGTTAATAAACAATAAAGTTACTATAGCCACTACTGTCAATGCACTTAACAACAGGCGTACAGATTGCGGCGCAATTTCTCCTTGTCGCAGTTCTTCTTGTCCGCCAATCACCCAGCCACCTAGTAATCCAACTGATAGTAAGATAGCTGCAACAACAGCAAAATATTTATATTTAACTGGATTTTCTTGGACATTCAAATTCAGGGTTTGCTCGTAGGGCGTAAAAGCATTTGCTACCAAGGGTGATACATTCACTCGCAGTTGGTAGTTACCACGGATAGGTAACATCTGTTGAATTTCAAGCTTACCGTCAGGTGCAGCCGCATCCATTTGTAGTAATTTTGTTCCCTCGACAATAGGAAAATCTGTAGTCAACCAAGCATTAGCTGGAGGTGTCAGAATTTGTAAGCTAATTTTGGTATTTTCTAAGGGTTTACCTATAGTATCAAGAGCTTGTAGCGTTAGTGTAACGGGAGATTGTGGTTTATCGGTTCCTGCTTCAAAGGGATGAATCCGTTCTAAAGGTGGGTTGGTAGAGAGTTGTACTCTGGGTGCAGGAGTTTGGGAAACTCCTACAACGGAATAAAGAATTGACAATGCAACACAAAAAACAGCACTTAGCACCCCAAACAGTCGATATTTTTTCATAAAAGCTTACGTAAACTGTATATCTTCCGTCAATGTTTGATAGTTGTAAGTAAAAGTTACTTTATCAGCTTCTATTCACTAGGCAGTGGAAAATTCTAGTAAAAATATTGACAATAAATTCAGAGATGGAATGAAATCAAAGCAAAATAATAATGCAGAGATGAAAGACAAAGTATCTTTACTCTACAAAACTTAAAATTTCTTCTATCTCAAAAAATGGCGCGAAATCTGCGCCATCCTCGCACTGTTATTTTATCGAGTGTTTTAGCAAAATCTCATGCACCAGAAAAATCTTGAGATTATGATAATTTAGTGACACGCAACACCTAAAGTGTGGTGACGCGCTGAATGTGCTGTGTTGTGAGCCGCAGGATAGGTAGAGAACAAAACAGTCCAGATTACCAAAGACGACAGCAACATATAAAGTGTTACTTGTACAGGTTTAGACAAAGTAACACCTGCGGTCTTCCGCAACACTGAAGTAGAAGAAAAAGTAGTCATTTTTGACCTCTTGAAATTAATTTGGCTAATTCATCAATCAAAAGCATTTTGCCGCTCGATTGCAAAAAAGATATACCATAAACTTTATGTTTGACAAGGGTGCATAAAATGTATTAATTAATTTGCCTAAATAAAATTTCTAAAGGTGATTTTCAAAGCCGACGAAACATCTATCAAATAAAGATTATAACTTGGACATGACTGAATATTCTTAATTGCTTTTCTCTTATCTATTTAGGGCTACTAAGAAGCGAAAACAAGGTGCAATAACGAACCGCCCACGGTAGGCGATCGCGCTCAATTTGCTCAATTGTATAGAGTTGCTTGTTGTCAAACTAAAAGCAATCTTCTTAATCCGGTAATACCACTTTATTATTTGATTATCATGATGATTATCATGACAGCCTCCAGATAAAGAATCTCATACGCTCCATCATTTGTTTATGTTCTCGTGTAGAATATTTAGTTTAGTCATACTTTCGTCATAGCTTTGTAATAACTTCTTCAAAAGAATATGCAATGCTATTTGAGCATAGCTTATTTTTTATTCAATTAAATTTGAATATATTTAATTTTATTCTTAATATATTTTTATAATTTAACTCTTGACATAACTAATACTATGAAAAGTTTTTCGTACAAATGCAATATTTTAGTTTTTCTAAAGCTAGGATATTGCAAATGCAAACAATTTATTCTTGTTTTTTTTGATTGTAATAATTATATTTTTATAACCTAGTATCTTTAATACAAACCTATTGGAAATATAGAAAGATAGCAGTTATTATGAGCATTTAAATATACTTTTTGAGTAAATCAATGAACAAAAAATTTCTACTTACTTTGCTTTCCAGTTCCACAATTTTTACTTCGCTAATGTCTACGCTGACAGTAGTTCACCCTGCCTACGCCGCAGCTACGATGACTCAACGATTAGTTCATACAAATGATGGTCGTACCTGCATAACTCATCCTCACGGTAACACCTCTTTTGTATGTATTCGGGATTCAGAAAGAAAGCTAGGTGCACCCCCTGTACCTGCATCGACAGTTATCTCAGCGCAGCCATCTGATAGCAAGGTTGCTGTACTAAACTTCACAGATGAAGAAAGTGATGCTGCAATTCGTTTATTTAGTTGCGACTGTCCGTACTGTCTAAATTCTTTGCGTCTGTTACGTGGTAGTGGAAACTTAGTGTACTGAGTTATAAAAGTGTTTGTTACTGCATTGACTCAGCACAAGTAAGCTGTTCAAATTTTAATTACATATCAAAACTGTGTTCATGTCACTGAAAGCATAACGTGAGCAAGTTGCTCATCTTATGCTTTCAGGATAACAGCAGCATCCCTACTTGCCTAAAGGCTGATGTTTATTCTACATTTTCTGAGATTATGAAAAGAATATGAGAATATTTCATGGCAAAGTAAATGACTCCCCCAGAAAATAGACCTAGCTTACCAGAGGTTCACCGCAGTATTAAAATCCCCAATAGCAGCAGCTTTTGGCGCAAGATGCTGGCTTATGGAGGTCCAGGGTATTTGGTTTCAGTTGGATACATAGACCCTGGCAACTGGGCAACAGACATTGCTGGGGGGTCAAAGTTTGGATACACACTGTTAACAGTGATCTTGCTGTCCAACCTGATGGCGATATTGCTGCAATCTTTGTGTGTGCGTTTGGGGGTTGCTACGGGGCGAGATTTGGCGCAGGCTTGTCGAGATTATTTCAAACCAAGAGTAAGCTTTTGTTTATGGATATTGTGCGAGATTGCGATCGCAGCTTGTGACTTAGCGGAACTATTGGGAAGTGCGATCGCCCTACAACTTTTATTCGGTATTCCCTTGATATGGGGTGTGTGTATCACTGCGCTGGATGTCCTGGTATTGCTATTCCTGCAACATAAAGGCTTTCGTTATACAGAAGCCTTAGTAATAATGCTGGTAGCAACCGTAGGTATCTGTTTTACAGCGGAAATTCTGTTTTCTCTACCTGATATGGGGGGGATTTTGTTGGGATATCTGCCCAAGAAGGAAATTTTACAGAATCCAGAAATGCTCTACATCGCTATTGGTATTTTAGGGGCAACAGTGATGCCTCACAACTTATATTTACACTCCTCTATTGTGCAAACCCGTGATTGGCAACCTACTACTGAAAAAAGATGGGAAGCATTTAAGTTTGGCACAATTGATTCAACTTTTGCTCTATCGTTGGCACTATTCATTAACTCAGCAATTTTAATTGTGTCTGCCGCAACATTTCATTTTTCTGGCAATCAGAATGTCGCAGAAATTCAAGATGCTTATAAATTGCTTTCACCACTATTAGGAGTCAGTGCTGCTAGTGCGATTTTTGGCATTGCATTGCTTGCTTCTGGGCAAAGTTCAACGCTGACTGCGACTCTAGCAGGACAAATTGTTATGGAAGGCTTTTTGCAATTTCGCCTTCCGTCGTGGTTACGCCGTTTAATAACCCGTCTGCTTGCCATCATTCCAGCGTTAATTACAATCATTCTGTTTGGTGAAAATAGTACAAGCAGCCTCATAGTTCTCAGTCAAGTCATCCTCAGTTTACAGTTACCGTTTGCAGTGATTCCATTGGTGATATTTACTAGTAATCGCCGCTTGATGGGTGAGTTTGTCAATCCCTTGTGGTTAAAATCTTTAGCTTGGTTAGTTGCTATTGTCATCGTTGGCTTAAATGCTTGGTTGCTATTACAAAGTCTTTGGGGATGGCTATTACAAGTTCCCAGTTAAAATAAAGGAACAGATCCGTGGCAATCCAATGTCATGCTGCAAGAATGAAGGGGTAAAGCCATGAAATATATGAAGCGAACAGTAGCCATCCTGGGAATAACAAGTCTACTGGGTGTAATGCCTGCTGCTGTTTCTGCGCGAGAAGCACAAATACCTTTGAAGGCGACGAACTTCCAAGAGTACTATAACCAAGGGGTGCAAAAGCTTAACCAAGGTAACTTCAATGGTGCGATCGCAGATTTTAACTCTGTAGTGCAGCTGAATCCACGATATTACGAGGGTTTTTGCCTTCGAGGTTTAGCTAAATCTCAATTGAGAGACTTTAGTGCCGCAATCTCTGACTTTAACCTAGCACTGCGGTTAAATCCCAAGCATACAGATGCTTATAATGGTCGGGGAATTTCTTATGTAGAACTAGGAGATTTTCAGAAAGCCATTGCTGACTTTAACCAAACAATAAAAATTGATCCGACCTCACAAGACGGTTACTATAATTTAGGACTTGCTCATTTTAGACAGGGTAATCATCAACAAGCGATCGCAGACTTTAACCAAGCACTACAAATCAATCCTAACCTAGCTGATGCTTATGGGAACCGAGGACTGGCACAATATGCTTTAGGAGACAGTAATAGTGCTGTTACAGACCTTCAGCAAGCTGCAAACCTGTTTATTAAACAAGGTGATACCCAAGCTTATCAACAAACACAAGCCCTGATTCAACAAATTCAGCGTTAATAATTTGTTCGGGTGAATGATAGTAAACACTAATTTTCTCTTTAGTCATGCTCAATTTTCATCTTAATTTCACTTTGATGTCTCTATACTATTATTGAGCCGTTTAAACTTATGCTTTGATGCAGAATCAGACTTTTAATTGTAGTATTACAACTAAAAGCCTGATTTTTTAATATCATCTGCAACTGATTTTCACGATCTTATTAGTTCTTGAGACTGAAAATATTGAATTTTTTGTGGCAGTAACTAAAGTTTGAGTTCAGGTTTAGCTACATACCACAACATCAAAAAATTATTTTTTGAACTAGCCAAAATTTCACCCTAATTTCATCCTGACCTGTCAAACTTATTATTTAAAGGTCTATTCATTGAACCCCATAACATATTTGACATAATTGTTGTTGAACAATTCAAGATGAAGAAAACATTGATTTATATAGGTACAGTGTTTGCCATTAGCACTATAGCTTCCATTTTCCTTGATTCTGCAAACGCTAAGGAGACTAATATTGATAATAATTTGCAATATCCTACTAATAGCTGGCGTTTGGTAAAGCATACTTTTCGGTTAAACATTCCCCAAAATAACAATGCCCTTTCTCAACTTATTATTGAAACTCCATCTACTGTAGCAGTGAGTAATGAAATTGAAGTCTGGGATGTGAATGGTCAAAAAATTAATATTAATATTTCCGTCAAGGGCAGACAAATTATTATAGAGTTTCCTGAAAAGGTTATTCCTAACACTAAACTCCTAGTTAATTTTAATAAAGTACAACAACCAGTTACAGGTTCAAATTCTGTATATCGCTTGTGGGCTAAAGTTGTTGGTAGTGAGGTAGAAATCCCCATTGGTGTAGCTCAATTCCCTACATTTTAAGATTTTAGATTTTCATATTCATCAGAAATTTCATCCATATTTCATCAAGACCTGTCAAACTTGATCAATAAAGGTAGTAAACCTTTTTGAATTAAAACAGTTCTGGATTCTTGTGTAAATGTAGAAGATAGATAATTCTATCTTTACTAATTTGTTATGTATTGATTCATAACAGCTTACAAAATACGAATCTGAATATTTGCTGATATAACTTATAAAATTAGGAGTAAATATGAAAAAAGTTCTAGCTTACATTGCTTTATCTACTCTCGCTGCTGCATTTTTAATTCCTGCCAAGTATGTAATTGCTAATGAAGAAAATAATAGTCTTCCTCATGTTGAGGGTAACTATCAATTTCCTCAAACTCGCTGGTCGCGTGTTAGACATACTTTGCGAGTACACGTTCCTAAAAATAGCAAGGATGTTTCGCAGTTAAATATTGAAGTTCCGAGTACTGTGAAATGGAGCAATGATACTAATGATGTTGTTGTAAATAAGGAGAATGGTCAGAAAATTAATGCTAGTGTTTCTTTGAATGGTAATACTATACTACTAGCTTTCCCTGAACCAGTTGCTCCTAACACTAAGCTAGAGATTGACATCAAGAATGTCAAACAACCATTTCTTGGTAATGGCCCTGTCTATTATTTATCTGTTAATCTCGTTGGTAGTGATGCAAAAATACCTATAGGTGTAGCTAGGTTTCGTGTTAGTCTTTAAAATCTGCCATATCCAAATAAAACTCCTGATAGTTAACTATTAGGAGAATTTTTAATTCTTGTTAAACTTGACTATTTAATATTTTAATTATAAGTAATTTTGAATAATTAGCTATAGTAAATGCAGCTTAAATTTCCTTGCTATAACGTTATTTCATTTCGATTTCATCTATATATTTCATAATTATAAATATATAGAAATCCCATTTGATTATTGAAAAGTCAAGCTGAATGAAAGCTTGCTAAACAAGGTTTTGCTTCTCAGTATACGTAGCAAGACTCAAATTGGATTTCTATACACATAATTCATTGGTTAACTAAATGAGAAGAATATTTATGAAAAAGCTGATTTACGCAGCTGCTTTTACCTTAGTTTTTGCATCTTCAGTTTCTACTGTTTGGGCTAAAAATCCAAATGATGCTAATATTTCTCATCTAGGTAATAGTGCTGCTGTTCCTAATAATGGTACAAAGTGAATTGGGTAAAGGTAGCAATTTTACAGTTAAATTACCAGGTAACATGAGCTATAATAATTTAATTACAATTTGTTTTCCCTGTATATTTAATTATTATTTTTCCAATTTAACTCATGTTTAAAATATTCATAATCTACTACTAATATTTATGCTTGCAAAAGTTTATTATGGAATTTATGCAGAAACAACAGGCTGAATTAATTATCCAGCAAGCTTGCAAAGAAAATTTTACTGATAGCGAGAAAGCTATTTATGATGAGTTTATTCTGGAAGCGGGGGTAAAAGACCCAGCCAAGATGACTGAGGCTACTGCTGATATGTTGATTAGGTACCTTGATGGCTGCGATGCATCTAACGAGTTTGTTGCTAATGTAGTCAATCGCCTCGCGCAAGTTGCCCCTGTTCATATCATGACTAGAATTCTTCTCAGCGATAATGACGGTGATGGTGTGCCTTTGTACCAAGAACTCCAACTTGGTACAAAGGCTACTGTATTTAATGCTCCGTCAGAAATAGCTGCTGCACAGCAAAAGCAATATCAGTTTTTTCCGATTCGGAACAGCGATATGGAATTGTAAGTTTAACCCACCAATAAATTTTTTACAGCGATCGCAAGACTCCCAGCCCCAATAATCAGGCGATTTCCTGGTAAGGATAACTTTGGAAAATTACGCCAGTATCCCGATCTTCATCCCAAAACCACCAACCTTGGGATAGTTCAGAAAGAACGCGCATTAGTGCTAATTGTTCATAAGTGATTTCCCCACTACCGTAGCTGACGTTACTAGTGCCATCCCATGATTTAAGAATTGATTCTAAATTGTATCCATTGCCCATAATCCAACTGGCGTAGAAGCAGTCTTTGGATATTTCTTCCATGATGGCTAGCAGTTCAAGTGCAGCATCAGGATTGGGTGATTTCATGGCTTCAAGTGCAAGGCGGAGGTTTTCTTCTCTGTCTGCAATAAACTCTGAAAAAGCTGCTCTATTTGATGGTAAATTATCCTTTTCAAGTGTGATTAATTTTCTATTTACAATCTTGACTGGAGTTATATTTGAGTAGTCAGTTTGGTCATCTTCACTTGCCTTTGCTTTTATAGCTAAAGGATGCCAATGGATACGTTCAATTTTATTAGTCTGAGGATTTTTCCATGCCCAGAATAGTTTGTGAGATGCAGCACCCTTAACTGTAAGATAAGTTCTTTTATATCGAATGGGATAGTCTACACCTTCCTCTTGTTTCGCTTGTAAAAATGCTTCTATTGACGGATATGCTTCATTGGGATAAACCATTATCCGTGGTGCTATCGCATATGTGTAACCTGATATGCTGCTATCACCATTTTTACATGGTAACAAATTCCATTTTTCGTTTATTGGATTCTGTATCCAAAACTCAACTGATATTGTCTGTACAAACTGATCTAAAATCTGAACTACACAAGGATAGTAAAGTGTGAGTTGTTGGTTGCTATTAGTCATTATTATTCCATCCATTCGATAGGGGATATGGTTTCCTTTTTGGCGGGAAGTATTTTAACTTCATAGCCATAAAGAATTAATTCGTGCAAAGTTGCTAGTAGTTGCTTGAGTGATATACTGTCCCATTGGCTGCACTCTAATATATGTTTCAATACCTGAGCGGGAGCATTAACCACCCAAAGACTATGAATTCTTTTGTTCCTAAATCCAGCACATAATTGAACAATTGGTTGTAACTCAACTGTTATTTTTGGTATATGAATAATTGCTGAACTTATAGGGATTACTGGTTTATATTCTAAATTTTTAGATTGTGAAAAATAGGGGTCACTGTACCATTGTCCGTCGATTTGGTATGCAATCATTAGGTATGGCAATGCTTTAATCGCATTTATAGTTCCCCATCTAGCAGTTTGTCCTGCATGAAACCAGATATAAGAGCCGTTGTGTATTATCATGTGCAAGTTTTATAATTTTGACTTGAGGCTTTGCTTGTTCAGCTAATTGATAACTTCGTCTGTGGTAGAAAGTTTAGTTACTTTGTCTACTGAACAATGATTTCGTATTTGTATGGATACGTGGTTTCAAATTGCAAATATTATTCATTGCAGTAAACTTTATACTCAGCTACAACACTTTAGATATTAGTGATTATTTCCTAAATTACTAATCATCAATGTCTACCTTGCTGATGTGTGTAACAATTGTGGTAATTAATCTACTATCAATTTGATGTGCTTTTTAAAACTAAATGCTTGCTATAAAATAAAAAGTGCGCCTTTTTAATTCGATGGCGCACTTTTATTAAAAATAAATTGATAGTTAAACGTGGTGAAGGATAATATTTATTGCGTCTTGAGTGCTAATTTTATATTGTGTAGCAAGTTTATTCATGTTGGCTTCACCATTTGCATGATCTTTGATGATTGATCGAGCAATGTTTGGTGAAACATTAATCTCACTATTGGTAACGACTGGTTTAGGTAAAGTTTGAGAAATAAAGAATTCTTTTCTTCTTAATAAATGTATTTGGCGATAATGTTCTTTTCTGGGTATCCACAGACAATTACCAGGGGCAAAGTCGCTCTCTTGATCAATACGAGATATAACTGCTCCTTCGGGTGCTAATCCCATATCTTTTAGAAATTGGGTAAAATTATCACGCCAGGATGCATCAACTTCAATTCCACACCCGCCATGATATTTGTACTGATGGTGGTTCTTGTTATAGCAGATACGCTTGATGTGTAACCAGGAGTTATACTCGTGGCTTTTGCAGTGACCGTGGATAGTTTTATCGCTCTTGAGGGTTTCGCGCTGCAAGCATCCGCAGCTTTGTGTAAGCCCTCTTTTTAAGCTATTTTTACTGATATACTTTTGGGTTCCGCAGCTGCATAAGGTAAGGAGTAGTAGTTCACCCCTTTTCCCCTTAACTTCTACATCAGATATAACTTTTAGTCTCCCAAAGTTTGCCCCAACTGGGATGGATTCTTTTCTTTTTTTACAACCACAGTTAGTTGACTGACCATTAGTGAGGGTGTGACTGTAGACAAGTTTTTGGGTTCCACAATCACACTGGCATAATACTTGCTTTCCTTGTTTATTTAGTACAATCCAGCTACCGAATTTTTCACTTATATTAATTACTCGTTTTGTAGTCTCCATAAATTATTTTGGTGCTATTACTGCTGGGTTATATATCTAAAACAAGCTGTTTTTCTTGCTCCAGTTCCTTCTTTATCCAGGCAAGTTGCTGTCCAATGGCTAGGTGCTGATCACCAGATTGAGGTTGTGGGCGATTCTTCCCATACTGAACTATCCCATGCCTAAAGGCATGAGGTTCCAACTTGCGTAGCAAGTTTCGTTTGCCCTCACTGGCTCCGACTCCTCACGCGCTATTGGATTACTAGACATCAACTCTGACCCATTATTGATAGGTGACTTTGAACTAGTCGCAGTTCTCGCTGATTGATTTGACCCGCTCCGCCAACCGTCTAGCAAGGATTGTTCCATCCCTAACCAACCATTTCTAGCTGATGGGATTGACAGAGTTTCTGTTTTTGGATCGACGTACCTACTCAAATAAGCAGAGAAAATATCTCGTTGCATACGTAATCCACATTCTGAGCAATTATGGACACGTTGAGATAATGATTTTTTCTGCCTATTACCACACAAACAAGTTTGAGACAGTGCAGTTTTTCGAGTAGAGAACTTTAGAACTGTACCGCCAGCACTTTCAGCCTTGCGTACTAGTTCTGATTGAAAACTTGATGGTGCTTTAAAACCTATTGACTTACCGTAAATTTGCTGCCAAGCCTTAACATTAACTTTTTCAGTCTTAACTGTTTTACCTAAAGCTAATGTTTGATTTACTAATTGACCGTGCAAAGACTTACGGTGTCCTGCTTGTTTGCGGTCAATTTCACGTTTTTTGTTAGCAGTCTTTTTATATCGTTTTGATGTATGCCAGCGTTTTACACCTTTTTTTACAGTGCCATTGGGATTAAAATTATCAGGATTGTTGGCGCGTCTTTGTCTGTCCATCTTTCGCTGTAATCTTCTAATTTTCTTTTGCTTAGAAGTTAATTCTTCAGCGAATGGTTGCCAAATAGTTTGATTATCTCCAACTATTGCAACAGTTGAAACACCTAAATCAATACCAACAATACCATCACCAATAACATTTTTTGGCTTTTGATAAGCTAATCCTTCACAAACTAACTGAGCGTACCAGTAAGTTTTTTGGTTGATAATACGACGCACTAAGCGAACATATTTAATCCTAGAATTTAAACCATGTAATAATACAGGGTCATTACTATCAATAATTCCCGAAAGTTTTAACCCTAACCATTCAACACTAGAACCAGTCCAGCGAATACCTTGCTTGTTAGTTTTACCTTCTAAAGACGCAAACTGTCCTTTTTGTTTAAATCTAGCTTTATTAGCTTTTCCATAAATTAATCTTTCTAAAGTTTTAAACGCTCTGGTTGCTATTTTTTGAATAGTTTGAGCGTCAAGATTTGATTTAATCCAAACACTAGCTATAGCTATTGCATTGGCAAAATATTGTAAATCATAATCGCTAAATCTATAAGCTTCACGCGCTTTTTTAAAAGCTGTATCACGTTCTTTTTTGTTAGTTTTTGGAACTAGTTTAGCTTGATTATATAGTTCAGAATTACGAACTAATTCTAATCTAGTTAAACCTTCAGACAATACAGCGTTATACAACTGTCTTCCTGCTTCTAATCTGGCAGCAAGTACAGCCATGTCTTTAGAGGTTGTTCTTAATGGAATTTCAGTTATAAAACTAGGTGTTTTTGCTGTCAAAATTTATCACCTTCCAATACTTATTTATTAGTTCTCTGTATTTTATCATTATAGATGCAATGTTGTTTATTCGTGCAAATACCACGTTATTTCTTGTCAAAAATACAGGCAAAAGGTACTGGTTACTGCTATTACTTCGAGACTTAAAGAATTAATAGCACAAATAGCACTTGATATTAATGTAGAAATTCTAGAAATGGAGATAATGCCAGACCATGTGCATTTATTGATTGAGGTAGACCCACAGTTTGGAGTGCATCGAGCGGTTAAGAGATTTAAAGGTGCTAGCTCAAGATATGTAAGATTGGAATTTCCAGAATTAAAAAGCCGATTACCTTCTTTGTGGACTAACTCATACTTTCGCCAACGGTTAGAGACTTTAGCAGCAAGAGAGCTAATATCACTTGCTGCAATTTCTTCTGCTTCAGTTTCAAAAGCATCATCAAAGTGAATCTTGGCGTGATACTTCATACCATCGAAGTGGATATTGAAGCTAGGATTGAGTTGAAAGTTGAAAGTCTTGAATCATATTTTTATCCTTACTGGGGAAGATATAAACACTTATTTTTTTCTGCTAGCCTATTTGTGTGATAGTTATCAAGAATCATTTTCTTAAATTCTTCTCTTGTTGCTTGCAAGTCGCGGAATATTTTGTCAGTAGGATAGAAGAATACCGACTGTTGGCGGCTGTAAAACCAGACCAGTTGATTGATACTATAGGTATCATTGCTATCAAGCAGGACGTAACTAATTTGTTGGTAAAAATTTTCTAGAGAGAAGGGACGCTTTTTAGCAGTTGTTCGTACATCGATGAGAGTATTTCCAGCAATTATCTGGCAATCAGCACCTCCAAGATATTCACTTAAAGGGTATGAAGCATTGCAGGTGATATTTCCACTTACTTGATTAGCTACAGTTTGCCAAGTACGGGGTAAAATACCGATAATTTGAGATGTATCTTGGATAGTAGGAAGCCATTTTTTGAAATATTCTGATTCAAGTTGAAGGCTTTTTTCTCCTTGGAGAAAAGGTTGAATAATTTCATGAATGTTACGGCTGCGTGCATAATTTTCTAACGCACCCAGTAGCATACACTTTAGAGCTTCTTCTTCAAGGGAAGTTGAATTTGTAATGCAGTAATCAAAAGCATATTCTATTTTGAGAGCTTTGGCTCCAACCTGAGCAAGACAATTAGTAAACCATCTTTTATCTTCATAGATGTTTCCTAGATACTTAGCAAGTGCTTTGGCGATCGCATTTCCTACTAATGGAAAATCTACACCATCAACTGGTCTGATAATTTCTTGTTTTTCTAATAGTTGATTATGGCTAGTAATCATTCTAATAACTGTTTGGTTTAGTCTAGAGTCAAACCATGCCCTTATAGGTGAATTTCTATTTTTTAATTCAGATGTTAAGCTCACTTTTTGATTTTTCGCTTGAAATACTACATTGAGTATCTGCGTGAGCTTTGCGTAGTAATTTCCCCTTATATTGTGTTATTTAAAACAATAAACTAATCATTAAAATAAATGAAAAGCTTGTTGAGTTGAAATTTACAACTGATGTAAATTTGCGTAACTTCTAAACCCAAGTTTTTATATTGCCAATGCAACTTTGCAAACTTGGTGACGGGTAATTTATAGTTCAACTTCTCTTGACTTGGTTTTAGGTGCAGCAGCGACAGTTTGCTTTTGAGGGGAGGGTATGTGTTCAGTAGGGGTATATTGCTGCCGAATTTCTTCTCCTCGCCATACTTGTAAGTCATTCATAATATCTTTAAGCGGAACAAAATCGACGACTGTTTCTCCTTGCTTTTGTGCCTCAGTTGCCTTATGGGTCATAATCTTGAAGTACATCTCTCGCTGGTCGGCAATTGGTAACTTGCCGTTGTTCTCATTTATCCGTTGAAGAATTTCTTCATTGCCTTGATTCATTGCCCCTCCCCAGCCAGGGCCACCATGCTTGACCATATTTGCCCATTCCTTGGCGATGTAAGGGTGAACTGTGACAGGCAAATCGCCAACTGCTTGTATTACTCGTTTTTTGGGTGCAGATGTGGTGCTGGGAGTAGATTGTTCGTCACCAAAGATGTGTTCCAGGTTGAGTTTGCCGGCGTTTTGGGCAATAAACTGAATTTGGTTGATGTCGTACTCAGAGATGTTCATCTTGCTAACTTCTTTGGTAATGCCAGCTTCGGTTTTAGTTAGATCAAACCGGACAAGTTCCTGAGTACCTTTTTCTTCGGTAGTTTTAAATAATTGCAAGCTGGCTCGATTTTTTTCGGGGTTGCGCGATCGCTTGATGGTAAATTCACCTACTGTAAGTTCCTCCTTATCAGCCTGGATGAGGACATTATTCAGGGTGTGTAACATCTCATTTTGTTTAAATACTTCCAGCGTTTTAATCGTGCCGGCAGGTGCAAGACTTCCCAAGCTGTTTGCTACATCACGGATATCTGCATTGTTGAGGTCAGGTAGCTTGCCATTGTCGCCTAAGTATTCTGCCACAATCAGAAACTCCTGACGTTCAACAGGTAACATCTCTGTCGGCTTTTTCGTGATTTTGGGTTCCTCTTTTTTGTTGAGTTTAAAATCCATCAAAGAGTTCTCCCACCCAAATAGTTCATCACTGCGGCGGTGAATGCTAACAGTGTCTCCCTGTTGGCGAATCACAAATGTATCGCTACGGTAAATACGTGAACCATCTTGTTCAAGAGTGCCGTATTTTTTTAGCATTGCGATCGCAGTTTCAGCAATGTCTTTATTTTCCCCGTTGTAACGTTCTTCCCGCGCTTGTTTATTATTTATTTGATAAATAGGTACTTCAACCTGACGCGCCCACTGTTGTGCTGCTGGCTCTACATCTTGATACGTAAACTTAGGTGCATATTTTTTTCGATTATTAGTCGTTTGCTCCTCTGGCTCTTGTGCAAAAAACTGATTGGGATTTACATTTTCATTTACCTCCTCTCCAGCTTGATTTTGAAATTGAGGGTTACTAGTAACTATCGGTTGAATTTGAATAGTTTCTTCGGACTGTGCGATTTCTTCTTGAAGATTATTGACCACATCATCTCCAAACCTGTCATCTACCTCTATTTCAACAGATAAGTTAATTTCTTGATTTATAGACGAACTGTTTTCGCTGTTTTCATCTTGTGGTAACTGTTGTGAAGTATTTGATTCGACTGCTTGAATCTTAGTTTCAGATTGTTCGTTGAGTGTCTGCTCTACTGATTCAGGATAGTTTTTGACTACAGGAGACTGATAATAATTAACATCTGGTGGGGAGTCAAAGTCGGGTGGATTACTAATGTCGATATCATTTATAAAACCTACCGCAGCTTCCTCTGCTTCGTAATCCAAGTTAACTGGTGTAGTTACAATTTCAGAATTTAATGGTTGATTATCTTCGTTCAATATTACTGATAAATTATCTAAGGATGCAGTTACTTTTGTTACATCTGGGTTGCCGTTATCAAATAATAAGTCTTTTGTATCTTTATGATTGTTAATAATGTCAGCAGATGGAGGTAGTAACTTAACTAGTGGTTCACTTGCTACATCTATTATTTCATCTGGAGTAAGTATTCCAGTGACGAGATTAGTTGTACATTTACCTTCGCTATTTTGTTCGTAGATAACGATTTGTTTTGCTGAACCATCTGACTCTAGATAAGCTGTAATTTTTAGAGTATTATCACTTGTTTGCTGATAATCACTATTGAAATTGGGTACATCTTCTACTAATCTTGCAGCAATTGTTTGTGCTTGATAGTCAGTAAAAGGTTCAGTTTCTATTGTGTATTGACCTTCTACTAATAAATCGGGCATTAACACAATATTAGTTTCTTGATTGCTTTTTATACTTTGACTGGTTAAATCTACCTTTTCCCATTTATACGCACCAGGGGTAGATTCATCAGGTACAAGATTGTAGATATCTTTGCCAACTTTAACTGCAATTTTACTTGCTTCTTGAGCTTCTTTGAGTTTTTCGAGAATTACTTTAGTTATCTTAGTAAGTACATTGATGAGGCTTTTACTTAATTCTCGACTTGTTTGAATTGCAGTATCGGCTGTACCTAAATATGATTCATTAATTTGAGTGTGTCTGGTGTCAAACATATATTAAATGTGGTGAAAATAATCTATAAATTCAAACAGCCTGACTATGCTTTATAAAAACCAGTTGGTCATTAAACTTAAAGTTTTCAGAAAAAGCTCTTGTACGCATCAACAGGTAAAGGTGCATTGCCCGCTTGTACGGGTGCTTGTGGGATAGGGAACTTCCGATCTACTTCCTTGACTCGTAAATCTAAATCTTCCTGTGTGGGTTTTTTCTGGGTACTTTTCCTAGCAAGCTCTTTGATGAGTTTATCCCAGTTAGCGTCATTTTCTTGTTCTAATCCAATGATATGTTTGGGGATTTTGATATTTTTTAATAGTGGTACTGAACCCTCATTTTTATTACTATAAGCCGGGTTGATAAATAGACATTTCCCAGGTGGTAATTTGAGGAATTGGGCTGGCTCGAATAGCTTACGAGTCCGTTCTTGTTCGCTGATAGATGTGCTGGATTTACCCCCTCCCGTTGAGCGAGATTTTTGTTTATATTTAATTTCCTCTTCACCTAAATATGCAGAAAATAATCGTGCTGATTCTTCTTCACCAGGATTAAAAACAAATTTTGTACCGCACGCACCAAGGATAGCTTTAGAGATTTCTTTACCATAAATCTTTTCAAGCTGACCCATATTTTGCCAACCCAGGATACCGCAGAATCCTTCGGAACGAGATTCGTTAAGCCATCTAAATAAATCTGGAAGGAAGATACTTGGCAACTCGTCAAGACACACTACTAATGGGCCGTCTTCCTTACGTTTTTTGGCAATACTGCGGGAAACTACCATGTGAAGAATACTAGTCATCAGGGGGCTGACAGCATCGCGGCGTTCGCGGTCTAACCCGAAGATAATCATCTGTTTGCGTTTTACCTCCAGGGGCAAGGTTGTTTTACCAACAAAGCATCCCAATGTACCCCTTGCCATGAACCGGGTGAACATCAATGAAGCACTACCAGCGATACCCGCTACAGTTTTCTCTGAGCCAGCCGAGCTAAATAATTGACCAAAAGCTATTCTAATCCAAGGGTTTAGTTCGGCTGCCATCAAGCGTTCGACCATCTTCTCGCTAGAAAGTATTGCCGCAGCCGTCATAATATCAGCGCGGTCGCCAAACTCTTTGGTTAGCATTAAAATAGCCTGCGTCAACTGGTCGCCGGCGGGGCCAAAGAAGGCATCCTCAGATGCATTACCTAACAGGCGGAAGTTTTTGTTAATTACCGTAGCTAACTGCCGTGCAGTTTCAGCATCGCTACTGTCGCGTAAAAAATCGATTGGGTTACATACCTCTGATTCGGGAAATCCCGGTGCAAAGATATGTACGTCATACCCCTTGGATTTGGCATAACTGGCAATTTTGGCTTGACTGGCATACTTAAAATCGTATAATACTATACCAAAACCTTGGTCAATTGCTGAGTAAATCATCGGGTTGATAGCCGAGAATGATTTACCGCTACCAGGTGCGCCAATTACAGCAGTTCCGCGTTGGACATCGGGTACATAAACTGGAACTCCCCCACTTCCTTGGGGTAATTTTTGACCCTTGTATCTATGTACTCCAATATATAAACTGGCACTATCACATTTAGGAGCGACGATTTGCTTGAGGGCTTTTTTCTTAGCTTGAGCGGTTTCCTTTGCTCCACCCCAATAGCTAGTAGCAAGCTTGCCTTTTTTACCATTACTAAAAAGCTGTAAAAGCAACAATAAGCCAATTCCCCCGGCCAGTGCCAAACCTTGAGGTGACATGAGCTTATCTGTATACTTACTAAAGTCAGTATTGCTATTTTTATGAGCAGCTTTTACTTCTCTAACTGTCTTAGTTTTAGCAGTTGCAAACAGATAATTATTCATATTAATCTGTGTTAATTGCATGAGGAAATCGAAGAAATATGCGGTGAAGTGAAGTTGCATATTTCTTCATTGGTTGTCTAGTGTGTCCTCTTCAAGTCAAAAATTAGAGAGGATAAATTCTTCTATGATTGCCTTTTTACTTGTTAATTTTTAGGTACGGTGAGGGGCGTACCAAGGATAATTGGGTCTATCTCGCGGTAGGTGAAGAAGGGAACTGGGCCAATGAAGTAGGGCGAGCAACCCAAGTCAACCCATCCCCGCTTGCAGATACGGAAGAACATTGCGGTGGTGATACTGCCGTCCGCTTCGTTAATGTCCCAGATGACTTGTTTAAATGATTTCCCAAAGGGGTGACGACCTGTGGGTTCTTTGCCACCGTTGAGGCTGCCCAAGATGCCAAATCCGCCTTTAACTTTTTGGTCTTTACCGGACATCCATTGTGCGCCAGTTACAATATCGCTACCCGAAACTTCAATGTGACCGCACGTTTTCTCGCACGGGACATTAAACCCAGCTTGATAGCTACCAGATATAGACTTCCAGCGTCCGCTTTCAAGGGAACCGAGGGGTAAGTCTACTTTGCCGATAAAGCTAACATCAGGGATGGGAACACTGGGGAACTGATCGAACGGTACATCAGCTAATCCCGGAACCTTACCAATTGTTGTGTTTTGCCAGTTAGTGAAGTCCTTTAGCTGTGCATTCTGAATACCAGGGATGCTGGTGAGTTTATATTTATCAAGTTTGACATACTCACCAAGTTCCACTTCTCCCAGTTGGGGATAATTGTCCAGCACCTCACCAACAGTTTGGTAGCTTGCAGTGCTGCCTGTAACTTTGGTCACTAGTTCTTGAATTGGTGGGATGGCTCCGACTTCTGAATCTTCTAAATTAGGAATTGCTTCGGCGAGGTCTTCGAGTGTTTGCCAATCGAGTGTTTCAAAATCTGACAGTTTGAGATTTTCGAGTTGAATGCCCGTGATGCCAGCGATATCTTCAAGCGTGAAATCTTCAATATTGAACTCGGTTGCTTCAAAATCACCCAGTTCCATGACTTCAGCAAGGCTTTGTCCAGCACTCCAGGTGCGTGTCTCCTTCATACCAGGGTTTTTGATATTAGGAAATTCAACACTGCCAGCACCGCCAAATTTCATATTTCTAAACGTGATACTGCTCCAATCGGGAGTAGGTGCGCCATTGACATATTTAGTTGCAACGGGCTGTGGCTGTTTGGCTTGTTTTGTCTTATTTATCGAAGTGTTCAAATTTGAATACTTCGATGGAACTGTTTGAGCTACCGCTTTATTGCCGAATAAGAGACTGCCGATATTATAGCTACCTCCATATCGGATTAATCCGTGTAGGGCAAGCCCAGCAATAAGTCCTGCAACCATCAGGTAGCGTAATTTATTAAATTTTTCTATCCGATACTCAAGCCCTCGGTTGGTTTTGTTGTGAGTAGTTTCCTGGCTTGCAGCTCTCACTGGTACGATGGCTACGCCCGCCAAAGGCATCGCAGTTACCTCTGCTGTAGTATCTAAAATTTGGTTGTTAGAGGTGAGATTTTCGGTATACATCACTGTTCTTTAAAACTTGATTTACCTAGATTTGTTGTTGTGAGAGGGTTATTGCGCTGTGGTGGTATTTCTAACAAGCGCTTTCCACCCAGTAGCATGAGTTTTTCAACCAATTGCATTGATACTCCGGCGGTGCTGGCGGCGACGACAAGTTCCTCTCCTTGCGATCGCAACTCCACAAGTTGGTTCAGACGCTTCCAGAGCTTGCTGTCTGTCGTAACCCACTGGTTTTTTAGAGCAACTTGCATCCCTTTGGCGATATGTCTGCTATCAGATAATGCGGTGTAACTGACCTTTGGTTTTACTTCTTCAGGTTTGCTAGGAGTGTCGCCAATAATTTCAATTTGGCTGTACTCTGGTGTGCCACTGCCCGCTACAATCCGGAAGTGATAGCTTTTCCTTGTTGAGCCAGATTCGGTAATCACCGTCATGTGCGCCCCGTAAGGAGCTGGTGGTAAACCGGGGATTTTGACTGTCTCGATGCGGCGAATGTGAATTAGTCCTGCACCCGTGCTGCTTCCAGAACACTTACCCAAGCCCTCAAGACATCCGTCTACATCAAAAACAAACCTAGATGGGTCATCCAGCCAGATTTTCTTGATAATTTCTCTGGTGTTGTAGAACGATATTGATACCCCATGTCCGGGCCAGACCTTAACTGTCTGCAATTGAGCATTTTCCCCTGATACCTGGGACGCTGCGACTTGACGGATAGTATTTGCTAGTACAAGTTGGTTTGGTGCAAGCACGGAGGTGATGGTGAGGCATCCGCTAAAGGCGATTGCGCGGAGCGCAGTGCCAGAGGCGATCGCCCAAGGCATCCTTAAACTAAAATCTGCTATATCTCTTAGTTTCACAGCTTGATTGACCTATCGACTTTGATTGTGATTTTGGTGTCTTTAGGCACATACCAAACATTGGGACGGCGATTGATTTCGTCAGTAGCACGTTCTGTCCGCTTGCTGACTGTTTCGCCAAGTTTACCAAAGGCACCTTCAAGGAAAGCAGCTCCCAGGTTGCGGTTGTTATTGCGGCTGCGGGTTCTTGTCCCACCTAAAGGTAAATCTTCTGTGACTTCTTCATCCGGCTGGTTAATAATTTCCCCTACCTTGGCAAGACCAGCTATTGTCCCTAATGTGGCATCATATTTGGCAATTTCAGATCCCTTGTCGTCGTAAGGTCTGGCGATTAGGGGTGAACCCGCCTCTCCCAAAACCGATATCGTTCCAGGTGATAGAGGATATTCTGTGCCATCCTTGAGGATGGCCGTGACTTCGGCACGCACGCCTGATGTGCTATCAACCGAAATCATAGCGATAGTTACTTGCGTTCCTGCGGGAATGGCTATTTCACCAGTATTGCTATAAAGCGGCTCGTTCAACCGGGCGACAAACCGTAATGTATTTGTCTGCTCCTGGGAACGAGCGTTATTACTGGTTTGGGGCATAACGAGTGGAGTTACCAAGGTTGCACTTGCAAACGAACCGACAACTAAATACTGCGGTTGTGTTTCTTGGAGTATCTGCGCTTCTTCTGGCAGGTAGTTATTTGCAACTTGTTCGGCTTGCTGAGTGGAGTTGTTTTCTTTATTACTAGCAGAACTGGATTCTACGGTCTTTTCTTTGTCAAGTTCTAAGCTAATTTGTGGCTCTTTCACCGAGAAGCTATAAATAACTGGCACGGCTTGATTGTTATCTTTGTGATCAGTATTGCCATACTCAGGAGTACTATCATTTGTGGTTATAGGTTGCCAACGCGGGCGCAGTTCTTCAACTTGATTAGGAGTATTGGTAACTGTTTCGGTATTCTCGCTGCGTCGGCTACGGCGACGACCGGAGCGATTGCTATTTTGTTCTGCTGGGCGTAATGTTTCTTCAGTTTTACCTGTAACTTCTTGTACTGTTGTGTTTGTAGGTTCACTGACAGTGGTACTGGCTAGCATATACTCAACTCGACCAACCGAACCCAGGTTACGCAGGCGTTCGAGTTCGGCTATTGGATCTTTGGCAACACTCTGGTTGCTGGCAACTAATTGTTTGGCAAATTTTGGCAGAGGAGCGCTAGGACGCAGAGGTGGTATTGGCTGTGAGGCCACTACTCTACGTGTTGGTCTAACAGGTTCGGGTGTTTCTTCCCGGTATACACGTCTTCTGGAAGTAGGGGGAGTTTCTTGAGCAACTACCCTTCGTTGTCGAATAGAACGGGTTTTCTCTTGGTTTTTGGCTTGTTCTTCTTCAGTAGCTTCTTTTTTCTCCTCTTTGTCTTCTGTGTTAGCTTTACCATTTAGGGCATCAAGTTCTTCCTGTTGCTTGGCGAGGGCAAGTTTGGCATAAACATCGCCTTCTTTTTTCTCAGATGCGGCAACTGTGGGAGTTGGAGTAGTTAATTCTGGCTTTTTGGCGTTTTTACTACCCCCATTCATCATGCCGTTGAGGACAACAAATATAACTAGAAACCCAGCACCAAATGCACCACCAATAATTCCTAATCTTGACCAGGGAGATGTAACAAAGTCGTGTTTAGTTTGGATTAACGCGGGGTATTCTACTTCAGTTTCATCTTCTTCAACTACCTCAAATTGTGAATTTTCAACTTCATCTTCTTCTGCCCTGTCAATTGGTAAAAGGCTATTTACGGAAGATATATGTTTATTGGAAGCCTCATTTTCTAGCTGTAACATAGTTTTCTTCTTGATTAACTATTTTTATTTCTTACCGAGGTTATAATCAACGATTTGAGTAATTTCTAAACCTGGTTCTCGTACTAAATAAATTTTCTTATCGAGTTCAGTTGGCTTATTTGGTAATTTGGGAGTATCGACAGCTTCGACAGTAATTGTTTTGTTAAAAGCGATTCCTTTGCCTTGGTTTTCGTTCCTATTAAAGCTGACGAGCGTAGCGATATAATCGACTTCCCACTGTCCATCTTTGATTTTTCTGGGTTCAGAGATATGGCGAGTTACAAGTGAAACTTGAACTTCACCGTTAAATACACCACTTGGAACGATTTCTGCTAATTTCTTGAGAAAATTTGCCCGAAAATCTTGGTTTTCAGATAGTGCAAATGCAGCTTCCCAGGCTCTAGTGGGAATTTTTTTTCTACTATTTTTTGTTGTTTGAATATCTATTCCCCTATCAGGTTTAGTGACATTTTCACCATTCTCTGTTGCTTCGATTATTCCGTTCCAACCGAACATTTTAATCATGCTATCTGAGATAAAGCGTTTGATAGTTTCGGCTTCGCGTTCGTTGGGAGCAGCAAATTTACCAGGTGAAATAGACCCATCTTGGAGTTGCACTATCGTCATGCCTTTGACATGATGATTTGTGCTAGCACTCATACCAATATTTATGATTTGCAATAGGGTAGATAAGATAGTTCCTCCTGCTGTAACCGCGATCGCCATTGCAATAGGTGTGGACGTAGATTGCCCATAACTGAGGAGCCGAGCTGGTTGAGATTTAGACTTAGGTTTAAGCATAATTATTTGTTAATTACTTTCTAAGTTTGATTTTGGAACTAACAAATTTGGTGGCGTTGACAGCAACCGTAGCAGTTGTACTTGCTCCACCAGTAGCGATTCCTGCTGCAATTTCAGAGCCAAATGCTACTGTTTTACCTAATCCTGTCCAAACAGCTATTCCACCACCTGCGGCTAATGCAGATGCCAGGATAGGAGAAACTAACCCAACAAAAAGCAGAAATATCATCGGTTGATTTTGTTCGGAATTAGCGATAAGTTGTCCGCACAAACCAATAATTATGTTGAAGCAGAGTTTCGCCATTCCAACGGTGAAATAACCAGTTAGCCAAGCGAAAATAGGTTTTGCACCAAAGGGGAGTAGCGAACCGCCTATTGCCAACGGGCCAAGTAGGGCAGTTAAAAGCATCGTGAATTCGATACCCCACTGGTAAGCGTTATTGAGGGCGAGGAGGATGACTGCGACAAATCCGGTAATCATTGAACCGATTGTGCTGGTGATAGTATTACCAATCTTTTCGGCGATTTGACCAGGGGAGAGATTTTCGAGCGCGTCTTTGGCATCAGATAAAGCCTGAAGTGGGTTAAATTCCCAACTACCGCTATCGGGGGCTTCTCCTTTAAATAGATCAGGGGCTGAGGTTTTAAGTTCTGCTTCTGCTTGTTGCAAGCAGGTGATTGAATCTTGCGTGTTACCAGGGATGGAACGGCATCTTTCCATTGCCGCCCCTACTTGCTGCTGGAGGGCAATATTACCGACTGCACGGTTGAATGCTACTTCTAGGTTGGCTCCGGCAGCAGTAAATTCCAGGATGTCATTATTAACAGTATTAATGTATCCCCGGATGGCGAGTGTTCCACTTCTGAGTAAAGTGCCATTATTAGCTAGTAGCCCGATAACCAGAATGGGCCATATCCAACTGGAGAGAGCTTTCATATCTTCTTGATTTATCCAGTTTTTGCCTAACTCAACCATAAAAAGGGTGAGTGTAGCGATCGCAAAAAACTGACCAACTTTGCACATCGAGCCGTACAAGTTACCGTTGAGGGTTTCCTGCCAAAGTTCATTGAAACCTTCTGCTACTAGTTGCGCTCCAGCTGACGCATTTTCTAAAATGTCTTGTCCAAAGAATGGGTCGGTTGCAATTACAAGATGTTCTAACATGGTCTGTATTATGTACCTGATAGAGAATTGGTCATCTCAATTGCAGAGATGACCAACTAATTAAGGTGAATTATTCACCTGCGGTAGTTTTGAGACTGCTAAACCCACTGATTTCGATATACTGGGCGCTAATACCGTCCATCATCAGGTTTTGACGACGGCGATCGCTTGCCCCTTGTTCGGCAAGTTGAGATAGCATTAAGTTAGTTTGCTGGGCATCGTGCCGTGTTTGCAGTCCGTCAATGCGAGATTGACCCAACATTGAGACAATTTGCGAGTTTTGAGCAGCAATGACCTTGAGGATGTTTTGTGAAGCATCCATTGGTTGTGCAGATTCTGCGAGTTCTTTGGCCTCAGCTACAGTTTGTTCAGTTGCTTCTATCTCATTTTTGGTACGTTCCTGACCGACTTCCCCTAAGACGCTGGCGATCGTGGCGCGGGTGGTTTCTCTCTCCAGTTCGTTAGCTGCACTGACCGCAGCTTCAACTGTGTTGCTTTCATTCCAGTTACCCTTGCTCTTAAGTTGCTCTTTGAGCTTTTCGGCTGAGTTTACTGGGTCTGGCATATCCATACTGCCAGTCTGAATAGCAGTTTTAGCTTCGCCTTTCATCCCACCCCATTTATTAGTTCCTGAAGTGAGTTCCTTTTTGGTTTCCTCAAAATAGTTATTGAATTTCCCTAAAACCTTGAAGAAATCGTCAATTGAAAAGGCATAGCTAGGTGCTGTACCGAGTAAAGTAACCAGACCAATTATTGACCCGATTATTACTCCTTTCTTAGTAAACTTGAATTTTGGTTTCATACTTTTGGTGGATAAAATAATCAATGTGGCAATTAAAGTTAAGCCACTTGTTTATGAGTTATTGATTCTTGTTTTTATAAATCCAGGTTATTCTTAGTTTTTCTTCTATAATTTATGCTGACTTTAATTGCTGATTGTTATTGTTATCGAATAATTGTTGTGCTTCTTGGCTTAACTCATCTCCCCGAAGCATTTGTATGTAGCTTTCTGAAAATTTCACCATACCCAGCATTGGATTATCGGCATATTTATTGAGAAATAGAGTGCGTAATTCTTGCTCGTTTGGGTTATTTGCTACTGCTGCAAGTAAGCAATAAGCAGGATAATACCTACAGAAAGTAAGTTTGCCATTATCGTCAAGTAACCACTGTGAATAAATACTTTCACGTTTTGGGAAGAATGCTTCGGTACTATTACGCGCGATAATTTCATAAGGATATTTAAACCTGTTCACAAATGGGTCAACTGCCGATATTTGAATCCGACCAATCAGGCGAGTTGTGATGTTAGCAAATATCTTGGAAGCAGACTTACTTTGGAAGATACTTTCTGGTTCTTGGGCAGATAAAATTACACGTATACCTGCTTTTGCACCGTTAGCGCAGAGTCTACCAATTAGCTCGGCTATGCTCTCAAAATTGAATAAAATTGGTGCTTCATCTAAGAAAAAGATTGATACTTTAGATGATAAAGCTCTACGTAAGGCTGCGGAATAGGCACTCAGGGCAAGGACTGCGGCATCGGCTTCACTCCCAAGCGATCGCAGTGCGAATACAAGCAATCGAGCATCAGTTTTAAAGCTAGATGGATTGGCGATTGACTGCCCAACTCGTGAATTTAGCCAAAACTTTAATCGTAATCTGATTTGGTCAAGGGCATCGAGGATTTCTTTACTATTATTGGTGATGGAATCGAGCTTGATAAATCCAGGCGAACAATAATTATAGAAATCTTTAAGTGTGGGAATATCTGCCCATTCAGGTGTTCCCAATCCATTTTCTAGGGCTAGCTTGTACCGAAGTTTGATATCTTCATCGTTATAAAAAGTTTCAATTGTGATTGTAATGATACTTTCAATATTTGATACTGTTGTCGGACTTACCCCTACAGGATTTGTCCCTAGTACCATAATCATTAATGTTGATTTCAAGAATTCCTTGAAATCGGTCATTCTTTCTTTAATAACTTCAGGCTCATATCCCCTTAAATCAGGTAATTCAAATAAATTGTTTGATTCTTTACTAATATCGAAATATGCCCCTTCTTCTCCCATGAATTTGGTGTAGTCGGTAAACGTGCTAGTACCATCGGGTTTGGGATAATCAAGCGCAATTACGGGAATGTTTTGAGCCAAGGCAGGTGTTAATAGACCTGCTACTAAGACAGATTTACCCGCACGGGTAGTACCAAAAATGGCAAGATTTTTGTGCTGCTTGTACAAGTCAAGATGTACTGGAGTTCCTCCCTCTTCAGCAATTAGCTCAAACCCGGATTTATCTCCTGTAGCTGTTCTAACTATCGGCATGAGTCCGGGAACTTCTGATGAGAAATAGGGGAGGCGACGGTTAAAGGGCCTTGTAAGTAGGTTTTCCCAAACAACAGGTACACATTGTAACCATGTTTTCCAGGCATACTCGATTTCTCTATCAACTACAGCAGGTCGCAAGAAGCAGCTAGAAAGGTATTGGCAAGCTTCATCAAGTTTTTGACGACTGTGACGATGGACACAAAAAACAACAGCAGTATGAATCGGGAGACTGCCTCTGAGGATAGTTTCTTGTGCCTTAACTGCCTCCTCGATGTTCATATTGGCTTTTACGTCAATTGATCCCTTTTCAGAAGACATCGCGCTGGAGGTAATTGACTGTTTGGTAATCCGTTGCAGAGCAGTTTTGGCGAGTCCCTGGTTGGCTTTAGATAGCTGGCAGATAATCTCGGTGTCGGAGATTTTTTCTTTGGATATTACCTCCCAGAGATATCGAAGCTGGGCGTATTCGTCTACCCAGCCCTGGGGCTTTTCGCTAAACTGAAGAACGCCGATATACCTGTCTTGCAGTCTTACCCAGCTGCGATCGAGAAACGGGACAGATTTTTCATTCTCTAGCATCAGGTGGCGAATGTGAAAATCGCTAGTTTGAACTTCTCGAAGTCCCTCTTCATCTAATATGAGGGGATTGGGAACTTTGGGTGCATCGCTACGGTTAAATTGGCTCCAAAGAATTGACCATACTTCCTCACTCGTGACTGCTCGCACTGAAAGCCCCATCGAGTTTGTCAAAAGTTGTTCCCACCGTTGAAACCCAGAGGTAAAACTATCCCGTAAAATTGTTTCGATTCGTTCTTGCCGAACACTGTGAATTTGTCCAGTAAATTGGAACCAGGCATTTTGCAATTGTTTGATAGTTTTTTCAATTGCATCATTTGAGCGACTATCTTCAGAAGCCAGCACACTATAGGTACACCAGAAACGTAAAAACTTATTTTTACGAGTTCCCGCTTTAGTAAGTTCTCTTGCCCGCAGACGTTCTGATCGCACTAATAAAGTTAGTTGCTCTAGGTCGCATTTATCCTCTATCTTTTTTAGTTCTTGCTGTCGGAGAAAATCATCAGTGAACGAACCAAGATGAATTGTTAAGGTTTCGCGTTCGGGAAGTTCTTTGAGTCCACCCTCAATATTTTCAAAAATTGGGATAATCTGTTCTTCTGGTAAAGACGGGTGGACTCCTTGTACGTCGAAGCAGAACTTGATTTGAATATCTTCTTTTTTCTGGAGGATGAGTGCGCCGATATCTCTACGACCAGCAAGCGAGATACTTGCAATCCCGGCTAAATGAGTAATATCCTCAAACGGTGTCAGATTTTTGACAACACCTAATTGTTCGGTATCGAGGGATTTTTTACCAATTTTGTCCTTTGTTTTCGTTGAGGCGGTCGAACTCATAGCCTGTAGTTTCGTTCGGTGATATTTTTTACTTGAGCAGCTTTATCTGCGTTTTTTCAGCTGGTGCTTTTTCTGGGATTGAGGTTGTAAAGGATTAACGAGAGAAACAAAAGGTTTATAGCCACGGGTGATGCGCGGCGTGCCGACAAACTTACCCAAGAAAGCTTTGTTGGCACTTACCGTCCACCAAGTTGCCCATCCCCAAGCAGTTACCATTCCGGTTGCCAGCCAGGAAGCTTGCATAAAACCCTTGACTACCATGTAAGAGATGAGAGCGATCGCACTCCAGGGAACAATTTGGTCGGCGGGGAATGGCCCAAGGCGTGGCTGTTCTCCTAATACGCGGTTGACAGTACGAAATTCCCGTTCTCTGGCCATTATGACGAAAGACGAAAGTCAGTTTTTGAAATCTTGATGAGTGGCACTTGTGGAATTGTGCCACTCGTGGTGGCTTTTTTGACGAGTGACGTATCAGCCTGTTACCAGTCCTGCAAGCAAGTCTCCGACTACAACTGTGAGGGCAACGATAATTGGTGTACGGGCGATCGTTTGCCAATCTTCGTCATTTCTGGCTGCTTGAACGACCCTAATAAGACCAATACCAAGGTAAATTAGGAACAAACCTCGCAGTACTGCAAATACATATCGAATGATTGTTTCGTCAATACCTTCAAAATATTCTGTGAAGAAGTCCTCTGCGTTTTGCATGAACTGGGCGTTTGCAGGTGCAGTGGCAATGTCCAACATAAATACTACACCTACCAAGCAAAACAGAACAGTATAAATATTGATGCCATACTTGCGCTGCCATTTCTCAAAGTTGGAAAGTAGCAAGTTTGCTTCCTTGGGTAGTAACGCCACAATGCCAGTTCCAAACGCGAGTGATGCCATCACCATGTGGTGGAGTGAGATATCTGCAATCATCAAGCCCGTACCAACTGCCATCAGTCCGGCAATGCTAGCGTTTTCTTTCCAGTTGCGCTTTTTGCGGCGGGTGGAAGCGGGGTATCCGTATTCTTCGTTGGAAGGAATGCGATCTGCGCTTCTCTGCGAGACGCTCCGCGAACGCAGCAGCGCTTCGCTATCGCTACCAAAATCAGATTCGTAGTCTGTTTTCATAAAAAGATTATTTCAGAAATTAGTGGATGAAACTTTGTAGGGGTAACTAAGGTCGAATTACTGCTTTTTACCAAAGTTTTGATTGGAGTAAATATCTGCTCCAACTTCTCACTTGTGAAATTATTTTATGAGATTAATAACCGGAAAATCATCTAAAAATTTTCTATTTTTAAACACTATGTTTTTCAGTAAATCATTCAGTAAAAACTCAGGCAAATTTGCTTGACAAGTTACAATAATTAAATCAGTGATTGATTTCATAATCTTTGACCCCCGATATAAGCTATATCGGGGGTCAAAGATTGATATATGAGGTAGCGTAATTACGCTTGTTTACCGCTAGGTTGTTGTGATGGATCAACTCTCCGTCAACTAATTCTGCGTTTTATTTGTGTTGAAATCGAGTTGAAGTTTCTTGCCTACTTTGAGATTGAGGGTTTTAGTACTGTTAGCAGGTAGTTCGATAACCTGATTAACAGGATAGATTGAATCGTACTTAGGACAGATTTTGGTATTGCAAGGGGGAGCTGCTTCTACGATTGATTTGATAACTCCATCTTGGAGGAATATCATATCTAAAGGAATATACGTATCTTTCATCCAAAGTTTAATTTTTTCAGGTTTGTTGAGGACAAATAACATTCCGTGATTTTCAGGAATCGAATTACGAAATTTGAGTCCGTGGGCATATTCTTTTCTATCGTCAGCTAATTCGAGTTGAACTGTTTGATTGTTACTGGTAAAGGTCGCGCCAATAGGTAAATACTGGGGCTGGCGAGTCCAAAAGTATAGCGGTAGGGGTGAGAGGGCAGCAGTAAAACCAGCAATTGGCCCAACAAATTTGATAAATTTGATGAATTTGTAAAATAGGCTTTTTTCTGGATTTTGTGATTGTTTAGTTTGAATGTTGGTTTGAGCAGTTTGTCTTGTGACTTCCATAGTTTTAGCTAAATAAGGTAGTAAAGTGGTTAGAAATAGCGAGCATTATGAACTGTTGAAATGTTTTGGTTACATTTGCTTTCGTCCAAACATGATGAAACTTTGAATTGATTTATGAGGTGTGCTATCTGAAAATATCAATGTTGCCAACAGCAAACTTGCTTTCGTCGAGGGGACTACTAGGTAAAGCTTGTTGGTCAGCTTTGTTACGCATCGATTCGACTCTATCGGCTTCGCGGATGGCAAGCGGGTTAATCTGGCGGCGTTCTTCTAGTAATGCCTCGATTGTTAGTTCAAGTGTGGGGAGTTGGCTTTCTGAGTAGGTATCTTCTGTTATGGTTTCGCAGAATATCGTACTAGCGGCGCGTTCTACAATTGTCTGGATTTCTGCACCTACACAGCGATTGGTGGCTTTAAGAATTCTGCGCCACTGTTCCTCACTCCAGGGGTCACCGCCATTGCGAAAGCGTTCGTCAAACCGGGCAGCGTGCAGTTTGAAGATACTATATCTTTCCCCATTATTGGGCAGGTCTACTTTAAATAAATAGTCAAACCGTCCAGCACGGGTGAGTTCAGGTGGCAGCCATTCCATACGGTTAACTGACGCGATGACCAGTACATCTGACGTGCGCTCTTGCATCCACGTCAACAGCTGACCAGCAAGCCGTTTGGCGAGGTCATCATCCCCGGCGAAGCCTTTATCAAAGTCGTCGAAATACAAAATTACTTGGTTGAGCCTATCTGCCAGTCGCAATAAGCGTTTGAGTTTCATTTCTGCTTGGTTGCCAAAACTTCTAAAGTTTCCCCAATCGACCATGATGAGGGGAATACCCATATTCTGGGAACAGGCTTTTGCTGAGTGTGATTTTCCCGTCCCCGGTGGCCCCACAAGCATAATCCCCTTGGGTACGCGCAGATTGTATTGTTTGGCACGCGGGGTAAGCAATCGCTTGAACTTTTTGAATGACTGCTGCATGAGTTCTAACCCACCAAGTTCGACTTTTGGTGGAGGTAAGAATTCGATGTCATACAAGCGGTTGAGCAATTGAATTTTTTTTGCTAGTAGTAGCTTTGCTATCTCACTGGAATTTCCTAAGTCATGATTTTTTCTAATATCGTTTAAGCAATGAATAATATCAGAAATATACAGACCAGCACTAGCGTTAGCAATTTCTAAATAGTCTTGTTCCGTATAAATTAAAGGAAATAAATTGCTGCTAATTAAACTAGCAATTATTTCTTGTGTATCTGGTAGTTCTTGGCTCCAAAGGGGTATTTCTGCTGCTATTTCGCTGGCTATCTCGGCATTGGCTCCTAGTAATATGGTAGTCTTATCACTATTGTTTGTATGAAATTTTAGATTAACTAGCGACGACTTAATCCATTCTGATAGAAGAACAAATTCAGTATCTTTAGTTATGCTTTCTTTTAACCAAGGAAAAATATTCTCAACGATTAATACTCCAGTGCCAGAATAAACTCTCCAAAAATTGAGTACTTGAAAATAGTCTTCTGTATTTTGTTTAACAGAAGGTTTATAGTCATGAAACTCTTGAAAAATAAGATTATTTTTAGGGCTGAAAACTAATTCTTTAATCCTGTCCTCGCTTAAATTCCATATATAGACTTTTTTACCTACTTGCCGACAGGAAGTAGTAATACGAATGAGGAAGCGGTGGCGTTCTTGGAGGGGGGATTCACAGGCAATGATTGGATAATTGTTCGCAAGCAGGTCTTCTAGATACTCAAAACTAGACTTCATCTTAGTTGCTTGTAGCGTAATCAGAAGCAATCTTATCTAGAAGGGATGCTGTACGATAACTGATAATTTTCTAATTTCTAAATCCAAAAAATTAGAAAAAAGTTGGTTTCTTTTCAGTATTTTGTTGATTGTGTAATGGCATTGTGAATTTAGATAATTGCCAAGAGTTCTGATTTTCCAAGTTTTTTGATTTTCAGTTATGGCCAAAACACCGGAATATCCAATCGTTGTTATTCCAGAGTTAGTGAAAGAGAAAAAACAGTTTACCCCTTTAGTTTTTCCGTCTGGACAGGGAGATGCACCAGTTGGGGCAACTGAGGGGATGTTTGAAAATGTTCTCAAACACTATTTTGGTGAAATTGTTTCTCCTCAGCAGATGATGCTTCCACCGGGGCATCGACTACCATTTACGGCTGATTTTCTGTTGATTGAACCAAATACTGGCTTACACATAGACTTGGAGGTTGATGAGCCTATCTCATTTGCAACTGGGAAGCCCACTCACTGTATCGGCGAGGATGACTATAGAAACAAGTGTTTTGTCGATGCAAACTGGCTGGTGATCCGGTTTGCAGAAGAACAAGTTTCGTCTCAACCAGAACGCTGCGCTCGATTTATTGCTGGTGCGATCGCCCAACTGACAGATAATAATACTTATCGCCAGAAGCTACTTCATGTAGAGAAAGTCACTCCTATACGTCAGTGGTCTGCGCGTCAAGCTTCCAGATTAAAGAAAAGTGATTACCGCCAAGGCTATCTTGTCCAAAGGAAGAACTAAGGATGTGAAAAAGTATTTCGAGACAATTTGATGAGAGCCATTAGCGTTCTTCAGCTTTGAAATTTATCGGTTAACCCCTGGTACGTGAAGCAACTCCGTCTAGACTGCTGTATGTAATTGCTGGCTAACGACAAAACGCAGCGGCGGCAGACAACCTCAAACTCAGCACCAGTGGCTTTCGACCGTCCGCTGCCGTAAAGTGTTAGCCTACGATTGCTGCAAATCTACATTATTCTGCTTGCTCAGATTCTGTGTCATGTGTTTCTATTTTCGATATTTCTATTAAATTCACATCTTGACACTTTCGCGCTACTTCGTTGTACAGCTTCAAAAAGCTCTTGATCTCATTTAATACTCCATATTTTGGTGACTTTGCAAAAGTTATGCCTATGATTGCAACTGGCTCACCATCTTGCATATAGAAGTCTACTACTGTTCCATCGACACTCATCAAACTCCATACATCAGGGTGTCCGCTATCTCTCGTCCAACCGTAAACGTCAAGTGAAATAAGGTACAAAATTTGCTCTAGACAAATTCCCATCCATTTTAGAAAAGAAGGCAAATCTACATTCACCCAGTAATCCTCTGGTCTGATGACAGCAGCCTTATCTATGTGCGAATCAATCTTGTCCCTTACGATACGTAAAGCGCTTTTGTTGTCTATTGGTACACTTGCCGTAAGCTGGCTCTTCCTGCTAATGATTTCTTTATGCTGAGGAGATGCAATCACTGTGTAGTTTTTCGCATTACTCTCTAATTCATTAAACATGTCTAAAACACCCGATACTAAAGCATAAAGCGGAGATGCAAGATGCTTTACAAGGCGTTTATCGGAACCAGGTTCATTAAGTGAAGCCAAAACTTCCATGCTCTTTGACAAATCTCGAATTGCTTCAAGGCATCGGAGTAACTTAAAAGAGATTTCATTTGAACCTCTCCAAGCTGCGTTTGATAACAGTAGAGCTGGATCATTGATTTTTGGCTCACCTCTATCAGCATATACAGGAATTCCTTTTCTCTGTTCCTCTTCACTTTTGGATCTCTCAGCTTCTGACATATATGTACAATACTTAAATCTAAAAATGACAAATATGAAATCTATTCTGCGGTGTACCCAACCTATGATTTAAGCAGGCTAACAGTCGCGCTCACCGGATTTAGACAACTTCTGTAACTTAACTAAGTTTTTGGTCATTCCGGCTAACAATTTATTATACGGAAACTTTCCGTATAACATCCCTATTTAGGATATTACACGGAATTTTCTGCACAACTTCCAATGGAACAACGTCCAAAGATATGCAGTGGCAAACGGCGCTCATACCATACCATTTAATCTGAGTGGACATCCTGTGGTCGTGATTCCAATTGGATAGACTCAAAATGGTCTAGCGTAGGACATGCAAGTTGTTGACAAACGGTGGCGCGAGATGGAGTTATTAGCGATCGCAAGCATTTTAGAAAAAGTCAGAAGTAAACCTTAACCAGCAGTCTCATTGACTGCTGATTAATTTACCAATTTCCCAACTTTTGATAAGTGCTTGTAACCCAGTTATAAATTATGACTCTGTGGTTTAATTTTGCTGCATCAGCGATAAAATTAGCTGTTCCTGCTTGTCCATCCCAGATAGCAATCATCATATCGTGGGCATTTTTTATTTGATTAACTATCCATCGATTACGAGCATTTAAACATTTGATTCCTCCAGCTTCTTGATAAAGTAAGTTGGAAATAAATTTGATAGCGTCGCATTGGGATAACAGCCAATGATACTTCTGCTTATCGAGATTATTCCATTTGGCATCTTGGTTAATGCAGTGTACCGCAGCAGTAAGGTTTATCTCAATAGGGTACTTATCTTTTAAGCCTAAGACGATCTCTACTGCTGCGGTATCAACCCCCAATGCCATGCCTGAATAGAACTGGATGCGTTTGTAACCCCACTCAACAGAGCGATCGCAAGCACGAACAATCATGCCTTCGAGTCGGTTACGCACCTGTTTCCATCCTTCCTCATCAAATTTTTTATGACTATTTCCTGTAAATGCCACTTTTAGGGTTGGTTTATCTTCTATGAGGCAATCAACAAACTCTTGGGGCAACCAGATATTAGGAGGAAGATTGAAATTGCTAATCAAGGAAGCTATCTCTAGGTCAGTATATCCTGCAAGGTTGCATCCAATCCTAGTTGTTAGAAATTCTAGTTCAGGATGAGTCTTTGCATATTCGACTAGTTTCTCAATTTGGGATTTTATTTGGGGAAGGGGAATTGACCGGATACCCTTATTTAGGTCTTTGGTCACGATCGCCCAGGATTGTCCTTGTCGTCCTTGGGGATTACCGTATTCTGCATTGCAGTACTGTCGCGCAAATAAAGCACTTCCAGCACCATGTCTTCCTTGTGTGTTGCTGCCAAATACAAAAATCTGGTTTTCTGCTAGTTTGATAACTCTATCAGGAATAATTTTGTAGGGATGATTATTTGACATTTGGTTCTTTTACCCAAAAGAAAAGATTGGGATATCTGTGGTTAAATTTTTTTACTTCTGCTTGAGCAGCCGTTAGGTTATCCCATAATTCCATCTCTCCATAATCACCTCTTATCATTGCTTCTTGTCTAGAATTTGGATGATTGAAAATTAGGGGTGATGCGTCTTTAGTAGAATTTTTTCTTCGCCAACAAATACAATACTTGTCCATTTTATATAAACTGATAATAAAAGTAATTACTATCAGTTTATATTTTTATTATGCTGACTGCTTAATCTGGTTTAAGGCTATTAACATTTCTTCTCGATTGAGATGTCGTTTCTTGCCTGTTTTAGATACTTGAATAGCGTAACTCCATTTTATTCCAGCTTGTGAGCATCTTTTTCTTAACTGTTGAACAGTGATATGTTTGTTTGTAGATCCTTGATTTTTGTTAGATATCCGAAGTTTGGATTTATCAGTTAAGTTTTCGATTTTACTTACAGTGGGTTTTATCGATGTAGTGCAGTTGCAGTGCTTTTCAAAAGCGATATATATCTCTAGCAAGAATTGAAAAATGAAGAGAGTAGAAAATCCGTAAATAAGAATGTAGAGAAGACCTGTTAGCATATACTGTGCTAATTCCATTGTTTTAGCTCCTGTTGATATAACTAGTAACTGGTTATTTGATGAAGCGGTATACCAGCTTTCTGTTTATATCAAAGCGTTAGCTTGTGGAAATTTACTTTGAATAAAAGCTCGATAATAAATTAATGGTGTAATAGTGATGAAATATTTTGGGCTTGGTTTACTTAAATAAAGATGCCACTCTACATATATTTAGCCAATGTTTTAATATTATCAACTAACTGTAGTATCATTCCCAAAATAGCTTTCCAGCCAAGTATTATTCCCCAAAATCCGCTAACAAATAGACCAAGTACTGATTTAAGGAAGATAACTCCCCTGTAATTTATCTCGACATTTGATTCGGCTCTGGCATAGATAACACCATCTCCAATTTTATTTTTTAAATTCCTCACTTTTTGTTCTTCTTCTCTAATCCTTCTTTCTTCTTGCACCTTCCAGCCCCAAGGGACAAATCCCAAAATAATCGAAATGGGAAGGTAGAATGGCCAGTTATATATGTAGCCCAGCGAAGCATAGATCATGAAAAAGGTTAGCCCCAAACCAGTACGCCAAACCAAACACCAAATAATAAACAAACTGTTGATAATAGCGTTACGGATAACTATACTTCGATTTTGATGATATGACATTTGAAGATGTCTCCCGATAGCTAATATTTAATTTTTATTTATGGTGATTGCATACCTTAAGATTAAACTTAAGGCTAGTTTGAATTATCATCTTGATGGCTGAAAATTATAAAATACATAATCAATTGAAATTACTTATTGAACTACAATAAATAAAATTAAAATTATCAACCTATCATAACAATATTTGTACCCATTTTGGTATAGTTACTGCTGCTAAAATTGATATTTCCTGTTTTACCGATTATATCTTCACTGATTTTAAAACTAAGCAAAGGTTTGATGATTTTTTTAATAAGTTTAAAATTGAGGTATAGTTTTTAGAAAAAATAAAAATGATTAAGATTTAACTCTTAACCATTTGATGATATATTTGTAAAATGATGGGATATACCTGTGTTTGATTTACATGGTTGAGGCGTATGCCATTAGTTGTGGTTTTTCTTGTTGCGCCCCTTAGTAGCTGATTGCACCTTAAACCGTACCTGTTTCCCAATAGTTATCTCAGCAACATCGCTAATATCTTTACCAGATTTATAGGCTTCAAGAATTGCCTTATTATTAGCTTGGTACTTAATAACTCTAAATTCATCAGGAAAATCTTGATCGTCTACCTCTACTAGTAAGTTAGCGACTTTGGGTGGGTTATCCCTGATTTCAATAACCCTTTCTTTACCAATATTTTTGTCACTGATTAATCCAATCTCGTGTAGATGGATCAGAGTACGCTTGATTTGTTCAAGTTGAGTTTTACGACGTGAGATTACCTGGTCGTGGAGTTCGGCTACTCGCACTTTTCTTTCTTCCCAGGTTTCAAGGTCAAGATTTAACTGGTCTACTACCCAGGCGATCGCATCGATTTTGGTTTCGATACCATTTTGAACACCCATAAGTTCTTGTACGAGTTGTTCTACTTTACCTTCTTCGCCTAACTCGCTTACTTCTTCTATCTGTGACCAGAGTTTAGCAGCATCTAAGCTTAACTCTTTGAGCGTGAGTTGATTGATTTCGCGTTCAATTGCTTGAGTCATGATTTACTTTTTGATATGAAAAGCCAGTAGCAGTTAACTAGTTACCTGCTACTGCTTGTTGACTAGGAAGAGTTGATGCTTGAAGGGAGATTGAATCTAGTACCCGTACCGCAAGTGATAGTAATCTGACTTTTCTTGTGCTAATTCTGCTTCGTAGTCGTAGTAATCCGCCTCGCTTAGTAAGGTGCTTATTTGTTGAATTTGCTGGGCAGAGGTTACTAATTTTTTGTTAGCTTTTAGATTAGAATTAGTAGTAGTTTTCATGTCTATACAACTTCAATTTTTCAATGAAGTTATTGCGTCAGCAAATGTTGTGATCTTGACTTAGAAAGATAATATTTCTCTTTTACCTTTCTCATAACTATCTACTACTGATTTGTCTTTAACTACTGGCTTTTCTACCACAAAGATAGTTGTCCTGGTGATATGTTTCCCCGTCGTCGCGTATGGAACAGCAGATGACAAGCCGTGCATAAAGCCGCGAGATTCTCGACTCGATTATCTTCGGGCAGATAATTCCAATGGTGAACCACTAAAGTTTTAATACTGCGTTCTCTACGATTTAACCCATCTCTTTTATCAGTTGGGCGTAAGCATTGTATACCACAGCGCGTGCATTTCCAGTCGGATTTTGATTTGACCTCAAGTGCGATAGTATCCCAGTTTGAAGAATAGCGACTGCGGGTTTTGCTAGTCATTAATCAGTCCTTTTGGGTTACACAAAAATAATTTTGATTATATCGTTAATATTTATCATAATATACGTAATTTTTTTATATTCAGTTTGGTTTATAAATTTATTTGCGTAGTTAAGGAAGTCTTAACTTTTAAAAAAGGATAAATATGCACTGATTATTGTAATTGAATAACGCAGGTTACGCCAAAAAAAATATATAAGTCTTTGATATCGATATGGATTCCTAGCGGAGCAAGCTAATGATTGACGCAGAGGATCTACTAATCTTGCTGTTGCTCCTTTGATGAATTTGATGCAATATTGTTGTTATTATATTAAGTATTTAAGCAGAAATTTTTTCGGAAAAATTTACCTGCGACATAACTTGTGCGCGTATTGAATTAGCAGCCGTCTCTGCAATTTCTGTTCTATCAGAATCAGTAAGAAGTACTGCAAGTAGCGATTTGAGAGCTTCGCGGTTAGATATAAACTCTTCACCGTATAAATCATCTTGCAGCAGTGTGGCTTCTAAGTAAGGTAATAGCTCAGGCGCAGGAGATAACAACCGTTCTTTAATGCGTCTCCTTGCAGTCTCTGTTGCCGAAGAAGTACCTACACCTAAATCCCATGTTTCAATTATTAGCCTGATTTCACGGTTAAGTGATACACGCAGCGTTGATAGGCGACCAAATAAAGGAAGGTTAAGCATTAAAGGTGGTAGTGCATTACCCCAATCCAAACCAGCACCAATAGTGCAATTGGCTTCATCTTCGATACGAACAGCTTCATCGAGCCATCCTTCACCAAAAAGTAAATCTATAGCTTCTTGGGTTGTTACTGGCTCGTTCACCTGAGAATTATTATTTTGCTGTTGATGATTCATAAATTTTCACCTGCTCTCCGTCTCAATACACCATACTCAAAGTAAACCAAATTATCGTATTCTTCTTCAGGCCCGCAGTTAAACATATTTTGTTTTTCGTAAAATCCTACAGACCTTGGTAAAGAATGCAACCTAATTCTACCTTCATACCCAAGCTCAACACTTCTAATTCTGGCGAAATTTAAAAGTGCTTGACCAACACCTTTGAATTGAGGCGGACGCTGAATTTCAATTCGGTTAGTGGGGGCAGTTGCAATACCATCAACATAAACTAGTCTCTTACCAATATTCAACCGGGAACCGTGCATTTGTGTTTCTATTATCATTAATCCTTGAGTTGTGTTTTCGCACTCAACTGCATAACCTTCAAGATTTGCTTGATTAGCAAGATATCTTAATTTAAATATCCAGTCCCAGTATTTATCTTCTTGAGTAAATAACCTTAATTTTTCGACCCAATCACTTACATAATTATCAACGTGTCTTTGTCCTAAATCTACCAAATATGCTTCAACAGATGTGTTATTGCTACCTCTTTTTAATTCTATTTTTCGCTGCACCTAAAGCTCCTAGTTATTAACTTATTCTTAAAGCTTATAACGGCTATTTTACTACTAAATAAAAGAGTAAAAATAACTGCGTATATCAGTGGCTTTATGCCAACCAGCTAGCACAGCATCATCTGAAATTTCTCCAATAACTACCAAACTATTTTCTTTATCCACATAGTAGGGTAAAGGTTCAGCACTCAACCAACCATAAGCAATGGCTTCTTGGTCTCGCTCAAAAATTGAAACTTCTAAACTTTGCTCATATCTTGAGTAGTAGTAAGGTAAATAGCAAGCTGGGTATTCTCTTAAAGATTCGCGATTAACTGTGTATGATTGCCAACGTAGTCGCTCACTCTTAATTTCTTTTGGATTAGCTTCTAGCCAATCATAAAGTTTTTTAGCTTGCCGCAATGCATGGTCTTTGCCTTCAAAAACAACGCTGGGAAGAAAAATATCGCCGTCAAAATGCACCGCAACTTCAAATAAATCTTCATCCTCATCTTCGGCTTCGCTTTCTGTTACCTCAATGATTCCAGCCTTATATAGTTCAGTCATTTCCCTGCATTGCTTCGTCAGATATACCTCTACATTATTAAAATTTTAGCTTTCAGTTACAAAATAATCAGAACGCTCTGTTGCTTCTAATCCCTTATCTGGAGGGAAGTTTTGTTTGTGTAGACGAGCCAGCACCGTAGTCGTAGTGTTAGCGTAGCTCGGCATTATCTCCAGGAGGAACTAAAGCCCTATTCTTTTTCTTACCCGCAATCGCATTAACAGAGCGAATCAGTGTAAATTCAGAAATTCTTAAAATTAATAAAAATTCTAACTTGCCGGATGATATAACCCCGTATCCTGATTAAATTCCCATCCTAACCCTGCTCTATCCTTGCCTTTGCACCATCCCACAAAAAGCGGTGGTGGCAGATTAATTCGCTGCTCGCGTATAGTTTCTACACTTACACCAAGTCTTGAAGCTAAACCTTCTTCTGTTAGCGGTTGGATTCGAGGAGTTTGCCCTTGATAATATGAATTGTTGTTGTACGATTTCTTCTGCCGTTTCGGTTGGTTGTTGAGATAATTTTGAATTTTAATAATCGCCTCAGCAAATTGTTTCATTTGGGCTGTTATCTCTTCAGTTTTTTGTTCTAAAGAGTCCAGGCGTTTATCTTCATTACCAGCAATTGCATCAAGGTCATCTAAAGAACCATCTAGGTATAGCTCAATAAAACGGGTGAGCGTCGCTGTTGCTGTCGTGCCTTTCGAGTTGCAATGGGCGATAAACTGCTCCCACATCTTTTGGTCACAGTTGAAAGATGCTAGCTTCTTTGTTCTCCCTGTATTGCTCATATCTAGGTAATGTCTAGGTATTATCTAGGTAAACTTATCCGCGGACAGGAACAACTGAGCGTGTTTCCATCTTGATAGCTACCTTGACAATATCATGATGAGCGTGATGGCGTGGCGTACCCGCCTACCGTAGGTGATGCCTTCTGGAGCGAGACGCTGCGCTTAGGAATGCGAACTTAATAACCTGCAATTCTAATTTAACTGGGAATGGTGCGTTACGCTCCGCTAACACACCCTACTTTTGTACTTTATTTAATCCATGTTCCTTAGCTTGCTTCCCCGTAGGGGTACACCTACGCTTTTTTACCGATGTTTGCTTTTCTTACGCAGTGCGTGAGAAGTCCCAACACGCCCAACATGGTGAATGTACTTTGCAGTTGTCGCCGGGGAAGCATGGCCCAAATCTGCTTGCAAGTCAAAATCAGAAGCTCCATTTTTTTTAGCCAGCGTTGCGTGGGTGTGGCGCAGAAAGTGGGCGCTGAACTTAATTCCCGCAAAAGTAGAAATTTCCTCCATCATCAGTCGCAACCCGCGATCGCTTAGAGGTTTGCCCCTATCCCGCCGGCTGGGACTAGGAAACACCGGCCGATCGTTGCCTGCATCCCCACGATAATCCAGTAGTACCTCACTAGTTTCCGGATCGAGACTAATAGTTCTGGTTTTATTTCGTTTCCCCGTCACAGTTAACAACAGACAATCTCCATCCTCCCGAAACTGCCGCCAAAACAACCCCGGCGTAATTACGCGCTTACCATAATCAGAAGTTTGCCGCGCAATTTCTCCTGCCCTCACCCCACTGTAAAACATGAGAGTAAACAGCAGCCAGTGCATCTTATTAGTATTGTGTTGCAAGTCTACTGCCATCGCCGCTTTTTCCAACTTAGCAATCTCGCGTTCCGACAGAATGCGCTCTGCGAGCTTATCGTCCCACTGGATGCTTAAGTCCTTGCCCAAGTCGATAGCGAAATAACCAATAGAAGCTCTAGTACCCCATTCCCACAAACTTTTAATCGCCGCCGTGTACTTAGCCGCAGTATTTTTACTCAGCCCATAAGTATTTTTCTTTCCCCGTACTGGCTTTTCATCCTTGAGCCAAGCCAGATAAGCGTGTAGATGAAATAACGTTACCATCCTCAAATCAGATATCCCAAACCGCGACTGCATATAATCGACAAGCTCATAACCAATTTGCCGATATGCCCGTCGCGTTTGGTCGCTTTTGATAGTGACAGAATGCACCCATAGCTCAATTAGCTGCTGTGTCGAATTAATTTTCTGGCGGTTGGGAAAATAATAATCCACAAGCGCAACACGAGCTTCATCAAGCGGTAGAGTTACCACCTCCACAGCAAGTGATTCCACGCTTTTGACGGGTAAATTTTCCATAATAAAATTCCCCAACCCCCACTGATAATTATGATGCCGAGAACTATAATTCCCGGTATCTTTATGATAGTTGTTTCCCAAGCACCACAAAATTACTCATCGAAAATAATCTATATCGTATATACGCGGATATCCCGTATGCGATGATGGTAGTGGGGAAAGTTGGGGAAGTAAGGGGAGATAGGGAGGTAGGGGGAGTAAGTAAATATTAGAACTCGAAGCAAATGGTTAAAGAACTGGTTAGAAATCACTTCTCCACAACAAAAGCGCGAGGGACTGGTGGAATATCCGCAGATAAATATAAAACTTCTCTCAGAAGAAGACCGGGAGTTGGTGAAGCAGGCCAAGCAGCGTGCTGAGGATTTGCGCTTAACTTTTAAAGAGTTTGTGTTGGATTGTATTAGAAATGCACTTGTAGAAGAGAGTCCCAATAGTGCAGATAGTGCAACTGCTGCCGAAATTGAAGCTTTGAAAGCTCAAATCGCCGCCCTGTCAGAGAAAGTGAGTATTCCTTCTGCGACCAAAACGGAAGTGCATACCCTCCAGGAGCGGTTGAATCAATTGCGGGTGGGAATTTCAAATGAAATTAAGAAGGATAGGGAGCAACTTGCTTCTTTGACGTTGGCGCTCTCCCGGCTTGAAAGCCAAATTGAACAGCTAATACCTTCCTTAAATCTTCAGGTGGATGGTGAAGGTAATGCCGACAGTGATAGCGACTGGATTTTTGGGGAAGACTCTGGTGATGTGAGAGGAGAAGATATTGAGGGTTTTTGAAATTGGTTATAAGACAATTGTATAGCCATTTTATTACTGCACCTTATTAAGAATTGCGCGAACTACACCAGTTTTGCCCCGACAAGCTAGAAAAAATACATCACCTGTTAAAGCGCCATCTTTTTTTAAGTCAGACACAATTTGACTTAAATCATGACCCATATATCCAGTAATTACTGCAATTAAATTACAATTGCTTATTTGTGCCTGTACGTTACTGCGATTTATATATGCCTCACTTGAGGGCGCAACCTCAACACAATTTTGTAAACCGTAATTTTCGCACAATTCACGGATGACCTCTCGTCTAGTTGCTTGGTGTCCACCGACCAATGCAAGACTTATGGATGCCAAGTTTTGGGTTCTTGATACTATGTTTTTATCTGAAGCTACTTGTACCTCCAGCTTAGTAGCCTCAGCACGACGTTGTTGGCGATACTCAACAAGCTCATTTGCTAAATCCGAGTTAAGACAGAATAAAGCACGTTTCAAATCTTGAAAAAAATATGCTTCGGCTTCTTCTTGACGTAATGCGTTATCTATTTCAGCGATCGCTAAACCAAAATAGTCATTTGCTAAACTTTGACGTAAAGTAGGTTGCACATTGATGTATGCTTCCAGTCCTTCAAGTAATTCAAAATACTGTAGCGAACTGATTTTTTGTTCGATTGCAAATTTTCTTAAAATATCTAGTTCTTTATTTAAATCTTCCCATTTTCCTACATTAGCAAGCCAGTCTAGCCAGTCAGCATAAGCATTGAGCATTCCTGACGTGTTTTGTACCTGCTTACACAAATCTAATCTGTCTTTTAATATTTCTTCTGCTTCTGGTAAATCCCGCAGGCGTACTCCAGCAAAATTTACACATAACTCATAATAACTAACTTTATCTTCATCAGAAATATCACCAAAACCATCTAAATTAGCAACTCTTGCTATTAAAGCACGGTCTAACAATGTTAATTGTTCATTAGCTGTTTCTAGAAGTATTTGATATACCTCCCCGGCTTTGATTGGATCACCAACTGTAGCCCATAATTTTGCTAAAGGTAGCAGAATTTGAACTCTACGTTCACCTCCTTGCCAAGCCTTTTCTAAGAATTCACTAGCTTGTGTTTTCTGCCCTAAGTTATAAAGAGCAGCACCACGCAATCCTGCCAATGCTGGTGACAGTTCAGAAATTACGCTCGGTAATAATTCAATTACTTCTTGGAAAAGTTGACTATTTAGCAGCAGTTCTGCATGACGTTGTTGCAACTCTTCTGTCTTTTCGGTAATTGATTGATATATTTGTAAAGCAGAGTCAGTATTATCAATTGATATGTAAGCATCAGCTAAAGCAAGTAGTACATTAATAGCTTTAGGATAGTCTTCTTTGAGTTTCTCAAGTTGGGAAATACGTTCTCCTGGTTCAATTTCTAATAACCGCATCAATTGTTCGTTAAGTGTAGCTCCTTCTATTGTTGGTAAGGGTTCTTGAGTAACCAAGGACAAATGCAATAGTTTTCGTACTCCGTTGGCTTGGCGTAACCTCTCTAATTCGGGTAAAAATTCTTGTGCTAATGCTTGCACAGAACCTAATAACTCTTGTTCTTTTGTTTGTTGATAATGCTGGAGATGAGCAGTTACCAACTGCTCTACCAACCTTCCAGAAACAGGTAAAGCTAAAATACTGTTATATTTAGCTTTACAAAGTGCTACTAATTGTTCATGCTGTTCTGTCTTGGCATAAAGTGCAATTAATGTTCGCAAAGCATTGCTATCATTAACATCAGCTTGCCGCAGCAGATGGTCTTCGACTTCAGTGATTCGTCCAGCAGAAATTTTTTGTTCGAGGGTATTTTGATTAATTTCTTGTACTGAACTTGTAGGATTTACATCATCGTTATTTAATTTTTTGATGGCTTTACGAAATAGAATTTGCCATGATTTAAAGTCTTTTAAAGTTGCTTCTTTTGTGGCAACACTAGCATTGTTTGAAACCTTGATACGGGCTTCTATTTTTTGCATTACGCTATCAAGGTTGTTGACTGTGGAAGTAACATAAAAAAAGTGGGTATAATCGTCATGATATGAGAATCTTGGATTAGTAACTTTAAATTCAGCTTGCCTGAGTTCCCGATGAATTTCTACTGCTTGAGTTTGCCCATTACACCGCAAACGCAATCCAACTTGGTCAGCGTTTCCCAATTTAGCCTCAATTTGATATCCAAACGTCATGACAGTAGTAATCCTTGTTCAAAATGCTGTACACATATATTCCGTAATTCAGCAATACTCCGTTCGTCATGATTGTATGTGAAGAGTTCAAAATTTTGATTAACTCCTCCATCAGTTAAATTTAGTGAACCGTTAATAGCACCGTAACGACCAACGTATGCTTTGGTATGGAGTTTGGAAAGTACCCTTACCTGAATGCGATCGCTTTTATTGCCCAGTTGTCTCAATAAAGGATAATACTCTTTATCGCTACCTACTGTGACGTAAACTTTACCGCCATTAGCGGCCATTTGATGCAGAATGTCAAACAGGTGTAATGCTTCTTGTTTTGTCTCTACAATTTCCCCAAAAGAAACATAGTAGGGTTTTTCTAAACGGAAATTTGTTACCCAAGGCGAAACAATCCAAAACTCGTAACTGCCTTCTAGTTGTGATGCTAAAATCTCATTGAGCAGAAAGTTGTAAAGCATTGCTTGACCACTGGGTTGCAATTGAGTTGATTGCTTTGCCATTGGCAGAACCTCACTTAATAGGACGAACTGTTACTTGAATGACAGGTAATTCGTTTGGTTTTAAGTTGTTAGGGTAAATAGTTTGAATATCGGTAATCATTGGGTAAACCATGCCGATATCTGTGTCGATACCTGCGTCTGTCAAGTAGCTAATTGTGACACAGAGGGACGCAAGATTATCGCTTCTTACCCGTAAGTAAATTGTTTGACAGCCATTTTCCAGCAAGGTTCTCATTCTTTCACTGATGTCAGTACCGCTGACAGTGCCATCTAATTCTAGGGTTTGAGGAGTACGAACCTGATTTAACCATTCCGTCAGTAGGGGACGGTTCAGCAGGTGACGGCTTAAACCTGGCGCTTCGATGTCGCCACTGCGGTCATCTAGGCAACTGGAACAATTGCAGCGACAATTTAAAAGCATCCTGCGTTCTACCCCTGCTTCAAATGCTTTACGTGCTTCGTTATCTGAAGCACTATATTCGGCTTCGTAAATTTCAAGTAAGCGCATTAACTCTGGATAGGGCGGTGATTGTTGATCACGCCTAGCTTTAACTATTTTGCGGTAAAGTAGTGCCGTTGCTTCAGTAAATGTAGGATCGCGTCCTAGTTGTTCGGCACACTCAGGAAGAAACTCGTGGTTAATTTCCCGAAAAATACGCCAGTTAACCAGAGGTATATCCCCTAGTTTCTGAGTGTAGTCGGGAATAAAAACCCGAAAGATGGCTTTGAGTTGGGCTTGGCGCATAGGCACACCCAATTGTTGCCGTACCTGTGCCATTAACTGTTCAATTTTATTTTGGCGATCGCTAGATTTACCTGCTGCTATAATTTCATTGACTCTAGTTGCACATCCTTCTAACCAAGGCTCAGGTTGCGCTAATAAATGACGCAAAAATGCTTCCTCTTGGGCAGTGGTACAGCGAGTCATTTTGTTGGCAAGGGTTGTCCAGAATTTATCAGCATGGTTGCGTAGCAAGTCATGGGTTGCCCGCATTACACCAATACCTCCCATACCAATTTCGTACAACCAAATCCGGTTAGCCGCCGTACCCTCAAAGTCAGCGTGTAACTCAGTCCAGGCTGCAACGTAATTTAGTGCCTCAACACCTGCAACTTCTTGGGCTACAGACTTTAAAGCTTGAGTCAGACTATACTGAAAGCTGTCCCTTAAGTATTGCTGATAGCTCAATCCACCGCTATGAATTTCAGCATACAAATTCACAAATATCGATAAATAATCATTGCCACTATTTATGAGGTGGTAAACAGCTTGTTGATTTTTGCGGGATAACTGCTGTATTCCATTAATTGCTTCTGTCAACCAACGGTCAAACTGATTGTTACCACGAGTAAACCAATCACGTAGCCCTTCTGGTGTTCCTCCCTCTCCACCACACCATCTATCTGCCATAGTCAGCAGCACATTAACAAGATATTCAGCAGCAAAGTAGTTTGCCTGATATTCAACCGTGAGAACGCTAACAAAGGCATGGTGGATGGCATGGTAACACAGATTTTTCTGTGTCGAAGCAGAAAATTGGAGCTTAGTTAGCAAATCGGAATTGAGATCAAAACAAACTCCTTCCGTCAATATCTGGTATCCTAAAGCACAGTTACTCAGGCTCTCCTCGTCTGCTGTAAAACCCACGACTCCACGAATTTCTTCAGATGGTGAATTGTGGAATTTAATCGTGTATTCACTTCCCAAAATAATTCGCTGCACATCTAACAAATTAAGATTTGCAGTTTCGTCACTGTGAAAAACAACTCGTTGTATTAATTCTTGCCCTAATGGATCGCAAACAAGTGAAGGATGACCAGGCTTAAGGGTATATGCGGGGGTAGGAGTATCACCTCGGACAGGGCGAATTGCTACCGCACTGATAGCGTTAGCCGAACAGGAGTGGGCTAATGATTGTGTATCTTGGGCTGCATTTTCAGAGGTACGGCTTTCAGATAATTCTCCTGTTTCTGGGTTACACCACCAAAATGATGAGTTATAGTCTCGACTAAACTGCTTAGGCTTAATTGCAGTGGGACGATATAAATTCAAAAAGTTGGTACTTTTTTTACTAATGTCAACTTTCTTTAGCGCCCGTGTTGGCAAGTTAACTGTATTTGGAGGGTAGTTTAAGGGGCTAATTTTATAATACTGATTAATGGCTATTCGGGAAGGTTCTCCATCAGAAATTTCTGGCGGTATCCAAGTTGAACCCTCGCCACCGCGAAATGTTACATTACCTGGGATTGTTTCGCTCACCGCCAAACTGATACTTTCAGAGTTAGGCTTCTTATTCGGGTTGTTATTATCGGGACGGTAGTCAACTTGCACCTCTGGCAAATTAATGTCAGAAAATAAATTCTCTGGTAAGTGCTTGGATAACAAATTTCTCAATTCTTTGGAATTAATGCGCTGCGTGTTGTCGCGCTCAAACTGCGGATTGACTCCCTTCATTAAGCCTTCATAGAAAATTTGGCACAAAAATCCTTCTGACTCATCGTCAAGTACCTGTTTTATGGCATCGTCTGGGATTGCAAACGTTTGTTGGAGATAATCTTTAAATTCCAGTAACACTCCAAAATCGACACTTTGCTCCATTAAATACTCGTACCCCTGCCGAGATAAATTATCGAGTTCGAGGTCGATTCCTGCACAACTTGCCCGATAAACTAACCAGTCGAAGAAAGCGTAAAACCCATGAATTCTTTGCAGGTATCGGTTTTGGGAATTAAGAGGAAGTTTTTGGAAAGTAGGGTCTGTAAGTATGTGTTCGTTACGAAACAAAAATAAATCAGTAGATTTATAGGGACTGAGTACCGTAACTACAATCGGTCGCGTGCCGACTTTCCGCCCTCCTCGACCTTTACGTTGTACAAAACTAGCGACATTTGCAGGTGCTGTGTATTGTAAAACACACATTAAGGCTTCGTCATCGTAACCGACTTCTAATGCAGTTGTTGTAATGATTAAATCATCATCAGGCTCGATAGTAATTGAGCGATCGCTCCCTGTTTTCCGTATAATATTTAGAGATTCTTGACGTGCCTTATCTTTCTGGCTGAGTACCCACCAGCACTCTCCTGCTTGGAAATATGGACAATTTAAATCTGGAATTTTACTGTTATGGCAATTACAGTTACAACTAAAATTGGCACCAAAGAAATTAGGAAAAAGTAGCCGATTAAATGGTGGATATCGATACGCATATAGTGGAATGTACCTGATTTGCCTTTGGTCAAGAGGCGTTTTTTGCGATTTATATCTTTCTCTTTCTCTGCGTTGTTCTGGTTTTATTTTCTCTGCATCTTCCATCTGGTATAACCAGCGACCTGCAATGTCTAAAGACTGGACAAAGCCAAATGTGCGGTAGCGCTTTAGGTCTGAATCTGCGGATGGTTGCGGCATAGTGTGTAAGACGCACATTGCTGTTTGAATTAAAGTTGAAATTACAGCAGTATCTTCGTTATCCTCAGCCCGGACAAATACATAGCGTTCGGCACCAATTGTCTGCATTTCATTATCTTGAGGGTATACCCGTTTAATGCGAGGAGCAGGTATACCAGATAACTCCGACAGAAATTCAATTGGCTCTGAAATAGTGGCACTTAATCCTACAAATGCTAAATTGCTTTGTTCCTTGCGATGCTGCTTACCCAAACGAATCCTTGCCATTAACCGTCGCAGGAGAAGCGCTACTTGAGTCCCAGCAGTTGAAGTTTGTAGGTGAATTTCATCTAACATCACAACTGAAGGCGCACAAAACTTATCATTACCAAACAGGTATTGATATTTCGTGGATAACAGCCGTCGATGAAGTGATTCTGTCGTAGCGATGAGCAAATCAGGTGGATGCTTTGCCATGACATCCTCCCTGGCAAACTGGATAAACGGATATTGCTTGTCACAGATAGGACAAACCAAGGTTTGTGGGTTTGTGGGACGCACAAGTAATCGTTGTTTATCTGTTTTGCAAGCTTTACCATCTGTACCTACACAGTAAGCAAAAGGTGATAGATAACCTGCATATTCTTCGCTAAAAGTCCAGCCCCGTTGCTTAGAAAGTTTTTGTTGGCGATCCGCAGTGATATCTTGGAAGTCTCGGATTTGATAAACTGCTGCACCACTTTCTACCCCAATTGTCAGTTGTGGAAGATTGTACTTTGCTAGGACTTGGTTGAGATAAAATAATACTTCAATAAAATCAGTAAGTTGATTTTCAGACAGTGCAACCCGTGGGTAAATGCAAATCGCTTTAACCCCTTCTCGACCTCGCAAGCAACGTTCCAGCACCATCTTAGCTAGTACGGGTAAAAAGAAGGCGTAGGTTTTACCGGCTCCTGTGCTAGCAGTAACTACAACACCTTTCTCGATACCTTCTTGTGCTTTTAACTCGATTGCTTCGAGAATTCTTTCTAAAGTTCGTTTTTGGAAGCCACTCATCTGGCGTAGCTTCGGGAGATAGGTGTCAATTACCTCTAAAATTAGGTTTGCTGTTCGCTGTTGCTCTGTATCACCACTAAGTAAAGGTGTCATGCAGCTTTGTACTGCTATGTTCCTTCGAGGTACGCGACGAGAAGCGACACTAAACTTAATATCTGACACTAAACGCTTGCTATTGCTGATGCGGTGCGCTACTTTGAGGTTGTTTTCTCGAACAATTCTTTGACGGAGTTTTGATAGCAACCTTACAGTTTCTGCAATTCGACTGCGAAAAATCCAGCCATCAGGAGACTCTTCTTGGTTAAAGCGGATAATTTGCAAGTCATTTGCTAGTTGCTCTAAAGCTTTTCTGAGAGCTTCTGGTTTTTCTTGAGGAGTTAACTTGATGTCTTCGGAAGGTTGAAAATTATCAATTACTTCAACCCCTGCCATTGTTATATCATAAATGCCATAGGCAACTTGTTCTGCTTCGCGTTGTTCAATGAAGGTCAGAACTTCATCAGCCAGGCGTTTAATGGTATCAGAGTCTAAGCTCATGGTTTTTGGACTGTAAGGTAGATGAACCTAATAAGCTAGAATTGGATAATTTCGCATCAGATGACAACGTTTTCGCTAGCGTCAACTTTTTTCCTGCCCATATTTTTTAAACAGGCTAACCTGCGTTGTTCAGGAAGCTCATCATGTAGTAAATCTTGCCGATGGGGTTTTACCAATCTCCCATCAATCGGCTTAATGCCACATTTATGATGTCTTGTATGGTTAGGGTATCGTTAGTTTGGTGAAGAGCAAGCAATTACTCGAACGAATATCTGATTGTGTAAGACTGGGCATAAATTTTATCATTGCTGTATATCTGAATTCCAGCATAAATACACATACATAGTTTTTGCTACCATGTATGCTTGTATGCAAGATTATAAGTAAACTGTTCGCATAATAAAAAAAACAAGAAATCACTAATATTAGACTTGTAAAGAACTTATTGCAGTGATTACGCGAACGGTAAATGATTAGTTACAAGCTTTAAAATTAGATAAAAAATATTTTTTGAAATAGCAATTATGGATATCTAAGCGTAATGCCACTACCACCATTTGGAGTAGTGCAATCCCAACGAAGGTCGCAAATAGCACAATCTTTTTCACTTATAGTTCCTGTTACCGCAGGATTCCATTGGTCATTACAACGCGCTTGTTCAATCTGTATTACAGTTTGTGCAAACTCTTGTACTGCACTATCAATCTCGCTCGGTATAATGCTGACTTCTAGCAAAGCATTAACCGGACGTTGAGTTGGACAAGTAGGTCCATCAAGCTCATTAAGAAAATATAAAATAGCTTTTCGAGGTAAAACACCATGCTTTAATTCATACAGCTTGGCATAAACTCGCATTTGAAATTCATAGTTTTCTAAGTCTTTTGGATTGACATTCAAAAAACTGCTGCCTTTATAGTCCCACATTTCGCAGTCGGCAGGGTTTCCGGTTGAACCCGGTGTATCAACTAAAAGGTCAACAACACCATGAAGAATATGGGTAATACGATCTGCTTGCAATCGATGTTCCGTATCTTTAACTCGTTGGTAAAGCGTCGGTCCTTCAAGGGTGTTGAAATATTGAAGCAATCGTACAGCTTTCAGTCGAATATCTTTAGTTATAGCTCTAATTCCTTGACTTTTTAATCCATTTTCAACTTCAATAAAATATTTGACAATCTGACTTGGTGGTGTCGGCTTTGCTGATTTTGTTCTTTCTGCTTCTCTAATATCATCAAAATAGTTAAGAATTTCTTCATCTTTTAAGATTCTTCCATTATCTGGTAAAGTCCCTGTTGTCGAAGGGTCAAATTTTCCATGAAAATGGGTATGGCAGCGATCTAAAACTTGATGAAGGATAGTACCAAAGTAAGCCTGCGTTTGATAAGCAGGCGCATATTTATAGACATTAAAAGCCCCATACTGACGAGCGCATCGTCTAAATGCAACTATATCTTGAGTAACGCTATAACGACGTTTTATATTTATTGTTTTAGATAAAGAGATTGAAAAACCTTGAAAAGGCTTTCGCCTATTTATAGTCATAAATTTTTCCTCTATATTGTAATAGCAAATATATTTCGCTGAAATTCCACATGATTACGATTGGGTACGGCAATATGATTTTTAATCTGGTCTTGCGTACCAACTAGAATCAAACCGTATTGTGCACGTGAATAAGCTACATAAAGTAAACGGATATCATCTTCTATTGCTAAATCTTCTGGTTGTCTAGTAACTCTTAGATAGAGAACTTGTCGAAAAGGAGCTAAGGTTTGCTCAAGCATTTGTGCTGCTCCGACTTTTCCCTCTTGACCTAGTTTTGTAACAACAAATACAAAAGGAAACTCTAACCCCTTTGACTGGTGAATTGTCATAATAGGTAAAGAGCCTTGAGGAACAATAACGTCCTCATCTTCATCATCATCAATTCCTGCTTCAATTAAATAGCTAACAAACATTGTATAAAACTGATTTAGGAAACTATCATCAATATCAGTTCCAGCAGTATTAGCTCGTAAAATATCTAAATTGAAGCTATTATAACCTTCAAAAAGGCGAGTTACCTTGGAAAGACGTAAATTTCTTTCGGGGTTTTGTTTCCATATAGAAAAAGGTTCTCGTGAAAGAATACGATAAATAATTTCTAGTAAATTGAGTCCGAGGGAACTACCAGTATATTTTGCACATATTTGCGGTAAATCTGCATTACTACGGGTTAAGTAATCATTTAACTGATTTGTTGCTGCTACACTATGGTTATTTCTAACCTTGTTTAGAGTATCAAGCCATCGCTGAACTGTCTCTACCCAGCCAAGAGGTTTTCCTTGCGGGTCTGTTTTAGATTGAAAAGTATAGTTTCGGTCAATAACTTGGACTAACGCTCCAAGTAAAGTTTGAACTTCTTCACTTTCCATGAAAGATTTTGATCGGGGATTATATATAGGAATTCCACGTTGCTGGAATGCTTCAATAAAGGGACCAGCATTTCGTGCAGAATCTTTTGCACTTCGTAGCAGCAAAACGCACTGACTTAAGTCAGAAATAATTTTATCTCCTATTAAATGATTAGTTATAAATTCAGCAACTAAATTAGCTAAGTTCCCTACTCTCTTTGTTTGAATCCAAGAAACAGCAGGATATGCACCCGTAATAGATGAAGCAGGCTTAACTAAAGCCTTTCCAGGAGCGCGGACTCCTGGAACTGTCATTTCTGGAAATGAGGTGATGTAGTGATTGAAGAATTGGACAATATCAGGATGGGAACGGTAGTTCTTATCAAGCTGAATTGGATGAGGAGATTTATTAAATTTAGCCAAACAAGCTTTGTCAAAATTCACCATACAGGTTACATTCCCACCACGGAAACGATACAAAGCTTGATCGTCGTCACCAACTACTGTAATGTTGTGTGGTTCTTGATGAGCTAGAGCCAAGTAAATTTGTTCCTGAATTGGGTTAGTATCTTGATATTCATCTACTAATACATATTGCAAAGGAGGGTTCTGACCGCTTCCTTGCAAAAACTGTTGGCCTATAGGAGAAGTGATAAACTCAAGAAAACGAGCTTGAAGATGAGCAAAATCACAACGATAATAGTTCTCTAGCTGCTGAACATATTGTTGATAAAAATCTGCCAAAGTTGCCCAATGTCCACCAGCCGTGTGCATTGCTTGTATATCAATACAGTCTTCTACGATGTGGTTAAAAAGTGTAACTGCTGCTTTAGCTCGCTTCCATTTGTTAGGAGGATAGTTGAGATTACGCCAATCGCGCACAGTGTAGTTAAAATTCTGCCAGAAAGCTAAGTCTTGGTGATTTGAAATTGAAGCATAGCGGTAAGTAAATAAGTCCTGTTCTACCTGATCTAGAAGGCGAACATTTTGATAATTTGGATATCGGTATTCTTGGAGAATATCATTACACAAGCTATGCAATGTTCCAATTCTTATGTCAGCTAAATCTACATTTTTCAGGTTAGGATCTGTCTTTTGTAGTGCTGCTAAGTAAGTCGCCAAGCGATCTTCAAGATTATGTGCTGCTTTATCAGTAAAAGTAGTTAAAAATATAGAGCGTGGCTGAATACCATCCACACAGAGCAATTTTAGTGTTCGTGTTACCAGTACCTCACTTTTGCCCGAACCAGGCCCAGCCAGAAGCCACAAACAACCGTTGCCATACTCTACAGCTTCTTTTTGTTTCTGATCAAGGTCGTAACCACGAGCTGATGGTTGGGCAAGACATTTGTGGAAAGTATCCAAATTAATCATTTTGCACCCTTATTAGCTGTCTTCACTTTTTCTCCGACCCATATTTGAACGGGCAGCCCTGCGTTGTTCAAGAAGTTCGTTACGTAGCAAATTTTGCTTTTCATCGTCTTGCCAATCGCTAATCAGTCGCTTCAGTGCTACGTTTACGATGTCTTGTAAACTTGGGGCATCGCTAGTTCGATTTGGAGCAAGCATTTGCTCACATGAGTGTCTAATTGTGTACAACTGGGCATAAATTTCATCTGGAATCCGTGCTTGGTGAGGCAATGGTTTTACCGCAGCTACATATCTCACCCCAGCATAAATACACAGACATAATTTCTGCTACCATGTATGCTTGTATGCAAGCTTAGAAAAAATCCAGTTAACCTACAGGAAAAGCAAAGTAATGTTTGAATTGGTTATCAAAGGCGTGCCTGTACAACGCGGTCAGGCGTGCGAGCATATGAGTTATGTCGCCAGTATCACATTTGGAGATGTTGCACGATTGCTGAATGACGGTCATCTATATATACCGAATATCCCAGATTTACCGGACTTTGCTCAACGCAAACTTAACGTGACACGAGTCAAGGCGATCGCTCGATATATCCTAGAGACTTACCAAGATGGAACTACATTTTTTCCACCGATTTGCGTTAATGTTCAGCCGTCGCCAACTTACAGAGACGGTAATATCTACCTCCCTTACCATTCGGTTAGTTTGCGCTTAACAGACGGTCAGCATCGATGCTATGGCATTCGCCAAGCATTGCAAGATATCCAGGAGCAAGAGTCGGAGTATGCCATCATCCTTTCACAATTAGAAATTGGCGTGTTGATATATGCAGGACTGTCATTAGAAGAGGAACGCCAAGCTTTCCGCGACCAAAACCTATTAGTTCAACGACCAAGTGTGTCGCTATCCCATGCTTTTGACAAGCGATCGCCCACGGTTTTAATCGCCAAAGACTTGATCTGCCGAGTTCCTCAGTTTCGTGACAATGTGGAGACAGTGGAAAACGGCTTGGGTAAGCACAATCCCAAGCTATTAACTTTATCAACCTTGGTCACTGCTACTCAGCATATGTTTCCTCATTTAAAATCTCAAACTGATTTGGAACCTCTAATTGATTGGGCAACAACATTCTGGGCGGCGACCGCAAACATTATTCCTAACAATCCTTGGAGGATTATGAATAAACAAGAACGTGCTACCCAAAGACAGGAGTCATTAGCCGTGAGCGCTACCATCTTTCAAGCACTCGGTATGTTAGCTCACGATTTATACCAAGAGGGTGTTTCAGCAGAGAAGCTTCTCCAATGGTTAAGTAGACTGCAAGAAATAGACTGGAAACGCAATAATCAACTATGGCAAGACCGAGGTGTTACACAAGTTGGAAGTCAGGGAGAAGCTATTATTTCAAATACTAAAACTACTATCAGTGCTTGTCATCGACTTTTACGAGAATTTGTAGGTGTTACACCCGTAAGTGGCGTTATCTAAATGGCTGCTAATTCTAAAACTTCTTGGAAGGCATTGCGATCGCGAAATTTATTGTCATATTTCTCATTCCACCACAACCAACCAGTAGAATCTGCCCAGACATTGTGCTTTTTCAATACTTCTGCACGGGTTAACGCTAGTCCCCCTAAAACAAATTCCGGTCGGCTCCAAGCCAGAAGTTCATCTAATTCCTGTGTGGACAAACCAAATTTTAAGCCTGTAGTTCTAGTTTTATCAACTTTTAATAATCCTCCCAAAGCAATGTAATCATAACCAATATCACGATAAGCACTGATCAAAGAAGCTAAGAAACTTTTGGGTGAATAATAATGGGGAGGAAAAGAATTTAATTGAGGAACTAAATTTTGTTGCCAATTATAAATTGAATACCCTACTTGAACAACACCAATCAAACTATAGTTTCTTGGCTTCTCCCAATACTCTTGCCAGGTTAGTCTAGCTAAATACAGTGATAGTAATGGTTCTCCAAAAATATCTTGTGTAAAAACAAAATCAGGTGAAAATTGATCACACCGTTCTAGATACTCTCTAACTTTACGTCGCAAATGCTCTTCAGAAGCCAATTTTCGTTTACGCACCCAACGGTCATCAAAATACTCAGAATGCATTTCATAATACCAGGGGCAATCTTGATTAGCAAAAACGCCACTATCTATAAAAAAAAGTTTTCCCAAATTCCGAATATTTGTCAGTAGACTTTTATTGGAAGAAATCGGTGTGAGAATCCCATAATTTCCTTCTAAATTCTTTATTCTATTGAATAAACCTAACCAGTCTACTGAAAAAACTGGGAGAAAATTATGTTCTAAATTCATATTGGTATTTATCTTAAAATCATAAAGTTGATTTGAGCATCACTCTATATTATATTGATTCTCCAGTTGTATCAACATTATAATTTTCAAGATGATTTTCATTACTCAAAAATTCTTGAAACCGCTGATAAAATACATAAGTATTGTGAAAACCACGCCTGCGGTTACGGTCATTACCACGAAAAATAGCTGTTTCTACCCCATAGTCTTTGCAGATTTTACACTCACATTCCTGCCAAGGTTTTACTTCTAATAGTTCTCTATATAATTGAGTGTGTTGTCTTAAACGTCTAGCTTTCGCTGTTGGGGTTACTTTACCGTCACGAGGTAATTCTAATAACTCATCGTAAGCTAGTAATTTCTCAAGAGATTCATCTAGTGATATATTGTCTTTATCGTATTCCCGAATAGCTTTTAATGCTTCTTGCTCAAGCTGCCTAAGAGTTTCACGCTCATAACCTTCTAATAGCAAATGCTTAATTCGTGGTGACTGCTTATCTACAAAAGGAATACGCACAGCAGCATAAGCTTTACCACTTAAAGTATGATAGTTTTCTACTGCATCAAACCAAGCTTTACGTAATGGACTTGCTGAATCAAAACTGGTTACTCCCAAATGGCGGAAATAAGGAAGAGCATCAATACGCCCTACGCCAAATAAATGTAATCTGGTGTTCGGTGTTAAATGTTGATAAACTTCTTTCAAAATTTCTAAAATTTCTATAGTTGGTGTTCTGGCAACTCCCCCTATAGCAATATAGTCATATCCCATTTCAACCAGTTTTTTTACTGCATCAGCGTAAGTTTCTGGGTTCCAACCTTGAGCTACACCAATAGGAGTAAAAGTATATCCAATTTTTTGATGTTTGGATATAAATTCCTCTGCATTTTGCAAAGTCAGATCGTAGCGCTTCTCTCTAACTCCAGGCTCGGCAAATGGCCCTACAATTAAATGGTCAATACTTACTCCATAATTAAACTGTAATTTTTCATAATAATCTAGAATTTCTACAGTGTTATAGGGAGGAACTTCCTGCTTAATATATCCAAAAGCTCCGCAATCTCCCATAATTTCACCTGGGAATCTTACAAAGTTACGGATACCTCCTAATTTCTCTATATCTGCTCTTTTATTTTTTATCTTATCAACAACTACTTTCGATACCAGAATTCCGTCATAATTAGGCTGTGAATATATTTCATGAGCATATACATCATCTCTATATGCATTTCGATTTAGACTAGATTCATCTAGTAAAAAGTTATATCCAATATCTACCTTGTCATCCCATTCAGGAATGAAATATTTCATTCTCAAATGCGTATTAACTGCTCTTGGTAAATTCAAAAATTCATCTAAGTTCGCTATCGCTCTTTTCGGTTTTTTATTTTTAATATTTGATTTTTTTGCTGTAGCTACAGAAATCCCTAAAGGAAGTTCTAATTGTTGGGGCTGATTATTTAAAACTTTCTCTAATGTCTTGGGGTTGTTATATAGCTCTGACAATAAGTTAGGTTTTTGTCGAATTTCAGTAGCAATTAACTTAATTAATTGTCCTTTTAATCCTACTAAAGCACAGCCAAATCGTGATGCATCTGCATTAGAAAACGTTAATACTTCAAAATTTGCATTTCCTAAAACCAAAAGGTTTCTACTTTTATTAGAAGCTAAAAAAATAAAAGTCTGTTTGGGATGAGTTTCAATTGGTAAGTTTAAAGCGCGTATGTATTTATCTCCTAATAAGACAAATACTAAATCATATCCAATAACTGCTTCCTGGAAATCTTTATGTATTCCGATAAAATTTGCCCATGAAGAAATTTCGTCACTTTTCATTGAGTTGAAAGTAACGGAATAGGGGACAATAACTTTGTCTTCAGGGATTAGTCCATAAGCTGCTGAGATGATTTTTACATCTACCACTTCTCTTCCAAAGTGCGATCTCAGGATATCCACCCCCTCCATTAGCCGTAGATGTTGCAGCCCTGTGTACATCTGGCCAGACGGACAGGAGAATTCTGAAAGTGATTGTGTGCGTTCTCTTAATCTCTCTGTGTCTTTAAAATCCTCTATTGTTAGCTGATTTGTTGGGTTATGAAGCTTTTTTCCAGTACAAGAAGTAATAATTAGTGTGCGAAGGCGTGAAATTGTGCTAGTTGAAACCAAGGTTTTTGTTGGAATAGATTTAGTCATCTTCATACTCTACCCAAAAATTAGGAGTTTCTGACACTGCAACCTTTAGCTGCAAATCAGATGGTACTTGCTTCTTGGTTACGTCATAAATGTATTTGGCAATCATCTCCGCTGTCGTTTCGTACTTAGGAGGCAGGTAAGTTATTGCAATCCTTTGCTTGCGTCCCCATCTGAACCAAGCGCTTACATCATAATTCACTTGTGCCACGCCACCTCCGGCTTTCTACCTCCTTTACAAGCCGCGACAAATACAGCCTCCGGAGATTAAATTTTCTTACTCGTTCGGAGTGATTCTTTGAGAAAGGTGATTGCATTCGACCAATAACGCTTCACTGTATGTTGGATTTGTGAATTTAGACGGCGGAATTTTAGCGTACAAAACATTTCGTGTAACTCTTGTAACAATTCTTGAACTTCTGCCTGGCTTGATTGGGTTGATTTTTCCACAGGCTCTGACTCCGCGACCGAATAATTATCCCCAAATTACGGATAATTCCATATTACTTGTTAACAAACACTGTTGTTGTGCCGAGATTCAGCAATGATGAGTCTTGCAACTTATCCCACTATTCTAAAAATGCCTACTTCTTATAGTAAAATGTGCTAGAAAAGCTTAATCTTTCGTTTCTAGTTCTCGATAAGCTGAAGCTTTTTACCACAAATCTTAATTAATGGGATAGATTCTAGAATTGCTTGGTTTTCTTTGTCCGGTTTGTAATACTCGTACCAGTAAGGCAAGATGATATTATCGGCAACCATCTCTAAAATTTCTGACTGTTTGAGGTCACTCACTAGTTCATTTTTAGCCTGCTGGAGTTGACCAGCTATTAAAGAATTTATTTTTTGATTTAACTAGCGATGTCTGCTATTTCCAGTGAGAATAGGTTGTGATTTTCAATCGCATATTTATAGCTAAACAGTCCATTGTTTGATAAGAAAAATTTTTCTTCACTACCCGATATTTTAAGTACTGTGATAACGCATGGTGGTTGAATATTGTTATTGCGGATGAATTTCCTTGCAGTTGTACAGGTTTTTTCTTGATGGTTCTGTTGATAGCAACTAAAGCTTGTAACCTTTGATAGCAGAACTTTTCCACTTAACTTACGTCTCAAATGGTATTTACCTAGTTTTTGTCGAATTCGTTTTGGCATTTTGCACTCTCCTTAATAATTGTGCATGGTTTTTATATCGCTTAAGTTGAATTTCAAGCTGACGAGCTTCTTGTTTACTTGAGGTCTTCCATACGTAAACAATTTTGAATTCGATGCCGCGTTCTATCGCAGCACGAGTAAATGCTGCTCCAGACCCTTGTAGATGCTGCTGAAATCTTTTCTTGAGGTTCGCGCATGAACCTAAGTAATAACGAGCTTGATGTTTCTCATTTCCCAGCGGACGAGATAGCTCAATCATGTAGCAGCAAGGAATTGAGGGAATTTTTCCTGACAATTCCATATATGCTTTTTTGGGATGATTTTTAAGACTGAGGCGTTAGCTGATTGTGGTGGTTTACGTAGTTACGCAGTTGAGTCTTTCTTGTTCTTGTACCCAACTAATTACATTTGATTTACTAATGCTTACAGGCTTATCTTCACCTGCAATAAATACTTGAAGCCAGCCAGTTTCTAAATCATAGTAGTCAATAATTAAACCTGCTTCTCTGGCTGTTGTTAGAGCTAATACTTCCTGGGGCAACAATCTTTCAATTCTTAACTGATCTTCTGGGGAAAGCTGCTTCCAAGCTTCATCTTTAACAGCCAGATGCCTGTATATAGCACTTCTAATTTGATAATAACTGGTAGCTGATTTGAGTTTTTCTGCCAGCATTAACACTTCTTCCCCAACTGACTGTTGTTCTGTAGCGTTACTGGTGCTAGTTTGTTCGTTTTGTTTTAGTCTGGAGTTAACTTCTAGAGCTTTTTCTCTCTCTGTTGAGGATGTTTCCGCTTGTAGAAGCATACTCGACCCAACCACAACCACTTCAGATTCAGCAGTCTCTTCCTGGGGCTGCTCTTTTTCTTGGGATTTGATTTTGGCGTGATAATCTGCGATCGCATCGCGGAGAATTTCTTGGGGAAGTAGCCCATATCCATCAATTAATTCCTGTGTGAGTATCCCTGTTTGGTGGTCTTCTTCCCACTGAGGAGGGAACTGACAGTAGCGATCGCCTTTTGGAGTTTTGCGCCAGATTGATATCTGCTTTTGTTGTTCCTGCTTTTGGGTTTTAAGGAGGGCTTTCCTCTCTTCGATTAACTCCAGTACTAGTTTGCAGGTCAATCCTCCAATTGGATAATCCTGTAAGTGACTGATAATTGGTTTGTATTGAAGAGAACACAATCTGAGAAGTATTGTTACTGGAATTGCGGCTAGGTGTTGAGGACAAGTTAAAAATTCTTGGAAGTTTTCGGCTATTTTGAGCGCTCGTTTTTCCTCAGAGCTTCCTTTATCCCAACCGTATGTATCGAGCAAGGTTCGGTATTCTTTCTTGCTGTAGGTGGTTTTGTATTCGTAGAGTAGGAAAGCGGCGTGCAAATATTCCAGACTGCTGGTTTCGATATGTGCGGTTGGATTTGGATCTAATTGATGTTTTTGGAGATAAGAGATTGATGTGATAGTTCCTGGCATGATAAAATTCTCTTTGCATTAATTTCGTTGGTCTTAAAAGACCACTTACCTATTTAATTCACTGCAAATAATTCAGGCTGCTTGTTTGTCCCAAGCTTTTGATGATTTGGAGATAGCAGCCAAAGCATAGCCCAAGGTGTGCTTGTGAATTTTGGGCATTTTGTGAAACGACATATCTTGACCCCAATCTTGGACTGACTTGGTGCCAATATGTAATACTTGCGTGAGGGTTTTGACACAAGTTGCGCGAAAATTGGCGTGGGAAACAGTTTGCAGTATTTGCTGTTCAGTTAACCCTTCAAGGAGTATTCTTTCTAGAAAGGTTTGAGCATCTACTTCTGGTGCGTTGTATTCTCCTCTCAAGATGCTCTTTAGCTGCTTTGGCACGATTTCGGCGGTATGAATGTAAGCAAGTGAAACTTTGGAGTAGTTGGGTATCCCATCAAAATTGAGATCACTTCCCCACTTGCGAACTGTTGGTCTTTGTACACCTAAGACTGCACATAGTACAGTGATACATTTTTTGCGGTATTGCGAGTCGGTTTCTTCTTCGAGAAGTTCTGGGGGGCTGAGTTCTGCTATACCGAAACAGTGGCGTAGAAATTGTCTGGGTTCTAAGCCTTCTTTGGGTAAGTTTTTGAAGATTTCGCAGTATTTCATATTGGACTCGTGCAGAAATTTTGATTGAAACAGGTGTTTTTCTGCCATCTCAACTTTTTTGTGCTTTTGATTGAAGAATACCAAATCAACTAATTATGTATGTGTTTTATTTACATTTCGTAACTATTTAGCAGTGTGAAAATATTTTCACACTGCTAAATAGTTACGTTTATTAACTTTTATGTATAAAAAAGCTTCAAATATGCTTTGTGCTTCCGATAGACTGAAGTAACATGAGTAAACAACAGCCCGAACAAAACCCGAAGCTACCTTCAAAGCGCGGTCGTCCTGTAGATACAGAGAAAGACCGCGTGACAGTCCATATTAATGTTGATACGCGGGGTCAAATTGAGAAGCTAATACCTGAAATGGGTAAAAGCTTGTCAATGGTAGTTAGGAACTTGGTGAATTTGGGTTTAGAGCTTGTTGGTTTATCTCAAAAGGGACTTACTGTTCCTCGGTCAGGTAATTTAGAGGAGTGGCTTGCAAGTTCTACATCTTTGGGAACTGAGCTGCTTATTGCCTGTGAAACTTTAAATTTATCAGCTCCAAAATCAGGACAAATAGCTATTTGGCTTTTAGACAAAATGGCTTTTGGGTCAAATGACCCTCAAATTATTAATGATGAAGAAGATACTGGTACAAAGCTTTTAGAAAGAATTCGTTTAGGAAAGAAACTGCAAAATTTTAGCCTTGAACAAGGCATAGAATTACCTCAAAATGAGGAATTTGCTACTTGGTTGGGGCAGTTATATACTAATGCTGTTATTGGACAGGAATTTGTCGCCGCTTGTCAGACGCTGGGTTTGCAGTTACCAGAGACAGGAAAACTACAGGAATGGTTACAAGATTTGGTGGAGCGATCGCGCAGCCTCTCCACAGTAGAATCTCAATTATCAAACGAGTTATTAGAAGAATGCGAGCGACTGGGGATAGATCCGCCAAAACCTGGTGAGGTTGTAGCGTGGCTACAAAATACCCGCCCTGCGGTATTTGAGCAGTCAATGCACAAACATAGGTTACCTTTTACAGATGATGGTTTGCCTTTAGGGGGGTCGCAACCGTTTTTGGAGCATTTACTGACACTAAATGCACCGCCAACTGAAGATGAGGAGTATGACATTGCTCATAGGTTTGGTGTAGACCCAGCGCATCTGAAGGAACTCATATCCCGCATGAGATTTGACAGAAACGGACAGACAAATAATTGTCATTAATTTGCTGAGGAGATAAATGCATGGATGCCATTGAAGATTCCTCAACATTGTGGACTTTATTATCTAGACCTGGATGGGAGATTAAGCCGAACCCAGTAAAGCATTTACTCAAAATTAAAGCTCCTGACTACCAAGAAGCATTAATACTTTATACTAACTATCGAAAATTTCTAGCGACGTGGGCAGCGTCTCTCAACTGTACCTGTGCTTTGATTGGAATTCAGGGGATGCGTGGGTCTGCATTCAAAATTCTTGCAGCAACGCCAGCATCGCAGCAGAAGTTATACGAAAGCTTGATTTTTGCGAGCTTACGAAAGTCGGTTAGTTGTGACTCCGAAAGACTAGTTGATCGGGAATTTGAGAATGATATCAGCAAGTATTCAGGGTTTTACATTGCCGAAACTTGTTTGTACCCTGAACTCAGACCAATTGTTGATGAAGTATTTTCAAACCCAGAAAAGAAACTTGCTTTAACACGAATGTCTGACAATTTTCAATTGATCGTGTCTGCATCAGCAGCACGGGCAATGAGTTCTGACTCACAAGATGTAGTGCGTCGTCGAACCACAGATTTTTGGCACGCTAGAGACTACCAGATTTTCATACAGAAGTTTAAGCAAGATGGTAGCACAGGTTTTGAAATCACTTACCACGCAACAACCAATCTCCCAAAAATTAATCCTTTGGCACCGTGGGCGCGGTTTACTACAAGCTATCGGTTTTTTGAAATTGATGTTGGTGATCGCACAGAAGTGTACCGTTTGGGCGAAGGTAAGGATATTACACCCATCAGTCGTCCCAAGGTTGTTTCATAATATAGTGAGGTTTTATGGCAGTAAGATTCCTAGAAAACAAAGGCAGTGGCAATATCCTAGAGATTAGTAAAGCTAGGCTTTTGGAGCTTACTCCTAATGTTTATCCCCTTACCTGGGAAGCGATTCTTTCAGGTAAAGGTGATAGTGTAGCTATTTTGGGTGCAGGTTTTGCCGAACGTGAAGTTTTTTTTGGTTTTGACGGAGTGGACTTGACGCGCTACCAACTTCCGACAATCGACTGTTACGACATTGCTACTAATCCACCAGAAAAGTTTTTAGCTTTGCGTAGCCAATACCCAAATCTACAGTTAAATTATTTTTGCGATCGCAATCTAGCAGAACTAGAACTGACAAAACTTTACGCTCCTAAAACATTACGGTTAGTTTCAGTACATGGAGTGTTAGATTATTTGCAACCAGATGCTGTTATGCGGTTGTTACTCGATATAGTGAAGGTGCAACCGGAAGCGATATCAGTGCGGCTATTTTTAATTGGAAACCCGTGGTCGCGTAATTTTGCAAGTACAAATCAGTTAGCTGAGGAAGTAAAATCAATTGAAATTATTACAAGTAGTTTGGTTGAACCAATTGATTTTAATCTATTTTGTCGTACAGGTATTTTTAGATTAGATATTTCAGATGAAGATAAAATTGCACATAATTTATTACCAACATATGGTGCATCCCATGTAATCCCTGATAAGTTAGTTGGATATCTTAAAACTCAAGGATATCAACTTATAACAAGCGATGTGTACTCACTTACTAATCAAGATTTACAAGGATATGAATCACAACATTCTAATCTTAATGAATACAAATGTACGAATTATCCGCACGGAATATTGTTATTTTTCAAACGATAAAATAGCTAGCTCTGTAAAATTCATAGGCGTAATTAACTAAATTTGGCTAAAAGCGTAGTTAAAGAAATAATGTTAATAATTAAAGTAAGGTTATCTAATTTATAAGAGGTTATTTGATAAGTATGAAATTGTTTGGGAGAGCAAAATGTTAAAAGAACTTCACCTCCAGCAAGTTGGACCTGCTGCCCACTTTGATGTCGCATTTGCCGATAGGCTCAATATATTTACAGGTGATAATGGTTTAGGTAAAAGTTTTTTACTAGATATCGCTTGGTGGGTGATGACTACAAATTGGGTAGAACAACCAGCATACCCACAGAAAGTTAGAGGTGAAAATCCGCAAATTACAGGAATAATTAGCAATAAAAAAGATATAAGAGAATATCAGAGTTACTTTGATTTTTCTGAACAAAAATGGCGTAGTTTACAAATGCCTCCTTTATTAAAAGAGGTCGTTATTTATGTACGGGTTGATGGTAGTTTTTCTGTTTTTGACCCAGCTCGCCAACGCGATATTGCTTATAATTTTAACCCAAATACACTCTGGAATGGATTAAAATCAAAAAATAAAGTTCTTTGTAATGGTTTAATTCAAGATTGGGTAACATGGCAAAATCAACCAAATAAATATCCATTTCAACTATTTTCTAATGTTATTAAAAAACTTGCACCTCACCCTTCAGAATGGATAGAAGTGGGAGAGCCAACGCGAGTTTCTATTGAAGATGTGCGCGATATTCCTACTGTTGACCTACCTTACGGGAATGTTCCTGTCACTCAAACATCAGCCGGAATGAAGCGTATTCTGGGACTAGCTTATTTACTAGTGTGGACTTGGTACGAACATAAAAAAGCTGCTGAATTACGGCAACAAAAGCCAGTAAATCAGATAGTTTTACTAATTGATGAAATTGAATCTCATTTACATCCTCGTTGGCAGAGAGTGATTTTACCAGCTATTTTAGCTGTAGTGAAAGAATTACAACCCAGGATGAAGATACAGGCTTTAGTAACTACTCATTCTCCACTTGTTCTTGCTTCCTTAGAGCCAAATTTTAATGAGCAAGAAGATCAACTATTTTTATTTAAATTACAAGATAGAGAAGTTAGCCTTGATGAAGTACCTTGGTCAAAACAAGGGGATACAGTTGGATGGTTAACCTCAGAAATTTTTGGTCTTAAACAAGCCCGTTCCAAAGAAGCAGAAATCGCAATTGAAGCAGCAGAGGCTTGGATGCGTAATGATGATATGAATGCGTTTCCAGAACACTTGAGAAGACCAATACAAATCCATCAGGAACTTCAAAGAGTTTTACCAGGACATGACCCATTTTGGCCCCGTTGGATAGTTACAACGGAGAAAAGAAATTTTGGGTTATCAGAGGTATAACACAGATGATGCCATTTAATCCTCCTCCAGAACCGCCTGATTTTGATGAAAAAGTGCGACAACCGGGAAATGCTTGGTTGGAAAAAAATCCTGATATCAAAAAAGGAACTAGAGATTATTGGTCGCCTTTCAAAAGTTATTTAGCCGATGGATTTAATAATCTTTGTGGCTATAGCGTTATGTATGAACCAGTTGGTACAGTAGATCATTATCGCAGTCGTGAAAATTACCGCAATTTAGCTTACGAATGGACTAATTTACGCTTTGCTTCTGCTTGGATTAATAGTAGTAAAGGTACACTTGACGACCAAGTGCTTGATCCTTTTGATTTGGGAGAAGATTGGTTTGAAATTTTACTTCCTTCCCTACAATTAGTATTAACAGATAAAGTTCCTCCGCAACAACTTCAAAGGGCAGAATTTACTTTGGAACGGTTGCGGTTACGTGATGACGAAAGAGTCCTGCGCCAGCGTCAACAATGGTATCAACTTTATTTGGATGGTGATTTGACTCTACAAGGATTAGAGAAAAAAGCCCCTCTGATAGCTCGCGCGGTAAAGAAACAGCAGCAGGCTATTTCTCAACAAGGGTAAGCTTTGCAGTTATTAGATTGTGAAGGCAAGTATTCTCATAACATGAGACTGCAAGATAAATGGGTAAAAGTTCGATGAACTTCTCACAGGCTATTAAGTCCCATATTTCGTTATATATTTCTGTTAGAGTAATTTTTTATTAAAAGAGTATTTTTTTTATTGTTTTTACTCATATATACAAACGTGCTTGCATTATCAACAGGCAGTATGTAACTTGGCTAGTGTGCAGTTTATTAGGAGCTAGGTTGAAATATAGATGTATTTGAGTTGAGCTATACCTGTACTAAACTGACATATTTGGTAAATTATTTTCTAATTTATAAACAGTTTAGTAATTTACTAGTTTAATTCGCTTCTCATTGATGTTGTCTTTCACTTGGAATTGAGTTTGATGATATGTGAAAACGTTATCTACACCCAAAAAACACTTGCCGAAAGATACGGGATTTCAATCTCTGCTTTACAAAAGTGGTATCCCTATGCCGGTATAGTAAAACCGCGAAAGCGGGGAGGATATTTTGATGCAGCAACAGTTGAGATTGCTGATGTTTTTTACGTTGCTACCAAAATTCGGCGGTTGACGTATAAGGAATATTTACAGCAAGTAATTCCTGCTGGTGGCTTAGATGCTTATTTACAAAAAGTTAATGGCCTAACCCTTTATAACTTTTTGAGCAAGCATATATCTGATGAAGAAAAAAACAACCCAATTGTGCAATCAGTAATTAGGAGAATTGAGCGCAATGAAGCATATCAACAAAGTGGCAGAGACTTTGCAGGTGTCGCCTGATGTAGTACGTACCTGCTGTCGGTTGTTAGATTTAGCTTTGCAACCAAATGATACGCTTGACGAAACAATCGAACAGCAATTAGTTCAACTCAAAGAGATAGCTTCTCGTGAAGGTATGTCCCTTGAAGAAGCTGCCCAGCACTTGATTGCAATGCGCGATCGCAAATCAGAAGTAGGCGAACATAAGTTCGACAAGCGCGAGTATATTAAACAGCGATTTGGCGTAGATCCAGAACAAGCTTCCCCCGATAGTTTTGTAGGGATACTTTATCGGGATGCTGATAGGGGTATTCAGTTAGGAGAATTACGCCATAAAGTGGTGCTTGAATCTTCCACACTTGCTCTAGAAGAATTTGTTTTTCATGGCAGTAGTTCGCTGGCTGAAGGTAATACTTCCGTTTCGCCTGGTTACGACCAGGCGCAAGAGCGAATCAATTCGCGCATTGATAACGATTTTTTCGGCAAGGTGAACTGGGGGGAAGAGATTCATCCACTGTTGATCGGTACATCGACACCGCAGCCCAGACAGTTGAAGTCCTCGCAGCCGAAAACCGGGCAATCTCCGAAGAAATAGTAGCTCAGATGTTACCCATCTGCTATCGAATACGAGATGAGAGTTTACTTAATTTCAAAAAAACATCTACCCAAGCAGTTGGTATAAATCTACTTTCGGTAGTAGCTGGTACTGTGATTGGGACGTGGGTAGCGGTTCCCCCAACACAAGAGAGACAGGAAATTCCGAGTATTCAGCCAATTTTGATTGGTGTGGGTATAGGTGAATTAGTTGGTTTAATTTTGTCACTAGTAATAATTTGGTTTACTAGGGACGAACAAAAAACCTAATCAACTTTTCAAAATCAAGGCAGTTACTGATTTTAGTCGCATTATTGCCAGGGAGCAGGTATGAGTGCAGCATTTGATTTTTTGGTCAACACTGCGGGTGGTTTGTTAATGAACTTGGGTGTTTCTGGGATGGTAGGACAGCTATTGGGAGTGGGGGCCACGCTTGCCCTGCATCCTCTGTTGCTACTTACCGGGATAGTTGTGGGTGGTGCGGGAATTGCGATCGCACGCGAGTTAAACAAGCGCCCTCAGTTGCAGTTGGTTGTTGATAATACGTGAGGGGTAAATGATGTTTACTCCTACACCTGTGCGAAATAAACAACCAAGTCGAAGAAGACAAAAGGTAAATGTCACCCTGTGGACGGTTTGTTCGACTGTTAGTGCGCTGTCTGTTATTGGGGCGGTTGCATTAATGGTTGGATGGAAGCAACAAATTCCAAGTAATCAGATATCGGAGGTACAGCAAGTAAAGGCGCAAGTTGCCCAAATTCGAGAAGTGTACTTAGAAAAGCTTTCCCGTACTGATTACAATATAGACCATCTGTCCAGTTACTCCTCAGTAGAGGGTGCGCCTACTCTTACAGGCTGGCGACAGTTGGCGGCGGCATTGTGGGGGCAGCAATTGCGGGGTGAAATATCCAGAATGCAAGCTAATGAGAAATCTGGATTTTACCGCCTGCACTATATGCCGGCACTAGAGATAGTTAAATTCAACTCGCTGGATGTGTTACTAGAAGCAGCTTCTGGAAATAATAGTTTTTACTGGGGATACCGCAAAACCGATGGTACGAAAGTTGAGGAGAAGATACCAACCGGGGCTGCTGCTGTTTTGATTTTGGGTAAACTAGAGGCGATTGATTACGCCCAGAATTTGGAATCTCAACCATCTGTTGATCTGAATCAAATGTTAATTCAGATTAGGAATGCTCAAGAACCATACTCGCTTGCACAGGCGCAGCTGTTACGGGCGCGGGGGTATTTAGATCCAGTAGAGCAGATGGCACAGGTGGCAGATATCCGCGAGAAAATACGCCAGAAAGAGGAGGAAAGGCGAATATATCTCCAACAAATGAAGAAGCAATTACCTAATCCAATTCCTAATAGAAAGCCTGTTAATAAATCAGGGGAGTGATGTCATGTATGTTAAGTTTGCTGCTGCGATAATTTGCATAGCTTTGTGTTCGCTCAATGTTGTAGCGGCAGTCAAACGTACCCCTATTCGTACTACCCTGGAAGGTTCAACTCGGACAACGCTTGAGATGATGCCATCTCCCAATTCAGGAGTGCATTGGATGAGTGCAGTTATATTTCTGGCTGGATTTGCTTGTTTTTTGGGTTGGGGAATTTCTGAGTATAACAATGCAGTTGAAGAAACAGATGAAGTTTCTGAGAATTTGGGAAATTCTGGCAATCAGCAACTTCATGCTGGTGTTCCTAATACTGATATTCAGCCTTCTTTAATTCCCCCAGTTTCGCCTCCTGGGATGAGATTTAATAACGAGTTTTCTGCTAAAAATGTCGTTCAATTTTCTCCTCGTTCTGCTGTTTCTGGATTAGGGCGAGTAGATAGTAATCAGGTTGTTGAAGATGGAGTACAAAACCAAACTGGAATGTTATCTCCAGAAGAGTTTTACGCTCAACTTCAAGATGAAGATTTTTGGGAAGATACTAACTCCCAAATAAATAATAAACCCGCCAGCTAATTAATTTGAGGTCATATTATGAGTAGAAATCAACGCCGTAATTTTGATGTTGATTATTCTGAAGGTGGAGCAATTGTGCCTGCCAATCGGTTGCAAAATATGTTGCAGCAGGTACAGCAAGGAGGAATGGTAAATCAGCAACCTAGCGTTTCTCCTATGACCACTTATGATACTCAACCCGTAGAGGTGAGGTATATTAATGCACCTACTGCCTATAAGCCGAGAGTTCCTCAGATAGAAATTCCCTATATTGAGACTTGGAAAGCACATAGGTTGCATCCACAAAATCCCTGGAGATTTGGCTGGTATCCAGTATATTTTTTATCGGATGTAATTAAATCTCCTGTGGGTGTCGCTGCTGTGGGAGTGTGGTTATTAATAATGCTGTTGAATTTTCTCCTGAATGGCAGTTACACCGGGCCAGGATATGCAGATGGGAAGAAGATTGAAGTTGTACCCAAGGAAGTTCCTTCTTTTGCCCTGCCTGTGGTTAAGCAGTTGGATTAATGTGGGTAAAGGCAATTTTTTGGTTCGTACTGCTGGTGTGGATTGCAGATATCTTGCAACCAGGATATTTGCAGTTTTATAACTGGCGTAATGCTGTGGCATTAGCACAAAAGCTTCAATTTTTATCGCCAGCTGTTGTCTCTACTGCTGCACCTAGTGTGAATATATCTTCTAATCCTGCCTCTACTCGCTATTCCCCTAAAGTTAAGGAATCTGCAACATCCGGAGATGGCCTAAATTCTCCTGATTGCCGTGTAGCTCAGAATGATTTTGAGGAAGTATTGAGTACTGCAAAGATTGGTTGTTGGCAGGTTTCTCCTGCTAATGCAAAAAGGCGTTGAGACAATGCGAATAATCTTTGAAACTGACGGTAAAAAGGAGGTTAGTAATTCGACTGTAACTAGTTTGGATGAGACAGCCGATACTAATTCGAGTGAAAGTTGGAGATATGCGATCGCCACCTCAGTTGTCATTGCAGCTATGGTCATTCCCCAGGTTTCTGGATGGATTGAATCTCAATTGTTAGTTAAATCTCTCCAGAATCTAATACTACCTAGAACTGTTGTTAGTAATCAGGTTTTAAATAACGGTCGAATTGCCTTTCCTACTGCGGCTGGTACTCCTGTAACTAGTGAATTTGGTTGGCGGACACACCCCATTACAGGCGATCGCAAGTTTCACAGGGGAATTGATTTTGGCGCAGCCAAGGGTACGCCAATTTATGCGATTGATGCTGGCCGAGTAGCTTTTGCGGGTGACAGGGATGGTTATGGCAAAGCAGTTATTATTCAGCATCAGGGAAGTTTATCTACTCTCTATGGTCATGCCAGTCAGCTGTATGTACAGCAGGGACAACAAGTTGTCCGTGGGCAGATGATTGCAGCAGTAGGTAGTACGGGGTTTTCGACGGGGCCACATTTACATTTTGAAGTTCACGTTGATGGCGTAGCGCAGAACCCTCGTCCTTATTTACAAGAATATTTAGCAAACCGTTGAAAGTTATTTAGCTATTGGCAAGAGCAATGCAAATTGTACCGATTTTTATATCAGGTGTAGTTGGTGCAGCCTGCTCTGTTGCATTTTCCTATGGAGTAGCTTCACTGCCATGTGGATTGGTATCCAAGGGTGCGGATAGTGTTTGCCAAGTGCGTAGTTTCGGTAAGGCAGTTGATAGTTGGAAATTTGGGTTTATTGTTGGTGGTTTAATAGGATTGATTTTCAGTCCTCGTCATCAATTTATATCCCGTTTTCAACCCATTCATTTGTCAACTGCTTCCTTAATTACTTTAGGCATTTATTTCTCAATTTCTCAAGGTACTAGTGTTTCTTCATTTTCGTCAAATAGTTTAAAAATAAGAGTTAGTACAAGAGATTACCCACTACATCCTTATTCACCACGTTTGAGGGCTTTTTTAGCAACAATTCGTTGGGCGGAAACAGGAACCAGTGAGCCAGAAAGTTATCGAAAATTAGTATTTAACGGAACTTTTAATGATTTTTATACACACCCGTTAAAGAAACAGTGCGCTCCTATTAATGGTAAAAATGTTTGTTCGACTGCGGCTGGTGCTTATCAAATGTTGGATATAAGTTGGTATGACCTTCGGCCAAAGTTAAACTTAAAAGATTTTAGTCCAGCTTCTCAGGACAAGATGGCAATTGAATATATTCGTCGTAATAATGCTTTAAGTGACATTGAAGCAGGAAGGTTTGATATTGCTGTATGCAAAGTAGGTAGGATTTGGGCTTCGTTTCCTTGTAATAATTACAGTCAAAATCCTAAATCAATTGCTCAATTAAGAACTTACTATCAGCAGCAATTACAGAAGTTTGAAATTTCTAGGAAGTGAAGCTTAGTAATGTTACTACCATACAATAACACTAATGGTAATACTGAAATTCAAAAACAACAGCTTTGGACTGTAATTGTACAGGCCAAACAAGATGGTTTGAGCAATGAAGAGATTGTAGAGAATGTACGGTAAGCTTTACCGGATGCAATGGTTTTTTATGCTGAAACTGTTTTAAAGCAGATTGACTTTAAAGCAAAATTATCACGTCCAGTTGTTGAATTTAACTTGGAATTTTTATTTCAGGTAATATACGAATCAGTAATTGCAGGTACAAACGATGATGAAATATTATCAATCTGTGCAGAACACTGTACTTTAAATCAGTACGAGTTTGTACGTTATGCACTTGAGTATATCCATTTCAATAGAATGCCATCACAGTGGGAGCAAAATAACGTATATCAAAAAATGATTGAGATAGTTAATCTATCACCTATTGAATCTTTATTTGAATATATAGAATCAATTAAAAATATTTATCTCAAGCAGATTGGTTATAAAGTAGTTCAGGAGAATCTTTATAATTTATTTTTGAGCAATAAAGAAACTAGTTTCTTTACTGATTTAGCGAATAAATCGAGAGATAATTTTATTAAAAACTATTGCTGCCGAACGGCAGTGCTTGTTGCGCGTGCCACAGGTAAACCATTAGATTTAAAAGTGACAGGTGATGGCTCAATTCTTTTAAAAGAGCCTAAATATTTAGATAGAAATATCGGTGCAAATGAGATAAATACTTCACAAATTTTAACTATGGGGCAAGCAGGGAAACTATTAGTTGATACTTTAGAAGATTTTAATATTAATGCTAAGTATATTGATGCCAAAAATGGCCCCACTTTTAACCGTATTAGGGTAAAACTGGGACGGGGTGTTAGTTACAAGAAAGTAGAAGATATAGGTAATGACTTAGTACAGCAACTGGGTGAAGAATTAGGCTTAAAAGTTGCGCCAATGGTGAGTGTAGTGCCTGGGGGAGTTGTATTTGACATACCCCGGTTAGATAGACAATTTGCTTATTTCCGTGATTACTTTACTTTTGGCGGCGAACCTGACATTTATTCGGTGTCTATCCCCGGTGGTGTTGATGTTGATGGCACTTATGTCGAAATTCCTCTTTATAGCGATAACGTTACTCATATCCTGGGTGGTGGGCGGACGCGGGGTGGAAAATCGCAGTTTGAGAAAGCCGCAATCTTATACTTAGTGCGACGATATCCCCCTTCTGTTGTTCGACTGGCACTATCAGATGTTAAACGTGTGACCTTTGGTAAATTTGATGGGCTTCCCCATCTTGTAGCCCCAGTAGCACGTGATGCAGAGTCTACCGCTAACTTGCTTGATTACTTGGTCGAAGAAATGGAATTGCGCTACCAGGAATTTGAGCGCCACAGCAGTATTGAAACAATCGCACAGTACAACCTGCGGTTTGCACCTGATTTTGTCATGCCGCGAGTGATTTGTCTGATTGACGAGTGTTTTGATCTACTTTCCGATGATAACTACTGCGATCGCATTGAGACTGCGCTGATGAAGTTGCTTGCAAAAGCGGGTGGTGCGGGGATTCATGTATTGTTATATACTCAACGACCTGACAAAAACGTGATAGACCCGTTGATTCGCTCAAACTTTCCAGCGAAGACAGCCTTTGTTACAACCCGTCCTGAAGATAGTTGTATTATCCTGGGGGACGATAAAGACAAGCGTGCAGTTTATTTGCTGGGATACGGTGATTTTCTGTACAAGACGACTGAAGTTTTACGACTCCAAGCTTTATATGTTGCTGACGATGAAGACCCTGAATACTTCCAGCAATTACTCTTGGAAGCAAAAAACCAGAACGATCCTTATACAGCATGGAAATCTGGGTTAGACTTTGATGAATTTGTCGCTAGTTTGTATGGCGAGAGTCATGATAATGGTAAATCTAAAGCCACTACTGCTACTAAAACTAAGCAATCTAAGACTGATTTTGAGGGCAGTTTTAGTTTTAAGGTGCAGCTTGACGAAGAAGCAAGAAACTCAATTATGAATTTGCATCAAAAGGGCTATAAACTTGATGAAATTGTCAAAGCAGTATTCAATTTATCCCGTCAAGATGGTAGATCATACAAGAAATTTAGAAACGTTGTCGAAGAATTTTTAACTAACTTTAAAGGTGGTGGTGAAGATGATATTTGAACTGACCATGCCTTTACCCCCTTGTATGAACGAAATTATCAACCAGGCACGGTCGAGTTGGCAAGCTAGTGCTGAACTTAAGAAGTACTGGACAAACTTAATTGGTGAATTTGTTAGTGAATGTGAATTTTATTTAGATAGTACAGTTTGGATTGAGTTTCATTGGTATCTCAAAAATTTTGCACGAGATAGTGATAATGTAGCTGCTGCCGCTAAATTTATTATGGATGGGCTAGTTACAGGGCGAGCAATTCGTAACGATAACCTGACAGTTATCCAATCACCTGTTGTACATTACTATCATCGCAGTAGTGGTGATGATGGTGTGCTATTAAGACTTTCACAATCACCTGATTTTTTATTAGATAATTTTATTGTATCTAACAAATTTTCTAGAAAAAATTTAGAAAGACACAATCAAAAAATCACACATTTAATCTCAAACCAATTGTAGTTTCTCTAAAGGATAATAGTAATGTTACGTTATAAAGAATATACTTGGTTGATTGGTGAACTAAATGCAGGCAAGAATGTTAATTTATGGGGTAAACAGGATATTGGTAAGACTTTTACTGTTAAAAACTGTTTACTTAAAGATATGACTTTAAAGTCTGCTTATCTTAATCTTGAATATCCTTTTAGTGTGGCTCATCTATTTGATGTTATTCCTATGAGTTTTGATTTGTACTACCAGCAGGATTGGCAAAATATAATAAGCGAATTATCTGATGGATTAAATAGACTACTTGTGATTGATAATTTTGATAGGTTGCACTTTGTGAGCGATAGTTTTAGCAATGATTTATTGAGATTACAACAGTTGGCTCAACTAGAAAATTTTTCTTTACTATTAATATCTCGGATGCCGCTAAGATGTTTCCATTTTACGGGTTTTGCTAACTGTTTTGAAGAATTGGAATTAAACGAAACTAATACTTGGACTTTTGGAAAGTAGATATGTGATTTCTATATATTGTGATTTGGTGATATTCCAGTTTGGGTAGATTGTTGTTTTAAGCAACAAAGCAAGTTCGACTCTTGCTATCACCATTGGGAATGAAACTACTACTGAGACTGAAAATTAACGAGTACATATCTATTAAATAGTTGTGGAATTGTTAATAGAGTAAGGGGTAGGTTAGTAGTGTAGTTCTCAGCAAATCCCAATTTGTGCCGGGGCAAGAGTAATTAAAAATCTTGTGACCTGCATTTTGGAGGGATAAATTATGTTGAAGAAGTTTGCGTTTAATGGCTTGAGAAACCTTAATGCTGCTTTTGGAATGGTGTCTTTGACTGCTATTGCTTTAGGCACTGTAGCAACTTTTTCTGGTTTGGGCTTATTGTACTTAGCTAAGGGCGGATTCCCAATCGTTGAGAAAGAACGCTCCGAACAAATTGCCTCTATTGGCACTGGTGCTATTGTATTAGGCTTTACCGGAATTATTCTTGCTTCCTTGGGCGGTGCTTTCTTAAGCGTTGTTGAAGAATCGGAGGAAACTAATTCGAGTAGAGAAACTGCAAAAATAGCTGACATAAAACCGCTTGTATTAATAAAAACTGAGAGCTTTGAAAATTTTGATTGTCTGCTTTCAATTTACACTTACACGGTGATGAATTTTGAAAGACATCCTGATTCAAAGTGCTTGGTTATTTGTAGATTTGAGGAAGAACCATATCGGAAATCCGTACTTTACGAAGAACTACGTTCTCACCAAATTGACGACTTGGCAGTAATCTATGATGAAACAGATCCAGACAGATTAATTGGACAAACATTCTCCTCATATAAACCTTTACCTTGTGAAGCTTTAGAGGAGCATTTAGATATACACCGATGCTATATTAATGCAGTTAATAGTGAAGAATTTAGTTCTTGCTATTTGCGAGTATGTGCTGGGTGTAAGTTACTGCATGGTGCCAATAATATTGTTTGTGGGATTCATCCACATGGATGGTTTGAGAATGGTTGCTGTCCAGATAAGCAATGGGATGAACGTAAGGCGTTGTTTCCATTTGAAGATGATGCTGTTGTCGAAAATTTAAATAGAGAAATATCGTCCAATCAAGCGAATATTTGCAAATTTTACGGCAATCTTATCTTGTGGGATGAATACGCTAACCGTAGGTTTTCTTTTTCCTATTCCGGTATCTTGCTGAAACATTCTGACAGACTGCTTGAGCTTGGTATGGAAGCAAAACTTCTTTCTTACATCCAGTATTTCCGTACTCGAAATGTAGTGGTCTTTGACTACGTAGCATCAGGACGAGTTTTAGAGTTTGCAAAGGAACTCAATGGCATAGCTCAAATCGAAGTTGATGGTGATGAAATATCTATCTTTTTTGATATATATGCGCCCTGTCATCGCTTTCGCCGTGATGGTGTAGCACTGCATCCTTACTCAACTTTCGTTCCTCAAGAACTCAGATATAACTACAACTTGGTTAGCTACGTTAACTACCTTAAGAGTAAAAAATTTGGAGTGCTGGGATGAATAAGGAAGTTTCTCAAAGCTGCGAGTACAAGCCGGAAAAATCGCATTTCGCATTTTTGCAATTTCTGTATCTTGAACTGGTAATTTCTCCAATTTAACAGCTGCAAATTTTGGAAAACTTAGTTCATCTAATTGCTTAAAAAGGCAATTTATCCTCCTTCCTCCTGCTATTGGTTGGGATACGTATAAAAGCTTTCACTCAGTACGGGGGTTTCCCCCGCTACTGGGTGGTAAGCCGCTAAGCGCCGCCCATCAGTAATTCATGGAGGAACCACATTATGTCTGCTTTTGCAATATCGCCTTTTATGCAATCTGTTAACGATGTTTTGTTTCCAATCGAGTTGTTTTTGATGGTCTTCCCAATCTTCTATGTGATATTTGTCCCTGCTCAATCAGTATCACTTCAAGTTAGTAATAGCGTTGGGGTGATTTCTGAAGAGTTGCCAGTTTTGGAAACTCATGGGGATTTGACTGGTGTTGGCGCTGTTTCTGTTCGGGAAGAATTTTCTAAACCAGAATCTTCGATTATTGAAACTGCACCGCCAGTTGCTGAAACTGGGGTTGCGGATGAAGCTAGACAGCTTGTGCTGGTAGATGTTAAGGAAGAAAGGAAGAAGCTTTTGGATTTAGGTGTGCGGAAACTGCGACAGTTCTGCAAAGAACGCCGAATTCAAGGCTATTCTACCGTCTACAACCGTAAAAAACTCGATGGACTCGTTGACTTTCTGATCGCGCAACAAGTGACCTCTACTCAAGTGGTCGAGTGTGTGGAAATGCTTGCTTAGAATTAGAATTTGGTGAAAAGCCTCGGTAAAAACTGGGATTGCAAAACTACTCCCTTGGGCTAGGATAATACTTGCTTGATGACTCTTTCTATTAAGGTTGAGCTTCTAAAATGCGTCCTATACTTCTTGGCGATAGTGTTGGTAAACCTCTCCTAGCGGCTTCTTCTGCTACCTGCATATGGTAGTGGTGCTTGGAACGACTAGGTTTTCGGTTCTTGCTCCATTCGCTAATTTCGACAATTTTGCTTGCCTCTGTACTTTTGCACTTCTTAGGTCTGCCTACGTTGACACCCAATACTTCATTAGCTTTTGCGATCGCTGACTCCTGGGTTTCTGACAAGATGGTACTTGATGTCCATCTTTTCTTCCACTTTGCTATTGAGTTTTCGGTTACACCAATCTCTTGGGCTAAAGCTACATATTTTTTGCCTTCGTTTAGCCCTAGCAGAATTTTCGCTCTTTTGCTAACTTCATCGCTGCTCGTTGCCGCTATGTGTTCTAGTGCTTGTTTTTCAAGAGAATTTAATATCTGAAGATGAGGCATCTAAAAATTTACCCCTCTTTACTGTACAATTTTGCCAAATGGAATGAAGCCTGATATACTCTTTTTGTAGCGTTCATTTTTTCTAAAAACCCACCCAAAGCCCTGTTTGCACCAGGGCTTTGAGGAGAAAACAAGCCCACTTGTTAGTAAAACAAGGCGGAACATTGTTTTGTCAATTTAATTAACTAGAGACATCATATCATGAGTTTAGCCAGTTTTACAAATCTTTCTTTCGGTAGATGTATTTTTCCCAAAAATAACGCCAAAAAATATCTCTTCAATGAAATTGGTTTTAAATGGGTTAATAATAATAGTTTTCTACTGCAAAAATTCTCTTCGGGAGATTGTTTGATAATTAATTGTTCATTATTTACAAAAATTAATTATTTTTTAATAATATCACTTTCACTGTAGAAAGTGCCATCAGTCCTGCTGCTTGAGTTTTTCTACTTTTTGCTTAAGCTTTTCAAAATTGAACTTATCTTTATTTAGGCAATTTGTGACCCGGAGTATTAATATGTCTGAGGTGCATAGTCCGGCAATTGTATATATTTCTCCTGCGGAATTGGTAGTTCATCCGAAGCTGATAGAAATATACGGTGAAAATGAGGTTCGTCCCGCTTTGGAAAAAAGTATCTCGGAAAAAGGGATTCTGGAATCTTTAAAGGTATCTGCACGCACTGGTGTAAATGTAGTCTTAGCAGGTAAGTGTCGTTTGCAGATAGCCCGCCAGTTGGGAATTTCTGCTGTGAAAGTAGAATTTGTCGAGTCTGGCTCGCCTGAAGAAGATTTGAAATTAGTGCTTGATTTTAATCTCCACCGCGAAGGCGGAAAGACTCATTACCAAAAATTTCACGAAGGGCAGTACTGGGAGAGCGTACTTCGTCCCCAAGCGAAAGAAAGACAGAGGGAAAGCGCTCGTCGTTTGAATGAATCGAAGTATTCAAATTTGAACACTTCGATAGATGAGAGTAACTCTCAATTAAATAAGGGTAAACCTGTGATTCGGGAGGTATCAGAGAATCTAAGGATAAGTGTTGGCAGTTATCACAAGGGTAAAAAAGTTTTTGAATATATTTCTCAATTACGGGATTTGCAAAAATTTAAGGCAGTTGTTGCACTGGAGGCGGAATTTAACCGGAGTATTGATGCAGCTTACAAGTTTGTTTGCAATCAAGATATCTGTAACCAGGTTATAGACCTGATTGAAGCAGATGAGATAGGTAGTATAAGTGATGGTATCGCTTGGATGCGGAATGGCGATCGCAATCCGTTTCGGCGTTTCCAAGTTGGTCAAGTATATCAATTTAAGGAAAGACTGCGGCCAGAGTTGGAAATCGTGGGGCGTGTTATTGGTATAACTAATGAATTTGTTGTCTTTGGATTGAGGAATTTAGTAAATATGAACCTAGAAATCGTGAATATACGTCCGCGACAGATTGATGCGGAGTTGCAAGATGAACCATCTGCTGAACAGAGAGCAAGAATACTTCACTTAATGGAAAAGTTTAGGGATGTTTTTCCAGTTCAGGTATCTTTAGCGGAGTTGTTAAAACTACCAAATTTAACTGATAAAGAGGAGGTTTTATTGCGGATGTACGAGTCTGACGTATTTGAAAAAACTTGGGAGGATTATAAGAACCAAATGCAAGCAATGGAAGTATCTACAAATAGAAAAAAGGGTAATATTCGTGCTGCATAGGTAGCTGTGAGCAGTTAATCTAGCAGAGAATTTATCCCACAATTTAACGTTACCTAATAGATTAGCATCTCAATACTGATTGCAGTACGGGTTCATTTTTTGGGTGCTGAACTCGTATGAATATATTTGACTGTTTTTTGTTTTTAAATTCGTTGGTGAAGTGTAATTTCATCTTCACCCATTGTACTAACCTCTGCCAGTTTTTGGTGACACTTTTAGGTGTTACTAGCTTTGCATTCTTATTCCAAAACTATTTTCTAGATTTAGTCACAACTTCGCTAGAACTGACGTATTTAAATAGCTCTCAAAAAAAAGTTGGGTAGCCGCATTGTTGTTGGTGAAGCGTGTTGGACTAAATCTTAGCCTAAGCCTATGTATGTCTAAGCCTAAACAAGTATAAGCCTCTGTTTGCTTTCAACCACGAGACGATTACCAGTCGTCTCCAACAAGCGGATAACCAACCGCTTCTTAATAAAACAAAAATTTCAAATTTAGGCTAACACATTTTGACCAACAGCGAGGCTACCTGATGCACTAAAACCATCAGGACAGTCACTCATGTTCCAAGAAGATTTCGGGGCAGATGTTGATAACAGGCCCCAATTAAGTCTTTCACAGCCTGCAAAAAAGAAAATCAAACCCCACCTACCCGCAGAATCTTTGGGTAAACGCTACGTAGAGCGTTTTTGGCATCCATTTGGGGCGATAGTTGCCCCTTCTTTAGTAGAAGGTGCAAAACCAGCATGGCGCACTATCGATTATTACCTGCAACCTTCCCAACTGTGGAAGCTGCACCAAGATAAGTCAAAATTAGTAGGTCTACGCTTTGACAACACAACCCGTTACGCCACAATCGATTTGGACTTTTTTGGTGACTACCATAACATTGAATCTATAAATCGCATCAAAGCCGCATTAGAGGAAATCGGCATAGTCGATATCGTTATTCTCCAGTCCAGCTTTAGTGGTGGTTATCACTTAATTTTAAACTTTGCATCTCCCCTGCCTACCTTTGCCGTAGCTTGCGCCTTAGAAATTACTTTGAGAAATGCAGGCTTTATCCTGCGCCAAGGACACCTAGAAATCTTCCCAAACACTAAACCATATAGTGCCAAACAAATAACCAACTACAAAGCCATCCGTTGTCCCATGCAACCGGGTAGTGGGTCATTTTTACTTGATGATGACTTACAAGCTATTAGCGACTCAGTTTCCATTTTTCTCGACTATTGCGATCGCGCGGCCAGTCGGCAAGATTTAACCAAATTAAAACGGGTAGCGAACAAAGCCAAAAAACAAATTGCACAGGAGAGATATCGTAAGCAAGAGTCTGCTGATGCTGCACAGTGGCGTGCCAACTGGGAAGAAATAATTGCGATCGGTTGGACGGGACAAGGACAAACAAACACCCTCCTACAAATCTTTGCAGGCTACGGAATCGTCTTTCTAGACTTAAGAGGCGATAAATTAGTCGAATTTTGCCTCTCCACCGCAATTAACGCCCCTGGTTATAAGCAATATTGCCGACACCAACATGAAATCGAAGCTAGAGTACGGCATTGGGTAGAATGCACAATTCGTAACAAATGGTACAGTGCCTACGTTAGTTATCCCGAACGGCTGTTGGGTACATTCGCCAACACATTTGCAGAAGCCATAGCAGGTGTTAGTAGCATTGATCAACCTAAAGATAACGTAATTCCATTTGACCGTCGCCACCAACAGAACTGGGAACGTAGTCAACAAGCCCAACGACGCATCCAGATAGTAGTAACAGCAATAGAGTGGGATAGTGGATTACCAGCAGGGGCTACTGAACGGGCAAAAGCTATACGTGCTGAGTATAAACACCGCTTTAACAAAACTATCTCTCAAGAGACACTACAAAAGCACTTACATTTGTGGCATCCCACACGCTACATTTTAGACCCTTGGGCAGAAAATAGCTTAAACCCTTATCAATCAAGCGAGAACGGGCAATTTTACGAATTTCAAAGCTCATTTGTAAAACACGATACTCAAAATCCTTGTGGAATAAGTAATTACGTTCATTCTTTCTATATGAAGGTTTTTTGTAAGTGTTTACCTCCTGCTGCTACAGCCCCCCAAGGGCTGGAGTCAGCAGGGTTTGTTGAACAACTTGATGTTTCTCAGTCAGACTTAGCTGTCATCCAGCCTGCGGAAAATCTTGAATTCATAAATTCTTCTAATACTGCTGAAATTAATTCAAATAAAACTACCAATCAATTAGAGAATTCGGTTCATACAAACATTTTACAATCAAATGAATTCAGTTCTCATCAGGATTTTATATACCTGTGTAGCTCCGGCACGTCGTCAAAAGTTGATAATCAAAACTTATCTAACATGGAGGATAACGGGCTGGGTGTAGTTTCGATACCTGCTGCGGCTTCACTAGAACAACCACTCCAAAACCCCAACAATGGCTTGCACGGTGCATCTGTTGGTGACGAGACTGCTGATGATTCCTACCGCATCGAGGAACTCAAGCGAGTGACAAAACTACGGCTAATGGCTTTAACCCAAGCTAAGGCTAAGGTGCGCCAATACTGTGTAATCACGGGACATATTCTCAGCACTCAGGAACGCGATCGCTTAGAGCAACGTGCCAAAATGCAATTCTACCTCGATTCCGGTAACGAAACTCTAATTGCAGAAGCTAAGGAGTGGGCGACTGCCAATCCTGGGTGTCTACCGTTTTCCTTGGAGTTGGAGAGCGAAAAATTTTGGGAAAGATGAGGGACATCAGGCGGTAAGATGTTTGTTATTTTAGATTTTAACTGCACAAAAAGAGGTGATTCAGCTTTACAGAAGTAATTATACTTGTGAGTAAAATTTGGTACAAAAATATAGAAGGAGATATGAAAGATATCTTAATGGAAAAACTGTTTAATCAAGCAATTGAACCAATCTTCCAAGCCAACAATTTAACTAAATATTCAGCACTCAAAAAAAGAGATGATGAATTTAAATTACTGTTTCATATTGAATTAGCAGAATACGTGGACTCGAAAAGAGGATTTAATTTTTCTCTATTTATTCGTGACTTTTTAAGTGAAGATTGCTTGCCGTACAGGGACGCTATTCAACAAAAATATGGAAAGCGGGCAGCAGATTTGATTGGGGAATTAATTTGTATTTGAAAGCAAACAAAGTTAGCTGGTAGTTAGAATTTATGACTATACGGTCACCGTTCCGTGCAACTTTAACACTATGTATCTGTATTTTCTTGACTTAATTGTTGCTCAAACTCAGATATTGAACCTGTAGTTACTGCTTTTTCTAACAATTGATTCAATAACTCAATATCATATAATTCATTTAATTTTTCTACTAATTCAGTAGAAACATCTTTAAATCGAATTGTTAGGATTTGAGCAATATATTTCTGGGTAGCTTCTGCTATACCTATGCGTTCTATGCTTGTCATGTATGTCATTTCTTGTTCAGCCTCAAAACGCTCCAATTCTGCTTTGAAATTTAAATCTAACTCCGGTGGTAGAGTCATTAATCTATCTAGCAACCGGAAGATTTGCTGGATTTTATCTCTACTATAGCCTAACTCATACATTCGTTTAATTAAGCTCAACTTCCACTGCAATCGGCCTGCTAAATCTTGAGTTGTCGCTTGTGTCCGCAGGTGCGCCATCACCAGAACGGCAAAAGGACTATCACTTTGTTGCAATTCTAACCAACGAGATTCATAGTCCAGTAGCTTGACAATGGGAAATTGAAGACTAAGGCGACATCCCCAACGACCATAACTATACTCTTGTGGTCGCCAGTTGGCTTGATTATCCCCCAGAATTGCCAAGCTAACAACTTCTTGGTTATAACGGTCAAAGATTCTGTAGTGATACGAAAACATTCGTTTAGTGAAGTTGGTATCTACTTGACTTTGAATTTCCAGGTGAATTAGCAACCAAGTTTCCTTTCCATCTTTTAGCCAAACTTTAATCAGCTTATCGACAAATTGCTTACCAACTTCAGATTCTCGGATCAACTGCTGAAGTTCTTTCTCAAGGAATTCATAGCCTCTCTCCCAGTCAATTTCTGCTTGAATCTCTGGAAAGAAAAACACAAGAAACGCTTCAAAATATTGTTCTACACCTTCCTTCCAAGCACCATCATAATCAGCTCGTACTTCACTCATAGATTATTTCCGATCAAAATATCATAATGCCTTTTTTGAAAGTCAAGTTACTTTAAACGACATAAAATTTATGACTAATTTACATATCAACAAATGTTGGTTTAATGTGGAATTTTGTTGCTTGGCTTTTTGAGCGAGAGGTTGCATACTCAAAGTAGTTTATTCAAAATAAATTAGGAAAATTTTATTGAGCAATATAGTTGCTGATTTCTTTATTCCATTAATTTAATTTATTGACTTTGTGTTTACAAATTTAAAAATTTAGATTGACATTAATCTAATACAACAAAGTTTAATCACTTTGTAAATAATATATGACCCGAAAAAATAAAGAACAACCAGCCATGTCAAATAATACTTCCTCCAATACTAATGGTAAACCTCAAAAGCGACTGATAATTATAACAGGTGATAAAGGTGGCGTGGGTAAAAGTACCTTTGCACGAGCAATATTTCAACTTTACATTAATAAAAATTTACCCTGTGTTGCTTATGAAGCTGACTTAAGGAATCCTCAGATAGAAAGATATTTTCAAAAAGATTACCGCCCTATAATACGTTATATTGATATTTTTCATAGAGGTGGTGCTGACGATTTATTAATTAATCTAGATGAGAGTGATTGTCCTATCACATTATTAGACTTACCTGCACAATCTGGAGGTTTCTTTGAAAGTTATGTCAAAGAGCTTGCATTTTTTGAAGTTCTGAAAACTGAAATTAATTGTCGAGCGACAATGGTTTCAGTGATTAGTAGAGTTCTTGACTCTATCAATGTTTTAGAAAAACTTCGTGAACTTTGTAAAGACCAAGTAGATTATACTGTTGTCAAAAATCTGTTTCATGGTGAAGAAGAAAAGTTTGAGCGATATAATGACTCTTCCCTACGTCAGAATATGCTTGCAGAAGGTCTAATAGAACTTGTAATGCCAGATTTATTCTACAAGTCTTATGACTTTCTTGACCGCCATGCTTTAACCTTTAATGAAGGTCAGACTCATAAAGAAACAAATATTGTAATTAAGTCAAGAATTAAATCTTGGCTTGCTGAGTTTGAAGCGCAAATTAAGCCAGCATTTAATTTATTGGGTTTTGATATACAACCAGATGACTGTTACTACCCAGTAGTTGTGGAAAAATCTAAAGAGCTTAGAGAAAATGAAGAAAAAGAAAAAGCTAAAAACCAAGATGCAAATTAAGCATCTCAAGATATAGCTGCTTAATTGAATAGTTTGCTTGGTTGATTATGTTTAAAAAGCGTTTTGTAATTACATCGGGTGATGCTCGTGTGGGTAAGTCCACAGTTTCTAGGCTCTTGCTGGAATTGTACTTGAAAAGTAAATGCAATGCGCGTATTTTCTACCACGGTTATCGTAACAAGCTATCGATGTATAAAACAAAAGGTTTTGAAATAAACCATTTGGGATTGTCGAGGGGCGATTCGGATAGATTATTACTTGACTTAGAAATGTTTCCAAATATTGATGTAGTTTTGACGGATATGCCAGGTCAAAACCATCAAGAGTTCAAGTTTTTTGATAAAGATGTTTCACTGATAGGAAATCTTAACCATCTCGGATATCGCGTTACTTTCTTGCACCCGATATCACATCGTAAAGACTGTGTTGAAGATTATCTTGAGGATTTATACCAGCATTTTGGTAGTCAAGTTGACTATGTTGTTATCAAAAATTATTACTTTGGTAAGGAATTTCGATACTATGAAGGTAGTCAATTCCAAGCTGATATTAATAAATTAAATGGTTTGGAATTAGTTTTAGGTGGTTTATATAATGACTTATATCAGTTGCTTGAGGATACTGGTTTACCCTATGCTCAACTTATTGAAACTGCCTCCCCTCTTAATACTATTCACCGTTCGATAGTATTCAACTGGATGGAAAATTTTAAGAATTCTATTGTTTCTAATGTGATTGCTTCTAATTATTTAGGGCTAAGTAAGAACTGTACAGAACTAGCTTCTGTAGGTGCAAATCAACAAAATCCTTCCAATTTTGATGTAAATGAAGATATTGAATCTGAAGAATGGTAAGTATGAGCTTTACCAAATTGACAGTGAGGTTTTAAATTAATTATTTAAACCACCTATGACCAATATTGCAAAAGTTGTTGAAAAAGTTATCGCAGAATATTCTGAAGAAAAGAAAGCAGAGGTTACTGATTGGATACTTAAATTAGGTGTTCGACCTGATGACCCCTTGTTTAACTTATACGCGGAACTAGGAACAACCCAATTTGCGTTGCAGCAGCTACCTGGTAGGCTTGACTCGCTTGTGGTGGGTTGGACTGACATGGTGGACGATAAGTTAAATAGTGCTTCTAAGGTGGCAATACAACAACAAAAAAGTGCGATCGCCCAAGCTGCTAAGGATTTAATTAAGATGACTAAGCAAGCTGGTGGGGCGTTGCCTGTCTTGGGTGTAAGTAATTGGCGATTGGCACAAGTAGCGGGAGTGTTGGGTTTTGTACTGGCTTTAGGAACTGCAATTGGTGTTTTTACGTATAAAACTATTGCTGGAAGTGTAACTTTTCAGCAGGCGGCTTTTGGATCTGCCATTTTACAACCCGAAGATAAAAAGCTTCTGGATTGGGCTAAATCCAATGAAGGTAAAGTAGCGCGTAGTATTTATGTTAGAAACGCTGCCATCATTAAAACTTGCCGCCAGCAGAAGAAGTATTCAGGCGGCTGCATAATTGCAGTTGATTAATTTTCTAGGCAACCCAGCCTTTGTATCCCTTATTACTCGTTTTAGCTGTATCCTTTTGACTATTTTGGTTGGTTTTGACTTTGGTGTGGGTTGCTTGAGTAACTTCTTCTTCGATTTTCATGTCTGCAAAGCTGAGGATTCCCAGGCGGATAGCTTCACGGATAGCGTTTAATCTATCTTTGACTCCCAACTTGATAAATGAATTATGTAAATATGACCTGACTGTACCTTCGGAAACATACATGACATTAGCAATTTCATTATTTTTCATGCCACCAGCCGCTAATTTGAGAACTGTAATTTCTTTATTAGAAAAATCACTTAACAAATCTAGTGAATCTCTATCGGCTGTGTCATTTGACCTAAGATTATCAATCAAAATGCGATTAATAGTTGGGTCAATCCATGATTCATTATTGTATGCAGCCATTACTGCTTCAATGAATCTTTCTCCTACTTCTTCTCTGGCATTATTTTTACAGTAGTAGCAGTCTGCGCCATTACTAATTGCTGCGTTAATGGTATCTCGGCTGCTATTTGCAGTCATAACCACTATTTTAATTGACGTGTGTTTGCATTTGATTAAACTTATGACATCAGTGCCATTGATATCAGGTAAATCAATATTTATCACCACGATATCTGGCTTTTGTTGGTCAACAATTTCTATTCCTTCTTTTCCGGTTTTAGCAAGGCCACATACCTGGATTTTACCAGTTTCAGATAATATTGCTGCCGCGCCAACCCTAGATATGTTCTCATTTTCAATGATGACAACATTAATAGGTTTCATATTACATACTGTTTGGTTTAGTATTGTCCCTGATAATAATACTTATACCACTTACTTTTTACTGTTTCTTAATCTTTACAGTTACTATAAATTAATCAGCTTATTTAAAAACTTTATTTTTAATTTTAAAAAATTTACAAAGTGATTGGATGGTTTGTGTAGTTTTCATTAAGCAATCTATTTACTAGGCAATTTTATTGATCAGTTTTAGTTTTAATAGTATTTATCAAACTTAGGGAGTAATAAACGATTTTTTATGAATTTAAATCAACTTTTAGGATGGATAGAAAATATTGTTGTTTGGTCTTTAATAGGAATGCTATGTTTGGTCGGGTTAGGCAGATTACCTGTTAACCCGACAAGTTTGTTTGACTTTACTGCGTCTTTTTACTATTTTTCTGTTGCGGTTGTTATTTGCCCCAAAACTCCCTTGAGTTTTAATAACAAGCTAGTTTTGGGGTTTATAGCTTTTTCTTATGGTGTGTGCTTTGGGTTGATTTAATCTAATCTATCTCTTGAACAGCATCCTGGTTTTTGAATTGTTGTTGGTTCTGTTCGCAGTGTGCTTGTTGCTCATCGAACAGAGCCTTAAACCGTTCAAATTCATTATGGGTAAGGTTATTGATGATAATAGAGTAATTCTCTGAGCTATGATTGCGAGATGCTAGGAGTGCTTCTTGACTTGCTTCTGAATCAGGCGAATTTCTATCAAGGCTAAGAGTTTGTGAATCTTCTTCTGATTTTAGACTTGCAGTATATGTCTCACTTTTATAAAGGATACTTTGTGTCTCTTTATCTGGTTTTCCAAATATATTTAAGCGGTCTAAAATTACAGGGATAACAAATTGTTGAATTTGGAAATTAGCGATAATAGATTGTACTTGATCGTGTTGATCTTCTTCTACTAGGTCGCCATTATTGTCGTCATTTTTATCTGTAAAGTTTTTTAGAACGTCTGGTTCAATTGTATTGTTTTTAGACTGGCTTACTTCGGGTTGTAAAGATGACTCTGGACTAACTGGATTAACAAAATTGATAGGTTTTATTTCTGTGGAGCTTAACTTTACTTCCTCTTGCGCTATTTCACTGATTCTACTCATTTCTGAATTTAACTTTAACACAGCCTCTTGTCGTTCCTCAGCAGTTGGAGGATTTTTTGCATATTCTTCAAATTTCTCATCAGGTATATTAAGCTGTGCGATTAATTCTCTGAGGAGACAAGCTTGCATTGCTGGAGTTAAACCTTCTACTGGAAACTCGATTAATTCTTTCATAATAAAATTACCTTTCTACTAAATCTTTTTTGACATCTTTGAGTGCATTATTGATGCGATCGCTCATAAATTGAAAATCTTGTAATGTTTCATCACTAATGTTACTTACTTGAGTCTTTCCTTGTTTGACATATAGCAAGATATTATCCTTTTTATCTTTAACTAGATAAGTTTGGTTTTGAGTTTGAGTAGCAATCTGATATTTTTCTGTTTGGACTGTCATAATGCCATTAATATCCTCTTGTCCAATTGTCTTAACTACACGTTGAGCAAGACTGGTCATCTCATTAACTTTTTCTAATTCTTTAATGTCTTCTTCCATTGCCTTAAAAGCATTCTCAAGACTAATATTTTCTTGAATGTATAAATTAGTTATCTCCTGAATTCTATTGAGATATGTGTCTGATTTACCGAGTTTTTCAGCTGCTATATACCAGTCTTGGAGATTTTGCACTGTATTAGCTTTCATCCGCTCGATAATGCTATCCATCACTCCAACTTGCTGTATTTTGGGTTGAGCAGGTGATGCGAGTGCTTGGTTAATATTTGGTTGTTGGCTTTGTTGTGATGAAAAAATGTTCTTGTCGTTAGAAATTAATGAGTTATCTGATACTTGTGTATTAGTAGAAATAATATCGCTACTAACTTTGGTGTTTTCTACAGGATTAAATACTGCGTATCCTTGGGAAGTTTGTTCTACTCTGTACCCTTTTTCTTGAAGATAATTTTGAACTAATTGGTCAGTTCCTTGTGCATTTCCGACTAGAAAAGAGCTTTTCACTGCTATTGCCTTATCAAGTAAGGGTTTATAGTGATTTTCAAATGTTTGGGCAATTTGCTCGCTTGTTACTCCACGCCACGGGCCAGATCCGGACACCATAATCATGTCTTCTTTTGAGTAATTTCCTGTGTTGGCACGTTCCCCCCATGCTTGCTCGTAATTTCGTGTGCTTGAAGCTGTATCAAGGGGTGCAGCTGATTTACCGATAAACTGGGTAGCTATTTGGGCCATCGCAATGTCTTTTTTCATGTGTTCAGCGACGGCGGCGTTTATAGGTTCGAGTTGGGACAGTGGATTTGTGGGCCGCAGAGCAGTCTGTTGGGACTTGTCCTGCTGGGTTTGTACTGTAGTTTGTTGTGATTTTGCAACTACATATATATACGCTTCGCTAAGGGCTTGAATAAATGCGGATTCTTTACCCTTACCCTGCCACTGTTGATCCTGGGCATTAGTAATGCTTGTACAGTTTTCTAACCAATTGACTCCCCCACGTTTGGCGATCGCCTCAGTTAGCCGGGGGTGTTGTTCGAGTTTAGCCTGAAGCACTTCTACCATTAGCTGGTATTCATCAACTGATGGATGCAACTGCTTTTGGTGATTAAATGCGTGTTCGGCGGATGCGTATGCTACCCCTTGAGGTTTTTGGACATGGGTTTCTACTCCATACTGCCCGGCGGAGGCTTCTGGATTATTTTTGACTGAAACTTGGTAATCGTTTTGCAGCTTGCCTTGTTCTTTGGCGAGTGCAGTGGCAAGGCTGAGTGCTACTCCCAGCCCATCTTTAGAGTCTGGGCTGATATTTACTGGTGTTGCAGGTTGTTTTTGGATAATTGGGAACGGAACAATTTTGCCATTGACATAATCTCCTAGTGGCTCCATGAATAAGCCATATACCTGACTCTTACTCGCTTGAGTTTGGGTAAGTTCTTTTGGTGAATGCTTCTCCCATCTCGCCCAGGCTTGCTGGTAACTTGGGTCTTGGATCATTTGGGTGGTAATTTTGTATTGCTTACCTACCCGAAAAGCAACTTGCTCGCCGTTTTTACCTTGGGCGATCGCAATATCTCCCTCATTGATACCATAAGTTTTTTGGTAGTCTACACCTCTGGTAGTGTGTATCCTACCGTGTCCGCGCATAGCATCAATGGTTGTTTTAACTGGTATCGTGGCAGCTTCGCCGTGCAGATGCAGCGTATAAACCATTGGTACTGGTTTGCCAGATATAACCGGGTTGTCTGGAATCTGAGGATTAGCAGCGCGTACCGCAGTGGAATTGCCAATGGCGATAATTTCTTCGACAGTTGGTTGGTTTAAAGCGTGTGAGGGTATGTTTTGGGTGACTTCTCTGAGGCTGGTATAACTGCGCTCTACTTTAATTTCTCCCCCTGGTGTCCACTCGTTAGCTCTGATGGTGAGGTCGCTGTTGCTTTGGACTACCGCACGCGGAGGTTGATTTGAGGTGAGGAAGTTCTCAAATTTTTGGCGAACGCTGTTTTCCCTGCCCAGGTCATTTTTAATTGACCAGATATTAATAGACCATCTGCCAGCTTCAGTCTTTAGTGCAGCGTGTTCGTTCTTGCAGTTAAAGCGGGTTACTGTACCTGACTCAAGTTTAAACTCTTGGTATGGCGCGTCCTGATTCTCTTCCCTAGTCCATGCCATTCGTTCCTTAGCAGCACGATAGCCCCAGTCACAATTTCCGATATTGATGCTGCGGGCTTCCGTCGCGGCGTAGGAATCATCGCGGTGGTAGTTAATCCCAGCACCAGGGTTCTCGGAATAAGTTACCAGCACAATATCAGCGTCAGGATAGACTTGTTTGACAAGTTCCATCAACCTGTCGTCTTGTATCCCTGGCTTGAAGTCTTTATCCTTCAAATCCCATTTTGCACCGACCCAGGCAACTTGTCTCAGTGGTGCATAGTTAGATTTGTCATTTTCCAGTATGGGCTTGAGGTGGGTTTCAAGATGCGATCGCAACTGGTCTACTTTTTCCTCGCTTACCTTACCCAATATTTCGATAGCTTTAGTTGGATCGGCTTGACGCGAGTTGGGTAGTAATATTGGTTGATTCTTAGCTTCTGATTGTGTATCCGTTACTACTTGTATCTCAACTGCGTTTTGATAGACTTGTGAAATTCCTGCAACTGTGGCGTTAGTATTTAATTGAATATTAGTTGTATTCTTTTCTGGTAAAGCTTTAGCAGGAACAATTGGTACTGGAGAATCTTCTTGATTGAGTTCTCTTGGACGGTTAGGAAGTGCTTGTAAAGCTTTTTGGTACTCACTATTTTCTGGAATTTGGTTTAATTTTAAAAGACTACCTTCAGTTGTAACTTTTTCATTTAACTCTGCACTAAGCTGTTCGTAGCGGTCAAATCCATCAACTTCAGCGATATTAATAGCTTCTCCCAGTAAACTATTAAATTCTTTCTTTATTTCCTCACTAATTTCATTTTTATTAAAAATAAATGTAGCAGTGTTACTCTCAATAAAATAATCGTTTTCAGTAGATTTTGATTCTAACCAAGTGGCTACAGCGATCGCGTCTTGTGCGGGAACTACTAATCCCAAAGCTTCTTTAGTTTCTAAGAGCGATCCATCGGGGGAAGTATATTGTTGATTTGGATTATAAAAATATACAGTTTGTTGGGGAATAATGGGAGTGGGTTGTGAGGGTGTATCTGCACTGTTGATATGACCACCAGCACGGTTAATAAAGGTTTGTCTTAATTCACTGCTGATAGTAGTTTCATCAAGTACGAATATAGTCATTCCTTTTTTGGACTCTAAGCGAGCTTGTGATATAGGAAGCTGTTCGTATGATACTCCTACTTTTTCAAGATACTTTTTGGTTTTTTCGGCTATATTTTCATCAACTGCTAATCCTAAAAGCCCTACTAATTTTTGCTCTTTATCTTGAAACATGATTGTAGGACGTTCGTTTATTTTACCGAGAATTTGGTTACGTTTTTCTTGCTGTTCGTCTCTGACAGTCTTTTCATTACTTATAAGCTGACTGCGTTTAACCCATTTGTCGGGATACTGTACTGTTTCTGGATTAATAATTATTTTACAGGTACTTTCATTACTGGTAATCTGTACAGGGATAGTGGTTCGTTGTTGGTTTGGGCGAATAATGCCCGTATCAATTAATTTTTGTACAGTGCTACTTTCTTTCCTTTGCCACTGTTTTTGTATATTTCCTTTATTTAAATCAGCTTCGAGACGTTCATTATGCTGACCAATGATACCGAGTGATTGGTCACCAATTTTAGCAATATAAACGTGCTTTTTATCAAATGCCCTAACTAAAGTTTCTTGAAATACTTGGTTGTTAATTTCCTGTTTTTTGTACTTTGGATTCGTAATATTAATTCGTAACAGATTATTCTGAGATGTCTCTGCTATAGCATAGGCATTTTGTCCAGTGATGATAGTTTGAATTTTAAGATGTAACTGTTGCCCATTCCCAGGCTTTTCTGTTAGCCAGCCTTGAGCAATACCTTCTTTGATTGATTCTTTATCAATATTGCCTAGTTTTTCAGGTCTATTACCATTTTGAAGATAAATAGTATAGTCTTCCCGAATCAGGTCAACCTTTTCGATTGTTAACATTACAGGTTCATTATTAAACCTTTGGGAATTTCCAAACTTATTAACTTCGCCTACTTTGAAAGTGAGTTCTGGTAATCCGGGTACTTTGGTTGTAACAGAGGTGGTGTATACTTCACCTTTTTCAACACTGCCAATCGCAATAGTACCAATTGGTAGCCGGGCGTTACTTTGTTCAATATTCCCAAATGTTTCGTAATTACCCTCTTGATTCTGGATTTCAATTACACTTTTTCCATCTTCAGCTAGATTAAATCGAATACTCTGAGGTTGATTTTTATTAAAAAACTCATTATTCCGGTCAAATCCAGTGATACTAAACTCGGTAAACTTGAGTGTATCTAACTGACTGATAATCTCTTGAGGAAAAGCAGCAAAGGCGAAATTAGAAACTTTATTTTGGCGATCGCTACTTTTATCATTACTAGTCTCACGAGTAGTTGATACCGCCCAGGTGGCAGCTGCCATTGTTAGCTTTTGGTCTTCTGGAATCGAATTATAAAATTCCTCTGCTACTTCGTAAGCTCTTTGGTAAAGAAGTTTAATTTGACCTTCGCTTAGTTCAGGCTGCAATGATATTTTGTTAGATGTTACTTCATGCCCAAGTGTAATTCCTATTTCTTCGAGTTTATTTTCTTGCTCCCTTGCCAGTGTCCCTAATTTTCTAAATTTGGGTTTACCATTCTCAGTTTCATCGTTAATTTGAGCATAAACTAAATATTTATGAGGATGGTTAATGTTGCGCTTATCTTCGGAGATTTCTGATACTTTTATTGTAATTGTGTTAGCTTTCCAGATAAATTCATTATCATACTGTAGAAGATTAGTTATACTTACTTGATTACCATTAGCAAGGGTAATATTTGCAGATGGCCCTTTTTCAGTTTCTTTTTGTTTAGATAGCTCACTCGCTCGGTTGAATGATTTGTCGAATTCTTTTTTGATGATGGTAGCTCTTAATCGCTGTTCATGAGAAAATTCAACCCCTTTAAATAAAGCGTGAAATTGCACAATTTCACGCGATTCTAGGCGAGCTTTTTCAAAATACTGATTGGTTTGAGCAATTAGTAACTCAACAGGTGAATATCCCGTCGGTTGAATTATATTGTCAATATAGACATCTTTTTTCTTATCCTTAATATAGTTGACTTCACGGTGAAGAATCCGACTGTTGTTGCGAATAATTTCAATTTCAGGTTTTTTGGCACTCTTAAAAAGGTCAACTGCAATTTGATTTTGAAATGCTGCCTCAGCAATCATTTCACGGTACATTTGGGTATTAATTTTCATAGCCACTACTGCATTAGCCTGGTTTAAGGGTTCTTGTCGAACAGTTTTGATGAACTCTTCCATGTAACTGCGATACTTGCTTGGAATCTCCTTCCCTTCAATACCCTTGGATTTTGCCCAGGCTTCTGTTTTGAATAAATCTTCGTAGTGTTTGGCTACCTGCTGTACGTACTCAATTTGGTCTTTTTCGCTACCAAAGTTTTTCAGAATCGTAATTTCTGACTCTAACGCCTCAATTGCGGTAAGGTGATTGTTGATAACACCCACACTAATGCTATCGCTCATGTGGATGGCGATTTCCTCAAATTCTTGCTGACTACCATCTTCTTGGTAAAAAGATTGTTTTTTAAGTTTGACAGTTGGAGCGTAGGCGTTTTCAGGAAGGTTGCGCTCTTTTGCTTCGGCGGTGAGGTTGGGATATTTGGTTGCCCGCTCGAAGCCGATACAATCACCATCGTAATCGCGTGCTTGACGCTCTTGTTCGGACTCTTGAGGAAGAATTTCTAATTCATAACCAGCTGATTTTAGTTCTAAAATATACTGATTAAATTCGTTAGTAAACTCGATTTTATCTTTAGTTTCGAGCTTACTGATACTTTGGTCTAAGTAATTTTCAATACCTTCTAACTGGATATTTTTTCCTTGAGCTTCTGGCAGGATAGATTTAATTTGCTCATTGAGGCGGTTATAAATGCGATCGCTTGTTTCGTCCGAGACAGCGATCGCACCAGCAAGAGGTTGACCATCAGGCCCAAGGATATCTTCTACAATTTTGTTAGTTGAGACGCACAGACCATTAGAGTTGAGGAAAGGGGAGCGGAAGTTGAGAACTTCTTCGCCATCTTGATAATGCGGTATGGAAATTTCCCCATTTTGCAGGTCTTTGGAGGGGATGACCATTGCTCGCTCAAACGTTAACGTCTTGCCGATGGCGATTTCTTTCCACTCGTTTTGGACGAACCGGGCGAGTTCGCGCTGTACTTTCTCAGTTTCAAGAAGTTGGCCATCTCCTTGCAGGTCAGCTTTGATGAGTTTGTAAATAAACGAGTCAGTAGCAATGCGATCCCGCAAAGTTTCTAACTCTTCTGCTAATGTTGGATCTTCTGCTGCTTGTTCTTCTAGTGTAGTTGCTTGTTCTTCAAGAAAAGCTTTCCGTTTCTCGTACTTTTCGCAGTAAAGTTGTGCAAGTTGCCGAGGGTCATCCTGTGCTTCTTTAAGCTTTTTGGCTTCAAGTTCTAATTGTTCAGTAAAGTCTTTCAGTCCGTTAGGGAATGAAGCGAGTAACTGTGAGATAGCTGTCTTGCCGAGTTCAGATTGTGATTTTTCACCTAGCCAGATATTTTGTCGGTATAATCCAGGTTGAATTTGAGGCTTAATCGGGCCATTAGGATTATCTTTATCAGTTCCTTTGAACGCAGATAAGGGAAGAATTAGATCAATTTTAATTAAGTTATTGGGGTCTTGATAATTGAGGATTTGCTCAAGGTTAGCAGGGCGTAGTGTACCTTTACCAAAGCGGTATTTTTGATCATCTCCGTCTCGATTAGTCCAACCGAAGCGGTGCTGAATTACTCGATATTTATCACCTTTTTGATGCTTGGTTAATTCGTGATACAGGTCTTTTGATATTTGTCCGTAACAGTCTCCTGTTAACCTATATGCTTGGTCATTACTGATAATGCCGCCATTTTCACCATTATTATCATCAACTATTAGGATGTTTAACTCTTTATTGACAACATTTCTACATGAACCAAGAAAGATAGACCCGTAAGCACCTCTATCTTTGTTATCAGGGCATAATTGCCTAATTGTATCTAGACATTCTTCGGGGCCATATAACAACCGAGTTTTTGATGATAATAATAATTTATGACCTTTAGGATTATTAGTTAATTGTTCCATAGTAGACTTTTCGTCCATATGCCCGAACGAAAAGTTTACCCCAGGAAAGAAATATTCTAATAGAGTATTGTTAAGTTCTTCCTTTAACAGCGAATCTGGATTATTTGTATTACCATCTGTATGAATCCATTGATTTAATCTAGTGTCAAAATGTTTAGCTTGAATTGTCATATATGAACAATTAAACTTATAAAATTAAAGATAAATTTTCACTTTTTGGCACTAAAGTATCCGTAGAGTTTAATTTTACTTTCTCTTTATCAGTAATTTATTCAACAAATTTCTAATTTAGACTAGCAATTTATGGGTATTTTAAAATACGATATTATAAAAATTTTACTTAGCTTTTTATTGATAAATACTTATTCAGCGTGATCTCAAAGTTTAAGCATGACAAAAAATATACAAACTTATTGGTTTCTTTTTACTTAGTTATAAATCCGTAGTAACTTTTGTAATGTTTGTGATTATGGTTGTGTTGGTAATTTTAAGCAGAATGACAATGTGTTAAAAACTCAATACTAGATAGCATAGAGGCATCACAGTAGGGAGGCGATTAACACTGATGAGCATTGTAGACAGTATATTCATGCAGATGTTTGGTCGCCCGAAGGGTATGCTAGGTAGGTTGGGTGGCATGATTATGGCATCCATGAACCAAGCGTTTACCTATTCGGTGATCGACCTACTCGATATTCAGCCAAATGACCAAGTGTTGGAAGTTGGATTCGGCTCAGGAGTGGGTATTCAGCGTTTATCCTCTTTAGCATCAGCAGGATATATCGCAGGCATTGATTACTCTCAAGAAATGGTTGAGCAAGCTACAGCTAGAAACATGGCGGAGATTGAGATGGGTCTGGTTGATTTACGGCAAGGTTCGGTGGAAAGTTTGCCCTTTGAAGACAACAAATTCGATAAAGTGCTGGCGGTTAACTCTATGCAAGTTTGGCCAGATACCGTAGTTGGGCTGCGGGAAGTGCGGCGAGTTATGAAGGTTGGTGGTCGAATAGCACTTGGTTTTACTTCTTATTCAGGGCAATCAAGTACTGGATTGACTCAGATACTTACGACTGCTGGTTTCACACAAGCAAGGATAGTGGAGACGGATCGTGATTTTTGTGCATTGGCGATCGCCCCATGACTAATTGTTAAAAATGAATGCCATCTAACAAATACTTACAGGTTACGCCAAAATTTTAAGGTCGCCCTTTGTTCTAGCTATTACTTTAATAGGAATTCTCAGTAGATTAAATTCTCTCTACTGGTAGATTTACTACTGCTCAATACCTCTTTGCGATCGTGAAGCGCTGCTGCGAAGCGCGGATCGCTGTTTATTCATTAATACTTGTTGCGTAAAGAAACGCAAACTTTCAAGCTGCTCAATTTCGTTTGTTGTTAGTCGAGTTGGTATCTCTTCGTACCAAGTTCTCTGACTGTAGCAGGTTTGCATCACAGGAGTATTATCCCCATGACGGTAAACACTCAGAGTCTTGCTATCTAAGCTGGCACTCAACTCCCGTCCTTTGATACGGAAGTTATTGGTAACAAGCATATAGTCAGTGATTATAGAAGGCAAATGTTTGACAGTAGAAGGCAGAAGGTTAAGAGAAGGAGGAACAGGGGAAGATTGCTCTTCCAAGAATTGTTTAGCAGTGAGACCGTTGTCTTCTGAAATATCCTGTTGTGGGTACTGTTGTTGTGGATGCGGCTGAACTTTTTTCTTAGTGTTATTTGCTTTCAATGTGGGGTTGTCTTCCAATAATTTGGATTGTGTTACTGGAATCTCACTTGGATAATTACTGTTTAGTGTATATGTACTAACAAGTGTTTTGGAGTTACTATCGGTATCACCATTGCTATCACTTGCACTGCTGCTAGTAGGTTTATCACTATGTAGGTAATTATTATTACTTAGTATTTTGTTATTTATGCGGTTAACTGCTCTGGCTTTAGCTTGTTGGATTATTTCTATATCTTTATCTGGGTCGTACATGATTCCATATTCAGACCGCAGTTTGTTCCAGCTATAAGGTTTGTATACTTGATAACCAGCAATTTTTACATCATTATGAGTGTAGGTAAAGCCTAGTAGTTCTTCCCCCTGCATCTTAGGCAATACTCCAATGTTATTTTCCTCCAGGCGTTGAATAAACGTAGAGACGGTGGGACTGTCCTTAATGGCTTCTCCTATTGCTTGGCGAATAATTTCCTTACTGGTTGGGGTTTTGTGCTTACTGTTGACTGCTCTAATGCTTTTTGATCGGTTGGGGCTGGTAAGTGTAATGATGCCGTACTCTTTCTCTAACCTAGAGGCGACAGCTTCATTTGTTGTTGGAGTTACTTCTAATTCTAGTTCCGCCGCGATGCGTCTAGTTGAGACTTGGGAGTTGAAATAATCATAAGAATCATTAACTAAACTACCATCTAACCGAATCCGGGAGGTAATTATGTGCAGGTGTTCGTGGTTGCGATCGTGGTGGCGTACTGCAACAAACTGACTGGTAGCTGCTACAGATGATTCTTCTTTGGGCAAGTATCCCATATCTTTGAGATATTCTCTTGCTACATAACTGTACTGACTGTTGGATAAATGCTCGTGGTAGTTCGGGCGGTGTGCGATTGAGATGATGAGGTGAGCGCACTGCCGTTTAACTGCTTTGTTGGTGTACTTGATGGTGAGAAACTGCTGGTTAAATTCGTCTGGCTTTGTTCCCATCATATTAGTATCGACAATCGCAGCATCATCTTTGCCCAAGACATACTTGAGCGTGTCGAGAAAATTGGGTTTTTTGTAGATGACGGGAATCAAATTGAGACAGTTGAAAGTGGGGGCTATAGAACTTACAATGCCTTATTTATCTTGGCTTGAGGGTGATTTCTCTGGAACGTCTATGTTAAATGCAGCTGCGATGGTCTGATCTACAAGTGCGATCGCCTTATTAACAGTATCCAAAATTTGCTGGTTGTTTGTTTCTTTCGCTAAGTGAGATAACATCATCAGTTCGCTTTTAAGGTTTCCAGCAGTGGCGCGGATAGTTATCAAGTCGGCAGACGGTTTTGCCATTAGTACCCGCCTTAATCCACAGGAACGTAAATACTCAGATGCAGTTACCCCTGTGGCGATCGCTTTTTCCTCAATGGTAGTTTTCTCTTCCTTAAAGAGGTATACCTTGATAGATTTAGTTCGCTTTACGGGGTCATTTACCATACATTAGTCATCAAAAAGTAAATATAAAACAGAAGTAGTATTTATTAGAACTACATGATAAACGATTGTATTGAATATATTGTCAATTAATCTAATTTATTGCGAATAATATAAGGATAAAATGACCCCATTGAACATACCTTGTTTTAGTTCTGGATTGTGCGACAACAGTAATGGTTTATTGTGGAACGGGACTGATGTAAATTCATATGCAGTGAGGGTTGTAGAGTTTTGTTCCAAGACGATTGATGTTTGAAGTAATGCTGAAATAGTTGGGTCAATTTGCCCTCAGAATACCTCAATCATGGGAATTGTAAGAGTTTATTTATCAGTTAACAACATATTTTTATTTAAAAAATTAGACCTAATTTTCAATTGATTGGGGTAATTGGTGTGTGAATTGGGGTAGTTAGGAGTAAATACGGGGGTAAGTTCTTCTACAGTGTGGTTAAAGTAAGAGTATTGACAAATAGCTTACTGAAAAGCTTGGTTTGCAGATTATATAGAAGTAAAGGTATGGCAAGAGCGAGTAAGCCTGCTGATTCTGTTGAGTTGGCGCGAATCATGCGGAATAAGGATACTGAGGATGGGATAGTAATTAGCTATCTCCAGTCGAAGAAGCGAGGGCAAACTGAGTTAGTATGTGAGGCGCTGCGGGCTTATTACCTACCGTTTGCGCTATCGGCTGCGGGAGTATCTGGTATGGAATTGCAGTCGGCCCTCCATGATGCGATCGCGCAACTTGAAGCCCAGATAATTAAGATGAAACGGACATTTGGGATGGAGGGGTTGCCCCAGGTCGTTCTTGTTAATCCTCATAGTGGAATTTTCTCGCAGGGTGTGATTGGCTTACAACCAACAATTGGAACTAATGGTGTGGGAGTAGCTCCTGTTTCAGCTAATTTGGTTCCCCCTTCGGTTTCTTTTTTTGATTCCACTGAGCCAAGTCCTGACTCGCTACCTGTTCTCTCAGAACCAGCCGGATCAAATATTTTGGAACAAAATTCTGAAGATGATGGGTTCTTTAATGATGATGAGGATGACCCAATTGCTAAGGCAGAAATAGAAGTTGATGCAGGATTTCGTCTGGAGTAAAGGGATTATCAGGAATGGCTGTTAGGTGTTAGAGAAAAGCGTATTCTTTGCCTTCGCTTGTGATACTTACGTAATTTCCTCCTTTGTCCTGTTTGTCATTGTGGGCAGTATTTTTCAGAGTACGATGGCTACGCCTGCCGCAGGCATCGCGTTAAGCACTGTTGCTAAGAAGTGCTTTGTAAAGAGGTACAAAGCACATTGAGAAGAAGTTTTTGCCCAAGCACCTGCATTATTCAAAGTTTCGATTAAACCATTTCGCCATACACTTGGTCAAAGCTTGTGATCGAGTGCATTAATAGTATTTGACCGAACTGGAGAGGCGATCGCATTCTAACTCCGGAGGTGCAATTGCCTTCATGATATTTCATTTGTAAAAGTTGCAATCAATAATTTTGCAGCAAAGCAAATTTGTAATAAACCCCATTGGACATACCTTGTTATTGTACAAGACTGCCCAATTGTGGTGCTTTTGATGAGGTAAATGTGGGGATGATTGAGGTAATACTGGGTGCAATAATTACAATTACATTGTTTATTTGACAAGCCAAAGACAAATATTATTTTGTAATTCAACTTTTAGTTGATACAGAATTAGGGTGTGATTGGGGTAATTTGTTCATGATACAGGACGTAATTTAACCAGCGTGTGTTGAAGAAATTTTTAATACATTAATTTACTTAGAATCTACAGTTTCGGTTTGGTATTAGTGTTATAGAAGAAAATGATCGTAATGGTTTTTCTCTACTTACTTTGTATGTAAAAAACCTGTTAACTCCTGTAAAGAAAATGTTTTGCACTACAGCATCATTCCTATTTCAGGTAAATTAGTAACAATAGGAAAAGTTAATAAAACATCAATATATATGCCTAAAATTAAGGAGAAAACAGACGTAAAAAAGATAGTAATTACGATTGACATGGGTGCAAGTAAAACTAAGGCTATCGTTCAGGAGTATCCAGAAGGAAAGCCTGTTGTTTTACTTTTAGACTCAGAAATAGCGGATGTTGCTAAAGCCTCAGTTGAAAGCGTCCAACCTGAAGGTAGTCCTGAATCTCGTGCTTGGGTAGGGATAGGCGATGAGTATTTCGCCTTGGGAGAACTTGCTCGTCGTCGGTTTGGGGGTATATCGCAACTGAGGGAGTTAAAGTATGAACTAGCAATCCCCAAAATTTGCGGAGTATTTTGGCTGGCTAAAGAGAAGTTGAACCTGGGTAATGATGTTGCAGCTTACTTGAGTGTCCTGCTGCCGCCTGGTGAAGTGCAAGACAAGGAACATTTACAAACTCGGTTGAAAGATGTGTTTCGAGGGTTTGATACACCAGCAGGTAAGATGCGGGTGAAAATGCTTCGTTATGATGCAGCTTCTGAGGGTAGTGGAATATTTTTCCACCGTAGGCGATCGCCAAGCGATCGTGTACCTGTTTCGATGTATGTGATGCTTGGTTATCGCAACGCGAGTATTTTCACCTTTCGCAGTGGTTCGATTGGTGCAGGAATAACCAGCAATTTTGGTATGTCTTGGTTAGTAAATAATTTGATTTCCAAAACATCGGGACTAAGCCCTGATAATTCCAATATTATTGAGGTACTGATAGAAGCTGGAGCCAGTTGTGACCCCGAGGTGATGCAAAAACTCTCACGCAAGCGCAAAGTTGATGAGATTCAACTTGATGGAGAGTCGATGTCCAAAGCTTTATTACTTGCCAGAGACGAATATTGGCGTGCGATCGCCAGGTGGTTGCGCTCAAAGATGGATGAGGATATTGAAGAACTAGTATTTTGCGGAGGAACTGCGGATTACATTCGTCCTGAAATAGATGCTTACTTCCAGAAAGAGGGGATTAAAGTATCCTGGCACGCTAATATTTTTATACCTGATGAAATATCTTCTGGTATGGGCAATCGGATGGCGGATGTTTGGGCTTTCCACCAGCACATGATTATTCAGTTTGATAAGTTAACTGGTTATATACGCTCTGAAGTTGTACCGCTAACTAAATCTGTTGAAGGTAATACAAATAATGCAGGTGAAGAAGTCAAGCTTAAGTATAACTTTACACCTTGTGAGCGGCCTAGTACCTTTATTGCTGTAAACGAGAATGTTTGATAGTTTCAGACAAAAATCAATGTAGTAAAAAAAGAATCAGCTAGAATGAAGTGCTGCATAAAATAGTACTTTCTAACTGATTCTTTGAGATTTTAGTATGGCTGTTGCTCTAGCATTTGGTAGCAATCAACATGAGAATTGGTAATTTCTGGAATGTGTTGAATTACAGAGTTAATTTGCTCCATGTCTGCATATTGTTGTTCTCGCCTTTTGCGGAGTTCCCATGATTTACGGTTATAAGCTAACAAGTCTTCCAAACTCATGTTGAATTTGTATTTGGCGAAATTCAATAATTGTTCTGTGGTGTAACGACAATCTTCAGGACGACCAAAACAGATTTCAAACTGAAGCTTAAAAGCTTTCCAATCGAAATTGTCAGACCCCAGTTGTCGTTGTGATTCGCGTCCGTAAAGGTCACGGATTGAATAGAAAATTGTGTTGTATTTACGCACGTCGAATGATTCAATCTTGAATTGCTCCATTGTTGAATCATCGACTGTAGCAGCTTGAGCTTTAGTAGATTTATTAGCAGCCATAGTTTTTTTCCTTGATGAGTGTTTCGCTTTTAGCTGCGTCAGCATTAATCAAAAAAATAAATCCCACTCTGTATGAGCGAGATTTTCTGTAAAATTAGATTATTTGTGATTATTTTGCTAATAAACGTTCGCGTTGTAGCCAAGTACGTTTGTTGACTTCGAGTAGTTCTTCTAAGCCTTTGTTGAAGTGCTTAATGGAATAGTCAACCATTTGTTGTACACTGTATTTGGGGTTGTCAACTGAGCCGAATGTAGCAATGAATCTTGTTTTAAAAGCATCCCATTGTGTTTTATTCCAGTTAGTTTGTGACTGCGCTTGAATAGTTTTACCCCAGGTTTCTTGTAGCCCGTAGTAGACTGCTTTAAACTTACGCTCGTTGTAGTCAGCAATTTTGTAAATACCCATTGCGTTATCATCAATTAAACTAACTTTTTTGGTTTTAGTAGCCATAATTTTTATCTCCTATGTGAGAGTTACTTCTTAAAGAATTGAGCGTTAGCTATAGTGCTTTCTCTTCTTTATTTGGACGTAAGTCCGTGTAAAAAATAACAATTTTAAATTGGAAATGAATGCTAACGCCTCGGCTACTATCCTGTTTTCAAAAATTTTCCAATAGAGATAGAGTAGCAAGTCGGTTAACCCGCAGAGTTAACCCACCGAAAGTATGTCTGGATTAAGGAAGATACTTTAGTTAGTGTATGAAATATAAAGTTGACCGTTTCTCAGGTAAAGACGAAGGGTGATTTACTTCAGGAAAGCTAACGATTCATGCACTGAGGTCAATAGAAGTTTCAAATTCTGGGTAATAATATGAGCTGGATGGCTTACACATACTGTCACATACTGTTCGTAGATAATAAGCCGATACTCGCAAGTTGATTCAGCAGAGATAATGAAATATGGGGTTGTAGTGACAACAGGTTGCGGATACAAGCTCATCAATAATGGGCACGATACACGATTTATTCAGCACTATCTAAGACACAAGAACACTCAGCATACAGTGTGCTACACAGAGTTATCTCCACAATATTTTAGTGATTTCTGGCAAGATGGCGGGTGTCTTGAGGAGATTGTATTGAACTATTAGCCTCAAGAGCAGCTTCTCGCAACCGTTCCACATCGCGCATGGGTGGCGCACCAAAGAGCCGCTTGTACTCCCGGTTGAAGTGTGCGAAGCATCGTCATACCCCACCCGGTAGGCAGCACTGGTCGCATCCAGGTTTTGCCCCAACATCAGACGGCGAGCCTCCTGAAGTCGCAGTTGTTTCTGGAACTGCAAGGGACTCATTGCCGTGACCGATTTGAAGTGGTGGTGAAAGCCTGACACACTCATACCTAACTCTCGGGCGATGTCTTCAATCTTGATCGGCTGGTTGAAGTCTTTGCGCAGTCGATCGACGGCTCTGGCGATGTAGTGCGTGTAGCCACCCAAAACAGCAATCTGACGCAGCCGAGCACCTTGCTCTCCCATCAGGAGTCGGTAGATAATCTCCCGCTTGATCAGGGGTGCAAGCACATGCGCTTCAGCCGGAGAATCGAGCAGTCTGACAAGCCGCACCACAGCATCTAACAGGTCTGCATTCAATGGACTAACATCGATCGCTTTGACACTAGCACCCCTTTGGGCTGAAGGATAGCCTGCCTCAACCATGACTGAACCAACCAGGGTAGGGTCGAGATCGAGACGAAGACCCAGGTACGGTTTTTCCTGGGTTGCTTCTAGAATTCGGCTGGCAATCGGCAGTTCGACCGTCCCCAGCAAATAATGCATTGGGTCGTACTGATAGCGATCGCTGCCTAGAAGAACTTCTTTGCTGCCTTGAGCAATCACACAAAAGGCAGGAATAGAGACATTATGAAAGCATTCCGAAGGGGAAGAGGAACGGTTGAAGTGCAATCCAGAAAGTGGCTCGATCGCTCCATCAGTACAAATCGCTTGAGCAATTCGCTCCGTTAATTCCTCTCGGTTGGCTTGCGCTCGGTCTGCCTCGCGAAGAGTCTGAAGGTCATTCATCAAGGCTCTACCGGACTTTTCACTCGTTCTTGCAGCGTTCATTTCTCATACCGATTTAAACAAACTTTTGGATACATCAAGCTTCAGCAAGGGTTTGGCAGTGCCAGCCCTGTACAAGAATCTAGCGTGACTTGAGCCGAAACGAGTATAAGTTTGCAGGATTGTACAACGATCTTAGACGATCGTCCTATTGCTTGCCTTTCAGAATTTCTAGAATGAGGTTAAAGCAATGAAACGTGATTCCGGCTTCTTGTAAGCGTCTGGACTTTTATCCAAGAGAAATAGCAGGTTTGTTTGGTCAAGCGCTTCTCGTGCAATCGCGAGAAGCATCATTAAATCCACGGCAGGCATTGGTCGCTGTGGGAAAGCTTCGCATGACAAAGCACAAATTGGAGGAACAGAAATGAAACGGCTCACGATGCCTGTCATGGCATTTTCCTTATTGGCTTTGGGGTTCGCGCGGGCGGGTCATACACAAGTCTCATCTGGCAATCGCCTACAGGGCGTAGAAATTACGCAGAATGGTTCGCAGCCTTCCACCGAAGGATCTGCCGACTATTTCACGGGTTCTGTACGTATCAATCCTCTTTTTGCAGCGCACGATCCGGCTCGCACATCTGGCGCAAGTGTAGCTTTTGAGCCAGGTGCCCGAACCGCATGGCACACTCATCCCTTAGGGCAAACCCTGATTGTGACGGCTGGAGTTGGCTGGGTTCAACAGTGGGGCGGTCAAATTCAAGAGATTAGACCCGGTGATGTCGTCTGGATTCCACCGGGTGTAAAGCACTGGCACGGCGCTACAGCCACTACAGCCATGACTCACACCGCCATTCACGAAGCGCTCAACGGCAGCCCTGTGGACTGGATGGAACAGGTCAGCGACGAGCAATATGAAGGGAGATCCTGATGCTCTTGAGATGGCTTCCCACTAGAGGAAAAAACGGTCAGAAGCGAATGCTGATTTTGGTTCTCGCTTTAGCAATGTCCCTAAGTTCCTCAGCCTGCCGTGCCGACAACAGTATCACCAGCAATGCCCCGTCAGAGATACCGACGGAACTATCAACCGAGCAAGCAAACAGGATGAAGATCAACATCAGGGTTGGAAACGAAGTCGTGACAGCCACGTTGATTGATAGCAAAACCACTCAGGATTTTATTTCCCTGCTGCCATTGACACTGACGCTAGAAGATCACGCGAACACCGAAAAAGTTAGTGATTTGCCAAGACGATTATCGACAGAAGATGCACCTTCGGGCAGTGATCCTGCGGTTGGAGATATCGCGTATTACGCTCCCTGGGGAAATTTGGCGATGTATTACAACGATTTTGGATACTCAAACGGACTGATTATCCTCGGAAAAATTGACGGTGATATCGAGGCATTGAATGTGCCTGGTTCTGTAGAAGTGACGATCGAGCTTCAAGCGCAGTAAAGAGGATGCAGAAACGAAGCTGCTTACGACGGCGATCGAACCGAAGCTAACCCACTTGATAACCATACACATACAGAGAACTCAATGAAACACCCCGTTCTAATCCCAACCCTCTTAATGAGTGCAATCTTCACAACAGCGGCATTTGCGCCCGACCAAACACCCGCCTCGCGTAATATCGCCCAAGCATCCGTACAGCAGTCTGCTGTGGTCGAGGGGGCGGACAACTTCTATAAGAGCGATAAAGTAACTATGCAAAAGGTTACGTTCAAAAACCAATACAACATGAAGGTTGCGGGGAATCTCTTCATTCCCAAAACCTTGAATCAGAACGCTAAGAATCCGGCAATCATTGTCGGACACCCAATGGGCGCAGTCAAAGAACAAAGCGCAAATCTGTATGCCCAAAAACTGGCTGAACAAGGGTTCGTCACTTTGTCCCTCGATTTGTCATTTTGGGGCGAGAGTGAGGGGCAGCCCCGCAACGTTGTTTCGCCGGATATTTATGCCGACGATTTCAGTGCTGCGGTCGATTTTCTGAGTACCCAGTCATTCGTTGACAGGGAGCGGATCGGCGTTCTTGGAATTTGCGGTAGCAGGAGCTTTGCCATCAGTGCCGCCAAGATCGATCCGCGCCTGAAGGCCATTGCGACGGTCAGCATGTATGACATGGGTGCAGCCAACCGTAACGGGCTGAGGCATTCTACGACCCTCGAACAGAGAAAGAAAGTCATTGCAGAAGCGGCTGAACAACGCTATGCGGAGTTCACGGGCGGCGAGACCAAATACACAAGCGGAACCGTGCATGAACTGAACGAGAACTCCACCGCTATTGAGCGTGAATTTTACGATTTCTACCGCACTCCCAGAGGCGAGTACACCCCCAAAGGTTCGTCGCCGAAATTGACAACCCACCCGACGCTTACCAGCAACGTTAAATTCATGAACTTCTACCCGTTCAACGATATTGAGACGATTTCACCTCGTCCTATGCTGTTCATCACGGGGGCAGATGCACATTCCAGGGAGTTCAGCGAAGATGCCTACAAACGCGCAGCCGAGCCAAAGGAACTCCACATCGTGCCGAATGCGGGCCATGTCGATTTGTACGATCGGGTGAACCTGATCCCGTGGGACAAGCTTCAGTCCTTTTTTAATCAACATCTCAGTCGGTGAGCGAGCAATTGACAGGAGAAAATATGCTACCTAACTCGAATGGAAACTACACAGGCAAGGTGGCCTTTATCACCGGAGCAGCGAGCGGCATTGGCCGTGCCACAGCGCTGGCGTTTGCCCGTGAAGGCGCGGCGGTGGTGGTTGCCGACGTTTCAGAACAGGGCAATCAAGAAACGGCACACATAATCAAAGAACTCGGCGGGCAGGCAATCGCTGTCCGGTGCGACGTAACACGGGCCGAGGACGTGAAGACAGCCCTAGCCAAGACCATTGAGGCTTTCGGGCGGCTGGACTTCGCCTTCAATAATGCGGGCATCGAGCCAAGAAAGCCAGCTCCCACCGCAGAGTACGAGGAGGAAGAGTGGAACCAGATCATCGACATCAACCTCCGCGGCGTTTTCCTGTGCATGAAACATGAAATCCCTCTGATCCTCAAGCAGGGAGGCGGCGCGATCGTTAACACGTCATCGGGCGCGGGAGTTATCGGCATCAAAGGCAGCCCTGCATACACCGCCGCGAAGCATGGTGTGATCGGTCTCACGCGATCGGCGGCCCTCGACTACGCCGCGCAGAACATCCGCATCAACGTCGTCTGTCCCGGCTACATCGACACTCCGATGATGGGTCGCTTCACTGGCGGTACGGACGAAGGGCGGGCGAAGGTAATTGCCCAGGAGCCAGTCGGACGGATGGGTAAGCCTGAGGAGATCGCCGCAGCCGTCGTCTGGCTATGTTCGGACGCAGCAGGCTTTGTCATTGGACACGCTATGGTCATTGACGGCGGCCAAACGGTGCAGTAATGGTCGGTGCAAAAGAATCTACTCAACAAAAAGAGGAATAAGATGATTAAAGACAAAGTTGTGATTATTACTGGCGCATCATCAGGGATTGGTGAAGCAAGTGCGAAATTGCTTGCCAGCAAAGGTGCTAAGGTCGTATTAGGTGCGCGACGCGAGCAGCAATTGAGACAATTAGTTGATGAAATTCAAAAAGCGGGCGGGCAAGCAGTTTATCAAGTGATGGATGTGGTTAACCCATCGGATAACGCTGCGATCGTCAAGCTTGCCAAGGAAGCATTTGGAGGCATTGATGTTATTTTCTTGAACGCTGGCATCATGCCCACTTCTCCACTTTCTGCATTGAAAACGGATGAATGGAATCAAACAGTTGATGTCAATATTAAGGGTGTACTAAATGGGATCGCTGCTGTGTTACCAACGTTTATTAGCCAAAAGTCTGGGCATATTATCGCAACTTCATCGGTGGCTGGATTAAAAGCTTATCCAGGTGGTGCGGTGTATGGTGGGACGAAATGGTTCGTGCGCGATTTCATGGAAGTTCTACGCATGGAGTCTGCTCAAGAGGGGACTAACATTCGGACTGCGACAATTTATCCTGCTGCAATTAACACTGAGTTGTTAGGTCAGATTGCTGACCAAGATGCGGCTGAAGCAATGACAAAGTTGTATGAGCAATATGGCATCTCACCAGATCGAGTCGCCAATGTTGTGGCGTTTGCAATTGAACAGCCAGAAGACACAAACGTGAATGAATTTACAATTGGACCAACCACGCAGCCTTGGTAAGAATAGTGCGGTTGTTTAGACTCTCGTGCGATCGCGTCCTCGCTCCCTTTGCGTTTTCCGATGCTACCTGTGAATTCTGCCATAAAGGAATTCACACCGCCTGCGTACATGGTGGTTTTTGGGGAACTATAAATGATGGTGAACTGTTGTCAGCATTCGAGGGAAAGAAGCGATCGCGGCGGTGAAAGAGATGAGTTGACTTCTAGCCATCCATTACCTTTTACAAAGAGTTCTCCGAGACTTCACTACCTGACTGTAAAGAAATATCATCTTTGTTTTCTTCTTCTAGAAGTGCTTCAATTTGAGCAAAAAGCTTATTAATTTTTTTTAGCTTTTTCTCATCATTCCAAATTTTACTTTTTCTAAGTGCTTTGTATATTTTGTCAGCTTTTTCTTTTTGCTCTTGGTTATGAGATGATGGCTTACTTTCTGATTGTTGCTGAAGAATATTTCCTACTATAATCCTAATTTCAGATAATGATAAACCTTCTGCGATCGCTTTATTTAAAACTTCCTGCCTTTCATCATCATTTTTTATCCGGTTGATTTCCTTAGCTTTTGTGTATTCAATTTTGCCTTTTTGCAATGCAGTTTGGATATCCAAATGGAGTTTGAGTAAAGGAAGACGATTAGCTACAAACGACTGCCAAGTAATTTTTCCTAACTTCGAGAATACATCTTGTATGATTCGTCCTTCTTCACTAACCATAACGTTATGGTTAGAATTACCTTTGCTTTCGTTATTCATCTCATAGAGCAGTTTGACCACTGTCTCTTGGTCAATATCGAGTTCTTCGGCTAGTAATTCGAGAATTCCGATAGTTTCCTCGTAAGCGTTGAGGTCTTCCCTTTGGAGGTTTTCAACTAAGCGGAGTTTACGAGCTTTTTTCTCGTCGCACTCAATAATGACTACGGGTATTTCCTCAAGTTTTACGATTTCACAAGCTTTGAGACGGCGTTCGCCAGCGACCAGCTCGTACTTGTCTTCCTGAATCTTTCTAACGACGATGGGTTCTAGTAACCCCACTTCCTTAATGCTGTCAGCGAGTGATTTGAGTTTTATGGGGTCAAAATAGCGACGGGGCTGACTTGGCGGAAGGATAATTTTAGATAAGGGTAAAGTGGAATCGGATAAAGATTTTTCTTCGTCATCTCCAAATAAATTATCCAGTCCGGTTAGTTTTTCTAGTTCACGTCTTTGGCTCATAGTTGAATGATGTATTTTGTAATTTCTTCGAGTATGCTAACTGCGGGGTGGTTTTTTTTGTGGAGTGCAAGTGGTAGATGTGCCTGGGTTGCGTCAGGAAAAGCTGTTGATTTAGGAATGGGGGCAGTAACGTGTATCCGTCCTTCAACCTGTTGTTTAATTTCTTCCAGTATTCCTGTGTCTTGAAGATTACGATTATCGTATTTGGTTGGAATTATACAAGCAATTTGTAATTTCTGGTGTCCTCCTTTTTTGAGCCGGGCAATTGTTTCTAGCAGTTGGTTGGTGCCAAGATAGCACTTATATTGCGTTTCAACAGGAATAATAACGTGTGAAGCAGCGACTAAGCTCATAATGCTTAGAATTCCTAGAGAAGGCGGACAATCAATCAAAATATAATCATACTGGTCAAGTACATTTGAAAGCGCAAATTTGAGCCGTTGGCGGTTGTCGATGGTCAGGTCATGGAAAATTTTTTGCTCCGTACCTGCCAATTGGATATTTGTAGGCACAAGGTGCATCCCGTAAATGGGTTTTTCCCATATATACAGGGGAGTTTCTTCAGCGATCGCACCATAAATAGTTTGTTCAGTTTGCAGCTTGACTTCCCCTAATCCCATAAAAGCTGTTAGCGATGCTTGTGGGTCCATATCCACAAGCAGTACACGGTGTTTTTTAGCAAGATGGTATCCAAGATTGTGTGTAATAGTCGTCTTAGCTGCACCACCTGACTGATTGAAAGTGGCAATTATTTTGGTTGATGACATATATTAATGAAGCGATTTTGTGAACCCATGTCAGCGATTCTACCAAACAGTGGATTTTTATTTTGGATTTTTGAAAAAAAATAACGCTAGTTCAAACCAGTAAACCTGTCTGGACTAGCATTATTCAGTTAATTGGTTCTAAAATGGAGGTTCTTCATCTAGGTCTTCATTTGTCGAAGTAACGTTATCTTCGAGTAGTTCCTTGGCAAAATCAGGAGTTTCAGGCGAGTGAGAGTTTTTGCTAACTTGGGTGAGTTCGTTAATCGGTTGTGCTGAGATAAAGTTTCTAATTACGAATGTGGCAATCTTTTCTTTGTACTCACCCCTGTTATCTACTACTAAATCAAGATATCCTTCTGCTGTACCATGTACGCCTTCCCCCTGTTCGTTGATGACGACAGCAGGTGCGCCTTTGGAACGGAATGGTATCTCGTCAGTAACGACTCCTTCCTTGGAACGGTAGTAGAACTCAGCAATTCCAAAAGCAATCAAGGAACCTTCTTTGTCGTGGGTTGTGTTCACTGATTTAAGATTAATAGTTGCAGTATTATGAATCATGGTCGTTTAATTTGTAGATTGATTAGATAGTTAATCGCCTATGATTTACACTGTATAGGCGACTTGTAATTTTCTAGAAATTTGCGTTAGCTACAGCCTGTGTTTCGTTTGTTACAGAAGTAGATGTAGATTCTTCCTTACGGGGTGAACCTAATAATTCGATGGCGTTGATTGTGATTACAGGTTTTTGCCGCATAGTGCCAGAATTTTTATCAGCCCAACGATCAAATCCAAACTCACCAGTAATTGCAATCTGAGTTCCTTTACGAACGTAATTTCCAATCACTTCTGCTTGATTTCCCCAAGCGACTAAATCAAACCAAAGGGCTTGTTCACTTCTGTAGGGCGGTCTTACTGCAATAGAGATTGAAGCTTTAACTGCTCCCGACTCGAAATATTTTAGGTCAGGTTCTTGTCCACATCTGCCAACTAGCATGACTTTGTTGATATAGTTCATAACGCGAGAATTGATATATTTCTCTTATTGCTGCGTCAGCATTAGTTCTTTTAGGATTTATTATTTTGACGAATTGTTTTATTTAAAGCACACTTTTTGCTTCATACTTATGAGTTATTTTTTATTCCTGTTTCTCATAGCATTGTGGTTTTTACTAAGGAACGACAATTTATCCTGTGCTATGGTGGGATCGCAAATATTGTGGTATGTATCTAAAAATTATAAGTAATGAATTATGCTTGAATATCTTCTCCTAAAGCGAGTAAGTATTTGTAAGCTGATGCTCTTGGCTTTGATGTGGATACAGTTCGATGAAGACAGCCAAAATCAGCTAACTCCTGACTACTCTTCACCTTTGCAAGTAGAAAATCTTACGTGGTTAGGAGAAACATCTGTTGGAGAAGAGGTTGAGCATTTTTGTGATGTTTCCAATACCGCTAGGATAGGCGTTTGGAGAGAAATTCTAGAACTGAAGTTAGTAGATTTAATTGCTGATTTACCGACTTGTTTGCATGATGCTTCATGGTTTGCTCTACTGGCAATTACTATGATGTTGGTGGATAAGGAATTAGAGGGTATATGCGTACACCCACAAGATGAGTTTTTTGCCCGGACTATTGCGCTTGAAAGTTTAGCTGATTTGGGTGATTCTTACTTAGCTAAAGGACATCCTTATTTAGATTTTCCTTTATCATTAGAAGACGCTAAATCATTACTGCCAGTTCATAGAAAGCAGGAGCTAGAAATCGAGTTAGAGAAATTTCTTATTGATACTTATGAAGACGATTTTGATGATGAGGCACCGGATATTTGTGAGTTTTCATCCATCTACTTGCAAGATATTGTAAAAGAGTTTTTTGTTGAATCTGACTGGCAGGGTGATATCAATCAAGAGGCTGTTGCACAGCTTCAAGAAAAGTATGGTTCACAGTATTCAGAAGGTGCGTTCTCTCCTGAAACTAAGGAACACGAATGTTGGGGTAAAACGCTTGTTTTTCTAAAACAGTTTATAGGTCTGGATTCTAGTTTTATCGAAAGCCAAAGCGATTTATTCCTTGATCAATCTCAAGCAGCTGATTTACCTGATTATTTCTGTATCAAGTCTCATTTAGAACGTTGGCAAGACCGAACAGTAATTTTATCCCGGTTGGTTCATACTTTAGTTTATTTTTTGGTGGCAGGACAAAATTATCGTCCCAGTCATATACAAGATTTGATGAATATTCCAGCTTCTTCACGGGCTATATCCAGCCTACAAGCTTGTTTAGGTGTAGCTGCTTACAGAAGTGGTTATTACATGGCTGCTTCAAATATTCCCGAATCAGAAATTGGGCGGAACTGGTTGCTACAAAAAGCTTTCCCTAACCTGCTTGAGTTTTATCAAACAGGTCGTTTGAATGGAAAACAATAATTAATATTCTGCTGTTGGGTTAATAAAGACAAATTTATTTTTATGAAAAAATATTTATTTATAGGATTATTCTTACTGGTTGGATGTTCATCTCCAGAAAAAGAAAATAAAGTTTCAGCTATAGAATCAAATCCTTCTCCTACGCCTTCATTATCCTCAACTAATGTTAATAATGCTACGCCGTCACTAAATTCAGAAGTGTTACCTGATTTATCGAATAAAGAGAAGCTTGGAGAAGTTAGTGCAGAGAACGACTTAATTGACTCGTTTTATTTTGATGGTAATGGTGTAAAAGTGAGTTTGACTGTAGCGGCTGATAAAGCTTGTTTTATCTACGTGCGGCGTAGTACTCCAGACCGAGTTGGTGAGGTTGAAATTGAGTCACTACAGCGCGAAAAGTTAGGTCTATGGCGTTCGTATAATACTCAGCGTCTTCTAACTCAACCTGCTGGCAATAGACTAAGCGTTTATTCATCAAGTGAGGAACTTTCTTCTACTTATGAAAATCCTGCCATATCACCAGAAATTCTTGTAGCAGTAAAAGAATTGAAGGAGCGTGAAAAATCATTTAAATTACTTTTGCGTCAGGACTTGGGGGCAAGTGATTCAGCAAGACGAATTTATGTCAATCAGTGTCAAAATTTAGGCAATTTTTATTACAAGGAAGAACTTCCTCCTCTCACGGACAAAGCTACGGTGTACACACAAGTCCAAGTAAAGTAATAAGAGCAGGAGTTGTGGGGAGAAAAAGGCAGTGGAAAATCCAATCAGAATACACGCGCAAGCAGTAGGGGGAAAAGCATTTGGAGACCCGCGACTCTCTAAAAGGGGGCCGCATTGTACAAAGCAATGGGGAAACATCAATCAGTAAGTATTCGCCGAATAAGTAAAAATAGAGCCGAACAAATAGGATACTATCGGTTTTTGGAGAATGAGAATGTGACAGTAGGGGAATTAGTGCGAAGCCTATCAGACCACTGCGTATCTCATGTAGAAGGAAAGCATATATTAGCTATCAGTGATACCAGCGAAATTAACTTGCAGTCTCATGTAGGAAGATTGAAAGCCACCGGTCTAGGTGTAGTAGGAAACAACACAGATATAGGATTTTATATTCATCCGACACTAGTATTAGATGCAGCAAATGGATTTCCCTTGGGGATAAGTACAGTACAACTGTGGACTAGAGATATCAACCATCAAGATAAGCACGAACGAAACTATAGCCAATTGCCAATAGAGGAGAAAGAATCATACAAATGGCTGCGTTCGGCTGATGAAACTCAACGGTGCATCAGTGTTGGTGAAGCCAAAATGATTACCCATATCGGCGACCGCGAAAGCGATATGTATGAGGAATTTGTGACAGTCGCAAATCAAGACAATCATGTATTGGTCAGAGCGCGCATTGACCGTCGCTTAGTGGGAAAGACTTCATCACTTTATACATACTTAAATCAACAGCCGAGCGAGGGGACTTACACAGTAGATGTCCCAGCAGATGCACGCATTAGTAGAACCGCAAGAGAGGCATTATTAATTGTTCGTCGTGCAATGGTGAAAATTCAACGTCCGGATAAATTGAATGGACAAGATTATCCCGCCAGTGTGACACTTTATGCCGTGGAAGCAGTGGAAGTCAACCCACCTCCAGGTCAAGCACCGATTCATTGGCGATTGCTCACCAGCCACCAAGTTGTTTGTTTAGAACAAGCTCTACAGGTGATTCGATGGTACACATGGCGATGGCGAATTGAACAAATTTTTGCCACCCTCAAAACTGCTGGTTTAAATCTCGAAGCCACTCAGCTCGAATCGATTGCTGCTATTCAACGACTGACTGTATTAGCTTTGTCCGTCGCCGTGCGAATTTTACAACTGATTCAGGGACGAGATAACCCTGATTTACCTGCAAATATTGCTTTTTCCCATGAGCAACAGCAATGCTTATCTATTCTTGCTCCTACCTTGGAAGGCAAAACTCGACTGCAACAAAATCCCTATCCCCCTGACTCTCTGGCTTGGGCTACTTGGATTATTACTCGACTTGGCGGTTGGTCTGGCTACAAGTCTCAAAAACCTCCCGGTATTACTACTTTGGTTCGCGGTCTTGAGCAATTTGAGTCTACCTTTTTTGGCTGGAAACTCGCTCTGGGTCTACTTGTGTGTACACCGTAGCACGGACAAAGAGAGGAAGGAATTTGGGAGGAGTGTTGAAAAAAGTACTAACAATTAGTTATTAAAACAGTGACAATTGCTCCATCTTAGTATTACTTTCAGTTGAATTTGCTGTAACAGGGTGTTTGTTGTTATTTGACGACTTTTTACCCCATCCCTCTTTCGCCGCGTGTTTGACTACACGAGAACGGATATCAGCAGCCAGGGTTTCATAATCAGAGCGGATTTTGTCATACGAAATCGGAGTGGTACCAATCTTCTCCCAGAGGTTTTCGTAGTTGAAATTCTTGAAAGGTCTGTGCCTGACAAGGGCATTATAACTTGCCCAGAGGTAAACATCTGTCCATTCGGATGATAGCGGCACTTCAAAAGCAATTGGCATCATTAAAGCAACAACTTCACTACTAGAGGCAAGTTTACCTACTTCTCCCTTGTCTATCTCTTGTAAAGCTGCATCTAATCTATCAACTGCGATCGCGCGCCAAACCCAGGACGGAACTGTCTGTTGCCAGCCGTTCTGCTGAGTGACAATTGGCCCGGCGATGTATTGAACAATTTCACGACCTGCTCCTGCTAGATCGAGTAGGCTGGCTGTAACAGCTTTATTAATCCCTTGGCTGGTTAGTAACTGAAGTATCTTTCTAGTGCTAGGGTTTAATATTTCGCTGGTTTTTTGGTTTTTACTGTTGCGGATGGTTTCTTCGACATCGAATAAACTGTGTTGCTGGTTCATATCTTTTATGTGTAAACAAATACTGCCAGCTAGAAATACTTCTAACTGGCAGTGCTTTTTGATAATGAGTGGGTTTTGTTATGGCAGAAGTAGGCTATCCCAAACACTTCTGGGCGTAACGTGATGCAGCAATTGCTTTCTTGCTTGGGTGAATTTAGCTAGTAGCTTAGTGCTTTTTAATTTCTGCCACCAGTTGTATTGCAGGTAGGTAAGCAACCATAACTGCGTCTGGTGATTCCAGCTTGAGATGGAGTTACTCAAACTGAGTGCCTTGAGGATATCGTCAGGAGGCACTTCCAGTTCCTTTGTGATTTCTTGTGAGATGGAAGCTAACATTTTAATATTGGCGATCGCTTGACCAGGACTGCCAGAACTGATAGCTAGTATTTTTTCTGTTACCTCAATTTGTTGGTCTTTAAGGACAGAAATAACCTCCTCGTAAGTTAACCTTTGGAAAGGTATGATTTGACACCTACTCTTGATAGTGGGTAATAGCTTTTGAGGATAGGATGATATCAGAATAAACGTTCCAGTTTTGGGTTCTTCCAGCGTCTTGAGAAGTTTGTTAGCGGCAGTAGGGTTAAGCATATCTGCTTCATGAATAATTACTACCTTTTGCTTGCCCTCGACTGCACTAGTTGAAAGAAATTCAATTACCTCGCGCATTTGTTCTACTCGGATAGCAGGGACACTTTTCTGCTGGGAGGTGTTTTCGGTATAGGTTGGTTTGATTTGTAAGATGTCTAGATGTTTAGATTCTCCTGCGATCGCGGAGCGACTTCCTCTTGAGAGTATTGCATTTGCAAATGCCAGAGCAGTTTTTCCTTTGCCCACTCCCTCAACTTCGCTGCTAAATAGGTATGCGGGAGCAATTTGATTACGTTCGATTGCTTCAGTTAGTAGAAGTTTGGCGGTATGCTGTCCGATGATTTCTGTAAATAAGTCGTTTTTCATATCGTGCAAATTTCGATAATTCGGCTAGTTAAATTGTTAGTGCCGCTTTTGAGTTCCGTTTCGAGTTGTAAAAGTAAGGTAAGGCTGTTTTTCAGTTTTTGAACGCCTACAGACTTGACTTCATCTTTGAGGTAATACAATCTTTTAGGGTTTTTCAATTCGGCTATTTCTGCAATCTTCATCTCAGATAATTTAGTTTCTACGCCAGCTTTAGTTATTAGCCAAGTGCGAAAAACTGACGTAAGCGTTGCTACTATTTTGAGTGGATGTTCATTACTATCTAGTAGTTTATCCACCTGCGCTATTGCCAAGTTTGAATGATTCCTTAACATAGCCATAGTAAGCTTTTGGTAGTCAGTATTGTGATTACTAACTAATTGTTTTATCTCCTCAAGGGAAATAATTTTTTTACTTGCATAGACAGCAAGTTTAGCAAATTCGCTATCGGCTCGTGCAGTGTTATTACCAATTGCTTCAACTAAATAATTAGTCACATCTGGTGTAAGTCTAACTTGATGGATAGCTGCATACTTCCCTATCAAATTAACTATCCCCTTTTTATCCCAACAAGGAACGAGAGGAAACTCTTCTTGTTGAGCATATTTTAGGATAGTTTTTACTACTGTTCTACGAGAATCTGGCTTTTTGTTACTAGTAATTAAAAGAATGTTACTTGCAGGTATTCGAGAAAGTTGATTTTCAAATTCTTGGTTATTATCCTCATTTGATAAACTTCCAATTAAATGCTCGCTGTCTGTATGAACAATTTTATTACCCTCTCCAAAGGGTAAAGTCATAACCTCAGTAAAAACCTTGGCAGCAATATTTTTCTCATTTCCAGATAACTTGATGTAGTTAAAAGCTTTCCATTCAGTATGAACATTTTGAGTCACTAAATGGTTAATCTTTTGATTGAGCGAATAGGTATCTTCGCCGTAGTATAGGTATACTGGCATCACAGATTAGATAAACATCTAATTACCATGCGTTAGTTATGAGCAGTGGTTAAAAAAAGAAGAGTTAGTATTAACTCTTTCTGCTTGCTTGGTATTTATTATGTACTAACCAGTAAATACCTTACTTAAGTTTGTGCTGGTTATACGAAATTTTGAATTGAGTCTTTATCAATATGGTTATCTACTCGTTTATTACCCAAGTATTTGCGCCAAGAATCTAACTGTTGAAGATACTCTATCACTCCACTAGAACCAGTTACCTCGTATAGTGTAATAGCTGTTTCCCATTCCTTTAAGCTGGCTTGTTTCTCTGAGAGAATTTTGACTATAGCTTCGGGAAGTTTAGTGTCTTTACCAGGAACTAAATTTAGGTGTGGTGTGTTTTCTAGTAATATTTCTTGTCCATATAGAGTAACACCATCATCTTTTATATTTGTAGTATGAAGTTGAACACTAATCTCTGATAAAGGAAGAGTATATTGAATAAATTTTTTAACTTTTTTGGTTTTAGTATTTCTCCTTTTTGGTTTAATGATAACTGGGTTGTTTGGTTCTGCAACTTCGTAACATTGGGGGAGTTCTAGAGAGAGTTGACCTGTTAAGTGCCATGATGCACTTCGTTTTTCTGGTGGGGTAATGCGATAAGAAAACTCAGCTGTTTTCCTGGGGTCGCCAAACTTTCTTAGTTTGACCCACATGTTGTAGCTGATAATTCCTTGGATGTAAGTTTTTGGGTCTAATATTACTAGGTTTGTGTTTTCCCACCACTCAATTTGAACTACGCGATCGCCATCTAGTTCGTAGATAGTTCTAACTCTGGCATTAGGATGAGACAAAAGGAATGAGTTGACCCAAGCCCTTTGCTTTTTATTAAGCCTGGGCTTGCGAGAAGAGGATTTATTTTTCATTAGTTACAGACAAATCAGAATGTATGAATTTGAAAAACCTTCATATTTATTAGCTTTGAGATTTATGTAAAATCTCAACTTTGTTCATTTAAAAAAGAGATAACTGACGCTTGTTACTTTCTAGTGTTGCAGGAGCAGCTATTTTGAGAATTTCTTCTCGCCTTTTCTCAATCAAGTGAAGATAGTATTGACGTGAATAATTCTCATTACTACTGATATTAGTTATGCCGCTAATTCCGTAATAGTAAGTGACTACATCTCCAGGTTTCCCTAGTTTGAGGATTTCTTTTTCGCCCTCTTTAATTTTGCGTGTGATTGCAAGTTTTTCTTTTGGATATTCCCTTGATAAAATCTGGGATTTGATGTGTGCATAATAATCTTCTGCTGCTGATACATTTTGAATTAGCAGGGTTAAATACTCAATAGAAAACTCTTTCTCCAATTGAGAGCGATCGCGGTTGCGCCAGTTGCCTTTAGTGATGATTTTCCCGTCTGGAAGCCATAAAAGGTAATTTTTGGTTCCCCGTTCAGGGATAAACATAGCGTCAGCGATAAACTCTAGCTTGACAGTTATCCCTTTAGGCAATTGAGATTGAAGTAAACTACGTACTTCTTCTGGATTGGGATGTGTGAAGAATACTCCGTCGGTGTCAACTTCCACAGGAGTACCACCTTGCCGAGTGATAATTTCAATCATTAGCTTGAGTACTTTCCGACTGTAGGCTGTAACTAATGCAGCAGCCTCCATATCATTGAAGGCGAGTTCAGACGTGCCGAAGAATCCAAACTCAGAGTTAGCTAAAACCTTGACGGATTCTCTTTTTTCCTTAGCAGCAATATCTCCAGCAGATGCAAGTTGTTCCAGCCTAGATTTTTCATTCACCAAATATTGCAGAATACTTAGCCCAATACGTTCTGTATCTTTAATTGAGCAAATACCCTTGTCTAGCATTGCCCAAGGGTGCATTGAGCTAATATCTGCATATCCAACCCTTCTATACAGTCCAGGAATAGAGTAAGCCATCCCTCCTTGGAATTTGTACTTGCGATCGGGTTTTGGTTTATAACCTGGATAATGATGCTCAAATATTCGCTCCCATTTAGTACCATTACCAGCAAGTGTTAGCTGCTGGAGGTTCATTTCCGGTACAATTAGTGCTTCGTAATAGTATGAGGGTACAAGTCTATTCGCAATTAGCCGGGTGTCTTCGAGGTCGTAGACAAGATACTCTTTTAGGCGTTTCCATCCCTTACTGTTGGGGCCATCTTTCCAACAAGCGAGGATTTCCTCATAGGGAAGAACCAGCCTAGTGTTCTGGCGTAGTCCCATGTCCAATACAACCTTTTTGAGCGATCTGCCGTTAGTTAGCTTTTTGGCTATGAAATCCCACCTCAGAACGCAGATATAGATGTCTACGTGTTGGCTATTTCGGATGAACACCTCCTGGATTTTTAGTGGCTCACCCCGTACTTGGGCGGTACGAATAGTCCGAGATTTGGATGCAACTTGAAATGGGTGTTTTATACCATGCAAGTTGCATCGAGTAATAATAAATGGAATATCAAATGCCATCCCGTTATATGTGAAAATTACATCTGGATTTCTTTTACTGAGATGGTTGATAAATTTGGTCAGTATTTTAGCTTCTGAGATATCCATGAAAATAGTAGAATATCCCCTTGAATCCATACAACCAATAGCATAAATACGGCTTTCAAATGGGTTTATTCCTGCTGTTTCGATATCAACAAATATTTGTGAAAGTTCCTGATACGGCTTGAGTTGTATTTTGGGCTGCCAAGGTTTTATTGGAGAGGGGTCTTTCCAATAAATGTTTAGTTTGTCTTCATCGACAACGATTATCCCTCTAGATTTTTTCACAAAATCTCTGTGGTTATAATTCATTAATTAGAGATTTTCCTAATTCATGTTGATATTAATTTTTAACTATCAACTTAAATGCGTATGCTGCTGTGGTAGTAAATGTTAATTTATTTGGTTATTTAATTAAATAAAGAAAGAAATATAGGGTTATAACTATAGTTATAACCCTCCTTAAAGTTAAGCTTGCTGTAATTGTTTTTGTTGCAGCTTTTGGACAGCTTCTACCCAAGCAGGTGCTTTTTTACCATTAATAGGTGTCAGCTTTTGCCAGTGTTCTTGTAACTGCGCTTGTGTGAAGTGGGGTAACTGTTCCTTGCCCCAGTTAATTGCATCTTGAGCAGTTTTCCAATCTTTCCAGGGTTGTGATTGGTGACTACCCTTGTTGGTTGGCACTATCTCGATAAGTGTAGCTTCCAACCAAAGGTGCGCGTCTTCATCCCGCATGAGATTTTGGCGTGCCATTAAAAGTGCGATCGCGTTTCTGATCTGGTCGATATTCCACAACTGCGAGATATTTACTAATTCCTCCCAGGTGTCCTCTTCTAGCTGTGTAAGATGTCTGCCATTAGGATTAGTTTTGCACACAAGTAAGTCTTTGAGGAAACTGACAAGACTTGTATGAATGGCAGTTGGCTGTTTACCAGATTCAATCCAATCTTGAAGGATGCCTAAATTGCCCGTAATTTCTCCTTTGATGATATTTTCACAGACAGTGAGTAGATCGTATTCGGGAATAGTTCCTGATAGTTCCCAAACCCAGTTAGAGGTAATTTCCTCTTCGCCTACTAAAGTTAGCTGATCTAGAAGTTTGAGTGAGTCGCGCAGATGTCCCTTGTTTGTTTTAGCTACGGCGGTAACTGCTGATGGCGTGATGTTGATACTTTCTTGGTGAGATATTTGTTCAAGGTAGTTTACAACCAGCGAGACGGGAACTCTCTTAAAGTCAAACTTTTGACAACGGGAGACAATGGTTTCTGGAACTTTGTGTAATTCGGTCGTGCAGAAGATAAATACTACATGACGGGGAGGGCTTTCAATTGTTTTGAGGAGTGCTTGCCACGATTGACTGCTTAGGGCATGACATTCATCAATAATGAAAATTTTGAATCTACCCTCAACTGGTGCAAACTGGGTAGTGGATATCAGCTCTCGTATCAGTTCCACCCCACTATTGCTTGCTGCATCCAGTTCGGTTACATCAAGGGCAGAAGAGGCTGTAATTCCCTTGCATGAATTGCATTCTCCACAGGGCTTGGTTGTCGGCTCCTGGCTTGACTGACAGTTGAGGGATTTAGCGATGATGCGGGCGGTACTGGTTTTACCTGTGCCTTTGGGGCCACTAAATAGGTAAGCGGGTGCAATCTTTTGGAGTGCGATCGCATTCGTCAGGGTATCAATTATATGCCTTTGTCCGATGACTTCGCTTAAGATTTGAGGGCGGTATTTTAGATGAAGTGGTTGGTACATAAGTTCTTTCCAATAATTTATTTGAAATTCCTCCTACCAGTTATCTGGTAGGGGAGTTTACTTTTATACAGAAGCAGCCTCTTTCTTGGCTCGTGTACGCGAACTTGGCTTACTTTTGTTACTAGCTTTGGCCTCAGCTGTTGATGTCTCTACTTCAGAGGTTTCACCATTGCTTTCCGTTTGAGAAGTCTGAGTATTATTTATGGCTTCTTTTAGTTCGGCTACTACAGTAGTTTCTGTTGTTTCCAATGCTTCAGGAGTTTTCTCTGCTGTTGTCGTTTTGCTTGGGGTGGATTTATTTTCAAACCCCTGCTTAATTTCTACAGGCATTACCAGATACAACTGATTGAGCAGTCCTCCCATTGGGCAGATAATGACTGGTTGCGTAGGTTTGTTACACCGCACCACGATCTCATCAGTACTGATGTGCTTTAATCCTTCGAGAAGGTAGTCGATATTTAATCCAATACTGATGTTTTCTGAATGACTAGTTGCTGGTTTCATCAGTACCGAGTCAACTGCATCCCCGATATCAGTAGCTTCGGTGTAAAGTGTTGCCTGTGTAGCTTCCAATTCCCAGAGAATTTTGACAACCTTTTGCTTGCGTTCGGCTAGATAACTTACCCGCTTCAGTGCGCTCTCAAATCCCTTGCGTTCTAATGTAAATTCATACTCAAATGTTCTAGGAATCAAGCTATTGATTTTGGGGTACTCTCCCTCTAAAAGTCGGGAAATGACCTTCGTATTAGGAAGACTAAACTCAATAGTTTTATTTGATAGAAGAATATTGCACACGCTTGTATCGGCGCTTTGAGAGAGAATTTTGTTTAACTCGCTAAGTGACTTACCTGGAACAGTAAACTCAATTGGGTCAGAATATTCGCTATCAAGTATTCCTGTGACTAGTGCTAATTTGTGACCATTTGTACTAGCAGCTTGCCACTTATTGGTATCAATTTTGAAATTGACACCAGTTAAAACTAACTTTGTTTCGTCACCATTGGTGCAATAGAGTGTCCCTTCAAGTGCAGCTTGGAGTTTCTTGGCACTTAAATTTACTTCTATTGGATTTTCTCCCTTCGGAAGAGTTGGAAACTCGTCAGGTTTTCCGCCAATTAGACGGCATTTACCGCTATTGTGAGTAATTATGCAGGCTTGGTTTTCTACCTCTAAGGTAATTTCTCCTCTGACATTGTTAATAGTGTCAGTTAATAGTTTGGCTGGTAGTGCTACCTGACCTGACGTTTCTACATTAGTGGTCGTTGTAGTATGAATTGTGAGGTTAAGGTTTGTTCCTGTTGCTGATACTATCCCATCTTCATTTGCTATCAGTAAGATATTTCCTAAAATTGGGTCAGTGGGCTTAGGACTAATTGCCAAATAAGCGGTTTCTAGAATTTCTGCGAGTTTAGATTGTTCAATGGTTAGTTTCATTTGTTACTTTGCTTTTAGTAAATAATGTTTTAACGGGTGCTATTTCTAGCACCCTTTTCGGTTAAATGAGATAGTTGTTTTAGTAGGGCAATTCTTCCATCTCAGTACTGTATGCTGTATAAGCCTGGCCTGCTGTACTAGGAGGAAGTGCTGCTACTGGCATATCAGCTGCACCTACCAGGCGATTATGTTCTGCTACAACAGTTGATGTTTTACCGATGCGGTGAGAGAATTCGGGATTTGCCTGCATTGTTGTTTGGATATCGATTTCTTTGCCTTCTGAGAAGAATTCGAGAAAATCGCTGCCATCAGGGTTTGGTGATTTGTAGGAAGTGACAACTGCTACCCAAGATTTATCTCTTTGGTTGACTGCTTCTTTAGGTTCCAGAGATGGTGTAAAAGTGGGTTGAAATACACCAAGACGATGAAACTCTGCACGTTTTTCAGCGACAGTTGTATCAGTAAATCGGGCGAATGCAACCTCTAGTTCACGTTGGAACTGTTTATAAGCCTCGCCAAATTTTGATGATGCAACGCCTTTGATTGATAAGACAATTGGTACTGAGTGCAGGTTATTATTATTTTCGTCAACAAGTTGCAACAAATAAAACCGTCTCAATACTGCGGCATCTTTGCCAAGTGCTTGGTACATTTCGTACCCATCAGGTGATTCGTACACTCCTACAATCTTGCCGTCATCGCGCTGTTCAATGTATCTGGGAGAAACGTCAAGAATGTGCATCCTGGGCGATTGCAACAACACTCCCATTTCTGGCGTGCCACTAGAGAAGGTGTGCTTGTGTGTAGGTTCTTGTCCTTGCCAGTTAATTGCTGCTAAGTATTTATCTTTGATAAACAACCCGACTTTTTCTGCTTCCATGTGATTGATGACTTGGCAGATGCAGATATTACTAATCGGCGCATTGTACTCAGGATTTGCAAATTTAGAAATAGCTAATTTACGCTTTTGTATGTTTGTATTATTCTGAACTGTTTGTTCAGGGGGTTCAGACTGGGATACTGTGCTTTCTTCAGTAGCAGAATTAGTAGGCTTTGTTTGATTTCTTGCCATAATTTTAATTAATGGAAATCAATATTTAATGCGTAAAGCAAAAAGTCGTTGTAAAAAATCAAAGTCGTCTGTTATTAAGACGACTTAAAAGATTGATTGATACTTAGTTATTTAGATAAACTTTTCATCACACTCTCCCCTTAAGCCTGTAAAGCTGTCAATGCAAGTATCTTCCTGAATAATTTCAGTTTTAGTATTTATAAGTGTCTGGTATATTTGCTGAAGACTGATGATAATTTGTCTAATAACAGATGTGTTTTCAGTTGTGAAAGTCAGTGACACAGATGCCATGCTTGAATTATGAATTGCGACTGTTTGTTCTTCAGGAGATCCATAACTGGTTATTTGACTGTCTTTACCAGGAATAAATCTATAAGAAGCAATAGTTTCAATTGCCATATTTATCTCCTTGTTCGTTGGGGTTTAATTTCAAGCATTTTATTACTAAGTTTGGTGATATTACTGACCTTCCAACCAGCAAGCTTGCACTTATTAAGTGCTACTTCTAACTCTTGCTGTGTAAGGATTTTGTATCTCATGTATTGTCCCCATATAGGGAAAATATACGTGGCATATTTAGTTTTATCAATTTGGCAGTATGCCATGCGTTTGTAGTACACTATGGTTTAATGAGTTTAATGATTCTAGTAGCTACGTTTGTAGGGTTATTTGAACTCAAGAAGGCATCTTTATCTACCATTTCTACATAGCTATTATTTGTTTGTAGCCAGCCTTTGAAGGTTTTGTACTTACGATTGAAGAAAACTGATTCAGGTATAACTGAAACTAATACACCACCCGTTACGAGTAACTTCCAAGCCTGATAGATATGTTGGACAAGTTCACAAAATGGAGGATTCATGATACAGGCATTGTATAAATGATTGGGGTTAAACTCCAGAAAGTTTTTCCCTACGAGATTAAATCCTTTGAGTTCTAGAATTTGTCGTAAATCGTAATTAATCTCAACCACCTCTAGTTGAACATTAGGGTAGGTATTAGTGATATACTCAGCAATATTTCCACTACCAGCACTAGGCTCTAAAATTTGCCAATTTGGTTGAATATCTGCCAGTTGAACAAGCCGTTGACAGACTGGTTTAGGAGTAGGGAAGAAATCTCCATCTTTCATCCCAATGATTTCTAACTCAAGCTTATTGAGTCGTTCCTTGGTAGTATCAATTGCTTCAGGTTTTACTACCTGTTGAATTTCTGTTATGGCGGATATGATTTGGCTTGGTGTATGTAATCCGGCGCGACTTAAAGACTTTACCCAGTCTTGGCAATATTCGCCTACCAATTTTTCTTGGGCTTTCTGAATTGTTTCTCCCATTTGGGAAATCCTAAATAGGGCTTCTACTTGCGATTTGTGAGATATACCGCGTAGTATTGGTGGGATATTTCCTACTTCCCACATTTGTGCGATCGCAAATAACCAAGACTGGATAATCTCAAGTTCAATCCCTTCTTGGATTATTCCTTGAGCTATAGTTTTACGACGCTTTGTTACCCTTTGATTTCCAATAGTAGGATTTTTCTTTTGGTCGATTGTTGGCTGCATGGAAGCAGCTAAATTACGGAGGAATTCTGCTTTTTCTAAATTAGGAATATTGAAAATATCTGCTATAGGTGAATTATCCTCGTTGTAGGGTAGATTGAGTAGAGATAGTTGCATTACTTGATTCCTTTAAATCTTTGACGGCGCATTCAAGAATTAGGGAGGTTGGAACATTCCAAGCTTTTACCTCCCATTCAGTAGCTAATCGTTCTGAATGACGGATAACTGCACTACTACATTTGTTTTTTCTGACAAGCCAATTTCTAAACTTTTCGGCTTGTTTCTTGGTATCGAACCCGAAGTAGCTGGTTTTTCTATTTCCCAAGGGGTCGGTAATGGTTGCTACCCGACGCGAGAGAATATTGAGCGTCCAACCACTGTTAGGAGTGAGTTCGATTTTCGTGATATTTAATTCTGTTGGATTCATATTTCAACTTCAGGAATTGCTGCTAAATATTCCATAGTTGATATTTCTTTTGTTAGCCATTTATCATGTGCTTCTTGAGGAGTCATTTTGTGGGCTAAAAGTTTTTTCTCCTTATCATCTTCTACAAAAGGAGCGAGTGTTTCTTCTAGCCGGGCTTTGAAATTTAAATGTTTATCTTCAGAGTAAGTAAACTGGTAAATACTATCAGTGTTAACGAACAAGCAAACCAGGCTAATTTGCTCCAATGGCATTCCTGTTTGTTCGTATAGGAGAAATAACCTCAGTTGAGTGTGCCATTTGCTATCAAGAATTTCAAATTTAGGAGGTTTTTCAATTGTCCAGTCAAACCCAACTACTTGATTTTCACCATAGATAATGAGGTCGCACTCGCTGTAGAGAAGAACATCGTGGTATAAATATTGAAGTTGGGCGTTCCATTGTTTGTTGCCAGGAATATTTAGAAAAGGTTTTACCTTATCGACCCAGTTATTAATTTGGGGATATGCCTTCAATAAAGCTTCGACTGGTAGCCCTAACCCAATTTGTTGCATAATGAGGTGAAACTGACCGCCAGCAACTTCAGATTCACTTTTGGTAGTTATATTACGATAATTTATCGTTGATAAACATTCTGGATTCTGTTCAACTAGTTCAAGTGTTTTGTGATTAAATCGATTCATAAAAATATATCCCAAATTTAGTTTTTGGGATACATTTGCGTAAGCTATTTGTGGTAATTTGGCTGTGGAATATAGTATTTTTTGAGTTGCTCGGTGCTTGTATATAAACTTCTAGTTGACATTGCTTTGAGGTCAAAATAACTGGCGAACTTTTTCAACCCCCCAGTGATGGTTAATTCAAGTAAATACTGGGCTGCGATCGCACTCGTCATTTTATTGACGAATAGTGATTGATAATTCCGTGTTTGAATTTCTGCACATGAAAGGTTGTTGTCAGTGAGTTCTTCTGGTTGAGGAACTAGCAGTTCTGGGTGAACCAGCACCGGGGAGGGAAGATGCAACCAGAATTGAGGTTTGTCTGGGTTATTGGAAGCTTGGACTATATCAAAATTAGAGTGCGTTCCAATTACTACTTGTCCAGAGTAGTTGCTGTTTCCACAATCCAGCCAAAATAGCGATGCTGGCTCATTTGCACTGTTTATTTTAAGAACAGAGTGAATTTTGCTTCTAGCTGTGCTGTTATCTACACAGCCAATGATTATCGTTAGGGTATTCCACCAACTGGCCGTGCGAATCATGTCTTCTTCAAACCAGTCGCAAACGGCTGTAATCTCTATTCCATACTTGGCACTGCATCTTGCAGCCAGTGTTTCTGCCTTTGGTAGTCCAATTTCAGCTTGTTGATAATTTTGGCGGCTGATATTTTTGAGTTCGACAGTATCACCATCGACGATCGCAAAGTTAATTTCTTTCCTAGTGCGCTGGAGTTGCAGAATAATTCGACATAAATCTTCTGCAAGAAACCCGCCTGTTCCTCCTACTCCTACTAAGACGAAGTTGATGCGAGTATGATTGCGAGGTAAGACGGGTAAAGCTTGTTGGTAAGTAGTTAATTCGAGCATTTTACCTGTGGCGGCAGTTCAAATATTTGATTGGGGCTGATGTCGAAAAAGTGATTGTATATCCCGATACGGGTATAAATTGTGGGAATGGTATTCAGTGTGCCAATAATCGCAAACACTCGAAATTTGCCTTTTTCTTCCTGATTGTCTGCACTTGAAGGATAAGCAGCTAGAGTTCCATGACTGTGCATTTCCACCAAGCTTTCTGTATAGTTTTTATTGAGTGCGCTTTCTAAAGATAAGACGTGAGTAGAGGACGCGGTTTGCAGTGGTGTGTGACACCACCATTGGTTGTTTGTCACTCCCAAGTAGAATAGGATTTCCTGTTGGGGGTTGATACTGGCAGCATTGATAATCTCGGCGATCGCTTGGCTGGGGACTTTTGGGACTTTCAGACGAAAGTAGGGTTCAAGGGGTTGGAGTCCAGCAACTTGAGTTTGAGTTAGTTGCAAGCAAACCTCTAACTCGCGACGATGCGATCGCAAGAAAAGCCCATTTGCTGCCAGCCAGTATTCCTGGAGTTTTTGACTGTAGGGAGGAAAGTTATTACTTGTAGCGAGGTGATAGCTGATAAAGGGATTCATGGTTAACTGAACAAATGATTGATAATGTCTTCTGGGGTTGTGACTTTCCAGCTATGAACGGGAACAAGGTCACTTGAAGGGTAGGATTTAGCTTTAGATTCGTGTAATTTGATTAGCTGATTGCAGATATTATCGAGATGAGTTTTTGACTTGCCTTGAGACAAATCCTTGTTAAAAGGTGATTTCCAGAACAGATCCCAAACTTGGCTTATGGTTGCAGCACTGCACATACTGAGAGAATTTCCCCCAAAGCAAATACTAGAGTCGTCCCAAATATTAGGTAAAGGGGGCTTGTACAGTTGTGTGTCTGGTTTAAATACCCTCCCTTTAACTGCCCACAGGTAGTATCTACTACCGCATCCAGCAAATAGGAATGCAGGCATAGGGACAGTAATTACTTCAGGTTCCTGTCCCATAATTTGAATTTGATATTTTTGGGGAGAGTAAAACTGAATAATGGCCTCTCCCTCTGGATTTTTACCCCACCAAATCGTATTGCTAGAAAGCCATCCAGATGCGGCAGTTTTACTTGTGAAGGCTTTCTCTACTGCTTCAGGAGACAAGAATTTATATTTAGATTCTTTGCCTTCGCGTTCGAGTAGAATAAACTGTCCTTTGAGGATAATTAACTGCCCTAGTAAATCATCTTGGGGAATATTGGCAAGCAGGATTTGGGAGACATTTTCTAAGTTAATTATCGGTAATATATTTGTGTCTATATTCATGCTTTTGATGCTTGGTTCCAAATTTTCACTGCTGCTTTTCGAGCAGAAAGAGATGTTTCTAACAAATGACTAACCTCATTTGATTTCTCCAACATCAAGACGGCTTCTTGCCACTTTTGAGCGAGAAATATGATATTCTCATAAGTCCATTCCAGCCAATCGCTTGTTTCACACGTAATATCTAGCCAAATATTTTCAGTTGAGTAATCTATAATTCGTATGGCTATATCTAAATATTGCAGGGGACTTTTGTAACGACGACACAGCTTTACGAATTTCTCGAAATAAATTTCTTCTGCTGGAGCAATGTAGTCAGGAGTAAAACCAAAATTTAGTTTCCATTGGCTGATATTGTACCCTTGCCCCATCAATGACAGTAGGAACTTTTCTGAGTATACCAGTTCCTCAAAATCTTCATTCCACCACTCAAGTCTTTGTGGTGAAACTAGAATACTATCACGTTCGGGATTAAACTCGATTTCATCGATATATTCTACTGGGAATAGATTTGCATTCACTAGGTTAATAAATTCAATTTCTCTATCTAGATAAGCACTTGTTGGATGTGATTGTTTATTAATAGGTATGGTTGATTCTAACCATTTTTCTGGAAATAATTTTTGATACAGGCTTAAGAAATTAACTCGTTCGGAAAGATTTTCTAGGTAACTAACTGCTGTTAGACAAGTAATGGGTATTTTGAATGAGTGGATATTGCAAAGCATAACTAATCAGCCGCTACGAGTTATAGCGGCTATATGTGATTACAGTACAGGATATTTACTCGTAATAGCAGGTTGCTGTTTAAGGCTTTGAGCAACTTTTTCGCTATAGGTTTCCCATGATTGACCGAGCTTGATAGCTTTATCTATCTCAGGTTGTAAGGTAATTAAACTTTCGAGATTCATTTGACTGTTTATCTCTAGAAGCTTTATCTGCCATCCTAACTTTAGTGCAGGATTTATTTCTTCAAAACTGTTTTTCAATTCTCTAAATTGACTTCCTTTAGTACCTGCTGTTTTTACTAAACGAATTGAAACTGTATCATCAGTTGTTTGCCGTTCAATTTCGGCATTAGCATACTCTGGAAAGTAGACGCTGATGGCTGTTTTGAGGGTATTGTCATCCTGGGCGATCGCCTCATCCAGAGGAATTTCTTGTCCTTCAATAATAGCAATGTACTTCATGGTAATTAAAATAGTGACAGTTGGTTGTTAGGCGCAGGTTTTTTATCTTTATCTTCAGGTAGATTACGCTTTTGTACTTGTCTGGATTGTTCTTGTTGATTCTGAACTTTAGTCTGCTTTTCCATCCTTTGTTTGCAAATATTTAGCATTTCTGGGAGAGATTTTTCTAAATCCTGTAGCCAGTTATTTATGACAGGCTGAGATGTTATCTCAGTTAAGTTAATTATCTTAATAATCGGAGGTGCATCTTGGATTCCAATTGTGACAATTGCTTTTTCAGAATTTGGTGTTAACTGAATTGTTATTATGGCGGTTTTTGTAAAAACTATCCCGCTAGATGAATCTTGACTTATAACTTCAGTATTTACTGATTCATCTAATGTCTCTTCTAAATTGCTATTATCCTGAATATCAGGATTAAAATCTTTACTGCTATAGCTATTTTCAAAGCCAGTTGCATTCTCGTCAGGTGATGTTTGATTACTCATGATTAAGAGAGATTAGCTAATCTAAATAAGGTGCGGATAGTAATACCTGTCTTGTTAAAAGACTGCCATTTGTAGGCGCATTCGCCTGGTTTGTACTTAGGAGAAAGTTGGCTCCAGGTGTCCCATGCCTTAAATAAAATGGGACTAACACTCTTGAGTGCCATCCCGACTTGAATCCACGAATGGTAGTCATCTGCAAACCGAGGGTGGATGACTTCGAGTAGTACAAGTGCGGTTTGAATATTGGTTTCCATTGAGGGAATTAAATGAGCGTACCTGTCTACCCCATATCTGCGGTTATATTTTTCTTTGGGTAGGTTAAACTTTCTTGTTTTCTCCTGTTTGGCAAGCATTTGGGCAATTACCCAATCGGGAGCTATTTCTATTTGGCGTTCAGATGGACTACAGCCGGGAAGCCATCTGTAATTTCTACCTTCTGGGTGAAAGGACGGGGGGAGGATTGAAGCTAGGTTTTTGCCTCGAAATTCCAGGTGTTCGTCCTTCCCAGTTTTGATTTTGCGAGATTTAACATCGCAAGCTTTTGACTTGGGAATGAGGTATAGGCGTTGGCTGCGATATTTCCTCCCAGAGGTAAATGCAATTGTGGGAGGGAGATATTGTTGAGCGCGATCGTGTAACGACTCCATAGGAGTATCGTTGATGGGTGTTAGCTGATTAAATTCTTTTGGTTCTGGGTGTTCGTTAATTTGGATGATTTGTCGCCAGGATGTTTCCCCATCGCAGTCAATAGCTACTAAGTACCCTTGAGGATGATTGAAACCGCAAACCAAGGCTACACCAGTGGGGGTGATAAATCTGTTATTTGTCCAAAATTTTAATCGGCGGCGAACGAGTTCAGTTTGTAGTTCTTTGGGAGAGTAAGTATTTTTTTCCCATTCTTTCCCTAAAGGACGTTTACCAAAGGTAGGAACGATTCGCCATTCTTCGGGTAAGTTGTCAAGCGAAGATACCAAATGACGGATTTGGGCGTGCATGAATTCATGTGGCTAATTATTTCGATAATTCATGCACAAGTGCGTTAGTAACCGTAGTGGTTTGAGATTATGACTGTCGTGCTAATTGATTGTCAGCTTCAACTAGCTTAACAATTGAGCCACTCTACGAACTTCTAGTTCGTAGATTCAGGCAAAGATCACGCTAACTTTTCGCGCCTTATCGCTATCTGGTTAACGCTTTTGCCCTCATGGTTGAACTGTTCTAAGGATGAATGAGTCAGCCTACTTTCGGACTCGCCTACTTGTTCACAGTTTGTTTGATATTGTTGCCATGCCAACCATAAGGTTTGCTCCAACCTCGGATACTCACATTGAGCATCCTGCAATGACAACGTATCATCCTCATTAATGTATCTACTCAGAAATGCACTGAAAATATCACGGTGCATAACAATTCCTGTCACATCTCTATGAACCCTTTGGGATAGCGATTTCTTGATACGACTACCATCTAAATGAGTTTGAGAGAGTGCAGTTTTCTGGGTAGAAAAAGTTATGAATTGACCACCAGCATTTTCAGCTTTGCGTTTCAATTCAGATTGCACAAATCCAGGTGACTTAGCAGAAATAGCTTTGCCATAGCGTTTCTGCCATCCCTTGACTGAGACTTTCTCAGCTTTAATTATGTTGCCATGTCTTAAAATCTCATTAACTATTTTACAATTTTGGGACTTGGTATAAGCATTTTTACGTTTTTCTAATTCACGCTTCTTTTGAGCAGTCTTTTTGTATGTCTTAGACTTGTTCCATTTGCGACTACCTTTTTTGAATTTGCCTTTTTTAACAACTGTTTTTCGTCCCTTTTTGGCTAAAAAATCTGGCTCATAATTGTCAGAATTATTAGCCCGTTGAGAACGCTGCATCTTTCTTTGTAGTCGCGTTATTTCCTTCTGGAAGTTAGGAACTTTATCAGCAAAAGGCAATAAACCAGCATGATTGTCACCTACAAAAGCAATGTTAGAGATATTGAGGTCTAAGCCAACAATACCTTCTGAAACATAGTTTTGTGGTTTTTGATATGGGACTCCTTCATTAATTAACTGGACAAACCATCTGCATTTACCATTAATCTCTTTCCACAACAGACGAACATATTTAACAGGTGAATTTAATCCATGATGTATTACTGGATTAGATTCATCGATCATAGGATTGAGCTTGAGTTTTCCCCATACCAATTGACCATCTTTCCAACGTAAACCTTGTTTGTTAGATTTACCTTCAACAGACCTGAATCTGTTAGAGGTTTTAAACCTAACTTTTTTGGCTAATCCGAACAAAATTTTTTCACTAGCTCTAAAAGCACGAGTAGCTATTGTCTGTTGGGTATTAGAGTCTAATTTTTCAGCAATCCATTTTGATTTATTGCTAACTAATGTGGCATAAGCTTGTAAGTCATAATCCGAATATCTATATAGCTTTCTAGCTTCAGAGAACATGGTAGAACGCTGTTTATGAAGCTCTATGGGCAGCTTTTTGGCTGCTTGATAGACATCAGATTTTTTAACCAACTCCATCCTAGTCATTGCTTCATTTAGGCAAGCATTATATAACTGTCTACTTGCTTGAAAACGAGCTAACAACTCTGATTCTCGCTTGCTATCAACCAATAAGGGAATTGTGGTTACAAAAGATGGAGTTTTGCTTTTAGCCATTATTTAATCACCTCCTTGATTACTAATAATAATCTCATGAAATTAGCTGATTATCAACAATTTCATTAACTTCTAAAAACACTGCAACTAAAGTTGTATAAGTCAGGTTTCCGCCACGATATAAATAATGTTGGTAGTTCAATTCATTTAATTTCTTGAACTACCAACTTCCCTTCGGGACGCTAACGCGAACGTGGCTACCACCTTTCCCTTACTATTTAGGTGTATTGTGGTCAAACGCTTTAATACCGGATACAAATTGTTGCCACTGCTGCCATTTCTCTTTTGAATAGGTGTGGTTAGGGTCAAAGTTGCAGACTTGACAGAATTTATGAAAATCAGCATTCCAGTGAAACTTACAAATACCTGTTATGAAATAGTTGATTTGTTGCTCGTCCATGATTAATATTTCAGAAGGTGATTATGTTTTAAGCTAACCTTTGGTTAAGTGCATTTTCGACTTGGTAAGTCCCAAGAGTACAGTTTGCATTGCAAGGAAAGGTAGGAAATTCAAGATATTTATTCATAGTTTTTGTTACCTTGCACAGTACCATTATCCCCTCCCTACCCTTATTTTTTTGATTGTGATAGTAGCTAATAACCTCAAACTCATTATTGCCAGCCTCAAATCTACTTCCTCTATATTGAGAGATAGCATTGTTCCAATCTGGTTGCCAGAGCATGAGTGTATCTATTGCCATTGCTCTCACAGTTGGGTTATCTAATTTCATTAGGATATCTGGTAAGTAATGACATTGTTTGGCAATTACTTCTCGTGCGTAATTTATCAGCCAATACTCTGCTTCTCTTAAAAGAGCTTTTGATTCAATATTTTGGCACACTTCATCGTAAACCTTAGACATTAAATATGCCCTTTGTTCAAAAACCATCCCATTAGTTCGCAGTTTTAAGTCTGATGGATAATTAATTATCAAATCAGCTAGTTCATCACTGATTTTGGGAAGAGGATATTTATTATATTGTTGGGTTTCAGGATGGGTTATTTTCACCTGATACCCTAGATTTACAGCATGATTAATAATAAAATCAATATTGTTAGACTCGACGAAATCTCCTATTTGAAAATTGGTTTCTGTAAGTAAATATGATGGTGCGTGAATAATTTGAAACCTTTTAGGGTTTGGATTTGAATCAGCTAATAGTTCGACGTACATCGCTTATTCTCAAAACTTTCATCAATCTTGTGCGTAAGCGATGTATGTGGTTGAATTACTAAAAAAATAATCCTACCCAAGCTGGATAGGATTATCTTAACTATTGATTAATAGTTCTTGTCTCTGTTGGATTGATTATTTCCTTTAGTAGAGATAACCCAACTGATTTAAACAGTGCTTCGTTATCATCAGGGCAGCGTTGAATTGTTGTACAAGAAGAGCAGCCGTATTTACAAGGACAATTATCGACTAGAAACTTTGCCTTAATAAAGGCAGTCTCTAAATACTTGATGAGGGTATCGCACATACCTGTACCATGTTCACAAGTATCAAAGAAATAGCCAACTATCTTAGTATTAGACGGCACTTCTACTAACATGAAATCTATATCTCTACTGTTTGCTCCATGTTCGACAAGTGGTAAACTGAGTATAAGGTGATGAGCGAGAGTATGAACGCAAATTTGGGTTTCATTGCTTGCAAATAGTTGTTTCTCCTCATTGCTAATATATTTCTGTTTATTAAGTATCTCTTTTCTGTGATTTTTGACCACAACTGAAAAATATTTTCTGGCATCAGCGTTAATTTCAACCCTAACGCAGAATGTATTGTAGTTAAGAGCAAGTGATTCTTCGTATTTATTTTCCTCCAATAGTTCGACAAATTCTCGTTCAATCAGTTGGGTTTTACAAGCAGGGCAAGTTTGTAAATGTCCAGGTAAATTCAAATTGAAATTGCGACATCTGTTATTAGTGCAAGTCCATTTTTGTTCCAGCCTGTACAAGTTGTAGCCATAAATTTCTTCTTTGATTTTGGCTGAAATAGGTGTAAATCTAGCAGCCCCTTGGGGAAGATTGATAATTTTGGCTTCCCCTACAATTTTAATTTCCTCGAAATTTAGGCTTCCTTCAGGACGACTAAATAGGTTGGTTGCCTCTATTGGCTTGAGAATTGCTTTCCCTTCGGTTAGATTTAGCTCTTGTGATTTATACTGTACGGGGTTGCCGTCGAAATCTTGAGCAAGATATATTGCACCAGGATAAACTTCTCTTAGTGCAGAAGATGCCGAACTTTCCTCAAACTCTTCTGCGCTATCTTGATTGATATAACTGATGTTTTGGTCAGTGTTGCCTCTAACTTTAATTTTTGAGTGGACATAACCGAGGTTTCGATTAGTTGTCAGTCTTTGATTGTAGCTGAATATCAGTTGATTATCACCGATTAACTGTCGGGCGATCGCATCACCAGAACTACCAAAATGTCGGGCAATTTGAGCTTGTGTCGGTTTACTTTCTTTGCAACAAGCGAGAATATGCTGCTCCAAAGTTGTTTCATAATTGTGGTTAAAGTTGATAATTTCTGGAGGATCAGATAAAAGGCGTTCTGGGTAATTGGCGTAGTAAGAATCCATAATCGACCTTTTCGACGGAATAAACACCAATAGTCCTGCTTCCTGCCTCCCCGCGCGTCCTGCCCTTTGGCGAAAGGCAAGAATTGAGCCAGGGTAACTATGTACGATAGTTGCATCAATACACCCAATATCTAGACCCGCTTCTAAAGCACTCGTGGATATAATGAACTTGACCTTCCCGCTTTGTATATCTGCAATAATTTTGTTACGCTGATTTGCCTTCATGCTCCCATAAAATGCTGAGATGGTTTCTCCCAGGTGGGGCAGTTGCATCTCGATTAAAGCTTTACGTATGGCATTAGTTAAAACCTTAACCAATTCTCTACTATCGCAAAAACAAATCCCGACGATGCCTTTACTTACGAGCATAGCTGCGACTTGGGCAGTTTGGTAAAATGTATTGTTCCGTGGTTTGAGGCTAATAAAAGTAATCTCCGAGCGTTTTGCCCCACTTTGGTCAATAATAGCAAGATTACTTTGTTCTTCTCGATTAGATATCTTCTGGGCAATTTCGCTGCTGTTACTAATTGTTGCAGAAGCGAAGATGTACTGTAATTTTGAAATATCATTGCCGACAGATTCTATCATGAGTTGAGTTCGCCGATTAAGTAGTGCAAAATGCGAACCAAATATGCCTTGATAAAAGTGCATTTCGTCACAGACAATGATTGAAAATTTTCTGATTGTTTCTCTAAATCCCCAGTTTGAATCGAATTGGTAGTTGTTTAGCTCGTGGTTCCATACATCAGGAGTCACGCATAAAATTGAGGGTTGATTGCTGTAAAGTTGTTTGCGCTCTTGGGGAGGAATATCTCCATTAATATTGAGAATTTGGGGGCGAATATTTTCATCTAAGTGGCTAACAAAGGAACGTATTTTCTCTACCTGGTCAAATGCCAATGCTTTCAAGTTAAAGAATACTAAAGCTGATTTACCCTTTAGGCACTCATGAATGATTGGAATGAGAAAAGAGATACTTTTACCACTGCTGGTAGGAGTTTGGAGAATTATATCTTCTCCTCTTTTGTAAGCTTGCCATGCCTCGACTTGATGAGAGTATAGTTGGGTGATTCCTGACTTACTTAAAGCCAGTTTAACTAGAGGATGAATATCATCTGGGATGGGATAAAGTTTAGCTTCTTGAGCAGGAATTACTTCGCAGCTTTGTAGTTTTCCAGATCCATCAAGGATAGCAGCAATTTCTTGGTAGAGAATGCTTTTACCTGTTGGTGCTTGGTTTAGAGGTAATAAATTACCGCTATTTACCTCATGCTCCCAGTCGAAAATAATTTGGTTTAAACTACCCTTTTTAAAGTAAAGGTTTTTCTCTATGATGGCGGCGATATGGATAACACCATGTTCTTTGGAATAAACCTGCTTGTTTGCTTCTAACCATTCAGGCTGGTTCATAAAAAGATACCTACTTGCTGTTTTAGCAAATAGGCGTTAGTTAAAGTCGTAGTTTCTATTATCACGACTTTTTTATAGTAATTTATGATAGCTAGTTACAGCTTCTAACAAGAAATTTAATTACATATTCTATTTGAGTAAATTTCAATATATCTAAATTTATTTAAAAAATAAAAAGTATTTGTTTAAATATAAAATATTTGTATTTTAAAAGCATAAGCAGTAAAAAATATAATAATGCTGTTTAGTACTTTTATTTATGCTGCGATCGCTGACCACAGCATAAATAAATTGCAACGCAGCAGTCAGCAATTATACATACTTACACCATAGCTGTTGCCATTTGGCGACAAGACTCGGCGCAGCGACGACAAGATGCAGCACAGCGTTTACAATGGTCACTATCATGTTTTTCACATTCGCTAGCACAGCGATCGCAAGCTTCCGCACATACTCCACACATTTGAGTATGGAGATCCGAATTGCGCGACATGAAACGGGCGCAGAGAGCGCAGGTATCAGCACAGTCTCGGCATAGCTTAATACATTGAGCCATCATCTGTACCATATTGCTATTTAAGCAAGCATCGGCACAGTTTTCACAGTCGCGTAGGCAAGTAAAGCAAGCCTCTATGCAAGTTTCAAGCAAGGATTGGTGAGATTGAGTTGTCGTCATAGTTAGACCTCCGATTTCAAGTTATCAATTTCACAAGAGGTAGTATTCGTACCTCTTCGCCCTTAAGTTAAAAAATTACTAATATGCTTGCCTCTGTCTCGTGATATAAAGAATATTTATTACTAATTAGCTAGAACTATTTCATCCTAATTTCATTTAAGTATGTATAAGTAGTTTTGTAATTAAAAACTTTAGTACAAATTTCTAATTTCTTGTAGCTGCTGTATACCATAAACAACATTAGATTTCATCTTGATTTCATTTTTATCTGTCAAACTATATAGTGGCAATAGTTAGATTCTCAATAGTTAGTTATTTTGCAAATGTTTAATTTAAAAAACAGCTTTTTGTCGTTGGCTTTAGTAGCGATCGCCCCTTTTGCTACTAGCGTTCTAACGGCCTGTTCTACTACCACTTCCCAAAACCAAACATCAAACCCTACTACCACTGCTACTGATACTAGTGACAAGCAACCGATGAATCATGACGGTGGCATGATGAATCATGGTGCTGGCACGATGAACCACAGCATGACAATGGATTTAGGTTCAGCCGATGCTAATTATGATTTACGCTTTATTGACGCGATGATTCCGCACCATCAAGGGGCGGTTGATATGGCAAAACAAGCACTGGAGAAATCAACACGTCCTGAAATCAAAAAGCTGGCTTCGGAAATCATTAAAGCTCAAGACCAAGAAATCGCCCAGCTAAAGCAATGGCGTAAAGCATGGTATCCCTCTGCAAGTAGTACCCCAGTAGCTTATGATGCGAAAACAGGTAAGACAGTCTCCATGCCTCACGAGCAGATGCAAGGCATGATGATGAATATGAATTTAGGATCTGCTGATCCTGAATTTGATTTGCGGTTTATCAATGCGATGATTCCACACCATGAAAGTGCTATCACAATGGCTAAAGACGCATTGAGTAAGTCTCAGCGTCCTGAAATCAAGAAATTGGCTCAGAGTATTATTGATTCACAGCAAGCAGAGATCAACCAAATGAAGCAGTGGCGAAAAATTTGGTACAACAAGTAAATCTAGTCGCTTATGGGGGAGACCACATCAGTTGCTAATCTGCGACCAGCTGCACAGAGCGTGTCTAAAAGTTGGCACATTTGATGAAACTTACTTCAACGTGGGAAAATCGTGAAACCCAGTGTTTCCCCAACGTGCTGGCTTCCTCTGCAAGCAAGTGGTTTTAAGTCCTGCCGACATTGCTGCTTTAGTCGTGGCATCAGGGATGTAATCTTACAAGCTACCCATCACCAATTGTCAAAAGCAATATGGCTGTATAAGGTATTTGTTAATTATGCAAAGTCCCCTTGTTAGGGTAGGTGGGAGTTTCCTGGCAGATTTTGATGAAATTTCTCTAAGTTTGGAATGCTCCAAACTCAATTTCATCCTGATTTCATCTCTACATGAAACACTAGTGATCAGAGTGTATTTCTTAAACCTAAAAGCACTTTTAACCGTTCCCAAGTCCTGATGCTTCATACTCACAAACCTAACAAGCGCAATGTCTAACTCAGAGCGTTCCCAAATACCTACAAAAATTTGTTGTGTGTCTAGCACATTCCTCAGCCTGCTGTTATTAGCAAGTCCCACACTTGTTATGGCTCATGCCGGACATGGAAACGAATTTCACCAAGAAAGTGAAGCTACTCAGACTGGTAATTCCATCCAGGTTGATGCTGACACAGCTAAACGACTAGGAATTAAAGTCGAGTCAGTCAAACGTCAGCAGTTAGCCATCGGCATTAAAACCACTGGACAAATCGAAACTCTTCCTAGCCAAAAAGTTGAAGTAACTACCCCCATACCAGGGGCGAAAGTGGTGGAATTATTGGTAGAACCTGGTGCATCAGTCAAGAAAGGTCAGCCTGTTGCTGTTGTAACTAGTCCAGACCTAGTAACATTGCGCGTAGAATCTCAGGAAAAATTAGCACAAGGTCAAGCTGATTTACAACAGGCCCAAGCAGACTTAAGACTGGCTCAACAGAATTACCAAAAATACCAACAAATAGCTACCTCGGAAATCGCCCAAGCACAAAGTCAAGTTGACTTTGCTCAAGAAAAATACAATAAAGATAAGCAGTTGGCTGATGATGGTGCTTTACCACGTCGCAATGCTTTAGAATCACAAACGCAGTTAGCACAAGCAAAAGCCGAACTTACTAAAGCCAATAGCCAAAGAGAGGTGATTGAGGCAGAAAATCAACTCAAACGCGCTCAAGCAGCAGTCCAGTTAGCAAAGTCAAATATTAGTCGCAGTAATAATATTTATCAAACCCGACTTGCTCAATTGGGGACTCTTGCTAATGCTAAGGGATTGGTTATAGTAACTGCTCCTATCTCCGGCAAAGTGGCAGATCGAGAAGTTACCCTTGGTCAAACCTTTGAAGATGCAGGTGGCAAATTGATGACGATTGTCAACGACACTCAGGTATTTGCTACAGCTAATATTTATGAAAAAGATTTAAGCAAGCTAAGAACTGGTCAAAGAATTAATTTACGAGTTGCTAGTCTACCTGAAAGTACATTTTCAGGACGAATTTCCCGCATTGGGACATCGGTAGAAGGAGAAACACGAGTTGTACCAGTACAAGCCCAGGTGAATAACTCTCTTCGTCAACTCAAACCCGGAATGTTTGCTCAACTGGAAGTTTTGACAAACCAAACGTCCTCTGCTGTTTTAGCTATCCCTACCTCAGCAGTGGTTGAGGCAAATGCTAAAAAATTCGTCTATTTGCAAAATGGTAATGCTTTTCAGTCCACTGAAGTAACTTTAGGGCAAACTTCTGGAGATATGGTTGAGGTCAAAAGTGGTTTGTTTGAGGGAGATACGATTGTGACTCAACGCGCACCACAACTTTATGCCCAATCATTGCGGGGTGGTAGCAAATCTGCAAGCGGAGACAAAAATGAAACGCATACCAACACAGAAGTAACCCAAGCAAAAACAAACTTACCTATACCTTTGTGGCTATTGGGAACAGGAGGAGTAACACTTTTTGGTATTGCTGCTTTTGCAGCAGGTAGTCTTTGGTCAAGTCGTCGCATACGTCAGCGTTTTGTAGCAGTTGGTCATCCCGAATATGATGGCTTTAATTATGAAACTGAAACTCATATTGATAACCATAAAAAACCAACCACATCAAATTCTGCTGCTGTCTTTGATCAACCAGACAATAACATTTAGTAATTTCAAATTTCAAATCTAAAATGCTCAATAACATCGTCAGGTGGGTGATTGACCGACGTTGGCTCGTTGTTTTAGCTACAGCGATCGCTGCATTGTGGACATTCTACGTCATTCCCCAAATGCCATTAGATGTGCTACCACCCTTTGCACCGCCCCAAGTAGAAATTCAAACCGAAGCACCGGGACTCGCGCCGGAAGAAGTTGAATCTTTAGTAACTTTACCAATTGAGAGTGCAATTAATGGTACACCAGGAGTAACCGCAGTCCGTTCATCTTCGGCAGCAGGAATTTCTGCTGTGAGGGTAATTTTTAATTGGGGGACAGAAATTTATCAAGCACGTCAGCTAGTTACTGAACGACTGCAACAAGCTGCCAGCAAACTTCCCCCAGGAGTGGAAACGCCGCAAATTTCTCCTACTACTTCGCCTGTTGGTTTAGTGGTTCAATACGCTTTTACAGTCGAATCAGAAAATAATAATTCTCAAGCCAAAATAGACTTGATGGGAGCTAGACGAATTGTTGATTGGCAAGTCACAAATCGCCTTTTAGCTGTTCCAGGTGTGAGCCAAGTAGTAGTTTTTGGTGGTGATGCACGTCAATATCAAGTTTTAGTAGATCCAGCAAAATTAGCAGCCTTTAATATTTCTTTAGAGCAAGTTACTAATGCCACGAAATCTGCCAATGGTAATGCACCGGGCGGTTATTTAATCACACCAGATAAAGAAACATTAATTCGAGGTATCGGACGCATTGAATCAGTTGCAGATTTGCAAAAATCAACTATTACTGCACGTAATGGAGTACCTGTTAGACTGCAAGATGTAGCAGAAGTAAAAATTGGTGGCGCAATTAAACGGGGAGATGGTAGTTTCAATGGCAAACCAGCAATTATTTTAATGGTTAATAAACAGCCGCTTGCAGACACTCCTACTGTTTCCCGTGCAATAGAAGTGGCGATGAAAGAAATTCAAGCTGGTTTACCCCCAGAGATTAAAGTCACAACGACATTTCGCCAAGATAGTTATATTGATTCCTCAGTTCAAAATGTTAGTTCATCATTAATTCAAGGTAGCATTATTGCGGCAATAATTCTTATTCCCTTTTTGATGAATTGGCGGACTCTTGCCGTATGTTTACTAGATTTTTTCTTAACTTTACTGTTTGGATTGCTAGCTCTTTCTTGGCTAGGTATAGGTCTGAATACAATGACTTTAGGAGGTTTAGCAGTAGCGATTGGTACGGCAATTGATGATGCTATTGTTTATGGAGAAAATACTTATAGAAAATTGCGAGAAAATAAAATTTCTGACAATCCATTACCGCCATTAGAAATTATTTTTGAAGGTTCAGCCGAAGTACGAGAATCATTGATTGGTGCAACTGTTATTGGTATTATTGTTTTTTCACCAATTTTTACTCTGCCAGGTGTAGAAGGAAGAATTTTTACACCAATGGGAATTTCTTATTTAGTCATAGTTGTTATTTCTAGTTTAGAATCGCTGTTAGTCTCTCCTGCTTTGTGTGCGATTTTATTACCTAATGTCAAAGTGACAAAAAGAGAACCTTGGTTGGCGAGATTATGTAAGACAATTTATAGTTACTGTCTCAACTTTTCTTTTCGGAATTCTTTACCAATCATTGGTGTTGCATTAGCTTTAACAGTAACAGCGATCGCAGTTATTCCTTCATTTGGTAGAGCTTTTTTACCAGAGTTCCAAGAGCAAACGATGGTAAATACTTTAACTTTATATCCTGGGGTGTCTTTAGAAGCGACAACAAAAGCCGGTTATGTAGTGGAAGATGCGCTCAAAAATGACAACCGCTTCAAATTTATTCAAACACGAGCTGGACGTGCTGAGGGAGATGCAGATGCGGCAGGTGTGAATATTGCACACGTTGATATCGAACTCAGTGATGAGGGAATGAAAGACCGCGCGAAAACTTTAGAAAAGCTGCGTCAAGAGTTTGATAAGATACCGGGAGCTGCACCGAATGTGGGCGGATTCATCTCCCACCGCATGGATGAAGTTTTGTCCGGGGTAAGAAGTGCGATCGCAGTTAAAATTTTTGGTTCAGACTTAACACAACTCCGTCAGATTGGGGAACAAGTAGAAGCACAAATGAAAACCATTGACGGGGTTGTAGATTTATTGCTAGAACCACAAATTCCCATACCGCAAATTCAAATCAAATTTGATCGAGATGCAGCTAGCCGTTACGGTTTATCAGTCGGAGAAATTTCTAGCATTATTGAAACCGCACTCAACGGGCAAGTAGTTTCTCAAGTTTTAGAAAACCAACAATCCTTTGACCTTTTAGTGTGGTTAAAGCCGGAAGCACGACAAGATTTGTCCACCATTCGGGATTTATTAATTGATACCCCCAATGGACAGAAAATTCCTTTAGGTAATGTGGCAATAATTGACAACGGTACTGGCCCGAATACAATCAATCGTGAAAATGTTTCCCGTTTGATTGTAGTTTCAGCTAACGCTAAAGGTAGGGATTTACGCTCGATTGTCAATGAGATTGAAGCCAAAGTCAAAAGTAATGTTCAAGTGCCTGCGGGTTATTTTATACAATACGCAGGTCAATTTGAAGCAGAAGAACGCGCTACCCAAAATATCCTGGTGTTCAGTGCGATCGCATTTGTGGCAATTACAGTTCTCATGTATATTTCAGTGAAATCTATACCTTCTACCATCATGATTATGATTAATTTACCAATTGGTTTGGTAGGAGGTGTAATCGCGGTAGCTTTAACTGGAGGCGTGATTTCTGTTGCGTCTTTGGTTGGATTTGTTTCCTTGTTTGGCGTAGCAACTCGCAATGGTTTGTTATTAGTAGATAACTATAACAGTAAATTTTCAGAAGGAATGCCGTTAAAAGAGATTATTGTTAAAGGTTCAATGGAACGACTTAATGCTATTTTAATGACGGCTTTGACTTCTGCATTAGGTCTGGCACCAATGGTACTACAAGGTGGCCCAGGACAAGAACTTTTGCAGCCACTTTCTATTGTTGTTTTTGGTGGATTGTTTACTTCGACAGCTATAACTTTATTGGTTTTACCTGCTTTATATGCCAAGTTTGGTAAACATTTATTTCCGAAAAAAACAGAGGAGACTAAAGAAAAAGACGAGAAATTTTTTATGCACATGTAGCTACTGAAAACTTCTACACATATCTACAGATAGGAATAAACCAATGAAATCACTTAAATCTGGCTTAATTATTCTTGGAAGTGTGGGACTACTATTTTTAGGATCTTGCAGTAATGCTAATCAAACAGCTAATACAGAAAATAGTCCAACTGCTTCTACCTTAACCACTCAAGCACCCTCTGTTTCTGCCTCACCAGCAACTAAAACAGATAGCGGGCATGGTGCATCTCATGGAGGCCAAGTTGTAGAGACAGGAAGCTATCATTTAGAATTTGTGCCTGATAAAGAAGCAAATGGAACTCACATGGATTTATATTTGCAAACAGGTGATAACCACGCAGCAGTACCTAATGCAAAAGTAACGGCCCAAGTTCAGCTACCTGATGGTCAACAAAAGACGATTCCTTTTACTTATGATGCTAAAGACAAACACTATACTGGTCTACTGAATGAAAAAGCATCTGGTCAGTATCAAGTGAAAATTACGGCAGATATTAAAGACGAAAAAGCAACCGGGCGTTTTAACTTTAATCGCTAACTAGTATTTATCATGCTTTGATTTCGACGCTGATTATTCTAGTTTTCGGGGCAATCTCACTTTTCAACCGTACATTTTTACATACAAATACTATTTTCATCAAAATGAAAAGTTTTTTGACTGCACTGGCTATCACTTCAACTCTTGCATTGACTCAAGGTTGTGCTTCACAAGTTAAATCTGGGGAAATTTCAGACACTAATCCCACCAGCATAAGTAATGCGAATCCCCATACTGGTCACAATATGGAGAATTCTAAAAAACCAAAAGAAAAAGATAATCCTCATGACGGACATAATATGGGGGACTCCCATGATGAGCATGGTCATTCCCAGTTAGAACCTGCGAACGCTACCGCAAAGCTTATCCTTCCCAGCAAAATAACTCCTAACACTCCTGTTCCTATAGCGATTGAAATAAAAGACAAAAATGGTAAAGCCATTGCTAATTTTGACAAATTTCAAGAAGAATTAATGCACTTAATTGTCGTTAGTGATGATTTACAATCTTTCCAACATATTCATCCTGAATATAAAGGAAATGGACGCTTTGAAGTTCAAGTTTATTTTCCCTATTCTTCTAATTACACTCTTTTCAGTGATTACAAAGTAGCAGGAAAAGCAGAACAAGTGTCAGTCCTCAAAGCACCAGTTCCAGGTCAATCACCAGCTAAACCAAAAATTGATTTAGCTACTATTAAAACTTTTGATAATACTCAAGTTAATCTCAACTTATCTCAATCCACCATTAAAGCTGGACAAGAGGTGCATTTAATTTTCAATTTACAGGATGCTGCAACTAAAAAACCACCTACAGATTTAAAACCTTATTTAGGAGAAAGGGGACATTTAGTTATTCTTAAGCAATCATCACCGTTAACGCAAGCAGACTATATCCATGCTCATGCTATGAAAAATACTCCAGATTATGAGGTTCATTTTATCACCCGTTTTCCAAAACCGGGAAAATATAAAATGTGGGGACAATTTAATCGAAACGGGAAAATTATTACTGCTGATTTTTGGGTAACCGTTATTTAAATACATTGATAAATCCTAATTTCATCTTGATTTCATCTATACTTTGTATAATCTAAATAGAAACATGCTCCTCATGTTTACACCCCACCAAGCTTTTTAGTCATGCCACTTTCAACATGACTAAAAAGCTTGATTTCTTATTAATTAAAAGATTTGTTATTTTATAAGTAATTTTATTAAATAGATTATTTTCTTGAGAAATTAAGTTACTTGCTACAAAAAATAATTATATTTTTTCACTAAATTAAAACTAAATTATTGCATTTCAAAACCAAATCCAGTAATTTAATCCTTATGTTGTAATAGTATTCTTAAAATTAATAGTGCTATGCAGTTATTTCTAGCACTAGCTACTTGCGAATAAGCTTAAACACATTACTATAACCAAGTATTAGTTATAATTTCACCTATCATCTTTCGGCTAAAGTCGTTAGCCGTGACGTAAAAATTTCTTTTGATGAAGTTCAAGTTTCTTCATATTAATCTATTTGTAAATTTTAATGATAACTACTGAAATTTCATCTTGATTTCATTATGACTTGTCATGCTAGTAGATAGAGTTAATATAGATCGTCAGCGAAAAATTACCAATAATTTTAACGTAATAAGGGCAACTTAACAGGCTACTTCTCGTGATTGATCAGAGTATCAATGAGGTAGTTAAATATAGCTTTGCCAAGTTTGATGTATCTATTAAGAACAGATTAACTCATAAATAATGCTCTGCTAGCTGATGTATTTGATTATTTTGGAGGTAAATATGAAGAGATCATTGATTTACGCTGTTGTGTTTACTCTGAGTAGCACAGCTATTATTTTTCCCAGCTAAGCAAGTCCTAGAACAGACAATGGTAAGGTTCCCCATATTGATAGAAATACACAATTTCCCCCTACACGTTGGGGAAGTTTTAGACATACTTTCCAGTTGCACGTTCCCCAAAATAGTAAAGCTGTTACTCAACTACTTATCAAAGTTCCAGACAATGTAACTATAAGTAATGACATTCAGGATATCGATGTTGTGGATGAAAAGGGACAGAAAATTAATACTAATGTATCTGTCAACGGTAAAACAATACTACTAGCTTTTGCTGAACCAGTTGCCCCTAATACTAAGTTTGATATTGACCTTAACAAGATAAAAAGACAAAATCTTGGTAATGGTTCTGTTTACAGTTTCTCAGTTAGAGAGGTTGGTATTGATGCAGAAATCCCTATAGGTGTTGCTTGGTTTCGTATTTACTAATCGAATCTTTTTCTAATAACAAATTAAGGAATTTCATGGAGATTTCATTTATGGATGTGAAACTGATAATAGGAACAAAATTTACGTAATTTTTGAGGAGAAACAAAATGAAAAGATTGATTTATCTGACTGCATTTACTTTAGCAGTGACATCTTTTTCAGTTCCTGCTGTATGGGCAAGTGGAAAACCAGGTGATTTTAGAACTTCTCATCTGCTCAGAGGTGCTGCCATTCCTAATACTACTTATGTCACAGATGCTACTCATAAATTTGAAGTTCATGTACAAGGTAAACCTTTGGCAGAACTCGCAATTAATTTACCTGACGGAGTAAGAATTGATAAGGGAATTGAAGTTAAAAATCAATCAGGGGAGGAAATTTCTACGACAGTTTCTATTAATGGACAAAAAGCTACAGTAGCTTTTTCACAACCAATAGCTCCTGAAACAAAGCTCTCAGTTTTAATGAGAGGAGTCAATACTCAAGCGTATGAATCAGGCTATGGTGCAACTTGGCAGTACCAAGTTTATGCTAAAAAAGTTGGATTGACGCAAGAAATTCCACTTGGTTTAGCTCAGATTCAGACTTATCCTTGATCCAAATAATACAGATTAACCACTTACTCTTCTGCTTGACTGGAGATTTAAATCTAGTTTAGAACTAGCAAATTGATATAAAGCATCAAATAAGAGCAGAAAAAAGCTCAACATTTTGGAGTAAATGTAGTGAAGAGATCGCATCAATGGATAACTTGTCTGAACTGAGAAACCGAATTTAACGCAATTGCTAGTTGTTAGCATAGGTCAACTCCTAAATTAGAGATAGTCAGAAACAAGAATTCACCACCTATTTAGGTGGTGAATTCACATAGGTACTATGTACATCCAAAGTTGGAAGGCAGGAAGTTTTGCCCTTCTTGTTTTATTAAGAAAACATCAGCTAAATTAAACCACATTAATCCAAAAATCAGCGGTAATAATTTTACCGTTGCGATTGAATTGTCCCCAAAGTTTATACTTTCCTGCTTGCGGAAAGCTAGTCATAAAATGAACCTGTCCAGTTGGAGTATTGTTGAGTGCGTGAGCATGGATGTAATCTGCTGCTGTTAATGAGCTTGACTGTCGCAAGATAACTAAATGTCCTTTTTCTCCCAAGTAAGGCTGTAAGTCTGTAAGTGGTTGATTATTAGAAGCATCTTGTAATTTAAACATTAAAGTGACTTCTTTACCTGCTTTTACAGTGGGTTCAGAAAGAGCGAGATTGACTTGAGTATCATTGAAAGTTTTACTACGCTTAATGTCAATTTCTGGAGCAGCAATAGTGATTCCTGGAACTTGTGTTTTTAATACTGAAATTTGTTCTGACTGACCAGCAGGTTTGTAGTCACTAAAGAATGTGTAACCACCTGCTTTTGGAAAACTAGCTTCTACTTGAAACTGACCATTATCTTTATATGTGGGATGAAGATGGCTGAAAAACTGAAGATCGTCACTGACAATAATTAAGTGCATGAGCTTTTCTTGGAAATTGTCAAACTTGGCGATCGCCTTTCCTTCTAAATCTTGAACATCAATCAATAGCGAAATATTTTTATTTGGGGTGATGTTACTGGAAACTTTAAGTTTTGCTTGAGTCAACGCTTTCTTCTCACCATGAACTGTGCTACTTGTTGAATGTTCTCCATGATGGCTCTCGCTCATTGAACGCTCCTCATGCTGATGTGTACTAACAGACATTGCTTTTTCTTCAGCTTTAGGTAATGATGAGCAAGCTTGAACTAGTACCAAAGTAGTAGTGATAGCGATCGCATTTAGAAATCTATTCATTGATTTTCTCCTTTTTGTGACGGACTAAGTTATTCAAAAGACTCAAATTGAGTAGTAAAGCTATACGAGAAGCAAGAGTTTTGTTGATTAGAAATAGATAATTTCCTAATCTTGTCTTGGGCTATGCCTTGAAGATGACAAGTATTAAAATCAAAATCTTTAGTTGCCAAGGTGTTAAGATTACACTGACAATTAGGCAACCAATTGTAAATAAACCTGTTAATTCTACTAGTTCATCAGTAGAATTTTTAAACAGATAACTAACTCCTAAAGCAATCATTAGCGGAATCAGAAAAAGTAAGCCCATAGAAATTACTTCTTTTACTAAAAGCAAAAGGGCTTTTCTGAATTGAGCTTTGTCTACTATCAGTAATTAACATTTTGATAATTACTGAGACTAGACAAAACTCAAAAACTAAATAGATAGCCAACATCAGCTATTGATTAGTTATTTAATCTGTGTCTCAGATGTTTGAATTGCTATACTTACAAGTTTTGTGGTTGGTTTAGCTGGAAATGTGATTATAGAATCGATAAATTTAATTGCTGTGGTAACAGTATTCACATAAACAGAACAAACTAGCTCAAGAATAGTAAATTGTATGCTCATAATGTTTAACCCTCATCGAACATGACTGATTTTTGAAGATGAGCGAGTGATTTATGAATCATCTACTCAACATAAAGTGAGTTTAAATTGTCTAGTTGAGTGGAGAGTCAATAGGAAAAATCAAGAAATTCTTAGTTTTTTGATTTGAATTAATAAAAAATACGTTCATTTTCTAGTGAACGTATTGTTAAAATTTTTTTTTAGATTAAACCTAATTTTTAATTAATAATGGGGCAAATTGTTGGATAATATGTTTCGGATTGAATTTCCCAGCCAGACAGCATCCCTGACAAATCTTGTCTCAAAATAAGTAATTGCTGGATCTGATCATCAATAGCTTGTACCTTATCCTCAAGCTTGGTTTTTATATGTTCACACGGTAATTCTCCCTGATCATGAACATTCAAAAATTCTTTGATTTCGCCTAAAGTTAACCCCAGACTTTGGGCGCGTTTAATAAAGTGCAGGCGAGCTAAAATATCAGTATTAAATAATCTGAATCCACCCTCAGTTCTGCCTGATGATTTGAGTAGACCAAGTTCTTCATAGTAGCGAATAGTTTTAATTGGTACGCCACTTTCTTTAGCAACTACACCAATCTGTTTTGACTTTTCTTGAACTAGCATAATTACTTCTCTTAAATTTAATCGTCTACTTTATCCTAGATTCTCCAGTCAGATGGAGAGTCAAGTATCAATTCGATTAAAAATAATGGGGTAAAGTGAAAACCCCCTAAGCTCAAGCCAGGGGATGTACGCCAAGTTAAGAATTCTCGGTTATTTTCAACGGAGTACGTCAATTCCTGATTGTTTTGTTAACTTACCTGCTTGATTCCTTGACTTTGGTACACCTGCAAATTGCAGACGAATCTGGCTAATAACGATATACAGGATAGGTACTACAAACAAACTCAAGAAAGTTGCAACGAACATTCCACCAAAGACAGCCGTACCGAGAGATTGACGACTAGCTGAACCTGCACCTGTCGCCACAGCGAGCGGCCAAATTCCTAGTAGAGTTGAAATAGCAGTCATGAGAATTGGTCGTAAGCGTTCGCCAGAAGCTTTCACGGCGGCTTTGGTAATCGAAAAACCTTGTTCGCGTAATTGGTTAGCAAATTCGACAATTAAAATTGCATTCTTGCTGGCTAAACCAATTAACATGACTAATCCAACCTGACAGTAAACATCGTTATACAAGCCACGCCATGATTGAGCTAACAATGCTCCTAAAACGGCTAAGGGAACTGATAATAAAATAATCAAAGGGTCTACGAAGTTATTGTATTGAGCAGCTAGCACTAAGAAAACGAAGAAAATCCCTAGACCAAAAATAATTGGTGCTTGTCCACCAGATTCTAATTCTTCTAAAGAAATACCTGACCATTCGTAACCCATGTTTTTCGGTAAGACAGTAGCCGCTAAATTTTTCATCGCTTCTATTGCTTGTCCAGAGCTAAAACCAGGAGCAGCTGCACCATTAATTTCTATTGACCGATAGAGGTTATAGTGATTAATTGTTTGCGGCCCGGTGGTTGGTGTAACCTTCACCAAACTACTTAGGGAAATCATCTCACCCCGTCCAGAACGCACATATAGTTGTCCAATATCTTCTGGGTTAGAGCGAAACTGTTGATCTGCTTGGACATAGACTCGGTATGTGCGACCAAAAGCATTAAAGTCATTGACGTAGCGGGAACCGATGAAAGTCTGCAAGGTGCTGAAAATGTCTCTGACAGGGACTTGTAAGGCTTCGGCTTTTTCTCGGTCTACTTCGATAAGGCGTAAATAGAAGGTTCGTGTCACCAGGTGCAGCCTTGTAAAGTTATGTAAAAATGACCGATTTTTCAGGGTTAATTGATAAGAAATACAAATGAGAACATTGCCTAGTTTGTCTCCTTATAGGCAAAGTACAATGAAAATATAGACCTCAGCATGAGGACTTGACCCATGCTATCTATCACTATCCAACATCCATTTTCGGCAAAGATATTTTCTCAAAATACTCCCCCGTCCAAAAAATCATCTCAGAGGGAAAGAGAATATCTGCGGCCATCAGAAGTCAACGCCATGATTGGTGCTGCTCAAAAAGTAGGTCGTCATGGTGTTAGAGATGGAGCAATCATTTTATTGATGTTTCGTCACGGACTAAGAACTGCCGAATTAGTGGCTTTGAAATGGTCGCAAATGGATTTAGTAGGAGGTTATATAGAGATACATCGTGTCAAAAATGGTCATGACAGCATACATCCTCTACGTTCTCCCGAATTAAGAGCTTTGCGTCAAATTCAAAGAGATTACCCCGATTCGAGTTACGTTTTCGTATCTGAACGCAAAGCACCTCTATCAACTCGTTCAATCCGTCATATCATAGCCAGAGCGGGAGAAATTGCTAAAATCGCTTGGACAGTTCATCCTCATCAACTACGTCATGCTTGTGGCTACTATTTAGCATCCCTTGGTCATGATACCAGAGCGATTCAAGACTATTTAGGACATAAGAATATACACCACACAGTTCGTTATACTCAAATGTCACCTCAAAGATTTGAAAAGTTCTGGAGGGATTAAGCAACCAGTTGTTGTGTCAAACCAGCAATTCTCTCGTTGAGATCCAGCTTAAATGTACCATAAGGATTGACATGACTGAAAATCAAAGGAGTAATTGCTCTTTTATCGACTTCAGTTAACTTTTGCTGCCAATGCTTCTGCTCCAGAACACTCTGAATCATCAAAGTATTCACATAGACTAAACATATCTGCAATAGGTGCAAAGATAAAACTGATAACTCCTGACTTTCCAAGCGATTAGAAGCAAACTCTCCACCCTTACCGTAGAAGATAAAATCATTAACCCCATTCCATCTTTCTACTACATTTAATCCTTCATTAACTTCTCGCCGTACCTCTGTTGAGTCAAGGTACTGACACAGAAAAATCGTTTTTATCACCCGACCTAATTCCAATAATGCCAGATAAGTAGGATGTTTAAAGGGATTTTTGCTAAAACGTTTGAGAATTGACTCTGTTTCAGCTGTTCCCAACTTTAAAGCAGTAGTAAACTTCACCATCTGGTCATACTGTTGACGAATCAAATCCCAGTTGATTGGGCGAGTCAGAATCGGTTGTAGATTAGGGTAAGCATCACTTTGTCCAACGTGAGGACGATATAACTTTTGCACCTTAATCCGTTTCAATCTGGGCATTAACTGAAATCCCAATAAGTGAGTAAAGGCAAACGCCACTTCACTTTGACCATGACTATCAACATAATTTTTCTGCACATTCATATTAGTACAGTGGCGTAAAACCCCTTCAATCATCGCCGCCACCTCACTACTAGAACAAGTTTTGAGTTGGGAATAAATACAGGTAGATTTTTTCTCGACGTGCCAATAAATCATCACTCCTCGACCCCCATAACGGAGATGATACTGGGTTAGAAGATTCTGATCCCATGCGCCAAAATGTTTGCTATCACTGGCGCAGGTAGTAGTTCCTTCTCCCCAAATATGAGGTAAGCGAATAGAGAAGATAGCATTAATAACATCACCAATTGCACTGCGTAACTGGTCTTTGTGAATATACCGACGACGTACATAAAGTAAATCTTGATAGTTTTCGCCATTAATACCTGTATTAATTCTCTTTAATCCAGTATTAGTTCCCATGCCATAAAGACACAGTAATAATCGCTTTTGTAGTGTTTCTCTGTCTATAATCTCTCTCGCACCCATACTTGTGAAGTTACGGGTAAAATCTACTCTTAAATCCGTTTCCTTGAGAATGTCTAAAAGACTGGTATGCTCCCAAATTTTGTTAATTTCTCCCTTGAGTTGTTTAAGATTAATGGGTTCAGGTGCAGAGTCTATAGGGCTAAGTCTAATAAAACTTTGACCTTTCTTTCCGATAATAGTAACATCTTGGTTCTTGGGCATTCCTTTATCTAATTTTTCTAGCCCCTGTGCCATTTGTGCTTGTAAGTTTGAGATAAAGGTTTCTACATCTAATGGAAGACTTAAAGCCTGATAGTAGACTTGACGGTGTTGTTCAAAATCAGTAGGTAAATCATGATCTGGATTACCATAACGAGATGCTCCTACTACCCAAATTTCTTTACAACTGAGTCTTTCTCTCAGAGCTTGTAACACGCTAATTTCGTAGTTAATCCGGTTAATTCTATCTTTGCCATCAGAATCTTTTTCTAAGAGAATTTCTTTCCAACCACTTTTGAGAACTCCATCAATCGGTATAGTTTCTCCGTTGTCATAATATCGGGATTTACTTTGAGCATATTTTTTTAGTAGTTCTAATGCCTGAATTACAGGGCGATGAATATCATTATTAGAACAAAATTCTAAGACTTCTAATAGTTGAGGAATCAGCCGTCGATAGTGACTAGCAAAAGAAGAACGCATTACAGTATGTACTCTTTGACGATAAGCTGTACCAGTTGCTTTATATTCAGCCACTAAATCTCTAAGAGTTTTCTGAGAAACTACAGGATATATAACTTTTTCAATAACTCCCGAAGGTTCAGCTACAGCTACTTCTGCAATGCGAAATAAAATATTAGTTTTTCCGGTTACTTCTTTAAAGTCCGAGACTAATTCTTTGTTGATCCGCCTTTCCGCTCTTGTCCCAATTCGTTGAATAATTGACATTAGTAATTCGATGAGATTATCAGTAATCTCTTGAGCGCGTTGAACACAAAACGCTGCCATCAGAGTATAGCGAATCGCCGGGGGATGTTGCCGTAAAAGGTAAGGAGTTTCTGTAGCCGCCCGATGACGGTAGGTTTTAATTAGTTTGGGTGATATTCCTTCAAATAAGTCAAGGGGTAAACCAATACCGTGAATCCGTTTGAGTTTTTCGATTTCAGTTAGGAAACTTTCTAAGCCAACAGGCCCCGGATCTGTTTTGAGAAAGGCAAACTCAGAAGTTTTTAGTTTCAGAGAATCCTGTTTTTCTTCTGCATTCAGAGAATGTTCTGTGATTAAGAGAATATCAATTTCAGCCAGGTTTTCTTTTGATAACACAGAAAGTGTATGATAGCAGAAGTCACTTTCATACTGACTGATAGCACTACGAATCAAACGCTCAATTCTTCCTGATGTGGGCGGTTCGATTTGCAATTCTCTCCATCTTTGATAGACACTTTCAACTAGTGATTCAAACTTTTGTTCATGAGGTAATACTTCTTTAATTAGCCAGTCGCTCATTTCTACTGAATCTTGGACGGTAGCTACTCTAAAATTAAATAAACGACGAATTTCAACACGATAAACTTTTGCGGTTCGTCCTTGCCAATCATAATCTGAGTATGAGCTTTCAGGAATTTTAAGTTGATTTGCTATGTAAGAGATAATAATTTGAGGAATAGACGATTTTTCATCAGGAAAATAGGTAAAAATCTGAAAATGTTTTAAGAACAAAGCAAACCCAATCTGATTACCGCCGACTTTGTTTCTGACTAATTCTAATTCCGTTGGCAGAAGTGTCCAGTTTTCAATTAATTCTTCTGTATCCCAATTTGGCTTGACCATTCATCTTCTTCCCATCATTTGAAAGCCTGAGTATTTCTCAAGCGAGTATATGAGAAAAGATTGTTGCACTATAAGAAATCAATCAACGACACAGATTTTAGACTATTTGTCAACTATTTAAAAAAAATATATTTAGAAAACTTATGAATTAGAGGTAAAAAGGGGGCTAAGAGAAAAAAGTTATTCAAAGGCTAGAATCCATATATATCAAGTGTTCTAGCCACAGGCTGCACTTGATGACACGAACCTTCTATTTTCGCCGATAAGTAACTGTGGTGCATTAGCTGTGTAGGTACTGAATACTCCTTGTAGTCCTGGTGTTTGATTTGCTTTGCCGATCAAATCGTGGCTGATTTTGACTAAATTATTGATATCACTATTATTTCTGTCTCCTCTATCTTGCAGTTGAAACACAAAACCACCCACACTACCTAAACTTTGGATAGTAGGAGGATTCACCGCAAACACGGCTGCGTCTTTGATTGCTGACAGCCCGCCTCTAGCTCGATTTACAATTGCTGATGCTGTTTGTTGGGCTGTTTTTCGCACATCCCAAGATTTTAGCGGTGCAAATATCAAGCCTCTGTTGGGAGTATTACCACTAAAACCAACACCACCCATTGCAAAAGTACCTTGAATCTCTGGTATCTTCAGCAGTGTTTTTTCTGCTTGCATGGCAACTTCACGGGTGTAGTTGAGTGAAGTGCCATCTGGCCCCTGCATTAAGTTAATAAAATAGCCTTGGTCTTCTTCTGGTAAAAATGCTGTCGGGACGCGCAGGTAAAGCCAGCCTGTCCACACTAAAGATGCAATAAACAGTATCACAACAACGATTTTGAAGTTGATGAGCAACCGCAGAATTTGTTGATATCCTTTTTGCACCCAGTCAAGTAACCAATTAATCGCCGCAAAAATCCAGCCTGGTAAACCGCGTGGTTTTTGAGTTTTCCGCAACAACATAGCCGCTAGAGCAGGCGTGAGGGTAATCGCGTTAAAAGTTGAAAGTACAATTGAGAATGCGATCGTCAGTGCAAATTGTTTATATAGTTGTCCCGTTGTTCCAGGGAAGAATCCCACAGGAACAAATACAGCCAAGAGTACAAGGGATGTAGCAATTACCGCCCCAAATAGTTCGTGCATTGATTGGGATGCAGCTTTATGGGGGCTTAAACCCTTTTCTTGAATCAACCGAGTTATATCTTCAACAACAACGATCGCATCATCTACAACCATGCCACTTGCTAAGGTTAAACCAAACAGAGTCAAGCTGTTAAGCGAAAAATCGAAAACCTTAACAAAAGCAAACGTTCCAATTAATGAAACCGGAATTGTAATTGCAGGAATGATCGTAGTGCGCCAGTCTTGCAAGAAAATAAAAATTACGATGACAACCAGCACAATGGCTTCTAATAAAGTTTTGACAACTTCCTTGCGCGACGCTTCGACAAATAGTGAAGAATCATAGGGAAATTCATATTTCAAACCAGGTGGAAAATCCTCTGCAATTCTCGCCATTTCCACTTTTACAGCTTTGGCAATATTTAAAGCATTGCTCCCAGGAATTTGCAGAATTTGATAGCCAACAGCAACGTGACCACTATAGCGAGCAAAGGAACTGTAATTTTCTGCCCCGAGTTCAGCACGACCAACATCTTTAAGTTTCACTAATGTGCCATCTGTAGCCGCTTTGATGACCATGTTTTCAAATTCGTCAGCTTCTTTTAACCGCCCTTGAGTTTGCAACTCAATTTGATACATTTGCCCATCGGGTGCGGGTGGCTGTCCAATACTCCCAATACCTAACTGTAAATTTTGTTGGTGAAGTGCGTTAATTACATCCTCAGTGGTAAGTTTACGATTAGCAAGTTGAGTCGGGTCAAGCCACAACCGCATCGCATAGCGGCGATCGCCAAAAGTCGCAATGTTACCTACACCTTTGATGCGTCTGAGACGGTCTAAAACATAAAGGTCGGCGTAGTTACTAATAAAAGTATCATCGTACTTATCGCCTTCACTATATAAAGCCATCGCTAAGACGATTCCACTCGATTGCTTAGTAACAGAAACGCCTGTTTGTCGGACAACTTCTGGCAGTTTTGGTTCTGCAAGCAAGACGCGATTCTGCACATCAGCCGCAGCAGTATCAATGTCGTAGCCTTGGTCAAAAGTGACGATGATGTTGCTAGTACCGTCACTGCTGCTGGTTGAAGTGATATATTTCAAACCTTCAACACCATTAATTTGTCGTTCTAAAACTGTTGTGACTGTCTCTTCTACAACTTGCGCGCTCGCACCAATGTAATTAGCGGTGACATTGATTTGTACGGGGCTGATATCTGGGTACTGTTCTACTGGTAGTAGGGGAATGCTGATTATCCCTACCATGAGCATTACTAAAGCACAGGCGATCGCAAATACAGGTCGCTTGATAAAAAAATTCGCAAACATAGACTTATTTCTTTGTAGGTAAAAATCTGGTTGTACAGGAATTGTTGGTTAGATTAACTACACTTTTTTGTCTCACGCAGAGACGCAGAGGCGCAGAGAAGAGGCAAGAGTGTAATCGAAACTAAAACCAGTTGTAAGTAACTACTGTTCAGGGAGAATGGGAGTACCATCTCTTAAGTTGAGTAAACCGGAAACAACAATTTTCTCGCCTACGGTTAAACCTTTCAGCACTTGATACTGATTACCCTGGATACTACCTAGCTCTACGGGTTTGAGCCGTGCTACTAACTGCGATCGCTTGGGTGATGATTCAGCGACATAAACAAAGGTTTCTGCACCCAAACGGATGACAGTTGAAGTAGGAATTAATACGCCTGGGCGTTTGTCCCAAATCACTTTCGCTCTAACAAATTGGTCGGCTCGCAACTGTCTGCGGGAATTATCAAACAATGATTTGACTAAGACTGACTGAGTATCATTGGCTGTGTTGGGAGCTATGAAAAATATGCGACTGTTTCCGAGATTTTTACCTCGTTCGTCAATTAACTGCAATGTCATTCCGGGACGCAATCGGGTTGCTTGTTGAACTGGTACGGAAATATTGACTTCTAGAGTTTGATTTTCGGTAATAGTTGCCAATTGAGTAGAGGTATCGACAAAATCACCAATTTTGATGGGTATATCGCCTACTTTGCCAGCAAAGGGTGCGGTAATTTTGTAGTATTTCAACTGGACTTGTTGTTGTTTGGTAGCTGCTTGAGCTTGTTGTACGGCTTTTTCGGCTTGAGAGATAGCTGCTTTTTGGGCTTGAATTTGGGCATCAATTGCATTCAAACTGGCTTTAGCTGTAGCTAGTTTGTTAGCGTATTGATCCTGAGTTTGACGAGATATCGCACCTTCCGCAGCCAGGTAAGAGTACCTTTGGTAGTCCAACTCGTTTAGCTTCACATCAGCTTGCTTAGATAAACGTTCAGCTTCTATAGATTTGAGAGTCGCTTTTGCATTTTCGAGTTGCGATCGCGCCGCCATTGCAGCTGCATCTACACCGCTAACTGCTGCTTTTTGTTCTTCTGCATCTATTTGCAGAATGGGTGTACCTGCTTTTACTTCATCCCCTGCTTGTACAAAAATCTGGGTGATTTGTCCTTGGATTCTCGGACGCAGAGTAACTGAACGCCGAGATTGCAGGTTAGCAATAAAATTGGAACTTTGTTCAATTGTGCTTGCTTTTAGGGAGGATAATTTTACTTGTACGCCAGGAGGTGCAGCAGCTGTAGCTACTGGGGGTTTTGCACTGGGAGTAGAGACACGCCAAACTGCAATACCTCCACCTGCTAATAGTAGAGTGAGCAATAGCCAAAGCCAAGGTCGCCGCGATCGCGGTGATGGTGATTCAGCCTCTAAATCATCGTCATCTAGAATGGGAGTCTGATTTTCCAAATCATCATCTAAATCTAGAATAGGAGTTTGGTTTTCCAACGGGTTCATGTTTGAGCAATTTCCTGTAATTTCAATTGAGTCGAAATAATTCCTAATTAATAGATTTTTATCAACAGTTAGCAAAAGCTAACTGTTGATATTTTTTTGAAAAACCCTAGATTGATGGATAACCAACAGAGGCGATCGCTTCTTTAATAGCTGTCTCTGATGCTTGAGTTTCTACACTGACAGTTTTAGTTTTTGTGTCAGCTTTTACAGTGGCATCAGCATCAATTTTTAGAATTGCAGTATTGATAGTATTTACACAAGCTGAACAAGCTAATTTAGGGACAGTAAGTTGTATTGTCATCTCTGGAAACTCCTGATTTTTCCTACTAAATGGTTGTTTGAGTAGTGTTTTAATTGTTTTACTCAACTTGGAATTAGCTTAAATTCTCCATCTGCCTGGAGAGTCAAGAGGAAAATCAAAAAAGAATAAAAAATCAACCACAAATAAATCAAACAAAAAGTTCTGGGCGGATGCTGACTCCACTCAGAACTTTTCAAGATAGATACATACAGATAAACACAAATTATGTGTCTGTCTATATCTGTATTTTTATATACAAGATGACTTTATATTATTGTATTTAGTGGTAATATTCCATCACTATTAATTTTAGGAACTTTTATAAGTTAGTAAGCAACAATCAAACATAAAATTGGCTTAAGCCTTTAGGATTGCAGTAGCTACCATCAATCCCCACACAACACCAAAGCGAATTTTAGTTGCACGAGAAACCACAAAATTTGCATCTTCAAGAAAGTGGTGAAATTCATTTTGGGTATAACACTGCTTATGAGCCGGATCAAAAACTTTCAGGATTGCGTCACAGATTTTACAAGTTAAATAATCTCTACACTAATCCAGGATAATGACTTTACCATCAGGCTTAAGAACACGTCTCATTTCCTTTAATGCAGCAAGTGGATCATCAAAGTAGTGAAACGAATTAGCAGACACAATCACATCGAAACTATCATTGTCAAATGGCAAAGTTGATGCACTTGCAATCTGAAATGAGACTTGAGGATAAGCACTACATTTCTGTTTGGCGATCGCCAGCATCTTCTCTGAAATATCTACCCCAACAATTCGTTGTGATAAATACTCAGCTAGAAGTAAACGTTCAAACTCACCAGTACCACAGGCAACATCAAGTATAGTATCTGTTTGTGATATCTCTGCCCAGGCTTTCAGAAAAGATAGTGTATTAGTTATATAACTTTTCCAACGTAGATCGTAAACAGAAGCTAACTGGTCATACTGGTTACGAACTATAGTTTCACTCATATTGTTTTTTGTAAAATTTATTCATGTTCAATAATCGGACAAATTGTTGAATGGTCATTATCAGGCTTTATTTCCCAACCAGAAAGCAACCCTGATAATTCTTGTCTCAAAATCAGTAATTGCTGAATTTGTTCATCAATAGCTTTTACCTTATCTTCTAGTTTAATTTTGATATGCTCACAAGGTAATTCTCCACTATCATGAACATTTAAAAAATCCTTAATCTCTGATAAGCTTAACCCTAAACTTTGAGCGCGTTTAATAAAGTGTAGTCGTTCCAAAACATCAGAGTTAAATAATCTAAATCCTCCTTCTGTTCTTCCGGATGATTTGAGTAGACCAAGTTCTTCATAGTAGCGAATAGTTTTAATTGGTACTCCGCTGTCTTTGGCAACTACACCAATCTGTTTTGCTTCTGCTTGAGCTAACATACTTAGCAAATCTTTAGTGAAATATGATTACCGATCATATACTAAACTCTCCAGTTAGCTGGAGAGTCAAGCATGAGCAGTATCATTCCGTCATTTTTATGAGAAATGAATTTGAGTGGACACCTTTTCTTCACTAGCGTCTGCGGCTTGGACGGAAATTGCACCTCGAAACATCTTCATGCCGCAGGTGAAAGCATATTCACCTGGTTTTTCTGGAGTGAACTCAATTGAGGTTAATTGATTGAGTGGTAAATCAGCAGCAATACCAAAATCAGGAATTAGCACTTTCGCAAGGCAATTACTGGGATTTTCGCGCAGAAAGTTGAGCTTTACTCTTTGCCCCACTTTAACAACAACATGATTCGGTGCATATCCCTTATCTACATTGATGGTGGTTTTCTGAATTCTTTGCTCTACAGTTGTTTCATGCTCATCGATTGAACTGAAGGATTTGGGTTGTGGTTCTTTCATCGTTTTTTCTTCCTTTATGACTGTTGATTGAATGTCTGAAGCTTCGGCTTGAATTTCACCACGAAACATATTCATGCCACAGGTAAAGAGATAAGTTCCGGCTTGTTTGGGTGTAAATTCCACAGTGGTTACTTGATTAAGCGGTAAATCTGCGGCAATGTGAAAGTCTGGAATCACGACTTTTTCTAAGCAACTGCTGGGATCTTTGCGTTCAAATTTCAGTCTTACTGGTTTCCCTACTTGCACTACAATTCGACTGGGATCGTATCCCCCATCAACAATGACACTTACTTCCTGAACGCTTCCACCTGTTGCAACTGCTTTTTGAGACTTAGGTTTACTGAGTAAAAACCACCAAAGTTGTAAGCCGATTAGTCCTAATCCGCCGAGAGTGACGGCTATTTTGTTCCCTAGTGGCTGATCGATACGTTGAAATTGATTAGTTTGGACTGTTGCCGATGAGTGCGTTTGGTGGGATTTTTGTGCGACTGCTTCACTAGATACAATTGAGAATACAATTCCTAAACTGGCTATACTACCGATGAGTGCTGTTTTGTTTACCATTGAAAAATCTCCGAAGTGCATGTGGGTAAGTTGTTAGCTACACTAAAATTCCTGAAATCACTCCCAGCAGAAATCCAAATCCTGCTAAAGTTCCGAAAAATATGGTTTGATTGAACATTGTTATTTCCTCTATGCAAGTGTTTTAGGTTGGAAGTTGCGTAAACGCAGTGCATTAGTGACTACAGAAACTGAACTAAAGGCCATTGCTGCACCGGCGATGATGGGGTTGAGTAACCAACCGAAAAAGGGGAAGAGAATCCCGGCGGCGATGGGAATACCAGCAACGTTGTAGATGAAGGCGAAGAATAAGTTTTGGCGAATGTTGCGAATTGTGGCGCGGCTGAGTTGAATTGCTGTAACTATGCCTTGTAAATCGCCAGAAATTAAGGTGATGTCACTAGCGGCGATCGCCACATCTGTACCAGTGCCAATGGCAATTCCGACATCGGCTTGAGCTAAAGCTGGTGCATCATTGATACCATCACCAACCATCGCTACAATCTTGCCTTCTGCTTGTATTGCTTGCACTGTCGCGGCTTTTTGGTCGGGGCGCACTTCTGCCATGACTCTTTTAATACCAACTTCACGGGCAATACTTTCTGCGGTGCGGCGGTTATCACCTGTGAGCATGACAACTTCTAAACCGAGTCTTTGCAATGCTTTCACAGCCTGGGTAGAAGTGGGTTTAATGGCATCAGCAATCCCCATCAATCCTTTGATTTCGCCGTCAATTGCTAACCAAACTGCTGTTTTACCCAGGTATTCTAAGCGTTCTTTGTCTTGTTGCAAGGCTTGAGTGTTAATACTCAATTCTTCCATCCAGCGTTGTGTACCAATTTGCACAAGTCGGTTAGCAACGATACCTTGGACACCACTACCTGCTACAGCTTCAAAATCTCTGACATCTGCTAATGGCACTTGCTGAAATTCGGCATATCGAACAACTGCTTCTGCCAAGGGGTGTTCAGAATTGCGTTCTAAGGATGCTGCTAGTTGTATCAGCTTAATTTCGTTACCGTTGAGCGTACCGTTAACTGTCAGAAAATCTGTAACTGTGGGTTTACCTTGAGTAATTGTGCCTGTTTTGTCTAAGACAATGGTTTGAATCTGGTGTGCTATTTCTAGACTTTCCGCACCTTTAATTAAGATGCCGTTTTCTGCACCTTTACCCGTACCCACCATAACGGAAGTTGGTGTAGCTAAACCCAATGCACAAGGACAAGCGATAATTAACACCCCAACTGTGGTTATCAACGCTAGGGTGACATTGCCCATGATGTTGTACCAAATGATAAAGGTAAGAATGGCGATCGCAATTACCGCAGGTACAAACCACCCAGTAACTTGGTCTGCTAGTCTTTGAATCGGAGCTTTTGAGCCTTGAGCTTGTTGTACTAATTGCACAATTTGTGCCAGTACAGTATCTTTACCAACTCTTGTTGCCCGAAACTTAAAACTTCCAGTTTTGTTGATAGTTGCGCCGATGACTTCATCCCCTGGTTGCTTTTTGGTGGGTACACTTTCGCCAGTCACCATCGCTTCATCAACTGTAGATGTCCCGTCAACTACTTCGCCATCAACAGGAATTTTCTCCCCAGGACGCACCAGCACCACATCACCAATTTCTACTTGCTCAATCGGTACATCTACTTCTCGTCCGTTCCGAATCAACCGTGCTGTTTTCGCCTGCAAACCAATCAACTTACGGATAGCTTCTGAGGTTTGTCCTTTGGCACGATTTTCAAACAGCCGCCCTAGTAAAATCAAGGTAATGACGACAGCACAAGTTTCATAATACACATCTGGCATCAATCCCTGAGCAATAAAAAAGCCAGGAAATAAGGTAGCGAATAGGGAATAGAAATATGCTGCACTTGTACCCAAAGCTATTAAGGTATCCATTGTCGCGGCATGACGCTTAAAAGCTTTCCAGGTATTGACGTAAAAGGAGTAACCACACCAGAACTGTACAGGAGTTGTCAGAACTAATTGCACCCAAGGGTTATGCAACCATGTGGGAATGAAGGGCAAGTTTAACCCTGTCATCATTGGTAGTGAGCCAATCACCAGCACTATGCTAATGATGCCCCCTACTGTTACTTTTTGTTGTAAATCACGGGATTCTTTCAGGCGATATCTTTTCTCTTCATCATCTTCTCCCGCCATCAGATTTTGTTCTTGGAGGGGATAGGCAGAATAACCTGCTGCATCTACTGCCTCTTGTATAGCTTGTAAATCTGTTTTTCTGGGGTCATAATCAACTGTTGCCTGTTCTGCCCCAAAATTCACACTACATTCATTTACACCAGGGACAGAACTAATCGCATCTTCAATACTTCTGGCGCAGGAAGCGCAACTCATACCGCGTAGTTTAAGTGTGGCATTCTCCATTTCAAAGCTCCAATTATCAAGTCGTGTTCAAGACTGATTTCATCTTGAATGCTCCAGTGAACTGGAGTGTCAAGGGGGTAGAAGAAAAAAATTGGAACTAGGCAAAAAGTCCTTTCTCAACTAGCTTTGCAGCTATTTCCCATACATTAACTGAACTGGGGAAAAATTTCTGCTCAAGTCTCTTGACTCTCCAGTGAACTAGATATTTGAAGATAAACTCCAGCAAACAATAACCAGCTTGATTTAAAGTTCGGAAAGCTTTTGGAATGCGCTATTGGCAAAATTTGCCTATGGTTATACCATTTCAGCTGTTCTGGCATAGTTCAGCGTCGGACTTGTAATTCACTGGACTAACAGCTATGAGCATCATCCATCTACCCTCAACAAAAACCACTGTTTCAAAATCTCCCACTGTTTCAACCTTAACTCGTCCCCCTTCACCTTTTCTGTTAATTGCTTTCTTTAATGGAGCCGTACTGCCTATTCAAGCAGCAATTAATGCTCAGTTAGCTCGGTCAATAGGTTCTTTCCCTCTAGCTGGAGATATTTCCTACTTCGTAGGCACTATAGTTCTCGTAAGTCTTCTATTAACTGGCAAATTCGGACGACCAAATTGGTCTGCGTTACCCAAAGCACCTTGGTGGGCTTTTTGTGGCGGATTGGTGGGTGCTTGGTACATAACCTCAAGTGCATACTTGACAACTAACTTGGGAACTACGCTCACAATTGCGTTGATTGTCAGTGGTCAATCTTTCATGGGGATGCTGGTAGATCATTTTGGATGGCTCTCAGTGCAGCCTCGTCGTCTCACGCCTAACCGACGCATTGCTGGAGCATTATTACTCTTAGCCGTTTTTTTTCTCACTTTGAAATAACAATTTTTAGTTTGGAGTATTAGTATGGAAATTTTGCTAGCGATCGCTGGTGCTGGTTCTGCTGGCGGACTGCTTGCTTATGGTAGTGCTGCTAATGTTCGATTAATGCAAGTAATTCGTTCCGCGATCGGTGCTGCTACTGTTAATTTCACTATTGGATTTACAACTTTAGCACTACTGATGGTGCTGGGAGTCATCGGCCCACTATCCCTCAATCAATTGTCTCAAGCTCCTTGGTGGGCTTTCTTTGGCGGTGCTTTGGGAGCAACTTACGTAACGCTCAATACTCTCAGCATTCCTAAATTAGGTTTGACAAACACAACAATGGCTGTAGCATTTGGACAGATGCTGATGTCACTGATCATTGACCAGTTTGGTTTATTTGGGGTTATGAGTCATATCGTCAGTGCGCCCAGATTATTAGGAACTGGGCTTTTATTAGCCGCAGTTATACTTACACAATTAGATGCTAAACAAAGCAGATAACTGACCAATGATATATCTGATATCTGCAATAATTCAATCCATCATAGTTGAGATTTTCTTTGTTCATGGATACTGAAGGATTTTATCGTCGTCCTTTACCTCCTCCTAGTATTTCTTTTGCTTCCCCTGATGGGCGACAAATCTTTCAAGAAGCGATCGCATTAGGGGGTATGGAGGGTTATTTTCCCCTTGCCGAACAATTTCATACCCAATCAGAGCCAGCTTTTTGCGGGTTAGGTACGTTGGTCATGATTCTCAACGCCTTATCAATTGATCCTGGGCGAATTTGGAAAGGTGTATGGAGATGGTACGGTGAAGAATTTCTCGAATGTTGCCAACCACTGAGTGCAGTTAAAAATCAAGGCATTACTTTTGACGAATTTGTCTGTTTAGCGCGTTGCAATGGAGCTAAAGTACAACCCTATCGTTACGACCAAAGCAACCTACAAGAGTTCCGAGAAGCTGTTAAGCAAGCCACCTTTCTACCTCAAGGTTTACATTTAGTTGTTTCTTATTCACGACAAGTTGTAGGACAAACTGGGGATGGACACTTTTCACCAGTGGGAGGATACCATCCGGAACGAGACCTTGTGTTGCTTTTAGATGTGGCTCGTTTTAAATACCCACCTCACTGGGTTCCCCTAACTGTTTTATGGAATGCTCTACAACCCATTGATACTGCAACTGGTAAGTGTCGTGGCTATATGCTTATTTCTAATAAGAATATTTCCAGTCAAAATTTATTTCATGTAGGAATTAATATACATCAATGGGCGAAAGTTGCACCTTATTTTAAAGATATTGCACCAACTTTACTGGCTCAAGAACAGCCAGATTCATTATTTGTGTTACTGGATGTATTATTAATAAACTTACCACTAGAGTTAACTTCTGTTCTCTACATTACTGAAGATGCCCTATCGACTGAATTTTTTGAGATATGGTGCTGTTTATTGGAGGAAATTAAATCGCATCCTTTATGGACAGTTGCTCAAAACGTACTGTTGAATAGAAATTTCTCGGAAACTTCTGTTATAGGAAAGTGGCAACTCCAAGAGAAAAACTTAACTTATTTGCTAACAATGTTTCTTTTATCTTGTCCAGAGGAAATTTATCAACCGCTAAATGAGCGTTTGCGTTCTCACATATATCAACTTCGAGAAGTCGATAGGCTGCCGCCACTGATGCGTCAGGAAGTAGTTAGCTTAAAAGAACAAATGTTAGCGTTACAGAATTTATTTCAAACATTATCAAATTAAATGTACAACACTTTGCATATTTGTGTAATATGTGTAGAGACCTTATACGTAAGGTCTCTACATTTCTTCCTGTTTAAGTTTTTCCTCTTTTAGATGAGTGTGTCTTCATACAGAATTGGTATTACCTCTGCCTTTCTGTTTGTTATAAACTAGATTTTTTTTGATAATAAAGTCTACATCACTTGAAATACTTTGTGATGAGTTAGGTTTAGCATAGTGATGTTGTGCAAGCCAAGCACTAACTTCCTCTTCAGATAACGCTTGGAAACGATTTCCGCTCAGTGAATCATCAATAATCCACCAGATATTTCCCATGCGATCGCTTGTCTGCCAAATAAAGGGACTTGAACTTTCCATCAAAGCTAGAGCGATCGCCCTAGCCGCATGATTCAAAGGTTGGCTGACTTCTTGAAATTGAGGTCTAAATCCATCAGAAATATCTGAAGGTGTCCATTCTTGTTTTTGGTAAGTTTGAAAATCATCCAAAAATTTATCGAGTATTATTCTCATACTTAATCTCCGTAGAACTCAATATTTAACTTAGGCTTTGCTTTACCATCTATGTTTGTGAGAACCTAAAGTTTTTTGATAATAAAGTTGCTCAATCCAAATTAAAACTTCCTGTTCCGAAGCCAAAGAAGCAGATTTACCTGTTGCTGGATCATAGGCAAACCACCAGACATTACCTTGGCTATCGCGCCGTTCCCAAACTTCTGGTTCGGGTTCTTTATAGAGGAAGTCAACAAACCATCTCCAGAATTTTCCCAATAATAATTGAATGCTGAATCGATTTTTGTGAGGTACTTTAGAATCAGAACTTGATGTCAATCTCTGATGTAACTGTTGTCTGCTTGTCATAAATAAATTCCCAGGTATAACTATTGAAAGGACAAAAAGTTATCCTTTCTTTTCGCAACTCAATAATTTAATTTTTAATGCTCCATTTAACTGGAGAGTCAAGAGATCGCGAGAAAAACTTTTATGAAGCAAAACATAGTTATAAATTTGTATGCAGAAAATTAATTTGTAATTAATATCAAAGAAATTTATACAAATTATTAAGATTGTATTCATAAACTTGAATCTCCACCTAACAGGAGAGTTGACAATACTAGTAAAGTAATTGTTGGTGGAGATTATGACAAAACGTCAAATTGAGATATTTACAGCCAATTGTCCTCTTTGTGACGAAACAGTCCGTACAGTGCAAGAATTAGCTTGCTCAAATTGTGAAGTATTAGTCTATGATTTGCGTTCAAGTCAGGAACAGCAGACTTATCTAGCGAAAGCTGAACATTATGGAGTTCAATCAGTACCAGCCATCGCTATCAACGGAGTGTTAGTGCTGACGGGTAAACCAACTCGTGACCAATTGCTAGCAGTGGGTGTAGGTCAAGCACTGAATTAAGTATGGATGTTAAACAAACTCCAAACAGCGCGATTGTCTTTAGCAGTATCCTTCGGGTAATCGCATTTATTACTAGACCAGTAAGGATGCGATCGCCTTGATTATGTAAAGAAACGTGTACAAGAAGAATATTTCATCCTCTTTTCATCTCTAGATGTAAATCTTAAATTATAGGTTTTTGTTGAAGATAAAACGATTTAGCTATTTGATTGGAAAGAAAATTAACTTAATTTTTGCAAGAAAAGTGAAACCAAAAAAAACTTGCATAATACTTGATGTCTGAGCAATTTTATTGAGTTTAATTTAAAATTTATTGTCTCACAAGTTCCTCACAATCTCTCGATAATTTCATAAATATAAGTTGTCTTTAACTCCTAAAATGAGGTGGGGTTATGAAAACAAAAACATTGTTGCATGGCTTGGCTGGTCTATTAAGCACTAGTGCGCTCGCTGGATTAGTAATTTTAAATAACGCACAAGCTCAGGTTTCAAACTCAGAACACAATACTCATCACCCATCTACAGAAACTACTCCTCCTCCCCAAAGAGGGATGATGACTAATATGGATCAACATTTCATTGAAATGATGGTTCCTCATCACACTCAAGCAATGGAAATGGCTGATATCGCATTAAGTCGCGCTCAACGCCCAGAAATTAAAAAGCTAGCGGCAGCGATTAAAAACGACCAAAACCGTGAAATTCAGCAAATGAAATCTTGGTACAAGGCATGGTACGGGAAAGAAGTACCTGTAACAGCCATGACTCGTCAAGAAATGATGGCAATGCATCAGCGTATGTGCCAACAGATGAACCCAGGCATGATGAAAATGCCGATGAACTGCAACATGATGGGTATGAATGTAGATTTGGCAGCCTTGAAAAATGCACCAGATTTCGACAAAGAATTTATCCGCCAGATGATTCCTCATCATCGCATGGCTCTAATGATGTCGCAGATGGCTACTAAAAAAGCTACCAAACCAGAAATTCGTAACTTAGCTCAGTCCATCATTAAAACTCAAACGGCTGAAATTAACCAGATGCAGCAGTGGTATCAGGTTTGGTATAAATCCAACCCCGAAGAAAGTTGAATTCCGGAGAGATTTTGACCTGACACGATTGATATCTGCTCTCAAGGAGGTCAATTATGTGGAATTTTTTTAGACGCAAGCGTCAACAAGATAGTGACAAGACTGCTGTAGACCCAATATGTGGCATGACTGTAGAAAAGGCTACAGCATTGAAGTCCGAGCGAGACGGACAGACTTACTATTTTTGCAGCCAGACTTGCCTGCATACTTTTGAATCACAACCAGCAGGATGAAGGAGTTAATTCAAAAATGGCAAGAACTCACGAGCATCACGGACATAGACACGCAAGCATTGTACCCCAAGGTGGGATGGCAAAAGATCCTATTTGTGGCATGACAGTACCTAAAGCCACATCCTTGAAGACAGAACGAAGTGGACGCACTTACTATTTTTGTAGCCAAACTTGCTTAAACACATTTTTAGATCCTGAGAAGGAACTCAAATCTATGCGGACTCGCGTCACCATTGCGATGACGGGGGTACTATTTTTAGCAATTCTGCGAGCGGCTGCATTTTTGGGACTGGCAGCAGGTGTAAGTATCTTAAGCTGGGTGCCGATTTCTGCTCTACCCTGGTTCACCTGGGGAGTCTGGCTTTTTATCCTGGCTACCCCTGTACAGTTCATTGGTGGCTGGTCATTTTACGTGGGAGCGTGGAATGCCATCAAAAGCCGCAATGTAAACATGGATTTCCTGATTGCTCTAGGAACCAGCGTTGCCTATTTCTATAGCGTGGCAGTGATTTTCTTTCCTAATGCTCTACCTGTCGGAGTCGAGGAGCGAGATGTTTATTTTGAAGTTTCTGCCGTCGTCATTGCCTTTGTTTTACTAGGCAAGTATATGGAAGAAATTATCAAAAAGAACTCATCGGCAGCAGTACGTAAACTCCTAGATTTAAAACCTGCTACCGCTAGAGTCATCCGAGACGGCATGGAGATGGATATTCCGGCAGAGCAAGTAATGGTAGGCGAAACCATTATTGTCCGTCCGGGGGAAAAAGTACCAACAGATGGAGTTGTGCTGGATGGAGCTTCATCTGTAGACGAGTCAATGCTCACAGGCGAGTCATTACCAGTAGAGAAGCAAGCTGGAGCGACTGTGATTGGTGGTACATTGAACAGAACAGGAGCATTCAACTTCCAAGCAACTCGTGTCGGCTCTGAAACTGCTCTGGCTCAAATCATCAAAGTTGTGGAGGAAGCTCAGGCAAGTACGGCGCAAGTCCAACGGTTGGCAGATAAAGTCACGGGCTATTTTGTCCCTGCGGTGGTGGGAATTGCGGTACTGGCATTTCTCGGTTGGTTACTTGTCGGGAACTTTCCCCAAGCTTTACTTGCATTCATTGCTGTGTTAATTATTTCTTGTCCCTGTGCTTTGGGTATTGCTACTCCCGCCGCGTTGATGGTTGGTGTGGGTAAGGGAGCAGAAGCCGGGATTTTAATTCGGGGTGGGGAAATTTTAGAAAGGGCAGAAAAGCTCTCGACTGTCATTTTTGACAAAACTGGCACCTTGACTCGTGGTGAGCCTAGTGTAACGGATATTGTAGCTTTGGCAGAACGCCCAAACGATGAAATTCTCCGGTTGGCGGCGGCTGTAGAAGCGGGTTCAGAACATCCTTTGGGTGAAGCAATTGTGCGAGCAGCCAGACATCAGATGCTAGATATTCCCAAAGTGAATAATTTTGAAGCTATTCCCGGACATGGGATTCGGGGAGAAATTAATCGAGATAGGATTTTGCTTGGTAATCGCCGCTTGTTCCGCGAGCAAGGCTATCAAATTAATCCTGCAACAGAAGAGATACTGACTCGTTTGGAATCTGACGGTAAAACAGCCATGCTGGTTGGTTGTAATGGTTTGCTAATGGGGATTGTGGCAGTAGCCGACACCATCAAACCTGAAGCCAAGGAAGCGATCGCTGCTTTGCGACGGGAAAAAGTTAAAGTCGTGATGCTCACCGGAGACAATCAGCATACTGCCGAAGCGATCGCCCGTCAACTGGGAATCGATAAGGTAATTGCTGAAGTATTACCCGGTGATAAAGCCCAAGTCGTCAAAGATATTCAACGACGCGGCGAAGTTGTGGCAATGGTGGGAGACGGTGTTAATGATGCACCCGCCCTAGCAACTGCTGACATTGGTATTGCTATTGGTTCTGGTGCAGATGTTGCCAAGGAAACAGGCGGTATCATTCTGGTGAAAAACGATGTGCGGGATGTTGTGACTTCGATTCGCCTGTCTCGTGCCACGATGCTCAAAATTAAACAAAATCTATTCTGGGCGTTTATTTATAACACCATTGGCATTCCCATTGCTGCCTTCGGTTTTCTCAACCCAATTATTGCCGCAGCTGCGATGGCTTTGAGTTCCTTGTCAGTGATTGTTAATTCATCACTGTTGAAAGGATTCAAATTGTCAACAAATTGAATTGCAATTGCTAACTGCATTGGGGGAAAATTTCTATGAATCATCAATCTAGTCAAGATAGTTGGTGGAGATCGCCCGCCAAAATAGCCTTATATATTTTCCTGGCCATTGCTGCATTTTTTCTCATCACTGAACACTTAGCACATCTAGCTGGAATTCTGCCCTACTTGTTACTATTAGCCTGCCCATTCATGCACTTATTTATGCACGGAGGACATGGTGGACACGGCGGACACAGTGGCGGAAATGATCGTTCATCTCGGTAAAAAATATCAATCAACAGGAAATAAGAAATGAACAACGCACCCGCCTACGGTCTTTGGTCTTTGGTGATTATCAACTCTTTAGTCTTCATCATCTTTGCCTTCAGCTTTACAAAACCAAAAAGTCCCCGTGATTGGCGAGCCTTTGGTGCTTTTTCTGCCTTTATCATGGCTTTGTTCACGGAAATGTACGGCATACCTTTGACAATTTACCTGCTTTCAGGTTGGTTGCAAAGCCGCTATCCAAAGTTGGATTTACTTTCCCATGATGTAGGACATCTCTGGTGGACAATGCTAGGGATGAAAGGCAATCCTCACTTTAATCTGTTGCATATTTTGAGTAACATCCTCATTTTTGGTGGGTTTATCTTATTAGCATCAGCGTGGGAGGTTCTTTACAAAGCCCAGCGTTCTCACACATTAGCTACTACCGGCCCTTATGCAACAATTCGCCATCCCCAATATCTAGCTTTTATCAGTATCATGTTTGGTTTTTTGCTTCAGTGGCCTACAATTCTCACATTATTGATGTTTCCAGTGCTGGTGTGGATGTATACACGACTGGCACGCCAAGAAGAACGTGAAGTGCGAGCAGAATTTGGTGCAGAGTACGATCTCTATGCCAGCAATACACCAGCTTTTTTTCCTCGTCTGGGAGACACCACCAAGAGAAGTAATACCTAAAAGGGAGAACTAAGTAAGTGAAAAGACAGGAAAGAATCAAAATCCTGTTTAATTGTCAAAACACCTTTGCGTTGGCAATTTTGCTCCTATGTTTAGCCGTCTGTTATTGGTTACTGAATCCACAGGTAAATATATTAACACCAGAAGGATTTAGAGAAACTGTAAAAAATTTAGGGTTACTTGGCCCATTTGTCTATATTGGTATCTTAGCTTTATCTGTAGTTATTAGTCCTATTCCCAGTGCGCCACTCGCAGTTATAGCTGGCACTATTTGGGGGACATTCATGGCAGGAATATACAGCATAATAGGAGGTTTTATCGGTGGTTTAATTGCTTATTTTTTGGGTCGAACTTTGGGGCGATCGGCCATTAAAGCTTTAACTGGTAAGATAATTTATTTCTCGAAAAACACAGGAGAGACCTATCTTAGCTGGGTAATTTTTATTACTCGGATGCTGCCAATATTTTCTTTTGATTTGATTAGCTATGCTGCGGGAATTGCTGGTCTTTCTCTTCCTAAATATGCCCTGGCTACTTTTTTAGGCATGATTCCCTCAACATTTTTACTGACCTACATGGGAGGAGCATTAAGGGTAGGCACACCTTTAGGAATTGCTATTTCGATTATTTTACTGATTGTAATTATAGTGTTGCCTTGGTTGATTCGACGTTATAACTGGCTAGACCTTAGAGATGTTGTGCGTGTGGAATAAATATATATTTTTTTGATTTATAGGACTTACGCACGAGCTATGGAATAAACGAACCACAGAGGCACAGAGGACACGGAGGAATGAGGGTTTGAGAGATATAGCAGGTGACAGGTGACTCTTGACAGGTGACAGAGTTAAAAGGCTTTTACTGTCTACGTTTTATCATCTGTTGATGTCCTAACCACCTTGGCTGTTGCTATATTTTGCGTAAGTCCTGATTGATTAAAAACTTAAATTTTTTCGATTGCAATTATTCAAGCTTTCTACTCAGTTAATCAGAGGTGAATTATGCTATCGCAAAGTCATCATCGAGAAAATCAACATAATGTCAGGCACCCTATTAACAAGCTAAACACGCGTTCGCTTGCTCTTGCTACAGCTATAATCACAGCCTTAGTCTATATAGCTTGTATTCTGTTTGTAGCAATAGCACCAAAAGCAGCAATGGCTTTTTTTAGCTATGTCCTGCACATGGACTTAAGCAATATTACTAGGGTTATTACCTGGGGAAGCTTTATTGTTGGCCTTCTATTTTGGACTGTAGGAACAGCTTTATATGCTGCCTTGGTAACTCGGCTATACAACAGTTTTATATCCAGGTAACAAATTCAAAATGTAGAAAAAACTTGTGAAATTGTTAGTGGTGCGCTACAGCTTTAGTAGCGCACTTATGAAATTTAGAAAGTTAGAGTAACTGTATAAACAAGAGATACCAAAAGCAAATTTAATTATCTAAATTAGGTTTACTTAACGAAAGCTAAGGAGTTTTTTATGTTTCAAAAAGTTTTAGTGGCAATAGATTGTTCTAAAGTTAGCAAACGTGTTTTTGAAAAAGCACTTTCTCTAGCAAAGCTCACCAAGGCTAACTTGATGATATTTAATGTTGTATGTCCTGAAGAAGATGGATATTTAGATAAATCTGAACTGTTAAATTACTATAATTCAGATAAATACAGCGAGTCCGTAAAATATAGCCAAAAAATGTTAGATAAATTCTCCCAGCCAAAGTTAGAAATGCTGCATTTATATACAGAAGAAGCAACAGCAGCAGGTGTAGAAGTAGAATACAAACAACACGTTGGTCAACCTGGCGAAACCATTTGTGAATTTGCGCGAAATTGGCAAGCCGACTTAATTGTAATGGGACGGCGGCATTGGCTTTCAGGTATGGAAGAATTTGTTTTGGGTCGTGTTAGCAATTATGTACTTCATCATACTTTTTGTTGCGTATTCATAGTGGCATAATAGCTAGTCATAATTGATCTGATTATTTCCTTTTAAGGGCGAAGAAAAGCACGATTATTTCACTAATTACACCCGCAAGCATTCCATAGGCTGCTGAAGTAGCTCCGCTATGTTTGGTAAAAATCAAACTTCCACATACTACTAAAGTAAAGGTCGCAGCAACTACTGTTGCCAAGTTGATGAACCAGTTCTTACCCTTGTGAATAAGTAGCCCCTGAAAAGTATTTTGCAGAGCCAGGAGCAGGGGGAAACATGAGAGTATTTGTATAACTGGACGAGATGCTTCTACAAGAGAGGGATTATTTCCCAAAAACTGACCCAGTAAAAATAATCCTTGGTCTGTATACCCCAGCCAAAACGGTATCAAAGTAAAACTCAGCCCGACAATAATTACAAAAGCAGCAAGTGTTCGCTTGGAAGTTTCTTCATAAGCAGAAATTACCACTTGTTGAATCATGCGTGTACCGTTAGCGATCGCCAGCACAAGTCCCCAGGCCGCAGGCCAAACGGCAAGTGCTAAACTACCATCGAATGCGCGAGCAATCAGACTCAAAAGTATGGCTCTTGCGCCCCATACTAAAAGCATGGTAGAGGCTAAAGGAAGATAGTAAAAGCTGACTCCTGACAAAGTTTGAGGCAGTTTCTTAGTCTCAAAATATCCTTGTTGGTTAAGAATAGAAATAGCACCAAGACGCATACAAAACCATGTAACCAGTACCGCCTCAATGAGTATGGCTCCCATCATGGTGATACCTGCTAAAAATGCGCCATCTAACCGTAAACTTACTCCCACTGCCAGCGACACAATTACCCAAGTCAATCGCGCTACACTTGCCCAACCCACAGCTATGCTCTTCTGGGCGCGAATTAGCAACCCTTGAAAGAATCGCCGCCAAGCAATCACGAAAGGCCACAGAAACATCAATAAAAAAGCAGTTCTTCCTCTAGCGGCAATTGATGAGCTAACGCCGAATACATCAAGCAATAGCCAGTTATACAAGGGTTCCCAGGTGAGTAACAGAAAGATACCACTTAGAGACAATCCCGCAATCATCGTAAACTGCCAAAGTGCGCGTCGAGATTTGGCTTGGCCTCCCAGTGCGGTTGAGGCATGAAGAATCATGATGATCGGGCTTTCCAGAAATACGGCAACTCCTTTGACTACCCCGACTCCAGCTAATGTCTCTTGTGGATAGGCTAGGCGACTGAGTGCAGATGTCTGAAGCGGATCGCCGAGAGTCATGGCAACATCAGATAGAGAAAGTGGAATAAACTGTGTCAGTAGTGCTAGGAGCGATCGCCCTGAAGTTATTTGATTACTTTCTTGTTTGGGCTGGGGTGAGGTGTTCATGATATTTTTCAGCACTACTTAAAATAAACGGGAGTTAATGAGGAGATAGCATCCTCAATAAGTTTCCCTTGTTTGAGGGTAAATCCATGATGGTCGAGCCAATCGGCATCATACACTGTCTCAAGATATCTGTCCCCTCGGTCTGGATTGATCATCAGAATCCGCGCACCCTCACCCAGTTCATGCGCCAGATGCAAGCCACCTGCTACAATTGCGCCTGTTGATGCACCTAGAAGCAATCCCTCACGGCGTGCCAGGATGTGACACACTGAGTAAGCTAAATCTTCTGGTACTACGTAAGCGCGATCAAGCAGGGAAAGATCCAGATTTGGGGGAAAGAAAGATAACCCAATACCCGTCATCTTGTACGGTTTTGCTGGCGTTCCCATAATTACTGAACCCACCACATCAACGCCAACAATGCGTATGTTTGGGAATCGCGGTTTCAGATAACGAGCTATGCCCATGATCTGTCCCGCAGTGCTAACACCAACTACCACAGCATCCAGATCAGAAGAAAAGTGAGCTTCAATCTCACGGGCAGTATAGTACGAATGTGCCTCCGTATTCAAAGGATTAAGATGCTGACATGGATACCAAGCATTAGGTATGCTTGCAGCCAACTCCTTTGCTTTTTTCATTCTTGCCTTCTGCATTGAGCCTGATTCGTCTGCTTCATGAAGTGGTACATCCACAAGTTCTGCACCGTATGCTTTCAACATTCGTCTAAAAGGTGGAGGAGTTTTCGCATCGACGACAATCATCACTCGATAACCGCGAACTGCTCCTACCATCGCTAGCCCAACGCCGAAATTTCCTGAGCTTGACTCGATAATCGTACCACCAGGTACAAGCAGCCCTTCTTCCTCCGCACGCGTCACGAGGTAGACTGCATTTTTTTCTTTAATTGAACCCCCAGGATTACAACTTTCCAATTTCAAGAAGCATTCTGAGATAGCACATATAGGAGAAATATTCTTGAGTTTTACAATTGGAACATTTCCTATAGCCTGGGTAACATCAGCAGCCGTAGTATTTTTCCATTTACTATGGTTGTTCCACTGAGAGTTGAAAATGCTTTCAAAGGATGAAGATTTTGCCAGATAATTCATATTAAGTACCCAAAAATTCAAAAATTAGTACAAATTCTCATAGCTACATGAACTTGCTCATTGGGGTTGATTTTATTGGAACATCGTTACTAGATTGCTTTCTTGAAAATAAAAAAATTAACAACTATTGCCCGTATAGTTAATTACCTCTTAAATCTGCTTCAATTTACTCAAAAATAGATAGCAATTAAGTTTGAATCGGTGACTAACTTAGTAAGTATTTCAGTTACGCCCATAAAAATATTGACACCCATCACGAACTCGACATATTTTTATGTTGAAGGAGAAATATGAAATCAAGATGAAATTTTTTATTTAATATTTAAATTTTCCCAAAATCAGTAGTGATAATTTATTTATGTTAATTAATTAACTTGAGCAGAACGCAAAGTATCAACAAAAAAGAGATATTGGATACGTATTAATTACAATCCTATATAATATGTATTACATAATCTATAGCTTTACTTAGAAAAAACAAATGTATTTGCACATTAAATAACGATAATTATAAATTTTATGAAATCTATTTAATTACTCTAAATTTCATCTTAATTTCATATCGATATGTCAAAATTATTATTGACTCAATAAACATCTTGTAAAACTTAGTTTCTATAACTCCTCAAACTAAGCTCACACCATACCTTAGCGAGTTGTTTACTGAGTCTTTTCTATTTAGTGATGTATAGACAAGATACTAGCCTACTATCAGGTTTTGTATAGCCTAATCCTAATTTTTAAGAATTTCATCCTAATTTCATAAATTTCTGCAACCCTATTAATAGGGGTATCCCTATGGCGAACTATGCTAGAATCACAGACTTACAAAGAACTTTTAACTACCCAATTTGATATGAGGGTGCTACTAGTCGAAGATGAGCCAGATTTGGGGGCAGCTATTAAGCGTACTTTAAATCAACAAAAGTACCTAGTTGACTGGGTTATGGATGGTAATGACGCATGGGCTTACTTAGAAAATAGTTCGGCGCAATATACAGTAGCGATTCTTGATTGGATGCTTCCAGGAATTAGTGGTTTAGAATTGTGTAAAAGACTGCGTTATAAAGGTAATCCTCTTCCTATCCTGATGCTAACTGCTAAAGATAGAATGGAAGATAAAGTTGCCGGACTAGATGCAGGTGCCGATGACTATTTAGTAAAACCCTTCGGCATGGTGGAACTTCTAGCACGGTTGCGGGCTTTGCAGCGTCGTTCCCCCCATTTTCAACCCCAACAATTAACTGTTGGTAACTTGACTCTAGACTATGGCAACAGTACAGTTGTTAGACAAAATACAACAGGTGAACAGCAAAGTATTCCATTAACTAATAAAGAATTCCAACTATTGGAATATTTCATGAACCATCCTAACCAGATTGTTACGACTGAGCAAATTCGTAATCAAATTTGGGAAGTTAATGCGGAATCTAGTAGTAATGTAGTGGCAGCGCAAATACGTTTGTTACGTCGTAAACTCACAAGTAACGACTGTCCTAACCCAATTGAAACTTTGCACGGTATGGGGTATCGTCTTAATTTCTCAGATGAATCAAAATAAACTGTTTCGGCTCACCCGCGTTCGTCTAGCTCTGTATTACGCTATTGTTATGGGTTTGATTTTAAGCCTATGTGCCTTTAGCTTTTACAGGTCTGTGTTTCATGCTCATGTGGTAGCTTTAGACAGTGAAATTGAGACTGTAGCTGGGACACTGCACGACAGTATTGAACTAAAACTTCAGTCACCTGGACGTTTGGAACCATTAGTAAATCAGTTATTTCCAAATACAGGTAACTGTAGAATTGGGGCTAGTAATTGTATTCAAGAACAGCCGCATCCTAAACGTCATCTTCTGGGTATTGTTACTAAAACTAGCTACTATATACGTTTTTTTGATACTTCAGGCAAATTAATTGCTAATGCTGGTTATTATCCAGAGGGATTACCTAATATTTTCAATCCAAAAACTTGGCAATTTCTCAAAGATAGCAAAGGCAACGAATACCATCAAATTACTCTATCTCTGCATACCCAAAATTATCAAGATTGGGGATATATGCAAGTAGGGCGAAGTCTAGAAGAGTTTAATCATTATTTGGATAGCGTAAAGCTAATTTTGATATTAGGGCTGCCGATGGCTATGGTTATGATTGCAGGTGCCAGTTGGTGGTTGTCAGGATTAGCGATGCAGCCAATTTATCAGTCATATCGACAAATTCAACAGTTTACAGCCGATGCTGCACATGAATTACGAACGCCTTTAGCTGCGACAAGTGCAACTGTAGAATCAGCACTTTTAATATCAGAAATAGATGAACAAGAAACACGAGATATATTGCAAACTATACAGCGTCAAAATCAGAGGCTAACAACTTTAGTCGTTGACTTATTGATGCTAGCACGTTTAGATAGACAAGCTCAAAAGTTACAGCACGAAGTTTGTTGTTTAAATGATATTGTTAGCGATTTAATTGAAGAATTTGAAGCGATGGCAACTACCGCAGGAGTAAAGTTGACATCATCAATCCGAGTTAAGCAAAATATGAATGTTATAGGGAATTCCGATCAGCTTTATCGATTGGTTTCTAACTTAATTGTCAATGCAATTCAATATACACTCAAAGGAGGCGAAGTCACAGTTATCTTAGAAAGCAATGATAATTATGCTGTAATTAAAGTTCAAGATACAGGTATTGGTATCCCACAACATGAACTGAGGCGAGTTTTTGATCGTTTTTATCGGGTAAGTAGCGATCGCTCTCGTAACACTGGTGGTTCTGGATTAGGATTAGCCATTGCTCAAGCAATTGTTCAGGCACACCACGGTAGTATAGACGTGCAAAGTGAGTTAGGTAAAGGCAGTACCTTTACTATTAAGTTACCCTTCAAAGTTCTGCGATTGGGCGTAGTCCAACGCCTGGATGCGGAGTGGGAATAATCCCCAAAATTGGATATGTCACTGTAAGGATAAAGTGACTGTTTTTTAACTATAAAGTGACCGCTCAACAGAATCTGTGACTGAAGCGTATTTGAAAGATTGAATGCGTAAGCGTTGCCTAACGAAGTTATCACTTGTAAATTATGACCAAAGTAGGGCAATGTAAAAATAAGCATTCCGGGTTTTAAGAGCGGCCACCTTATCCTTTAATTCCGTCCACATTATCTCTTAAGTGAAAATGGTCTTGTCAAGGCTATGTTCCAGCTTTGATAAATATGCCCCCTCCCCCTATTAGTGTTAAAATCTTACTATAAAAGACTTTTATAACTATGCCCCTTGGTAAATGAATACCTTGATATTTTTCCGCAGCTTGAAAAATCCGGTATTTGCAAGGCTGTACGCTGCTCAGACTACTAGTTTATTGGGTGATGCACTTACTTGGGTGGGTTTAGCCCTTCTTGCCTTTGATTTAGCTGGAAAGAATGCGGGGGTTGTGCTTTCAGTAGCTCTAACTCTGCGTGTAACTGCTTTTGTATTGCTGTCTCCTCTTGCAGGTGCGATCGCAGACCGCTTCGACCGCAAGAAAATCATGGTCGTAACTCACATATTCAGAATGTTAATTGTGAGTATGTTGCCTTTTGTGACGCAAATTTGGCAAGTTTACGTATTGATATTTGCGCTTAATGTTTTTAATGCTTTTTTTACTCCAACTTACCAAGCCACAATTCCATTAGTTACGGGTGAGAATGACTATGCAGGGGCGATTGCACTTTCGTCCGCTACTTACCAATTGCTTGGTGTACTTGGCCCTGGTATCGCTGGAAGTGTCGCCGCCTTCATTGGTGCAAGACAAGTCTTCTTTTTGGATGCTCTCAGCTTTGCGATCGCGGCAATCTTAATCTTCACCCTACCAGGTCAGCTCGTAGTTGCACAAAATCAGCAGCCTTCCAGAACAACACGCCGAACATGGGGAGACATTCAAGACGGTACAACTCGCCTGCTTACAGATGCACCTATTCGTTACGCACTAGCAATGCAGTTGGTCGCATCAATTGCCGGAGCGCAAATCTTAGTCAATACTGTTGGCTATGTCCAAGGTACACTTAAGTTTGGAGAAGTGCAGTACGGCTGGGTGATGGCAGCTTTTGGGATTGGTGCAACTCTGTGTGCAGTTATTTATGGTACGTTCAATAGAAGTTTGTCGCGTACAACGTTTGTTTTGATTGGTGCAACTTTGATCACCTTGGCTTTATTACCTGCCAACTACGCAAATTTAACAGTATTGATGGTCTTATGGTTGGTAGCGGGTGCGGGGCAAAATTTAGTCAACTTACCTACTCAGACATTAATTGCAGACCGTATCCCCACTGCTATACAAGGGCGAGTTTATGGCGCACACTTTGCCTGGAGTCATCTTTGGTGGGCAATCTCCTACCCTCTTGCGGGTTGGTTAGGAAGTCACTTTGCTGAACGTGAGTTTATTTATGGTAGTTTAGTAGGCTTGATGCTGCTAGTGATAGTGCAAATTACCCTCTCGCCTCATCCACATGAACACGAACATCTACACTATGTTACTGTGCATAAACATAAACACATCCACGATGAATACCATCAGCATGACCACGATGAGGGGATAGTTATAGCTGAACCTCACAACCATCTTCACGAACACACGAGGATTCTTTATCACACTCACCCTCACACTAGGGACATTCACCACCGCCATAGTCATTAAACTGCTGTTGACAATATTTTGAGTAGATATTGGTAAAAATTTATTCACAGGGTTAAGATGAAGTGCTGTCACTATCTTTTAGACCGAATGCTGCTTGCCACTTTTGGGGATGAAGCGGCACTAAAATTCTGACATCGGGGTCTGGTAATCCAATATTCGCTTTTTTCAACGCAGCAACTATCGCCTGTCTAACTGCTGATGTCGTAGCCACAAAATCAGAACGCCGCGAATCTGTCCAAAAGCGTGTTTCAACTACAACGTCATCTTGTCCTAACTCTCTTATCCGCACAGAAACCCCCGGCTCATCAAGTACCTCTTGTGTTGCCTGGGCTGCATTTTTTAATACAGTAACTACTTGTTGCAGGTCGCTATCGTAACCAATGAATAGTTCGACACTGCTACGGCGGATAGGTGCAGCTGTGTTGTTAATGATCCGAGAAGTAAACACTTCAGCATTAGGAATCAGTACCACACGACCATCGTAGGTACGAAGTTGGGTAGCACGCAATTCTATACGTTCAACGTTTCCTTCGGTTTCGCCAACAACAATTTGATCGCCCAACTCAAAAGGACGTAAGACAAGAATTAGCATACCACTAATAAAGTTGGAGATGATATCCTTAAGGGCAAATCCCAAAGCAAGGCTAGTTAATCCTAATCCAGTCGCCACAGCCTGGGGATCAAAGCCAAAAGCATCGAGGGCAACTATCAAACCAAGTGTCCAAACGGCGTAATATGCAACCTGCTTAATTAGGTTTTCAACGGTCAAATCTTCAACAATGTGGCGGAAGATAATTCGCATCAGCCAACGTATAAATGTGGCTATTGCCCAGAAAAGACCAATTACTAAAATAGCAGCGATCGCACGCGGAATAATTGTGATAGCAGATTCTATCAGTCGCCCAAAAGCAGTCTCTACTGATGCTTGTACTTCTGCTACAAATCGCCCCCAAGGCGAAAGGCGGCGTTGACTTGCTCGTTTAAGAGCAGCATCAATTGCCTGTGACCATTGGATAGCTAGCGCATCAACGGTTGTTAAATTGTCTTGAGCATCTGTTGTAGTTAGAGTAACAATTGGTACTCCCGCAGTAGTAATAACACGCTTTTGCTTATCTTGGGAAGTTTCAATCTGAGGTGGAGAAATTGCTGTTGGATTTTCTAATAACCGATTCATGCGTCGTTCGATTTGCCTTGCTCGATCTGATGCCTTGGTGTTATCCACTGCACTTACTCGGAACAATGCACGACCATCTAGACGTACTGTTACTCGTTCATCTTGCGCTCTCACAGAATTGGGTATAGTTATTGATATCACAATCACAATGGTGAGTAAAAATACTCAAATTGTGCGAGTCCGTGCTAGTTTGCTCAAGCGATTTGTGATTACTGTCCTGGTTATTAGCCTCACAATTAAATTACCCTCGCAAACGTCCACTTAGCCACAAATCAAAATTTTTGATTTGTCTATTCATAAGGTTAATAAATTACTGTTATTGCTTAAAAATAAAGCTATGAGCGATATTTGTCTTCATGCTTGCGAAAGAAACCCTGAAGCTAAAAAAGCACAATAGCTTAACGCATTGGCATATTGTATGTTTAGCAATTTTTTAACAGTGTGCGTAGGCGTAGCCCGCCAAAGGCATCGCCTTGCTATGCGGCTGCAAGAACAAACCCAACAGTTAGAACAACTGCAAGCACTACGCCAACCTTAAAAATTGCTCCAAATGGAGGTTTCTTGGAGGCGATAGAATTTCATTCCAATTTCATCGTCAAGTGTGATGATGATAAATGCAATTAACTGTGATTTGACAATTACAGCTTTCTCTTAACACCGAATTACCAGTCATCAACTCAAAGGTAACAGCAGTGACAACAAAAACTTTTCAAACTATCCCCCGTAATGTTTGGGTTTTAGGATTTGTCAGCTTGTTAACTGATATTAGTTCTGAGATGATTCATTCAGTGTTGCCACTATTTCTAGTTTCGGTATTAGGGGCAGATTTGCTGACAGTTGGGTGGATTGAGGGAATTGCAGAATCAACTGCTTCTGTACTGAAAGTTTTTTCAGGAGTCTTAAGTGATTATTTAGGACAGCGTAAGAAATTAGCTGTTGTTGGTTATGGATTATCTACCTTAGTTAAACCTCTGTTCGCATTGGCAACTAGTCCTGCTTGGGTATTGATGGCTCGTTTTGGTGATCGCGTTGGTAAGGGAATTCGTGTAGCTCCCCGCGATGCAATCGTAGCAGATGTTACCGATAGCGTTAATCGTGGAGCTGCCTACGGTTTGCGGCAATCTTTAGACACCATCGGCGCATTCACTGGGCCACTAGTTGCATTCATCTTGATGTCTTTTTCAGGACAGAACTTTCGTCTAGTTTTCTGGTTAGCAGTGCTTCCCGGAATTTTAGCAGTAGCCCTTTTGGCAACTGGCGTGCGCGAACCTGACAATAGAAATAATCGAAGGCAGAATAATCCTCTACATTGGTCTGCTTTGCAAGGTTTGGGTAAAAGCTACTGGGTGCTAGTTGTGGTTGCATTACTATTTAATCTCGGTAACTCTAGCGATGCTTTTTTATTGCTGCAAGCGCAGCAAGCTGGAGTATCCGCCTCACTAGTACCACTTACTCTAGTTGTAATGAATATAGCTTACTCCCTCAGTGCCTATCCAGTAGGATTGCTATCTGACCGCATTGGTAGATTGGGGCTACTAGTGGGTGGATTTTGTGTATATGCGTTGGCATATTTAGGTTTTGCATTTGTTAATGCTCCTTGGCAGGTGTGGGGACTGTTTGGGCTGTATGGGCTGCATCAGGGGATGAGTCAGGGCATATTATTAGCACTGGTAGCAGATAGAGTTCCGTCCCATCTACGAGGTACTGCTTTTGGGTTAATTAATTTAGCTACTGGTGTAGCACTCTTACCAGCTAGTTTGTTGGGAGGTGTTTTGTGGCAAACAATCAGTCCAAAAGCAACTTTCATCACTGGAAGTATTTTCGCTTTGAGTGCGATCGCATTACTACTGGTATTTGAAAGTGGAAGATGGAAATCAGTAGGTAAAGAGTAAAAATCTTCATTGCTAGCCATCTCTTTCCAAGTTCTTGACTTTTTCTCTCTACGATAAACCTGCAAGTTTAGATAAAGTATCGTATCCAGCAGTAAGTAGGAGCAATAATGAACAAAGTTGCAAAGGTCACAAAACTCAAAAACTGTATAGTGGTAGCCCTAGTAAGGGAAGATTCAGGAGATAGATTACTAGATTACTTTAAACCAGGTGCTTAGAAGCCTAGTTTGAGCAAAATAACCCAATTTTCGATTCAAAATCGTCTTTTCAAGTTCTTGACTATTATTTTGTAAGCTATAAATCCATAACAGACTTAGACATATTCAATGATACGAAAAATTTCTACCTTTTGGTTGCGCCATATATACCCTCGTTTAGCTCCTTTAATTGCCACGATTGGTATAGTTGGACTTACTGTTTGTCTGCTGATCCTGTTTATTGTCGCCAAGCTTGCTGAAGAAGTTTTAGAGAAAGAAGCTTTTGCATTTGATACATCTTTCTTATTATGGCTACATCAATTTGCCAATCCGAGTCTTAATAATTTAATGTTATTTCTAACAAATCTCGGTAATCCAAAGACAGTAGTAGTAGTCGCAGCAATGACTTTAGGAATACTTTGGTGGCGACGTTACCGAGTAGAAACATATATTTTTGTGCTTACTTGTATAGGAGGGTTAACTCTAAATACAGGTTTAAAGTTATTTTTTCAAAACCCCGTCCGCAACTTTAGACACTTTTGATTTCTGAAAAATCTTTCAGTTTTCCTAGCGGTCATGCACTAGGTTCTATGGTATTGTATGGTTTTATTGCCTATATACTAGCTACTTATTATCCTCAATTTTCGCGGTTAATCTATGTTTTAGCGGTTATTTTAATTGTGGCAATTGGTATTAGTCGCCTATATTTAGGAGTATATTGGCCGACAGATGTAATTGCTGGGTATGGTGTTGGATTTTTGTGGTTAATGATATGTATCACGGTGCTGAAACTACAGAAATTCAGGCAAGGAAAATTACTAGAGTAAAACCTTTAATAACGTTCGCTAAACGTTACTAATGTCTGTAGAATATGCGTCATTTGTTTAATTTTTCAAAGTTTTGGTTTTAAACAGCCGCATTCCATTTGCAGTCACTAGCAGGGAAGTTCCTGTATCAGCTAAGACGGCGATCGCTAAACCAACAAACCCAAACGTTCCCAATAGTAAAAATAAAGCCTTAGTTACGAGAGAAAAAACCACATTCTGTTGAATCACTGATACAGTACGTCGGCTTAAATCTACTGCATAAGCAAGCTGTCTCAAGTCACTACCTACCAGCACCACATCTGCTGTCTCTAAAGCGATATCAATTCCACCCACAGCAAAACTAATATCTGCCGTAGCTAAAGCAGGTGCATCGTTAATGCCATCTCCAACCATACCTACTACTCCGTGACGACGCAACTGTTGAATTGCTTGCAGTTTATCTTCAGGTAACAGTTCTGCCTGATACTCTGTAATTCCAACTTGTTGGGCAATTTGCCTGGCCACAACAGTACGATCGCCTGTCAACATCACCAATCGCTTCAATCCAACCTGCTTCAATTGTCGCAAGGCTTCTGTCGCTTCTAAGCGGATGCCATCAGAGAGGGCGATCGCTCCTAATAACCCTTCGTTTGTCCCTACTAGCACCGGAATTTGACCGAGTTGTTCAATTTCAGTTAACAAAGATTCAGCTTCATCAGACAAGCAAATACCTTGGTCTGCAAATAACCTTCGATTACCAACCAAATACAACATCTGACTCAAGTTTGCCTGAATCCCTTTACCCGGTAATGCGGTAAAATTAAGGGGCATTTCTAACTCCAGCCCTAAATCTTGAGCCTTTGCCACAATAGCTTTTGCTAGGGGATGTTCAGACTGTTGTTCTAAGGAAGCAGCAATCTGTAATACCATGTCTGCATTCACTTTCCCCAAGTCATAAACCTGCTGCACAATGGGCAGCCCTTGTGTAATTGTGCCAGTTTTATCAAAAGCAAGGGTAGTTAGATGTCCAGCAGTTTCCAGTGCATTACCCCCTTTAAATAGAACGCCCCGCCGAGTTGCAGCACCAATAGCACTGACAATGGAAACTGGAGTAGAAATGACTAAGGCACAGGGACAAGCAATTACTAGCATGACCAGTGCGCGGTAAAGCCAGACGTTAAAAGGTTGAGCAAAAGCCAAGGGCGGAATTAGGGCGATGGCGATCGCTGCTAAAATCACTATCGGTGTGTAAACTTGTGCAAACTTATCCACCCACTGCTGCGAGGGTGCGCGGCTTTCTTGAGCTTGTTCTACCAAATTAATAATTTTGGCAACGGTTGTATCGCTAGCAGTGTGCGTAACTTTGACTTCTAAAAAACCTGTCTGATTTAAAGTGCCTGCAAAGACAGTATCCCCAACGGCTTTATCTTCTGGAATTGACTCTCCTGTAATTGGAGATTGGTCAATAGCACTGTTACCAGAAACAACCACACCATCCAACGCCACACGCCCTCCTGGTCGAATCGTCAAAACTTCACCTAGCTGAATACTTTCGACGGGAACTGTAAATTCCTGATTCCCGCGCTTAACTGTAGCAGTAGGTGGAGTCAAATCCATCAGTGAGCGAATGGCATTGCGGGTACGACCAAAGGTGAAAACTTGCAATGTTGTGCCTAAAGAGAACAAAAAGACAACCAGCCCCCCTTCAAACAAGTCTCCTAAAATCACTGCCCCAATCACCGAAATGGTCATCAGCAGATTCATATCGGCGCGGCGCAAGCGCAACTCAAATAAACCAGCCCGTGCGATCGGATAGCCAGCAATTACTATACCAATGCCATAAAAAGCTCGTGCAATCCAGATGGGTAACACTAAATACTGAGTAAGTAGACCTAAAACTAAGCCTATACCTGCAAGTATGACACTCTGTCCTCGACGATTTTCAATCCAGAATCTCCAGCTTGTTAAGTCGGATTTTTGCTTTTGTTTGGACTTGTTTATTGGCTGAGAATGCTCGTGGTTATGATCATACTCGTGGTCATGACCATAAGAATCAGTATGATGATAGGAACTTGCTTCAACACCCTCCTCAACCGTATAACCTAAATCTTTAATCCGGTCATAAATTGCTGTCTCATTTACCAATTGTGGGTCATAGGATATATGCAATCTTTCGCTGGCAAAGCTGACCGATGCTTCTTGTACGCCTATGATCTTCTGCACCCCAACCTCAATGGTTTTCGCACAACTGCCACAATCCATCCCGCTAATTTGTAGCTGTAGCGTTTGCAGAGAAACTATATCTACGTTATGGTCATGATTTTGGTGGTCATGGTCGTGTTCACCGCCACAGGAATGAGTCTGCTGATGGGATTGTGCCTGATGACTTTGCTCTATCGTATAACCCAAACCTTTAATTTGGTTATAGATACTCTTTTCACTCAATATTTCTGGATCATAAGAAACCCTAGCCTTACCAGTTGTAAAGTTTACCGTTGCTTCTGTCACACCATGTAACTGTTGCAAAGCGACTTCAATTGTCTTGGCGCAGCTTCCGCAGTCCATACCGCCAACTTGCAAAGTTTGGGTTTTGAGGGAAGGAGTTTGAGTCATAGCAGCTTTAGAATCTTAACTGCCAATATTCTAATACAACAATTGAACAACTATTCAATTGTACAATGGTTATTATTTTAGGTATTATTGAGATTGATAACCATTGCTAAGTAAAATTTGCTATGAATAAGCACAAGAAAAAGCAGGACTTAGAGTTAATTCCAAGTTCTGACACCCCTACCTGTGATACTCATCTGGTGCATCTAGATAATGTACGCTCATCTCAAGCTCAAATCTTACCGACAGATAAAGCACAACAAATGGCAGAAATTTTTGGGGTGTTAGCAGATACAAACCGTATACGCCTCCTATCAGCTTTGGCTTCTAGTGAGTTGTGTGTTTGCGATCTAGCTGCATTAACCAAAATGAGTGAATCAGCAGTTTGCCATCAGTTGCGGTTATTGAAAGCTATGCGTTTAGTCAGCTATCGTCGAGAAGGTCGGAATGTTTATTATAGTTTGGCTGACAGTCACGTTATTAACTTATATCGCTCTTTAGTGGAAAACTTAAATTAATAAAATATTGAAGTTTTAATTGATTGGCTTCTCAATTTTATTTTTAGTTTAAACTCCTTAAAATGATGTAATATTAAACTAATTTAAAAACCCGAAACTTGGATTTTATAAAGAGTTTTCTGAAATAAAATGAGTGCAAAGCACGCGGTATACGAACACGACAAAAGATAAAATTTTTCTTGATTTCTTCTTTCTATCTCATTTTCAAGATAAGGCTAATAGCTGAAATTTGATAGCTATAGCCTTCTTATTGAGAAAAATAGTCTACTTGATTTTTGCTTTAATTTATAAAACTTAAAATACATAAATAAATTTTATATTTATGCTTTGGGTATGCCTACAGCAATCCCAAAGCGTATATGTATTATATATTTTTTTTGAGGTATTTTATGGCTATGAAAGATGTAGTATTTTAAACATTAATATAGCCTAAATATCATAGTTATTCCTAACAAAAATTACAACTAAAAATTTCACCCAAATTTCATATCGATATGAAACACTGGAAAAAGACTACTATTCAAATTCCTTAAACTACTCACAAAAGCAATGTAACTAGCTAAAGAAAGCGGTAGTCCAAATTTGCACATTAAATGCCAATATCCAAAGGCGATTCTGCTTTCTCACTAACTTAGGACACAACAAGCGATGGGAATCTCTAATTTGTTTCAATGTTCTGCTCCACTGCGTTATGTTTCGTTGACAATGTTGAGTTTGTTACTACTAAATACTCCTACTACTGTTTTGGCTGGTGCTGGACACGACCATAGCGGTGCAAGTTCATTTCAGGGTGGTGGAAGCGAAGCAACTGGTTCTGTTGAAGTTGATGCAGAAACCGCAAAACTGCTAGGAGTTAAGGTCGAACCAGTGCAACGCCAACGATTAGCTGTCGGCATTAAAACTACTGGACAGATTGAAACCTTACCTAGCCAGAAAGTGGAAGTCACTACCCCAATACAAGGAGTAAAAGTAGTTGAACTGTTGGTAGAACCAGGCGCACTAGTAAAGAAAGGCCAACCCGTCGCCGTTGTAACCAGTCCAGATTTAGTGACATTGCGCGTGGAATCTCAAGACAAATTAGCACAAGGTCAGGCTGATTTACAGCAAGCTCAAGCTGACTTGAGGCTGGCTCAACAAAATTACGATCGCTATCAACAAATAGCTGCCGCAGAAATCGCCCAAGCCCAAAGCCAAGTAGCATTTGCTCAAGAAAAGTATGAGAAAGATCAAGTGTTAGCCACTGAAGGTGCTTTAGCACGTCGCAACGCTCTTGAATCTCAAACCCAACTAGCAGAAGCTAAAGCTAAACTAACCACAGCCAACAGCCGCCGCGATGTCATTGCGGCTGAAAATCAACTCAAACGCGCTCAAGCAGCAGTTAGCCTAGCAAAATCCAATATTAATCGCAGCAGTGCTATTTATGAAACTCGCCTTTCTCAACTAGGAAACCGTGCTAATGCTAAGGGACTAATAACAGTAACGGCTCCAATTTCCGGCAAAGTTGTTGATAGGGAAGTTACTATCGGTCAATCATTTCAGGACGCGGGTGGTAAATTAATGACGATCGCAGATGATAGTCGGGTTTTTGCCACAGCGAATATCTATGAAAAAGATTTAGATAAAGTGAGGACAGGTCAACAGGTAAGGATGAAGGTTGCTAGTGTACCTAATCAAACCTTTATAGGCAGGATTACACGGATTGGCTCAGTAGTCGAAGGAGAAACGCGAGTAGTACCAGTACAAGCCGAAATCAATAACGCTAGAGGGCAGCTAAAACCCGGAATGTTTGCCGAACTTGAAGTTGTAACAGACCAGACATCTACAGCTACTTTGGCAATTCCCCAGTCTGCTGTAGTAGATGCAAATAATAAGAAATTGGTCTATGTCCGAAACGGCAATGCCTTCCAATCTGTTGAAGTTGAGTTAGGACAAACCTCTGGAGATTTAATTGAGATTAAAAGTGGTTTATTCGAGGGAGATTCAGTCGTTACCCAACGTGCGCCACAACTTTATGCACAGTCATTGAAGGGTGGTAGTAAATCCAACGAAGGAGAAGAACAGGAACAAGCACATTCAGAGGATACTAAGGCTAACACCTTACCGCTACCTCTGTGGTTATTTGGAGTAGGAGGAGTGACCCTTGCTACTTTGGCTTTCCTAGCTGGTAGTTTCTGGTCTAGCCGTCGTAACCGTTCCCGTCTAATACCAATAGGTGACGGTTTTAATTATGAAACCGAGGTTTATATCGACAACCACAAACAACCAAGCTCCTCTACTCCCACCACTTCTGTTGAGAAAAATGACAAGGATACTCATTCCAATTACTAATAAAAAATTTGCGGTGCTGATTAAGAGTATGAATTTATCGGGCTACGCCCCGCTAACGCTAACACGCAGTACCGCTTTCGCGTAGCGTCCCGTAGGGAAGGCGGAACCCGCAGGGTGGTGCAGAGAGTAGGAGTTTGAAATACTTGATTTTTTATTTCATACTTCAATTCAGCAACGCCAAAAAATTAATAATGTGGAATTTGAAATTCTCTCTTATAAAGTTGTGGATTTGAAATAATTAACAACTAATAGCCAACAACAATTAACAACTAAATAGATAATGATTAGTACAGTTGCTAAATGGGTAATTTCTCGACGCTGGTTAGTAGTGATTGCGGCACTTATTTCCACAATAATCATATTATTTAATACCATCCCGCAAATGCCGTTGGATGTTTTCCCCAACTTTGCACCTCCCCAGGTCGAAATTGAAACAGAAGCTCCCGGACTCGCTCCTGAAGAAATAGAGTCTCTGGTGACATTACCAATTGAAAGCTCAATCAACGGCACCCCAGGAATCAGCGCAGTTCGTTCTTCCTCCTCAGCAGGACTTTCTGTAGTCAGAGTCGTTTTTGGCTGGGGAACAGATATCTATCAAGCCCGCCAGTTAGTACAAGAACGACTGCAACAAGTAGTAAGTAAGCTACCTGAAGGAATTGAAACACCAAGACTCGCTCCTATCAGTTCACCTATCGGCACTGTATTAAAATATGCTTTCACAGTGGAAGATGAGGGACCCAAAGGAGAAACATCCATCCAAAACCCAACATCTAAAATCGACTTGATGGAAGTACGCCGAATCGTTGATTGGCAAGTTACAAACCGCCTTTTAGCAGTTCCTGGCGTTAGTCAAGTACTAGTGTATGGCGGTGATGTACGCCAGTATCAAGTATTAGTAGATCCGAACAAACTCAGAGCTTTTAATGTATCCTTACAGCAAGTATCTGAGGCAGTACAGGGAGCAAATGTCAATGCTCCTGGTGGCTTTTTAATCAGCCCTGACAAGCAAACTCTGATTCGGGGAATTGGCCGAATTGAATCCTTGGATGATTTAAAACAATCTGTAATTGTTGCCCGTCAAGGAACGCCTGTGCGCTTGGGAGATGTTGCTGAAATTCAAATTGGCGGTGCGATTAAGATAGGCGATGGCAGCTTAAATGGCAAAGATGCTGTAGTAGTGATGGTGAATAAGCAACCTCTAGCTGATACTCCCACCGTCACCCGTGCGATTGAAGCCGCAATATCTGAGCTAAAAGCAGGTTTACCGAAAGAAATTAAAGTAAATGCAACCTTCCGTCAAGCTGATTATATTGATGCTTCAGTAGAAAATGTTAGATCAGCTTTGGTAGAAGGTAGTATCATTGCTGCACTTATCCTCATTCCTTTTTTGATGAATTGGCGGACTCTATCACTTTGCTTGTTAGATTTTGTGTTGACTTTTGTGTTCTCCTTACAAATATTATCCTGGCTAGGCTTGGGGTTAAACACTATGACTTTAGGCGGATTAGCGATCGCCATTGGGACAGCAATTGATGATGCCATTGTCTATGCAGAAAATACTTATCGCAACCTCCGCCAAAATAAACATTCTGCCAATCCGCGTCCGGTACTAGAAGTCATTTTTGAAGGCGGACAAGAAGTCCGAGAATCTCTCCTCGGTGCAACTTTAATTACTATTGTCGTCTTTTCTCCAATATTTGCCCTCGCAGGTGTAGAAGGCCGAATTTTTGGACCAATGGGAATGACTTATTTAGTGGTGGTTATGGTTTCCAGTTTAGAATCATTACTATTGAGTCCGGCTTTGTGTGCAATTTTACTTCCACACGGAAAAATGCCGTTAAAAGAACCATTAATACCCCGAATTTTCAAGCAGCTGTATTATCCTTGTTTAAATTTTGCTATCCGCAGTCCCATCATCATTATCTCTGGGGCTGTGGCGGGGATGATAGCGGCAATGGTGATTTTTCCAGCTTTGGGACGGGCTTTTTTACCAGAATTTCAAGAATCAACTTTGGTCAATACTTTAGCTCTTTATCCAGGCTCATCTTTAGAAGCTACTAACAGTGCCGCCTTTGTGCTGGAGAATAAACTCAAAGATGATCCCCGATTAAAATATGTGCAGCTACGGGCAGGACGCGCTCCTAGTGATCCAGATGCAGCACCCGTAAATCTTGGTCATCTTGATATTGGGCTGAGTGACAAAGGAATGGAAAAACGTAAAGAAACAGTAGAATGGTTGCGGGAAGAATTTAATAAAGTACCTGGTGCTGCTGCAAATATTGGTGGATTCATTTCTCACAGAATTGATGAAATATTATCTGGGGTAAGAAGTCAAATTGCTGTGAAAATATTTGGACCCGACTTAGAAGAACTGCGCCAGATTGGTCAACAAGTTGAAAGTGCAATGTCATCTGTGTCTGGGCTTGTAGATTTACAATTAGAACCGCAAGTTCCCATCGAACAAATTCAAATAAAATTTGACCGTGTTGCCGCATCACGTTATGGTTTAACAGTTGGGCAACTATCTGAACTTGTCGAAACTGCGCTCAATGGTAAAGTAGTATCGCAAGTTTTGGATAAGCAACAAAGTTTTGATTTAATTGTGTGGTTACAGCCAGAATACCGTAATAATTTACAAACAATTGAAAATTTGTTAGTTGATACCTCTTCCCAAGGTGGAAATGAAGGAGGAAATAAAATTCCTTTAGCTAACGTGGCTAAAGTTACCTATGGCACTGGCCCAAATACCATTAACAGGGAAAATGTTTCCCGTCTAATTGTAGTATCTGCTAATGCTCAGGGCAAAGATTTGCGATCGGTAGTCAATGAAATTAAAAACAAAGTCAAAGCACAAGTGCAATTGCCCTCTGGTTACTTTATTCAGTATGGCGGTCAATTTGAAGCCGAAGAAAGAGCCTCACAAAATATTTTAATTTTCAGTGCTATTTCCTTTGTAGTGATTACGGTATTAATGTATCTTTCTGTCAAATCCATTGCTTCTACAGCAATGATTATGATTAACTTGCCCATCGCTTTAGTCGGAGGTGTAATTGCTGTGGCACTAACAGGGGGCGTTGTTTCAGTCGCTTCCTTGGTAGGTTTTGTAACTTTATTTGGTGTAGCTACTCGCAACGGACTACTTTTAGTAGACAATTACACTACTAAATTTTCTAGCGGAATGTCGTTAAAAGAAATTATTATAACCGGGTCAATGGAACGACTCAATGCTATTTTGATGACATCCTTCACATCCGCTTTGGGATTAGTACCGTTAGTAATTGCAGTGGGTCCAGGTAAGGAAGTTTTACAGCCACTTTCGATAGTGGTTTTGGGTGGTTTGTTTACTTCTACAGCGTTAACTTTGTTGGTTTTACCTGCTTTGTACTCGAAGTTTGGCAAGTATTTGTTACCTAAGCAAAGCGCGGCTGTTGAGGAAAATGGTAAGGTAGCTGGGGTGGTTTTTGAGAATTAATTAGCATCACTAAGTTAAGCGCAAATGGCACAGTAATTTTGATAAAGTATAGCCAGTGAATTCTTTACTAGCTGATAATATAAGAAGTAATTTATAGGTACACATAAACTTCCAATAATAGGCATCGCTGATCCAATAAAATACTCTGTAAAATATCACTTTTATGAGATTTTTTGAAAAAACTATAGGGGGAAAATATTTCAAGTTGTTCCGTTACCTGCGATGGATTTTGCTAGGTTTAGTCATTAGTGTATTAGCAAAACCTTTAATAGCAACGGCTTATATAAGTTTAATGACGAATGGCGGTGCTTTATTTGATGCTGGTTCGGTAAGTGCTGCTGTAGTTGGGACTTCACAAGCTAATTTTGTCGGTGGTGGCAATCCATTTGTAAGTAATTCTTATGGCTTTGAAGCAGCTTTCAGACCTAGCGATAAACTGTCAATTAGTGGGTTTGCACTCCACAGTAATATTACAGGCTTTGGAGCTAACGATAACGATGAAGTTTGGAGCTATGGATTGGGTGTAGCTTTACCCGACTTTGGCAAGAAGGGCAATCTTTTAGGGATTTTTGCAGGAGCGCAACCATATTTAGGTAGTAACAACGGAGATAAACCCTATCACATTGAAGGCTTTTATAGATATCGCATTAGTGACAACATTTCTATTACTCCTGGTGTAATTTGGTTAACTAATCCTGGTCAATCTGCTAACAATAACAATGATGCTGTGATTGGTACATTGAGAACAACTTTCACTTTCTAAAATAGAATTTTGGGTTGAGCTATGCTCAACCCAACACTTATTAATTAGGTGGTTTTAGTTTGTAATATTTTGATGTACTCTGATAACGTGTTTTATTTCCAGGCTTCAGGATACCCACTCTACCTACATGACTCTTGATTCAAGAACGCCGATTATCATTTTTGGAATCCTTTTCCTCTATAATTAACTAATTCTTCATATCCAGACATATAGGCATAATTATCTTTAATATCTAAGCCTAAAAATCTAGAAAAACGTGCAGAGTCGTTTCCTACTAATTGTCCTTTTCGGGGCTTACCGTGGTAATTAGCTAAAGCAATTTTAGCTTGACGAAAGGATCTTACGGGTACAAAAACATCTGTTTGGTTAAAAGACCATAAATCTTCGGAATGTCTTGCCGCAAACAACAGTTCTCCTAATGCTTGGTTTTTCGCATCATCTTGTTTATAAGTTAGAGCTAGATGCTTATCTAAATAGATAATTCTTCCTGAATTAATATTTTCTGTAATATCTAAAGAGTCAATCAAATTTGATAAAAATTTTCGATGTTCAGGGTAAGTAGCACCGAGAAAAGGAATAACACCGACTACCCAACCCCTCGCACCCGTTTCTTTATGAGTTTCATAATCTTGATAACATTGTTTTAAACACGGTATATAAAATTTATCAAAAGGGATTTTCATCTGAGAAATTGTTTGCATATTAACAGCTAATATAAACTTTTTAAATGATTTCGATTTCTCTAGTACCTTTATCAGAGTAGAATCATAAAATTTTGGGGGCTGATTCTGATATTTTTCCCATAACATATCAAATACAACTCTAAAATCTCTGCTATCATTGAGCAAAAAATCGTTTACTTTTTGATAGCCATAACTAGTAAAAACTTGTGATTGTATTTGTCTTAATTTTTCATTACTTTTAACTACAGTATTGCCAATGCGGATTTTAGACATAGTGTTTTTGTTTTTAAATGACTTTTTAGGAACTAGGAGGTAAAAGTTCTGTTAAAGGTGTGGTTTCACGTTCAATTATGTTGATACTAAGAATTTCCTGTGCTTTGCTCGAATTGAGTGAAACAGTAAACATGAGATGCACATAATTTACTTGGTCATTTCCACTTGTATATGGAACAGCATGATAGATAACCGGAAACCTTTCTTGAGAATACATAATTAGAGGTTCTATTAATCTGGCAAGAATTCGCGTTCCACCAAATATGTAGCTTCGTTCTTGAGCAACTTTCAACTCTGGTAAAGTCCACCAATTAAAAACTATTTCACCGTCAGAGCTATCACTAAGTCCCCATTCTTGACGATAATGTTTTGGAGTTAGAGTTAGTAAACCCTTACCCTCTTCATTTCGTCGCCGCTTCGCCAGTCTAATCAATGAGGAGTCAAATGCGGTGGCAATAGCTGACCTAAAATCTGATGACTCTTTAGCAAGATCGTTATATTTTATAAATGTAAAGGCATCTCCAATCCCTTTAGTATCGTCGGTGATTATGTTCACTAACAAAATTTGATTGCCATTAACTAATTCTTCAAAATCTAATGAGCTATTGAGATATGGTGGCTTAGGTGGTTTACCAAACCCTTTTCCCCCGCTACGTTTTGCTTTTGCCATTACTTACCTCTGCTGCTCAACCTAATCCAAAAAATATGAGAATTACACAAATAGCCTCATTATTTTAACGTTTAGCTGACTCATTTACAGCAACTCATTGATGTTCAATAGCCCAATGATAATTAGTTATGGATTTTAAAAAAGGAGTAAAGGAATCGCGCCTACGATGGAGCGTATCTCATCGCTCACACTCTTCCTTGTACAAATTTCACCTGAATTTCATTCTAGTCTGTCATCCTAGAGAAAGTTAATGCTGACTCATCCTCAGTAAAACTTTATCTTTCTCACTAATGCTTAATTCTATTGTTAAATGGTCGATCGCTCAACGCTGGCTAGTGGTTATTGCTTCTATCCTCATATCAGTTTGGGGCTTTCTCGTCCTGACGCAAATGCCACTGGATGTATTTCCCAACTTTGCTCCTCCGCAAGTGGAAATTATGACCGAAGCCCCAGGACTTGCACCAGAGGAGGTTGAATCCCTAGTTACTCGACCGATAGAAAGTGTGATTAACGGCACTCCTGGACTAGAAACATTGCGTTCTGCCTCAGCTGTCGGTCTTTCATCTGTGAGAGCGACTTTTAGCTTGGATACAGAAATTTATCGCGCCCGCCAATTGGTAACGGAACGGTTGCAACAAGCACGCAGTCAACTACCGCAAGGTGTGGAAAACCCAGAGGTTCTGCCTGTTAGTTCACCCTTGGGATGGACTGTCAAATATGCCTTTACTTCTGAAACCACTCCGATGATGGAGGTCTGGCGGATTGTCAACTGGCAAGTGAAAAACCGCCTGCTTGCTGTTCCTGGCGTAAGTAATGTTGTCATATTTGGTGGGGATGAGCGTCAGTATCAAGTGTTGGTAAACCCAGATAAATTGAAAGCGTTTAATGTTTCCCTTGATGATGTCACCAAAGCAGCACAAGCATCCAACGCCAATGCACCAGGGGGATTTTTAATTACTCCTGACCAAGAGACATTGGTGCGAGGGGTTGGACGGATTGAATCTATTGAACAGCTAAAGAAATCAGTAATTAAAGCCAAAAATGGCACGCCAATCCTGTTGGAACAAGTGGCGGATGTACAAATTGGTGCAGCACTCAAACGCGGTGATGGTAGTTTTGCGGGTAAAAAAGCGGTAATTTTGACAGTCAACAAACAGCCAGCAGCAGATACGCCAAAAGTAACGAAGGCAGCTGAAAAAGCAATGGAGGAAATTCAAGCCGGTCTGCCCAAAGATGTCAAAATTACAACTACTTTCCGTCAGGAAGATTTTATCGAAGCCTCGCTCAAAAACGTTGAAGAAGCTTTGCGCGATGGCACAATCATCGTTTGTGTCATCTTGATTTTATTTCTGATGAACTGGCGCACGGTGATTATTAGTTTGAGTGCGATTCCCGTGTCTTTGTTGTTGGGAATGATGATCCTGAATTGGACGGGACAAGGTATCAATACAATGACTTTGGGCGGACTTGTTGTTGCGATTGGTTCGGTGGTGGATGATGCAATTGTCGATATGGAGAATGTCTACCGCCGTTTGCGAGAAAACCAAATAGCAGGCAATCCTGTACCACCACTGCAAGTTGTTTTTAATGGCTCAGTGGAGGTGCGGGTAAGCGTACTGTTCTCGACAATCATTATTGCAGTCGTCTTTGCACCAATTTTTGCTCTTTCTGGTGTAGAAGGTCGGATTTTTACACCGATGGCTGTAGCTTATTTGCTGTCAATTGGCGCTTCTACCTTAGTAGCACTGACATTGACTCCAGCACTGTGCGCCCTTTTGCTAGTAAATCGGCGTTTACCAAGTACAGAAACTTGGGTTGAACGATTTTCCCATCGTTTGTATCGTCCACTTTTGAAATTTTCTATTCGTCGCCCCAAGATTATTTTGACAGGTGCGATCGCTGCTTTTGTGGCTTCAACGATGATTCTACTCTCGTTAGGGCAAGTTTTTTTACCAGAATTCCAAGACCGCTCTTTGGTAATCGCCGCAGTTTTAATGCCTGGTCAATCTCTGAATGCGACTAATCAAGTAGGCATAGTGATCGAAGAAGCCCTGAAAAAAAATCCTGGGGTTGAAACGGCTCAATTGCGCTCTGGGCGGGCTGTAGGGGATACTGAGGTGGCTGGTGTAAACGGGGCGGAAATAGATGTCCAACTTAGCGAGGAGGGGGGAAAAGATCGAGAAAAAACAATTGAAATGATTCGTAAAGAATTTGATAAAATTCCCGGAGTCGTTCCCAATATCGGCGGGTTTATTTCGCACCGGATGGATGAAGTGCTTTCTGGGGTACGGAGTGCGATCGCTGTGAAAATTTTTGGCCCCGATTTGGAAGAACTCCGCACCCTTGGTCAACAAGTACAATCAGCTATGGGCGGTGTTTCGGGTCTAGTAGATTTGCAACTAGAACCGCAAGTACCAATTAAACAGGTACAAATTCAATTCGACCGCAATGCAGCAGCCCGCTATGGTTTAACTATTGGCGAATTGTCAGAGATAATAGAAACTGCACTGAATGGGCGAGTCGTTTCCCAAGTATTGGAGCAACAACAAACCTTTGATATGGTGGTTTGGTTGCAAGAGAAATACCGTAACAATATTGAAATTATCGGTAATTTGTTAGTTGATACACCCAACGGACAAAAAATTCCCTTAGCCCAAGTCGCAAAAATCAACTATGGTACAGGCCCCAATACCATCAACCGCGAAAACGTCTCCCGTTATATTGTCGTATCCAGCAATGTGGCTGGACGAGATTTAGGTTCTGTAATTAAGGATATTCGGGACAGAGTTAAGCAACAGGTGCAATTACCCTCTGGATATTTTATTGAATACGGTGGTCAATTTGAAGCGCAAGAGGGAGCGACGAAAACTTTACTTTCGGCTGGGGGATTAGCATTTGTGGCGATCGCAGTCCTGATTTACTTTGCTGTCAAGTCGATTCCTGCCACCATCATGATCTTGATAAACTTGCCCTTAGCCTTAGTGGGTGGAGTCATTTCCATCGCTTTAACTGGTGGTATTCTCTCTGTAGCTTCAATGGTAGGATTTATTACCTTATTCGGCGTTGCTACACGCAATGGACTATTACTTGTTGAGAACTACAATTCTAGGATGGCAGAAGGACAGCCTCTGCGACAGGCTTTGATGGAAGGGTCAGTAGAAAGGTTGGCTGCTATCTTAATGACGGCGCTATCATCGGCTTTGGGTATGGCACCCTTGGTAATTGGTAGTGGAGCCGGAAAAGAAATCCTCCAGCCACTAGCTGTTGTAGTGTTAGGTGGATTGTTTACCTCAACCGCTTTAACCTTGTTAGTGCTTCCGGCTTTGTATGTCCAGTTTGGTAGATTTGTGGTGCCAAGAAAGGCTGAACCAATCATTCAGCCAGAAATTGCAGGAGAAGCCAGAGCCTAGCACAACAAGGCGGAATTTGAAATGGGCTACGCCTCACTACGCTAACGGAATTAGGAATTAGAATTCCTATACCCCAAGGGTTTCATTGATTTGAAATGGGTGGTTTACTTACAACGTGCTGCATTAGTTTTTAATTCACAAAACATCAAGGAGTTTGGATTCATGAAATTTCTGAAGACCAGTTTAGTAATTGTTAGCAGTGTCGGATTAATCTTTTTGGGTGCTTGTAGTGGTGGGAATCAAGCCGCTAACTCAGAAAGTGCTACTAAAACTGAACCCGTTGCTAAAACAGCAACTACAGAAACATCTACTAAAACTGAACCGGTTGCTAAAACTGGGGAAGCACATAATGAAAATGACGGTCATGGACATGATCAAAAAGGTGGTCACTCCAATAGTGGAGAGAAGTCTAGCAGTCAAGTTGTAAATTCGGGCAAATATCATTTAGAGTTCAAATCAGATATAGAAAAAGATTCTACTCATTTAGATATCAGCGTACACGGCGAGCAAGACCAAGCAATTACTGATGCCAAGCTCACGGCTCAAGTTCAGCTACCAGATGGCACTAAAAAAACTCTACAAGTTCCTTATAATACCGAGGAAAAGCAATATACAGCAAACCTGGCCGGAACTGCAACGGGAGAGTATAAAGTTGTTATTCAAACGGATGTAAAAGGTGAAAAATTTAATGGTCGTTTTACCTTCAAACGATGATTAATAACAAGTGATAGCAACAAAATAAACGTTATGCTTCAACAGTACAACCACGATCCAATTAAATGGAAGCAGCTAACAATCTATATTAGTGAGTCTGATGGTTGGCAGCACCAACCACTTCACCAAACTCTATTGGGAATCGCCCGCCAACAGGGAATAACAGGGATGACGGTGATGCGAGCAATTTCTGGATATGGCAAACATGGAATTTTTCGCACTATGAACGAGCTAGATCCATCTATTGAGTCTTCTGTGCTACCACTTGTCATTACAGTTATTGATAGTGAAAGTGTAATAACCGAATTTTTTTCCTTGGTCAAAGATATGCTTAAAGATAAGTTTGTCACTTGTCAAAGCATAGAAATTCTTTCGCCATTAGTAACGCTTTAAGGGCAGTATTCATGTCTCACAGTCACAGTCACGGACACAGCCACGAACCGACTAATTACAACCGTGCCTTCATTATTAGCGTTGCTCTCAACACTGGATTTGTTGTTATTGAAGTAGTTTATGGGTTAGCTGCCAATTCCCTTGCCCTACTTGCCGATGCTGGTCACAATTTGAGTGATGTTCTAGGTTTGTTACTTGCCTGGGGAGCAAGCTTCCTCGGCCGTCGCCAACCAACACCACGCCGCACTTACGGGTTACGTCGCTCCTCTATTTTGGCAGCTCTTTTGAACGCTGTTCTTGTACTCGTAGCTTCTGGCGCAGTTGCCTGGGAAGCCATACAGCGTTTTGCTCAACCTAGTCCAGTATCAGGTAGTACAATTATCGGCGTGGCTGCGGTAGGTATTGCCATCAATATGGGAAGTGCCTTAATGTTCTTATCTGGTCGTGAAAGAGACTTGAATATTAGGGGAGCCTTTATTCACTTAGTTGCTGACGCGGCGGTGTCTTTGGGTGCAGTCCTGGCTGGTATTGCGATTGTTACTACTGGTTGGCTATGGTTTGACCCAGTTGTGAGTTTGATGATTGTTGTCGTGATTATTGTGAGTACTTGGCAATTGTTCCAAGAATCTTTGAACTTAGTTACAGATGCCGTACCAGCAGGTATTGAACCACTTGCAGTCCGTACATTCTTAACTGAACTTCCTGGTGTATCTAGTGTTCATGACTTGCACATCTGGGCGATGAGTACTACAGAAACAGCTCTCACTGCTCACTTAATTATGCCTGCTGGAAATCTTAGTGATGGTTTTTTAGTTCAGGTAAATCAACAACTTCACGACCATTTTGGTATAGAACACACTACAATTCAGATAGAAACAGGCGATCCAAGTTATCCATGTCCTCTTGCTCAAGAAAACGTGGTTTAAATCAATTTAGTTGAGTATGTGGATAGAAAATTTAATTTGGTGGCGATCGCATTTAGAGCAATTACTGTGACCGAATACCTAATCATCTTACCTTTGTGAGAACAAATCCCCAAAGTAATAGTTATTTAAGTAAAATTGCCGTTTTTAATATATACGAAAATAACTAAATCTGGAAAATTTTTATAAAATACTGATTTTTCATCTTAATTTCATCCTGTTTTTGTAAAGTAGAGTTTAGAGATTTAAACTTTAAATCTTATAGCTATTTAAAATGCCACAGTTGTCTCACTAAATTATGGGTGCAACTAGAATTGTGATGCTTATAAATTAAGATGAAATCAAAGTCATCATCTCAAAAGATGAGCTTTATTCCTCGCTCTATCCTGCGGACGATAGGAAAATTTCAACAGACGTTAGATCCAAATGCCGAAGTAAAGGTTATTGAAGAGTTTCGCGCTTCTCGACTTCAAACAATTTCCTCTGTCCGTTTCTTGTTACTTTTGATTGTAGTTCCATTACTTATAAATCAGCTTTCTAGAAACTTTGTCATCACTCCCCTAGTTGAGAAGTTATGGAATTCACAAGAATCACATATTTTCTTAAATTATCCTCAAGAAGAAAAAGCTTTAGCGGAACTCAAAAGATTTGAGCAAAGTGTTTATTTTGAAGCTCGAATAGGTAAAATCACCACATTCTCTGACGAGCTTGTTCAAAAGAAGATTAAGAAAAAAGCTATTGCGTTAGTAGCAGACAATAAAATTAAAAGTATTAATGCAGTAACAAATGTTTTTACAGATATACTCACAGCCATCACATTAATTATTTTAATCTTAACAGGTAAGCAGCAGCTATACATTCTTAAGTCTTTTGCTGGCGATATAACTTATAGTTTAAGCGACTCTGCCAAGGCTTTTTTAATTATTCTATCTACAGATATATTTGTCGGTTTTCACTCTCCTTATGGATGGGAAATAATTATAGAAAGTACTTTAAAGCATTACGGTTTCCCAGAAAATAAAAGTCTTACTTCTTTATTTATTGCTACTGTTCCAGTAATCATGGATACAGTTTTTAAATATTGGATATTCCGCTACCTCAATCGCAGTTCTCCTTCATCTGTGGCTACTTACCATAACATGAATGAATAATTTATAAATATATCTAAATCTTTACATACAAAAAATACTGAAATTATGCCAACTCTCAACATGATTACAACAACTTCAAATACTAAATTCAGCACAGATATAGTTCGGAATTATCTGCAAGATATTGTTCGCGTACCATTGTTGACTCATGAGGAAGAAATTGTATATAGCAAACAGGTACAGCAGATGATGGTGTTACAAAAGAAGAAGGAAACTTTGAAGAAACAACTCAACTACGAACCCTCTAAAAAAGAATTAGCCAAATATGTACAGCTTAGTGAAATAGAAGTGAAGGAGATTTTTCACAAAGGTACACAGGCAAAGCAAAAAATGATGGTAGCAAATCTTCGTTTAGTGGTTGCTATTGCCAAAAAATATCAAAGAAGAAATTTGGAGTTGATGGATTTAATTCAGGAAGGTTCATTAGGTTTAGAACGTGGCGTAGAGA